>JBBQUW010000061.1:0-1777 GCA_038212095.1 Gaiellales bacterium | reverse complement strand
CCCGGCAGGACCGGGCGGATCTTCGTCGGCAACGCGGCGCAGTTCGAGGGCTACACCGGCGGCGAGACCAAGGAGCAGATCCGGGGTCTGATGTCCTCAGGCGACGTCGGGCACTTCGACGACGACGCCCTGCTCTTCATCGACGGTCGCGACGACGAGATGATCGTGTCCGGGGGCGAGAACGTCTTTCCTGCCGAGATCGAGGCGCTGCTCGCTGGGCACACGGCGGTCGAAGAGGTCGCCGCGATCGGCATCGAGGACGACAGGTTCGGTCAGCGTTTGAAGGCGTTTGTGGTCGTTCGCAAGGGCCAGAAGCTGACCGAGGACCAGGCCAAGAAATACGTCAAGGACAACCTCGCCAACTACAAGGTCCCGCGCGAGGTCGTGTTCATCTCCGAGCTGCCGCGCAATCCGACCGGCAAGGTCCTCAAGCGCGAGCTTCAAGAGCACGGGTGAGCGAACCGCCCACCTTCGGCCCGCCGTTCGCTTCCTACCAGGCGGAGATCTTCCTGCGGGGCATGACGGGGGAGACGCCGGCGCAGCCGGTGGCGATCGCCGCCCTGGCCGAGGCGGCCCGTGCCCAGATCGGACCTCGCGAGGCCGACTACGTGTTCGGGGCCGCCGGCAGCGAGGACACGATGCGCGCCAACGAGTCCGCCTTTGCCCGCTGGCGGATCGTGCCGCGGATGCTCCGTGACATCTCGGTCCGCGATCTGAGCGTGACCGTGCTCGGCACCGAGTTGCCGGCGCCGCTCGGCCTGGCGCCGATCGGCGCGCAGTCGATCGTGCATGCTGACGGTGAGCTCGCGGTCGCTCGGGCCGCCGGTTCGGTCGGGCTGCCGATGGCCGTCAGCACCGTCTCCTCGCACCCGCTCGAGGCGATCGCCGCGCAGGGCGGTGGCCCTAAGTGGTTTCAGCTCTACTGGCCGAGCGATCGTCGGCTTGCCGCCAGCCTCGTGTCGCGGGCCGAGGCGGCGGGCTACGAGGCGGTGATCGTCACCGTGGACACGGTCGTGCCGGGCTGGAAACCCCGCGACCTGCAGGCAGCCTGGCAGCCTGTTCTCCAGGGGATCGGCACCGCCAACTATCTGTCCGATCCGGTGTTCCGCGGGCTGCTGGAGCGTTCGCCCGAGGAGGATCCCCAGGCGGCCATCGGGCAGTTCGTGGTCCAGTTCACCAACCCCAGGCTCACCTGGGCCGATCTGGAGTTCCTGCGCTCGCGCACCACCCTGCCGCTGGCCCTGAAGGGCATCCTGCATCCCGACGACGCTCGCGCCGCCCGCGAGCACGGGATCGATGCGGTGATCGTCTCCAACCACGGCGGTCGCCAGGTCGACGGGGCGATCGCGTCGCTCGACGCACTGCCGGCGATCGTGGATGCCGTCGGTGATGAGCTGGAGATCCTGCTCGACAGCGGCGTCCGCTCCGGCGCCGACGTCGTCAAGGCGCTCGCACTCGGTGCCGACGCGGTCCTCGTTGGCCGCCCCTATCTGTGGGGGTTGGCGGCGGGCGGCGAGCAGGGCGTGCTCGCGGTCCTGCGCGGGCTGCTCGCCGAGCTCGACCTCACGATCGGGTTGACCGGCCACACCCGGCCGGCTGAGCTGACGCCCGGGCTGCTCGTACGCGAGCCCTGAGGGCCCTTACACTCGGCCGATGCTCATCCTGCCGCCTGGGCATGGACAGGCCGTTCGCACGCCATACACCCTGCGCACGCGCGAGAAGGTGATGGTGTCCGGAGTGCTGGCCGTGGTTGCCGCGCTCCTGGTGGTGCTGGCGA
>JBBQUW010000060.1:0-1826 GCA_038212095.1 Gaiellales bacterium | reverse complement strand
GGCCCTTGCGCACGACCACGAACGCCTTCAGACGCTGACCGAACCTGTCGTCCTCGACGCCAATCGCGGCGACCTCTTCGACCGCCTTGTGCCCGGCGAGCAGCGCCTCGATCTCCGCGGGAAAGACGTTCTCGCCCCCGGACACGATCATCTCGTCGTCGCGACCGTCGATGAAGAGCAGATCGTCGTCGTCGAAGTGCCCGACGTCGCCTGAGGACATCAGACCCCGGATCTGCTCCTTGGTCTCGCCGCCGGTGTAGCCCTCGAACTGCGCCGCGTTGCCGACGAAGATCCGCCCGGTCCTGCCGGGCGGCACCTCGTTGCCGTCATCGTCGAGGATCTTGACGATCGACCCGCGCACAACCCCGCCGACCGTGCCGGGCTCGAGCTTGAGGTCGGTCGGTGTGGCGATCGTCGCGTAGGCGATCTCGGTCGATCCGTACAGGTTGTAGACGACCGCCCCGAACGCTTTCAGCGCCCGCTTGACCAGCTCAGGCCCAACCGCCGAGCCGCTGACGAAGATGATCCGTAGCGTCGACGAGTCGGCCGCCTTGAGCTTGTCCTCGCCAAGATCGAGGATGCGCTGCAGCATCACCGGCACGACCACCATCGCCGACGCACGGTTCTCCTGGAGGCTGTGGAGCGTCACCTCGGGATCAAAACGCCGGCGCACGACCAGCGTGGAACCGAGGCCCAAACCGAGCGCCATCATCGCGAAGCCAAGCGCGTGGAACATCGGCGCGCACAGCTCAGTGGTCTCGCGGGCACGGAAGGGCACCTTGCCGAGCAGGCCACCGATCATCGACAGGGACTTGGGCTCCGAGCGCGGCGCACCTTTCGGCGTGCCCGTCGTGCCGCTGGTGAGGACCACGATCTTGGGCCCGACGCCGGGTTTGGGTGGCGGGGCCGTCGAGTGCGTAAGGATCAGCGCGTCAAGCGTGTCCTCGTCGTCGGCCTCGTCGTCATCGATCCACGCCCGCCAGCGGCCGCGCGGAGGCTCGACGCCCTCAAGCAGGTCCGCGAACTCGTCGTCATAGACGAGCAGGTCGGTGCCCTCACGACCGGCCACCTCGCGGATCTGCGGACCGGCGAAGGACGTGTTGAGCAGGATGATGCGCGCGCCGCATTTGGCGGCGGCGAACATCGCGTCGAGAAAGCCCCGGTGGTTGCGGACCAGGATGGCCACGCCGTCCCCGGCCTTGAGACCCTCCTCACGCCAGGCGTTGGCCAGCGCGGTGGACCGCAGGTCCAGCTCGCGGTAGGTGACCTCGCCACGTTCGTCACGGATCGCCACCTGATCGCCGTGGCGGATCGCGCCAATCGTCACCGCGCCGGCCAACAGGCCGTAGCGCTCGAACGCCAGGAGCATCCTCGCGATGCGGTGGGGCAGTACGGGGCGCACGAGGCCGCTGCGGATGCACAGTGCGATGTAGTAGGCCTCGTCCCCGAAACGCTCGGCCAGCTTCGCGCCGCCGCCCAGCAGGCTTTTGAGGTCCACGTCTACGATGATCTTCTCCTCACGGCCGATCGCAGCCTATGCGATCCCCGCCGGCCGTGTCATACCGCCGGCCAAGCGAACTGGGCAGGCGCGTTCATGAGGTCAGTACTGACCGCGCCCCGGCGAGCTTGACCGCGCGCGACAGCGACGCGACGTCGTAGGCGTCCTGGTAGCGGTGACCGTCGATGAAGAAGCTCGGGGTCCCTGACACACCGCTGAGATCTGCGGACTCGACGTCCTGCGCGATCCGGTCGGTGCCCGAGCGCTTGCGGAGGTCAGCCTTGAAGCGGTCATGGTCTAGGCCGAGCGCGTCGGCCTCGGCGAGTAG
>JBBQUW010000059.1:0-2358 GCA_038212095.1 Gaiellales bacterium | reverse complement strand
TCTGAAGGCCGGCGACGGCGTGGCCATCCTGGTCCGCAACCACCGTGGCTTTCTCGACGCGATGTTCGCCGCGGCCAAATGCGGCGCGCGCATCATCCTGCTCAACACCTCCTTCGCCGGTCCGCAGATCCGCGAGGTGGCTGGCCGTGAAGGCACCGACCTGCTCGTATACGACGACGAGTACACGGAGGTGCTCGAGGGCGTCGAGCCTCCGCGCGGCCGCTGGCGCGCGTGGATCGATGACGACGAGACCGACGACGAGGACACGCTCGACGCGCTGATCCTCGCGCACTCGACAGCCCCGCCACCCAAACCTGGCGTCGGGCCCAAGATCGTGATCCTCACCAGCGGCACGACGGGCACGCCGAAAGGTGCACCGCGCTCGGAGCCCAAGTCACTGTCGATGATCGGTGGCCTGCTCGGCAAGGTGCCCTTCCGCGCCCGCGAGACCACTGAGCTGTGCGCGCCGATGTTCCACGCGCTTGGCTTCGCGATGATGGCGCTTGGTTTGGGCCTCGGTTCCACGCTGGTCGTGCGCCGGCGTTTTGATCCCGAGGTGACGCTCCACAGCCTGGAGGAGAACAGGGCGTCGGCGATCGTGGTGGTGCCGGTAATGCTGCAGCGAATCCTCGATCTCGGCGAGGACAAGCTCAAGGCGGCCGACTCGTCAGCGCTACGGATCATCTTCGTCAGCGGCTCGGCGGTTGGGCCTGAGCTGGTCAAGCGGGCGCTCAAAGCGTTCGGGGCGGTCGTCTACAACCTGTACGGATCGACCGAGATCGCCTACGCGACGATCGCCACGCCGACCGACCTCAAGCTCGAGCCCGGCACAGTCGGCGGGGTTGTGCGCGGGTCGATCGTCAAGATCCTCGATGATCACGGCAACGAGGTGCCGACCGGCAGCACCGGGCGGATCTTCGTCGGCAACGCGGCGCAGTTCGAGGGCTACACCGGCGGCGAGACCAAGGAGCAGGTCCGGGGTCTGATGTCCTCGGGCGACGTCGGGCACTTCGACGACGACGATCTGCTCTTCATCGACGGTCGCGACGACGAGATGATCGTGTCCGGAGGCGAGAACGTCTTTCCCGCCGAGATCGAGGCGCTGCTCGCCGGGCACAAGGCGGTCGAAGAGGTCGCCGCGATCGGCGTCGAGGACGACAGGTTTGGTCAGCGTCTGAAGGCGTTCGTCGTGGTGCGCAAGGGCCAAGAGCTGACCGAGGACCAGGCCAAGGCCTACGTCAAGGACAACCTGGCCAATTACAAGGTCCCGCGCGAGGTCGTGTTCATCTCAGAGCTGCCGCGCAACCCGACCGGCAAGGTCCTCAAGCGCGAGCTCCAAGAGCACGAGTGAGCGATCCGCCCGCCTTCGGCCCGCCCTTCGCCTCCTACCAGGCGGAGATCTTCCTGCGGGGGATGGCGGGCGAGACCCCGCCGCAGCCGGTGGCGATCAGGGCGCTGGCCGAGGCGGTGCGCGCCCAGGCCGAGCCCCGTGCCGTTGACTACGTGTTCGGCGCCGCCGGCAGCGAGGACACGATGCGCGCCAACGAAGCCGCGTTTTCCCGCTGGCGTCTCGTCCCCCGGATGCTGCGTGACGTATCGGCTCGCGACCTCGGCGTGACCGTGCTGGGCACCGAGCTGCCCGCGCCGCTGGGACTGGCGCCGATCGGCGTGCAGTCGATCGCCCACGAGGACGGCGAGCTCGCGGTCGCGCGAGCGGCTGGCGCGGTCGGCCTGCCGATGGCCGTCAGCACCGTCTCCTCGCACCCGCTGGAGGCGATCGCCGCGCAGGGCAGCGGCCCAAAGTGGTTTCAGCTCTACTGGCCCGGGGACCGCGACCTCGCCGCCAGCCTGGTCTCCCGGGCCGAGGCGGCCGGCTACGCAGCGGTGATCGTCACGGTGGATACGTTCCTGCCCGGCTGGAAGCCGCGTGATCTGCAGCAGGCGTGGCAGCCGTTTCTGCAGGGTGTCGGGATCGCCAACTACGTGTCGGATCCGGTCTTCCGCGGGCTGCTGGAGCGTTCGCCCGAGGAGGATCCGCAGGCGGCGGTGGGCCAGTTCGTGATGCAGTTCTCCAACCCCAAGCTCACCTGGGCAGACCTGGAGTTCCTGCGCTCGCGCACCACCCTGCCGCTGGCCCTGAAGGGCATCCTGCACCCCGACGACGCTCGCGCCGCCCTCGAGCACGGGATGGATGCGGTGATCGTCTCCAACCACGGTGGTCGCCAGGTCGATGGGGCGATTGCGTCGCTCGACGCACTGCCGGCGATCGCGGATGCCGTCGGTGATGAGCTGGAGATCCTGCTCGACAGCGGTGTCCGCTCCGGTGCCGACGTCGTCAAGGCGCTCGCGCTCGGCGCC
>JBBQUW010000058.1:0-4568 GCA_038212095.1 Gaiellales bacterium | reverse complement strand
CGTGTTGCGCACGTCGCCCACCGTCCAGTAGCGGCCCTGGCGTCGCCCCTTCGACAGGTAATGGCGGCAGACCGCCTCGGCGTCGCGCGCGAGCCGCCGCGCCAGCTCGGAAGCGTCGCGGGGCATCACGCGACCCGCCCCGATGAGCTAACGTTATGTTGCGTAGAAGCTGCCGATCGCCTGCAACACCGCCGCCCAGCGCCGGGCCGCAACATAACCGTCGGCGCAACATAATCGGTCCATTTGCCGGCCGCGCCCTTGCCGGAGTCGGGTCCGCGCAGGCGGACGTAGAGGCTGCGCCCGGGTGTGTTCGTGGCGTCGCCCACCAGCCAGTAGGAGCCCTCCCGCCGCCCGTTGGAGAGGTACTCGCGGCACACCGCCTCGGCATTGCGCGCGAGACGGTGCGCCAGATCGGCCGCTTGGCCTTCCACGACGGCCACCTCAGGCCGCCACGGCTTGAGGCGAGGTCCTGGCGACCACGCGCGCGAGCGGGTGTCGTTCGAGCACCGCGCCCAGGATCGCCGGCCCGCGTGCATCGACGGGCACGAACAGCCGCAGCCGCCAGCTGATGATTTCGGAGACGAGCCCCATCGTTTTCAGCCGGTCGACCATGCCGTCGGTGGCTCCGGTGAGTTCGACGCGCTCGACGTTCATCACGCGCGAGCGGCGAACGGCGAGGCCGTCGGCGAGCTGAAGCAGATCGCCCCGGTCGAGAACCGCGGCCCAGGCCTCGTCCGGTGCGACGGTGGGCGCCTCAGTCCCGAGGCTGTCGGCGATCCAGGCGGGCGACACCAGCCGGCCGAGCACGCGCTCGCCATCATCGGTCTGCAGCCGGTAGACGCGGCAGCCGTCGTCGGGCAGTCGCCGCCAGATCGGCAGCAGCAGGCCGGTGACGATCCAGAACCGGCTCTCGACGAACTCGGGCAGGCTCGCGACTTCGGTGTCCCACGCCGATGCGAACGCCGCCTCGCCGACCTCCTCCCAATGGCTGCCCGCGAATGCCGCCTCGGCGATATTTTTTCGCTCGGTCGGCCGGACGAGGCGAACCCGGCGTTCGACCTCGCCGTCGTCAAGCGTGATGCTGGCGGCCGCGACCTGGACGGCCGCGTGGCCCGAGCGTGCGTTGACCAGCAGGCGGCCACGGCGCTCGCGGGCGAGGTCGAGCGCGTCGACCAAGGTCGTTGCGTCGGTCCGGTCGAGCCGCACCAACTCGAACGCGCGCGTCTCGGCGCCCGTGGCGGCGTGGGTGTAAACCGTGCGCCGGTCGACGATGCGGAGCGACGCCGCGCTGACGGTCTCGACGCCCCGGTCGAAGCTGCCCGCCGCGACTGCCGCTTCGACGCGTGCGGCGAGCAGCCCGTCGAACACATCGAACAAGAGGTTCTGCAAGCTGATCGGCAGCGCCAGCACGCGGTTCAGGAACTGCGTGATGGGCGGCAGCTCCTCGCGGACCGCGCCGTCGCGGGTGGTCAACGACAGGCCGGTGGCGTCCTCGAAACGACCGAGCGAGCAGCCTTCGACCTTGGCGAGAAGGAGCAGCATGTAGAGTTGGCGCAGTGCCGCCCGCGCATACTCGTTCTCGAGATTATCGGAGGCGCGGAACATGCCTTGCCCACCCGTTTGGCGCTGCCCGCGCGTGATCGCGCCCAAGGTGTCGAGCCGGCGCGCGATGGTCGACAGGAAGCGCTTCTCGCCGCGCACGTCGGTGGCGATCGGCCGAAACAGGGGCGGCTGCGCCTGGTGGGTGCGGTTGGTGCGCCCAAGCCCCTGGATCGCGGCGTCAGCCTTCCACCCGGCTTCGAGCAGGTAATGAATGCGGAGCCGCTGGTTCTTGGCGCCGAGGTCGGCGTGGTAGCTGCGCCCCGTGCCGCCCGCGTCGGAGAAGACGAGGATGCGTTTCTCGTCGTCCTGGAAGGCCGAGGTCTCGGCGAGGTTGGCGCCCGCAGGCCGCCCCTCGATCGCGAGCCGGTCAACGCCGTCATTCCCGCGCTTGCGGACGATGCGGCGCGAACGACCCGTCACCTCCGCCACGGTGTCGGTCCCGAACCGCCGCACGATCTGGTCGAGCGCACCTTGAACAGGCGGCAGCGACGCGAGTTGCTCGATCAATCGGTCGCGTCGCTCGACCGCGTCGCGACAGAGCACTGGCTGTTGATTTCCGCTGAGAGTTGATCCGGGGTTTCCATCGAGAGGTGACCCGGCTTGCGGGTTATGCCACGCTTGGTGATGTGTTGGTCAAGTCACGGATTTTCTCCTTCCTGGGCTTGCCGGTGGCAGCGCTGGCCCTGAACCGGAAGCTGTCGTTTCCGGTTTCGAGGATGTGGCAGTGGTGGGTGAGGCGATCCAGCAGTGCCGTGGTCATTTTGGGATCGCCGAACACGCCAGCCCACTCGCTGAAGCTGAGGTTGGTGGTAATGATGACGCTGGTGCGCTCGTAGAGCTTGCTGAGGAGGTGGAACAGCAAGGCGCCGCCTGAAGGGCTGAACGGCAGGTAGCCGAGCTCGTCGAGGACGACGAGGTCGAGGCGGAGCAGCCGCTCGGCAAGCTGGCCCGCCTTGTTCATGGCCTTTTCTTGCTCGAGCGCGTTGACCAGATCGACGGTCGAGAAGAACCGCACCTTCTTGCGATGATGCTCGACCGCCTGGACGCCGAGCGCTGTCGCGATGTGCGTCTTGCCGGTTCCCGGTCCGCCGATCAGCACGACATTGTCGGCGCCATCGATGAACTCGCCGCGATACAGCTGGCGGACCATGGCTTCATTGACCTCGCTGGAGACGAAGTCGAACCCGGCGAGATCCTTGTAGGCGGGGAAGCGGGCGGCTTTGATCTGGTAGGTGATCGACCTGACCTCCCGCTCGGCCACCTCGGCCTTGAGTAGTTGAGAGAGGGTCGGAACGGCGCCGTCGAACGCCGGCGATCCCTGCTCCAGGAGCTCGCTGACGGCCTGGGCCATGCCATACATCTTGAGCCCGCGCAGCATGACCACGACGGCAGCGCTGGCGGGATCATGACGCATGGCGCAGCTCCTTGTCGCGCAGGGCGTCGTAGCGTTCGACGTTAGGCTCCGGTTCGCGCCCCAGGCTCAGAGCCTGTGGGGCGTCGATCCTGGCGACCCTGTCCGCTTTGCCGTCGACCAATCGGTGCAGGATGTTGAGGATATGGGTCTTGGTAGGCACGCCCGCGTCCAGCGCCAGCTCGACGGCACAGAGCACGGCTTGCTCATCGTGCTGCAGGACAAGCGCCAGGATCTCCACCATCTCCCGGTCGCCGCCGTTGTGCTTGAGCAGATGGCCTTGCAGCCGCCGGAAGCCCTCGGGCATATCGACGAACGGCGCCCCGTTGCGCAGGGCTCCGGGCTTGCGCTGGATCACTGCCAGATAGTGCCGCCAGTCGTAGATCGTCCGACCCGGCAGGTGATGGGATCGCTCGACGATCCGTGCATGCTCGCACAGGATCTGCCCCTCGGCGGCGATGACGATCCGCTCCGGGTAAATCCGCATGCTGACCGGGCGGTTGGCGAAGGAGGCAGGCACGCTGTAGCGGTTGCGCTCGAAGTGCACGAGGCAGGTCGGCGATACCCGCTTGGTGTGCTCGACGAAGCCGTCGAAGGGGCGGCCCGCCGGCATCAGGCTGGCAACCTCCTGGGCCTGCACATCGGCGACCGTGCCGGGCAGAACGCCATGCTGGATCTCGCCCCACTGCTCAATACAGCGCTGCTCGAGCCACGCGTTCAGGGTGTCCAGATCGGGGAAGCTGGGCAGCGGTTGCCACAGCCGGCGACGCGCATCCTGGACGTTCTTCTCGACCTGGCCCTTCTCCCACCCCGAGGCCGGGTTACAGAAATCGGGCTCGAACAGGTAATGGCTGGCCATCGCTGCGAACCGGGCGTTGACCTGCCGCGCCTTGCCCAACCCGATACGATCGACCGCGGTCTTCATATTATCGAAGATCCCGCGCCGCGGCACCCCGCCCAGCACACGGAACGCCTGGGTCAGCGCGTCGAACAGCATCTCGTGGGTCTGGAGCGGATAGGCTCGTACGATGAACGCCCGGCTGTGCGAGAGCTTGGTGTGCGCCACCTGCAGCTTGGTCCGCTCGCCGCCGAGCAAGGCCCAGTCCTCGCTCCAATCGAACTGGAAGGCCTCGCCCGGCGCGAAGACCAGGGGCACGAACGTGCCGCGGCCGCTGGTCTGAGCATCGCGCTGGCGGTCGGCCTTCCAGGCACGCACGAAGGCAGCGACGCGCCCGTAGGAGCCGACGTAACCCAAGGCCACAAGATCGACATGCATCTGCTTGGCCGTGCGCTTCTGCTTGCGCGACTTGCCGGCCTCGATCCGCAGCCACCCTGACAGCTTCTCGGCGAACGGGTCCAACTTGCTCGGCCGCTCGGGAACTTTGAACTGCGGTTCCACCGTGCCCGCGCGCAGGTACTTGCGGATCGTGTTGCGCGACAAGCCTGTGCGCCGCTCTATCTCCCGGATCGGCATCTCCTCGCGGAAATGCCAGCGCCGGATCACGCTCAATAACGCCATGTCGATCACTCCTCGATCCCCCGACCCAACAGCCAG
>JBBQUW010000057.1:0-5027 GCA_038212095.1 Gaiellales bacterium | reverse complement strand
TCACGTTGTAGGCGCCCGCCGACCACTCGTAGACCGAGGCGAAACGGCTCGCCATGGTGCCGGCGATCGCATCGGGCAGCCGGTTGTCGCCCGGCACCCGGCCCACGTTCGCCATCACCATGCCGCCGGGCGCGAGCCGCTGCAGCGTCAGCGACCAGAACTCCTGCGTGGTCAGGTAGAACGGGATGTAGGGCTGGCGGAACGCGTCCAGGAAGATCGCGTCGTAGCGGCTCGTGTTCTGCTCCAGGTACGTGCGGCCGTCCGCGGTGGCCACGCGTACCCGCGGGTTCTCCCCCAGGCCGAGGTAGGTTCGACCGGCGGCGGTGACGTCCCCGTCCAGCTCGATCCCAAGCACATTGACCTGCGGCCAGTAGACGCCGTAGGCGCGGCCGACCGTTCCGCCGGCGTAGCCGATCATGGCCAGGCTGTGCATGCCCGAGCCGCCGTGCAGCACGGGCGCGAGCAGGAAGTGATCCCAGTAGCCGCCCGTCAGCACCTGGCCCTTCCGCCACACCGAGTGCACCGCCCAGCCCTCGTTCAGGTGCAGCACGCGACTGCCGTCAGGCTGCTGCACGACCTGGATGAACTGGTACGGCGACTCCCCCTCATAGATCACGCCCGCGCCGGGCTTGACCAGCCCGGTCGGGAGCAGTGCCAGGGCCGAGATCGCGACCGGCACCAACAGGTAGCGCCTGCCCAGGGCCGGCACCGCCGCCAGCGCCAGCAGCGCCGCGGTACACAGCATGGTGCGGCGGGTGCCGATGGCCGGAATCAGCACCGCCACCGGCAGGAAGGTGCCCAGGATGCTGCCGGCGGTCGAGAGCGCGTACATCCGGCCGGCCACCTCGCCCGCCTTCTCGACACTGGTCACACCCAGCCTGACCGCGAACGGCGATGCCATGCCAAGCAGCGTGATCGGCACCGAGAAGATCAGCATGGCAGCGAAGAAGGAGCCCAGGAAGGCGCCCACCGACGCGCTGGCGAACGCGCCCACCGCGGCATCGAGCAGCGGCCGGGCGAGGAACGGCGTGACGGCGATCGCCGCCGACGCGATCAGGAGCAGGCGGGCCAGATAGGGCATGTGCGGGTGGCGATCGGCCAGCCGGCCACCCAGGAAGTAGCCGGCGCAGAGGTAGATCAGGATCAGGCCGATGATGTTCGCCCAGACCAGGATCGAGGCACCGAAGAAGGGCGCCAACAGCCGCGCCGCCGTCATCTCGGTCGACATCGTGGTTGCCCCCGCGACGAACACCAGCGGGTAGAGCATTCGCGGGCCGGCGTTCACGCGGACGAGTGTAGATGGTCGTCCCGCGACCTGTCCGTGAGCCGTGCGTCAGCGAGCGTCGCCCGAGGGCGCGAACGAGCGGCTGAATGGCCGCCACGGCACACGCTGCCACTCGTTGCCGCGGCACATCGGACAGTCGGGCAGCGTCCGATACACGGTCACGCCGTACCCGCAGCCCGCACAACGGAACTCACCCTTCGCGCTCATCCCCGAGATCCATTCGGAGGGCTCTGCCACGATTTCGAGCCGTTTCGCCGTCGACCCCATGGTGCACACCCCTTCAGGCTCCGACCGGGATATCCGACCAGACGCAGTCGTAGGGTAGCCGTGGGGCGGCGTCCGCTCAACAGGAATTTCCCGCATATACGCGCGGCGGCTTGGCGTCGCCCGCGCACGACCCGATCAGCGTGCATCATCAGCCGCCCGGGAGTCGCGTTTCTCGCGCGGCAGCCGCGGTGGCGGCTCCGCCGGTGAAGATGGTGGATCGGATCGGTGGCCCGGACGCCCCGCCGGCCAACCCCCGGTAGACTAGAGCGCGATGACGACCCAAAAGGCGACGCTCAAGCCCTACCTCGCGGAGATCCGCGAATGGGTCGCGCAGGGGATGACGGACGTGTGGATCGCCCACACGCTCAACTCCACCCCCGCCAGCATCTCCGCCTTCCGGTCACAGCACGGCATCCTGCGCCGCGACGTGGCGTCCGAGGCCTCGGGCAGCGACGTGCCGCCGCCGGTGATTCCACCGGAGGCGGACGAGCCCGAGATGGACACCAAGCCGCGCCGGCGATCGCGCGGCGGTCGCAAGAAGACGGGCGCCGAACAGCCGGTCGCGGTGGCCGCCGGCGACGACCGCGAACCGTCGGACGGCAACGGCGACGGTACCGCAAAGCGACGGCGCAGAGGCGGCCGCGGCCGCGGCAGTGGCACGCGCCGGGCACCCAGCTTCGAGGCGGTGCTGGACACCGGTGACGAGGGCTATGGATTCTGGCTCGACGGCGCCGTCCGGGACGACCCGTTGTTCGCCGAGCACTGGGCATCGCGGCGCGCGCTGGTGGTGCGGATCGAGGCCGATCAGATCGTGATCCGCCCGGCCGACGACGCCTAGTACGCGTCGTCCGGCGGCGGGCTACAGCCGGTAGTCGACCGCGTCGCGGGCAAAGCGGGCAAAGGCCGCGTCCTGCACGATCGTCAGGTCGTGCGCCCACACCTGCTCGGTGGTCATCTGCGCCACATGGCGACACCACGCGGCGCTCGCCTCGTACTCGGCCACCAGCTCGGCCACCGTGTAGGCCTGCCCCATCCGGCGGTGCAGCTCGGCCACGATCTCGTTCACGACCGACCGGTAGACCGCTTCGCGGCGACCTCCCACGTCCAGCTGCTCGAGGCGCTCGGCGCCGGCCTGCCACTCCATCAACGCGAGCTCCGACCTCGCGCTCATCGGCAGCAGCACCGATCGAGCGGAAACAGCGGCGCAGCCTCGTCCAGCATCCGCCGGCCCAGCTCGTAGCCTGGCTCCGCCAGGGCGAACGCTGCGTGGGCATGCAGGCACTTGACGGCGCCATCCCGCTCCGTGCCGCCGATGCCGAGCCTCAGCGAGCGGCCGCCGTCCAGCATCACGGCCGCCGGCCGCCGCAGCTGGCGCTGGCGCCGCGCACCCCACCGATACGACGCCGCCGCCTCGGTGTCGACGGATATCAGGCGCTGGTATCGCTCGACGCCGCCGGCGTCCTCCAGCACGCCCAGCCGCTCGACCGCCGACGGGCAGGTGAGGTAGAAGGTGGTGGGAAACGGTTCGCCTCCCGGCCCGTATCCGACCTCGTGCACTACCGCCGGTGCGCCGTGCGGGCAGCGCGCCGCAACCCGCAGGAATGCACGGGCAGGCCGTCCCAGCTGGGTGCCGATTATCGCCAGATCGTCGATGCGATCAGCGTAGCGATGCTCATCTGCACTGGGCGCCGACGCGCGGATGGATGTCCTGGATCACCAGCGACGTCTCACCCGGATAGACCCATCCGCACTCCCGCGCCAGCAGCACGATCTGCTGCGTCGTCTGCAGCGCCTGCGAGTCGCGCAGCAGCTGATCGTGACGGCGCTGCAGCGCCGCGATCTCCGCCCGCGACGTGTTCAGCCGCTCGCTTGAGCGCAGGTACTTCTGCACCGGGCTGACGTACAGCGCGGCCATCAGCAGGAGCACCGCCGCCGCGGCCAGTCGCCGCTTCGGGAACGGCGTGCCGGACGGACGCAGCGAACGAGAGGTGGCCACCGATCGCGTTTCGACGCCGGTGGCCAAACTCCTACTCCATCGTATGCACGAGGATGTGGTTGGTGGTGCCAGGCAGGTTCAAAAGCGTGCCGCCGGTCAGCACGACCCGGTCGCCGGCCTCGACCAGGCCGCTGTCCTTGATCGCGTCCGCCACGCGCTGCCACAGATCCTCGATCGAACTGGCGTCGTCGATCACGATCGGCACCACCGCCCAGTCCAGCGCAAGCTGCTGCAGCACATGCGGGTACGGGCTGGCCGCCACGATCGGCCGGCGGGGGCGAAACCGCGACACCTGACGCGCGGTCGAGCCGGACTGGGTGGGCACGGCGATCACCGGCGCGTCCAGCTCCTCGGCGATGTCGCAGGCGGCGTGCGAGAGGATGGCCGACATCTCGCTCTCGCGGCCTCGGGTGGGATCGCGGTAGGTGAGCGAGGGCTCGACGGCCCGTGCGATGCGGTTCATCATCGCCACCGCCTCGAGCGGGTAGCGCCCAACCGCGGTCTCTCCGGACAGCATCAAGGCCGAGGTGCCGTCCAGCACCGCGTTGGCCACGTCCGACGCCTCGGCCCGAGTCGGCTCGGGCTGATGGATCATCGACTCCAGCATCTGAGTGGCCGTGATCACGGTGCGGCCGGCGTCGCGGGCGGAGCGGATGATCAGCTTCTGCACCAGCGGGACGTCCGCCACACCGATCTCGACGCCCAGATCGCCGCGCGCCACCATCACCGCATCCGAGACGGCGACGATCGCGTCCAGGTTGGCCACGGCCTCGGCCTTCTCGATCTTGGCAATCACGCGGGCGCTCGACCGTGCTGTCGCGATCCGGTCTCGCAGACCGACCACGTCGGTCGCCGAGCGCACGAACGAGAGCGCGACGTAGTCGACGCCGTTGCCCAGCGCGAAGTCGAGGTCGGAGATGTCCTTCTCGGTCAGCGACGGGATCGGCAGCGGCGT
Source organism: Gaiellales bacterium (assembly GCA_038212095.1). Taxonomy (GTDB): domain Bacteria; phylum Actinomycetota; class Thermoleophilia; order Gaiellales; family JAICJC01; genus JAICYJ01. Next base: position 524 of record JBBQUW010000057.1, on the reverse strand, counting down.
GCCGGGCAGGTTGACGCCCTTGCCTGACGAGATCAGACCCCCCACCTCGACCCGGCACTCGACGCGGGCGTTGCCGGCCGCCTCGACCCGCACGCGCACGTGCCCGTCGTCGATCAGCAGCTCCGTGCCGGGCTGCACCACGTCGGCCAGGCCCGGGAACGTGACCTCGATGTCGCCCGGCGCTCCTTCGCCCACGGCGGCCAGCACCAGCGAGTCCCCCACGTTCACCGCCCGCGGGTCGGCCAGCGTGCCGATCCGGATCTTGGGCCCCTGCAGGTCGGCGATCACGGCCAGCGGCCGTCCGATCACCTCCTGCGCCTGGCGGACAGCCCCGATCACCGCCAGATGATCGTCGCGCGAACCGTGAGAGAAGTTGAGCCGGGCGGCGTCCATGCCGGCCCAGGCAAGCCGCTCGACGAACTCCGGCGAGGCCGAGGCGGGACCGATCGTGCAGACGATCTTGGTGCGCCGCGTGGCGGGTCCGTTCATCCCGCCCGCGCGCCCAGCCGCGCGAAGGCCGCGCG
>JBBQUW010000056.1:0-5084 GCA_038212095.1 Gaiellales bacterium | reverse complement strand
TCCTGACCCACGACCTATTGACCGCACCAGTGACCTGAATGCGATCGATGTCCCTGCCGTCACTCGCTTGAAGGGCGCAGGGGACGCGCCGCCGGGGCGGGCGGTTGCGTCGGTTTGAGGTGCTGTGCGTGGTGATCTGATGCTCTTCGAGTAGAGAGCTGGTGGTCCCCTTGGCCGAGCAGAGCAACGACACGTCTCCGCGTGATGTGAGCAGCATCGTCGTTGCCCGTATCGGGGAAGTCGCACCGTGCACGGCGCCCGCAGGTTTCGAGGTTCGTGATGCGGCTGGTCGAGCGATCGGGGAGATCGACGACTTCTTGGCGACATTGGTGAGCGGCGCGGCTGAGGCGAGCTCGGCACGGTCCTACGCGCAGGCGTTGATGCGGTGGTGGCGGTTCCTGGCGGCGATCGATGTCGCTTGGGATGCGGCGGGCGGCGTGGAGGTCCGTGACTTCGTGTTGTGGATGCGTTTCGTCGCGCGTCCCCGGCTCACGGCGGCGGGGGCAACTGTCGGGTACGCGCCGGCAACGATCAATCACAACCTGGCGGTGATGAAGGGCTTCTACGCCCACCGGATGGAAGCCGGACACGGCCCGCTGGCCAATCCGGTGCCGGCGTCCGAGCGCCGCCAGGGCCGTCGCTCGGCTGCGCACCACAATCCGATGCACCCGCACGAGTCGGGCCGGCGGGCGCCGTTGCGGCAGAAGCTGCCTGAGCGCATCCCGCGGGCGCTGCCGGACCGCATGTTCGACGCACTGTTCGCGGTCGCCGGCTGTGACCGGGACCGGGCATTGCTCGCGTTCTGGGTCAGTACCGGAGCCCGCGCCTCGGAGCTGCTCGGCGTGAACATCGCCGACGTGGACGCCGGCACGCAACGCATCGCTGTGATCCGCAAGGGCAGCGGCCGGGAGCAGTGGCTGCCGGCATCGGCGGACGCGTTCGTGTGGCTGCGGCTCTATCAACAGCACCAGCTACGCCCGGTGGGGGAGCAGGCGTTGTGGCTGACCCGCCGCAGCCCACACCGACCGCTGAGCTACCCCGCAGCCCGTCGGGTGCTGCAGCGAGCCAACGCCGCGTTGGGCACAAGCTGGAGGTTGCACGATCTGCGCCACACCGCGGCGCAGCGGATGGTCGACGACCCGGGCCTGTCCTTGAGCGATGTGCAGTGGGTGCTCGGGCACGCGCACTTGTCCACGACACAGATTTACCTGCGACCACGGGAAGAGGAGGTAGTCGCCCGGGTCCTGCAGCATCACCAGGAACGCCGCGACAACTCGAGGACGAACTCGCCAGCCGTGCACGGCGCCTACCGCGCGGATGTGCTGGCCGCCCTGCTCGGCGATGCCCACGACAGCGACGGCAGGGGCGGTGTCGGGTGAGCACACAGCCGCCTCGCGCCGCGCCAATGGCGACCGGCCTGTGGGCGTTGCCGCGCGGGCACCGCCCGTCGAGGTTGTCGGGCACCCCTGGTCGCTCGCGCGTGCCGGAGCTGGCGACACCGGTGATCGCCCGGGCCGAGCGATGGCCAGACAGTCTGCGCAGCCGCGAGCAGCTGCTTGAGGCGATGGACGATCTGGACGGGCACCGTGACCCAAAGGAGCGGGCGCGCCGACGACTCGCGCTCAGACTGTTGTTGGACTGGCTGGAGGGTTTCGACGGCGACAGCTGGCAGCAGCGGTGGCTGGCCAGCGGCGCGGACGCGGCCGGTCGCGACTGGCCGGGCCTGGTGAACTTCCGCGGCGTGAACCGGGCTTACCGGGTGACCCAGATGACCGGCGCCTCTTCCCGCCTGATCCTGCTGGACGCGATCCGACCCAGCTACGCGTGGCTATTCGCCACGATCGCCGGCACCCTCTACGAACGCTTCCTCGAGATCCGCGACCCGGCCGGGTTCGCCGCTTTGGACGCCGAGTGCGGCCGCATGACGCCACGGTTCACTCCAACCGACCAGCGCAGCGCCTACGTGCAGCTGTCCCGCATCTTGATCCACACCGGCGGGCGGTTGGCCGACATCACCGTCGATGACTGTGTCGAGGCCTCCCGAGCGCAGCAGCAGTACCAGCGCAAGAACCACACCCACTGGTATCCGCTGCTGCGACAGGCAGGGATCCTGCCCGAAACCAGCCCACCGAGCATGCTGGCCGCCACCCGCCGCGGGCAGCTGAGCATCGCCGAACTCGTCGACGCCCAGCACATCGCGTGTGGGCCGGTCCGTGATCTGTTCGTCGACTACCTCAGCGAACGCGCACCCGGTCTGGACTACAGCTCGATCGTCGCGCTGGTCAGCAAACTGATCCGCCTGTTCTGGCGAGACCTGGAGATCCACGAGCCCGGAATCGACTCGCTGAACCTCCCGGTCGAGGTCGCACGCCGGTGGAAGCAACGCTTGAGCGTCGTACACCACGGCGCAGGTGCGGGCAGGCCCCGGGAGGATTTCGCAGCGAACCTGATGGCGGTGCGCGCCTTCTACGCCGACCTCACTCACTGGGCGCTGGAAGACCCGGCGCGTTGGGCAGTCTGGGTAGCGCCGAGTCCGGTCACCTCCCGCGACCTGGCCGGGATGGGCAAACAACGCCAGCGCGCCGTCGCCCGCCGCCACCAACGCACCCGCGAACTGTCACCGGTGCTGCCCCAACTCGTCGCCCGCGCCGAGGCCCAACGGCGGGACACGAACGCGTTGCTTGACGCGGCAACCCGCGCCGAGCCAGGAGAGTTGTTCGAGTCCGCCGGCGTGAGGATGCGGCGACTGCCGCCTTCCCGGGACGGCCGACCCGGCGTCATCTTCGGCCAGCCGCTGGACTCGCAGGTTTCGCGGGTCAACATCACGCTGCTGGAGGACTACGCGTTCTGGGCCTGGGCCAGCATCGAGGTGCTGCGCCACACGGCGATGCGCGTCCGGGAGATGCTCGAACTTACGCACCGCAGCTTCGTCGCCTACACCCTGCCCCGCACCGACGAAGTCATTCCGCTGCTGCAGGTCGCACCGTCCAAGACCGACCGCGAGCGGCTGCTCGTGGTCAGCCCCGAACTGTCCGAGGCGCTGGCCGCGATCATCGCCCGCGTCCGCGGCGGCAACGACCACATCCCGCTTGTCTCGCGCTACGACGGCGCCGAACGCCTGCACAGCCCCGCCCTGCCGTTCCTCTACCAACGACCGGCGGGTGCGCGGCAGCAGCCCATCAGCGCGATGTTCATCAAACAGCTGCTGGACCGCGTCGTCAGCCTCGACCCGATCCCTGCCGCCGACGGCAGCCCGCTGCGGTTCACCCCACACGACTTCCGCCGCATCTTCGCCACCGACGCCGCCGCAGCCGGGCTGCCGGTGCACATCCTGGCCAAGATCCTCGGCCACGAAAGCATCGCCACCACCCAGGTCTACGTCGCCATCTATGACCACGAGGTCATCGAGCACCACCGAGGATTCATCGCCCGCCGCCGATCGCTGCGCCCCAGTGCGGAGTACCGCGAACCCACCGACGCCGAGTGGGACGACTTCATAGGACACTTCGCCCTGCGCAAGGTCGAACTCGGCACCTGCGGCCGCGCCTACGGCACACGCTGCCAGCACGAACACGCGTGCGTGCGCTGCCCGATGCTGCGTCCAGACCCCGCTCAACAAGGCCGGCTCGTCGAGATCACCGCCAACCTGCGCGACCGCCTGACCGAAGCCCACGAGCGGGGCTGGCACGGCGAGATCGAAGGTCTGCAGGTGAGCCTGGACGGAGCCGAACAGAAACTCGCCACAATGCGACGCTCCGCGCCCGGGCCGATCCGGCTCGGACTGCCCGGCACAGGTCCACCACCAGGCTGAGCGGCGTCTCGGACGCCACCGTTCGTGTCAGAACCGCATGCGACGCTCGGCGAGGGGCCTCTACGAGGAAGGACAGGTGATGAACACACCGAAGCGTGCCGCCAGCCGCGCCGGGTGGCGGGTTCTGGCCGCCGCGCCGGCCATGACCGGCAGCCTGCTGCTACTCGTGTTCTTGTCCGGCGGGATCGCGCCCTGGGGACCCGTAGCGGTGCTGGCCTGGCTGAGCATCGGCGTGCTCACCCTCACCCGTCCCGGTGAAGCAGTGGCAGCTCGGCTGCTGTGCCGCTTCCGGCGACCGTCGAAAGATGACGCCGACCGGATCAAGCCCGTCCTGCGCGACGTGCAGCAACGATGTGGGATGGCACCCGGATCGGTCGATCTCTACGTGATTACCGAGCGGCACCGTAACGCCTACGCCACCGGCCGACACAGCCTCGCGCTCACCACCGGCATCGTCGAGGACCACCGACGAGGCGCGATCACCGACGCGTCGCTCGCCTGCATCATCAGCCACGAAGTCGGACATCTCGCCATGGGACACGTCCGGCTGGCGCCGATGCTGGCCTGGCTCGCTATGCCCTGGCGCACGACCTATCGGCTCGGCGCCAGACTCGTCATGCCGATTGCGGCGCGTCAACCGCGAGTCCTGCTGGCCGTAGTCGTCGTTGCAACATTTAGCGTGACGATCGCCAGCGGCGTGCAGCAGCACCAGTGGGCAAGCGTCAGCGTGCTCGCCGGGCTCGCGGCCTCGACGCTGGCAGCGCCGACAATCAACGCTGTAGCCAGTCGCGCGAGCGAGTACGCCGCTGATCAGTTCGCAGCGCGGGCCGGCTACGGCGATGAACTCGCTTACGCGCTCACCGCAATGGACCGCAAGGGCGCGACTCGCAGCGTCCGTTCCCGAGTGGTGAGTCGGCATCCGCGAACAGAGCAACGTGTCCTGCGCCTCACACAAGCAAACGAGTCTCTTGACGCGGGGCAGTCCCCGTTTGTGATTCCGACGTCGGGAGTATGCGTCGACCCGTTCGCCGTGCCGTGTGGCGACGGCTGCCAGGCTGGTCGATGCGCAGACCTCCCAGTGCGACCGCTCTCGGCTGCCGGCCCTGCGTCGGTCAACGGGTCGACCTGGGCTGTGCGCTGATATTCCCCTACATGCTTATCCGGTTAGTTCAGGTAGCGTGGAGGAATGCCGCGTCCTGACTTCCCCCGGACGATCATGGACTTCCAGCACCGCTTTCCTGACGATGAGGCGTGCACGGAGTACTTGTTCGCG
>JBBQUW010000055.1:0-7465 GCA_038212095.1 Gaiellales bacterium | reverse complement strand
GAGGGCGCCGGGAGATCAGGCAGAGGTTCAACCGAGATCCTTGGAGAATGGGGGCTAAGCGTCCGCTCCGAGCCCGTCGCGTGGAGCCCGGCGCGGCCTGTCACGCCGGAGGTCGCGGGTTCGAGTCCCGTCGCTCCCGTTGCTGTTGCTCGAGCCCGGTCGGCGTCACGCGCGGGCCGCGACCAGCGCCCGCAACGACTCGGAAACCTCGGGCATCGTGGCCTGCATCTCACGGAAGCGCGTGCCGAACATGACCAGCACCGAGCCGTCCGTCTCGGCCACCACGTCGGCCGTGCGCCGGCCGTCACCGAAGAACGCCATCTCGCCGAACACGTCGCCGGGTCCCAGCGAGCCGACCGTCTGGCCGTCACGCTCGACCCGCGCCCGCCCCCGCTCGAGCACGAAGAAGGCGTAGTCGTGCGCGCCCTCCTCGGTCAGCCGCCGGCCGGCCGAGAACTCATCCACCTCGAGCCACGAGGCGACGCGGGCGCGATCGCCGGCCGACAGCCCGGCGAACAGGGAGACCAGCGTCAGCCGGTCGGGATCAGGATGCATGTGACCTCCTCGTTGACGCCGTCGTCGCTGCGGTGCCATCCCGCCACTCACGCTGCAGGATCGCGTAGACGAGCTCGCTCTGCCACTCACCCTTGACGAACTCGTTCTCGACCAGGTGCGCCTCGCGGCGCATGCCGATCCGCTCCAGCACGCCGGCCGAGGCGGCGTTGCGGGCCTCGAGCCGACCGACGACGCGGTGCAGATCGAGGTCGTCGAAGCAGAGCTCGAGCAGCACCGCGGCCGCCTCCGTGGCGTAGCCGTGGCCGTGGTGATCGGGATGGAAGATGAAGCCGATCTCGCCCTGGCGGTGCTCGCGGTTGACCAGGCAGAGGTTGCAGTCGCCGATCAGCTCGCCGCTGTCGCGGCGGATCACGGCAAGGCTGGCGCAGTCATGGTCGACCGCGAGCGCCGTCTCGCGAAGCTTATTGTCCAACGACCGCCGCACCTGTTCCGGGTCGCGCGCCTCCCAGTACAGCCAGCGGGCGACGTCGGGACGCGACTGGATCGAGAACAGCGCGTCGAAGTCCTCAGCGGCGAACCGGCGCACCACCAGCCGCTCGGTCTCGATCGGGCCGTCGCGCAGGCGACCGGTCGCGGGCGCGGATCCCCTCATACCTAATAGCCCGGGCTCTCGCGGTCGAGCTGGCGGCGCACCGCGGCGAACAACGCCGGCGGGTTGGCAGTGTCGCGCGCGAACTGGCCGGCGGTGTGGGCCGCGAGCTGGTCGGAGACGTGGATCAGCGGCTGGCCGGTGGACTGGGCCAGCACCTGCACCTGACAGGCGCGCTCCAGGAAGTAGAGCCGGTGCCACGCCTCTGCCACGTTGGCGCCGATCACCAGCACGCCGTGGTTCTGCAGGATCACGACGTTGACGTCGGCGCCGATCGCGCCGCCGATCCTCAGCCCCTCGTCGGCGGCATCGGCCAGGCCGCCGTAGGGGAGCGAGGCGACATGCCCGTGGAAGTACATCGAGTTCTGGCTGACCGTCGACTCGAAGCCGCCACGGGTCATCGACACGGCGGTGGCGTACGGCATGTGGGTGTGTAGCACGCAGCGCGCGGAGGCCCGCGCCCGGTGGACGCCGCGGTGGATCATGAACGCCGTCTGCTCCCACGCGCCTTCGCCATCGACCACGTTGCCTTCAAGGTCAACGGTGATCAGGTCGGAGGCGGAGATCTCCGACCAATGCGGCCCGAACGCGTTCAGCAGGAACAGGTCGTCGCGGCCGGGGACGGCCAGACTGAAGTGGTTGTCGACGCCCTCGTTAAAGCCGAACAGCGCCGCCGCCCGCAGTGCTGCGGCTAGGTCGACCTTGGCCTGCTGGATCGTCTCGACGGTCGTCGGTGCCGGTGTCGTCGCCATTGCTACGCCTCCGTGAACGGGTGTCGTCAGATCGTAGCCACTGGACAGGGTCAGAAGGCCTGGCTGGCGGCGGTGAACTCGCGGTCGAGCGGAAACGGACCGGCGTCGCCTTGGCCGGCCAGCAGGCCAGCCAAGATCTCGCCACCGGCGGGCCCGGCCATCACGCCGTGGCCGCTGTAGCCAGTGTTGACGAACACCCCCTCGATCGCGGTCGGCCCGATCAACGGCCGCTGATCCGGCGTCATCGTGTACTGGCCCGCCTGCACCGCCCAGGCCGAGCCGCCTCGTCGCCAGACGTCGCCCCAGAATCCTGCCGTGTGCGCCACCGCCACCGGGCTGGAGGGATCGAGCAGTGAGACGGCAAACGAGGGGTCGGCGGGAACGTCCTCGATCGGCGCAGACGCCTGCTCGGCGGCGTCGGGGTAGAGCAGGTAGGCGCCGGAGGCGACCGGCCGCCAGTGCGCCGTCGACTCCTCGTCGATCGTCATCGGCGCATCGCGGGGCACCTCGGGCACGTCCCACATCACGACCCGCTGCCGCCGCACCGCCGCGACCGGCAGCTCGATACCGAGCGGTCGGCAGAGCAGCTCGGTCAGCGGCCCGCATGCCAGCACGACGCGGTCTGTGGAGATGCGGCCACGCTCGGTCACGACCGCCGTCAGCCGTTCGCCCACCAGCTCGAACCCGATCACCCCGCAAGACGAGACGACGGCGGCGCCCGAGCCCTCCAGCAGGCCCATCGCGATCCGCTTGGGATCGATCAGGCCATCGGCCTCGCGGTAGCGCGCCTGGATCACGTCCGGCGAGAGCCACGGGAAGCGCGCGCGGGCCTCGTCGCCACCCAGCAGCTCGACCCCGTCCACGCCCCACGAGCGCTGCCGCGCGACCAGCTCGCGCTGGCGGGCGGCGGTCTGCTCTCGCCGAGCCAGCCACAGGTAGCCCTGGCGGCGCAGGCCGGGGTCGTGCAGCGACTGGCCCGTTTCCTGCTCGAAGTGCTCGAACAGGGCCAGGGAGCGGCGCACCAGGTCGAGCTCCTCGCGGTGCTCGAGCTGCAGCCGGTAGCCCCCGGCTGCCACGGCGGTAGTCAGCGAGCAGAGCGCGGCGCGGCGCTCGACCACCACCACCGAGAACCCGGCGCGAGCGGCATAGAACGCGGTGGCCGCGCCGACGATGCCGCTTCCGATCACGACCAGCTCGGCGGTGGCGGGTGGGTCGTTGAGCCGTTGCACCGGACGCTATGCTCGCACATCGATGGCACCGCCACTGCTCGCCGCGTCGATCACCCCGCTCCGCGATGGCGGTGCCAGCCTGGATGAGGCTGCCATCGCAGGGCTCGTCGCCCATCTGCGCGCCGGCGGCGCGGACGGCATCTTCTGCTGCGGCACCACCGGCGAGGGCGTGATGCTGACGATCGACGAGCGGCAACGGGCGGCGGCGGCATTCCGAGCGGCATGCGACGGCGCCCTAATCGTCCACTGCGGCGCGCAGACCACCGCCGACACCGCCCTCTTGTGCGGACACGCCGCCGCCATCGGCGCCGACGGGGTGGCGGTGATCCCGCCTCCGTACTACCCGCTCAGCGAGCAGGAGCAGGTCGAGCACTTCGTTGCTGCCGCCGCGGCCTGCGCGCCGCTGCCGTTCTACATGTACGCGTTCACCGGGCGCAGCGGCTACCCGCTCACCCTCGAAGTGATCGACCAGGTGCGGCGGCGGACGCCGAACCTGGCCGGCCTCAAGGTGTCAGAGCAGCCGTTCGAAGTCGTCGCGCCATACCTCGAGCTCGGCCTGAAGGTCTACGTCGGCAACGAGCCACTGATCCCCCAGGCGCTGGCGGCGGGAGCGTACGGCTCGGTGTCAGGGCTGGCCAGCGCCTTCCCGGCGGACGTGGCGCGGCTGCTGCGCGAGCCGACCGACCACAACGCCGAACGAGTGGCGGAGCTGCGCGCAGCGCTCGGGACGACCACGTTCGTCGCGGCCGTCAAGCAGGTGCTGAGGAACCACGGCGTGCCGATCGAGATCGATATGCGGGCGCCGCTGCAGCCGCTCAGCCGCGAGCACGCCGAGCGGATCGCGACGCTCTGAGCGCAACCAGCGGCAGCCGCGCCCAGTGGCGCGGCAACAGCCGGCGGGCGCTTCGCAACGTTCGCCCCAACACATCTGCGGCCCCGTCGCGCAGGGGCGGGCCGTGGCCGACAACGATCACGGCCGGATCGAGACCCGCGAACGCCTTGCGGGGTGGAAACGGGCGCGCGAACGGGTGCATGCCCAGCCGGTCGCGTGCACGGGCGAGGAAGAAGCCGGCGGTGGCCAGGGTCTCCACGCACACCAGCAGCCGGCGGTCGGGCAGCCACAGCAACGCCTCGTGCCATCCCGAGCGATCGATCACCGCCCGTTCCTGGACACCGTCGACATTTACACCGGCGCCGCCCAGTGCCACCGGCAGCAGCCGTGCAACGCTGTGCCTGGCCGCGACTACGGCAGCATCCCGCTGATGGCGGTCGAGCAGCGTGACCACGCCCAGCAGCGGACCCAGCGGAGCCAGCGCCTCGTCCAGCCCGGGTAGATCAACCGGATCGACGACCAGGCAGCCGCCGTCCACGGCCAGGGCGCACGAGCATCGCGACATCGGGTCGCCATCGCCGGACAGCCAGGCGAACGAGCCACGATCGTCCAACGGCAGCGGCTCGATCGGGGACAGGGACATCCGATGGACTCTAGATGCCATGCAGGAGTAGGCTCGGCGGTCGCGGGCCGGGTCGGCCCGACCAACCAGGAGGGGAACCATGCGACACAAATTCGTGATCATGCTGTCGGCAGCGGCACTGGCGGCGCTGATCGTCGCCGCCGTCGCGGTCGCCGCGGGGTCGGCCACGCCTCGGATCACGCAGCCGACGACGCTCAACGTGATCGAGCACCCGACGAGCGACACGGTGATCAACACGGGCGCCAAGGGCGACACCACGGGCGACCTGCTGACGTTCCACAACAAGCTCTACAACGCGACCAACACCAAGGTGATCGGCAGCGACCAGGGCTCGTGCATCCGGATCGATCCGGCGGCGGGCAGCTGGGAGTGCATGTGGACGAACTTCCTGCCCGGCGGGCACGTGACGGTCGAGGGACCGTTCTACGACAGCCGCGACAGCATCGTCACCGTCACCGGCGGCACCGGCGGATACCGCAACGCACGCGGCCAGATGCTGCTGCACGCGCGGCCGAATGCTCAGTACGCCTTTGGGTTCTCGCTGATCCCGTAGCCGAGACACGGGGGCCGGGACACAGCGCCCGGCCCCCAATTATTGGAGTCAAAGCCCTGCTGTGGTGGGGTTGCACGATCGTGACTGGATCGTGACCGATCACCGGCATGGTTGGGCCGAACCCGATCGGCGACCAATTATTGGAGTCAAAGCCCTATCGTGGGGGTGTTGCGAGGCCGTGACGGAATCGTTGCTCGGCCGCAGGCCGGGTCAGGCGGCGCAGACGTCGAGGCCGAGCGGCTTGGCGAGCCGGTTCGCCTCGGCCAGCCGGCTCTGCAGCGTCACCGCCGCCGACGCCACCGCGGCGGTGTTGCCCGAGCGAGCAGCCGAGACCAGCGCCTCCGCGGCCGCCACGCCCGCATCGGCTGCTGCCAGCATACGATCGATCGCGGGCGCGTCCTCTGACGGCGGCGCCAGCCGCCGCAGCTCGCGCAGCTCGGCCCGCTCCAGGGCGACGGCGCGAGCACCCTGAGCCGCGAGCCGCGCGAGGTCGGTCGTGGGCTTCAGGCCGTTGATGCGCTGCTGGTACCTCCGGCAGATGATGCCGGCGGCGTTGACGTACTGGGATCGCGTCAGCGTCTGCCGCCCGGCGCTGGATCCCCCGCCGCCCGAGCCCATGCAGCCCGCCACCAGCAGCGCAAGCACCAGAAGGCCGGCGCTAGAGCGCGCCGCCGGCCGCGTGGGGCGCGGTCGGATCATCGGCCTCCACCGCGGACTCGCGAGCAAGGTACTCCTCGGCCATCAGCGGATTCGCGCGCGCCCGCTCGACCACCGTCAGCAGGCCCGACATGCTCGAGACCTCCTCCACCTGCTCCTTGATGAACCACTGCATGAACTGCTCACCGGCGTAGTCGCCGAGCTCGCGGGCCAGCGTGGCGAGGCCACCGATCTGCTCCGTCACCCGCCGCTCATGCGCCAGCGCCAGCGCCACCGGCTCGACCACGTCCGCGAACGATGTCGTTGGCGCCTCGACTCCAGGCACGGTCACGTCGAGCCCCGCGTCAAGCAGGTACTGCACCATCATCATGGCGTGGTTTCGCTCCTCCAGCGCCTGCTGGTAGAAGTGGGCAGCCAGACGAGGCAGCGTCTCGGACTCGTAGTAGACGGCGACTGCGATGTACTGCTGGGCGGCGCCGAACTCGTAGCCGATCTGGCTGTTGAGGGCGGCTGCAAATCGGGACTCCGGCATCTCGGCACTCTCCTTGCAGGACGGACGGACGGTAGGCTACTCGACGGCTTCGCCAGGCAGCCGACGTACCGAACCGAGAGGACGCCATTATCGACCCGTTCCGAAACCACCTACCGGTCAAAATTCGATTCGGTGACGGCGTCGCCGGTGAGCTGGCGGCGGTGCTGGCCGACGAGGGGGCGCGCAGGCCGTTCCTGATCATGGACCGGGGCCTGGACGGCTTCGTCCCGGGCGTGGCGGGCGCGATCGCGCCGCTAACGGGGGCTGTGCGGTTTGAGAAGGACGCTGGTGAGCCGACCGCCGAGCTGGTGGAGCAGGCCGCCGCCGCACTGCTCGAGTCGCACTGTGACGCCGTGGTGGCGCTCGGTGGCGGCTCGTCGATGGATACCGCCAAGGCTGCCCGCCTAGTGGCGGGCCAGGGCGGCCCGTACATGCGGTTCGCCGGCGGCAGGGTGGCGTACGAGCCGCCGACGATCCCGCTGGTGTGCGTGCCGACCACGGCCGGCACCGGCTCGGAGGTGTCCGGCGGGGCGGTCATCACAGACCAGGCGACGCACGTCAAGGCCGGCATCGCCAGCCCGCTGCTGCGCGCACAGCACGCGCTGGTGGATGCGACGCTGACGCACGGCCTACCGCCAAAGCTGACCGCCTACACCGGCATCGACGCGCTTGCGCAATCGATCGCCGCGCTGGTGGTGACCGCCCGAACGCCGGTCGGCGACGCGATCGGGCTGGAGGGAACGCGGCTGGCCGGCGGCGCGCTCGTGCGCGCGGTGCGAAACGGTGCCGACACCGGCGCGCGCAGCGAGATGATGTGCGCCAGCCTGCTCGGCGGCCTGGCGATGAACATCTCCGACTGCGGCTCTGAACACTCGATCGCCCAGGCGATCGGCGGCCTGCTGGGCCTCCCCCACGGGCTGACGATCGGCCTGGTGCTGGCCGAGACGATGGATCGCGACCGCCACCACGCCCCCGGTCAGTTCGAGCGTGTGGCGGACGCGCTGGGCGAGCCAGATGACGGCTCGGGCGACGGATCGCGCGCAGTGCGGGGGGTGCGGCGGCTGCTGGCCGAGCTCGACTTCGAGACGATGGCGTCAGTCGG
>JBBQUW010000054.1:0-7645 GCA_038212095.1 Gaiellales bacterium | reverse complement strand
CCGCTGCACCTGGCTGCGGGCCAGGTCGAGCAGCTCTCCGCCGACGGGCTCGGTGCGCCCGGTCAGCAGGTTGCGGAAAGTGACCTGCGCTGCGCCGATCGGCGCGTAGTCGAGGTCGTCGTGCGAGACCAGGCCGACGTGGTCGTCACCGCAGTCGCAACGGTAGGTGACGCGGAACACAGCGGGGTGGGCCGCGCCGGGCAGCCGCTCGATGCTGCGAAACCGCGACAGGGCGACGGCGTGCAGCTCGCCGTGGGGATGCAGCGGGCAGTGGAACTGGTAGCTGGCTCGTATCACGTCATACATGGTCTCTCCTGTTATCGGCCGAGAAACCGATCCGGATTAGATGGCTGATTCCATATTCAGCGTGTCCAGTGCGCACACCGATCGGTCGTCGAGCCCACCCGGCTACAATCGCCGCTTCATGGATGCCTCCGACCTGCGCGGCGCGATCCGCGATATACCCGATTTTCCCAAGCCGGGGATCGTGTTCAAGGACATCATGCCGCTGCTGGCGGACGCCGCGGCTCTGCGGACGGCCGTCGAGCTGCTCGCCGAGTGGGCCGAGCCGCGCAAAATCGACTACGTCGTCGGGGCTGAGGCGCGTGGCTTCATCCTCGGCTCGGCGCTTGCCTACCGGTTGGGATGTGGCTTCGTCGCCGCGCGCAAACCCGGCAAGCTGCCGTACCTGACGGTGGGCGCGAAGTATGCGCTGGAGTACGGCTTCGATGCGCTCGAGATGCACGTCGATGCGGTTCCCAAGGGGGCTCGCGTGCTGGTGCACGACGATCTGCTCGCAACCGGCGGGACGGCCAAGGCCAAGATCGACCTGATCGAGCAGCTGGGCGCCGAGGTGGTGGGGCTGGCGTTCGTGGTCGAGCTGCTGTTCCTCGGCGGCCGCGACCGGCTCTACCCCTACCCGGTCCACTCGCTGGTCACCTACGACAGCGAGTAAGCAGAGCCACTAGATCGAGTCGCGCCGCAGGTCGCGCACCAGCAGCAGGTGCGTCAGGTCGCTGGTCAGCTCGGCCAGCGCCTCCAGCTCCTCGAGCCCCGCTTCGCGCCGGTCGGGGTTGGATGACCGCAGCGATGGTGCCAGGATCTGCTCCAGCAGACCCGCCTCGCGGCCGACCGCCGACCGGAACGCCTTCAGGTGCCGCGCGTTGACGCCGTAGCGCGCCAGCCGCTGGCACAGCCCCACGATCTCGACGTCGGTGCGCGTGTACGGCTTTCCCAACGCCGTTCGCCGGCCCTCGAGCAGCTGGTACTCCTCGAGTTCCTGTATGAAGCGCAGGTCGGCGTCAGTCTCGGCGGCGAGCTCCTCCCGCGTCAGGCGACGGTCGGCCTGGGCCAGGGCCCGCGCCCGACGACGGCGCGTGCCACTGGGTCGCGAGGCGCCCTGGGTGAGCAGGTCGCGAATCACGGCCAGCGGCAGGAATTCGTCCCTCTGCATGCGCAGGATCGCCCGCAGCCGCTCGACGTCATCGGTGCTGAACAGCCGGTAGCCGCCCTGAGTACGGCGCGGCGAGATCAGCTTTTGATCCTCGAGAAAGCGGATCTTGGAGATCGAGATGTCGTCGAACTCCTCCCCCAGCATGCGGCAGACGGCACCGATGGTGAGGTTTGAGGGCGGGGTGTTGGGCTCTGCGGCCATCAGTTTGCAATGAAGGCGAGGCGATACTTGCCAACCTGCAGCTCGTCGCCGTCGGCGAGCAGGGCGTCCTCGACCCGCTCGCGGTTCACGTAGGTGCCGTTGAGGCTGCTGAGATCAAGAATGTGGATGCCATCCGGGCGCTGTTCCAGCACCGCGTGCTCCCGCGAAACGGTCACGTCGTCGAGAAACACGTCCGACTGCGGCGCACGGCCGATCGAAGTGCGGTCGGCACGGACCGGGAACTGGTCGCCGGCACGGCCGCCGCCCAGCCGGATCACCAGCGTGGCGCCCTCGACCACCGCCTCCATCACACCGCTGTCCGACCCGGCCTCCGTCGGCGTTGTGAACGTGACGGTCGTCTCGCCCTCCGTCGCCTCGAGCAGGCTGGCACCGCAGCGGCCACAGAACCGTGCCGATTCGCGGTTGTGATGTCCGCACTCGGGGCAGTACACCCTGTTATCGGGTCCCGTCTTCGAGATCCGGAGGCGGGCCCTTGTGGGCCAGGATCTCGGTCAGCCGGTCGATGTCGACGGCCAGCGTCTCATCACCGCCGTGGCGGCGCTTGATGCGATCGACCAGCTCGGCGCGGAGGATGTCGATGCGTCCGTGCAGCAGGCGGCGGCGGTAGGAGATCTCCTCCTCCTCATGCACGTGCTCATCGATCAGCCGTCGCAGCTCATCGTCGTCGAGGGTCGAGAAATCGGGCAGAACGTCCATGCGGTCTTCCAATCGGCGGGGTTGCCAACAGTGTACCCGTCCTTGAGATGTTCCTCAAGTTCTAGTTGAGGGTTTCGGCGGGTGCAGTCGAGACGATCTGCTCGAGCATGCTGCGGTACTTCGCCTCCAGGCGGGCCGAATCCTGCCGGCTGGCGCCCTCTGCGTAGATGTGGAACACCGGCTCGTCCGGGTCGGGGATCAGCTGCACCCATCCGCGTGGCTCGAACACCTTGATGCCGTCGGTGTGGTCGGTATCCATACCCTTGGCGCCTTCGATCAGAAGGCGCATCGCGGTGCCTTTCATCTCCCAGGGGCAGGGAGCGCGGGTGTGCAGCAGCGTGCTGCGGGGCAGACCGACGGCCAGCTTCGACAGCGTCTTGCCGGAGCGGGCCAGGATCTCGAGCACCTTGCCGGTGGATGTGAGGGCGTCGTAGGCCGGCAGGAAGTCGGGAAAGGCGTATCCACCCCCCGACGCGCCGGCGAACAGCACCCCGCGCTTGGTGGCCGCCGACAGCAGCGCGTGCAGCGACGCCTTGGTGCGCTCGACGCGATCGCCGGCACCGTTCACCACCTGCTCGACGCAGGCCGTCTCGGTGATCGGCACCAGCAGCGACCCGGCCTTCACCTGCGCCGACAGCTCGCGCAGCATCAAGAGCAGCGTCGTCTCGGCGTCGATCGCCGTCCCACGCTCGTCCACCAGCCAGATCCGCTCAGCCGCCACGTCCATCACCACGCCCAGATCTGCGCCCACCGCCAGCACCAGCCTCGACATCTCGGCCATGTCCTCCGCGAGCGTGTGTGGAGCCGCGGCGGGCGAGTCGACGAACGCGTTGATACCGATCAGTTCCACCCCGAGCTCGCCGATCATCGACGGCACGACCAGCGAAGCCGGCGAGTAGGCATAGTTCAGCACCAGCCGCAGCCGGCGGTTGCGGATCGTGGCGACGTCCAACGTCTGCAGCAGATCCTGCGCGTACGTCTCCGTGGCGCGCGAGGGGTACGAGAGCCGTCCGATCTCGGAGGCCGAGACGCGCCGGAACTCCTGACGCGAGTAGGCGCGCTCGATCGATTTGAGGGTGGCGTCCGAGACGAGGATGCCGGGCGCCTCGAAGAAGCGGATCCGGATCAGCTCCGGATCGTCGGCCGAGATGTTGATGTGCAGGCCGCCTGCCCGCTCGTCGATCTTCAGCTGGTGACGGTTGATCGACGGCATCGCCACCCGCAGGTCGGACAGGTTGACGCCGGTGGCGGCCAGGCCGGACATCATCGCCCGCTTGATCATGCGCGAGGCCGGGTGCGCATCGCGGCTGCACACCACGCGCGCGCCCCGCGCCAGCGTGGTGCCGTACGCCATCGCCAGCCGCGCCGCCACGTCGGGCGTGACATCGACGTTGACCAGTCCGCTGACGTCGTCACGGCCAAACAGGGTGGTGATGCCGCGTGACTCCCAGATCAGGTTCGAGTGGATCGAGGCGCCGGGCTCGATCGTCTTGAACGGATACACCTTCACTCCCGGTGCCACCACCGCCTGCGCTCCGACCGAGCACTCGTCGCCGATCGCGACGCCCTCGTTGATCACGGCATGCGCGCGGATGTCGACCCGCTTGCCCAGGATGGCGCCGTCGATGCGCGCGCTCTGGCCGAGGTAGCTGCCCGTGTCGACGATGCTGCGCGAGATCTGGACGCCCTCCTTGACGACAGCGTTTTGGCCCAGCACCGAGTACGCGCCGATGCGCGCGCCGGCATCGATCTTGGCATAGTTGCCGACGAACGCCGGCCCCTCGATCTGGCCCAGCTCGGGCAGTTGCACGCCATCGCCCAGGTACACGTTCTCACGCAGCCGAATGCCCGGCAGCTCTAGCTCGACGTGGCCGTCCAGCGCATCGAAGTTGGCCTGACGGTACTGGTCGAGGTTGCCGATGTCCTGCCAGTAGCTGTCCTTCACCACGTGGCCGTACATCGGCTTGCCGCGCGACAGCAGCGCCGGGAACAGCTGCTTGGAGAAGTCGTACGGCTCGCCGGCCGGGATGCTCTTCAGCACCTCTGGCTCCAGGACGTACACGCCGGTGTTGATCGTGTCGGAGAACACCTGGCCCCACGACGGCTTCTCCAGGAACCGCTCGACGCGGCCATCCTCGTCGATGATCACGACGCCGAACTCCAGCGGGTTCTCGACCGACTTCAGCGCCAGCGTGGCCACGGCGCCGCGTGCGCGATGCTGGGCCACGATCTCGGTCAGGTCGAAGTCGCACAGCGCGTCGCCCGAGATCACCAGGAACGTCTCGTCCAGCAGAGCCTCGGCGTGCTTGACGCTGCCGGCCGTACCCAGCGGCGTCTCCTCGACGGAGTAGTGCAGCGTCACGCCCAGCGACTCTCCATCGCCGAAGTAGCCGCGGATCACCTGTGGCAGGTAGGCCACGGTGACAACGATCTCGTCCATGCCGTGGCGGCGGAGCAGCTCGATAATGTGCTCCATGCACGGCTTGCCGACGATCGGCACCATCGGCTTGGGCTGGTTGGAGGTGAGCGGACGCAGGCGCGTGCCCTCGCCGCCGGCCATCACGACGGCTTTGATTCGAGACCTCCCTGAGGATCGCGCAGGTAACGGACGCCCGCCACCACTGAGAGCATCACGCCCAGCGCGTAGATCAGCTTCGGCCAGTCGTGATCGACCAGCATCAGCAGCATCACCGACAGCATGATCGCCGCCGTGGCCGACTTGCCGACCATGTTGACGTGCACCTTGGTCGACTCGTGCCGCGCCCTGAACACCGCCGCCAGCAGCGCATCGCGCAGCAGCACGGGCGCCGCCAGCCACCACTCCATGCGCTGGTGGTACACCAGCAGGATCAGCGCCAGGTTGATCAGCAGCCGGTCGGCCAGCGGATCCATGATGCGGCCGAACCGCGTCTGGGCATGCGCGTGGCGCGCCAGGTAGCCGTCCAGAAAGTCGGTTGCCGAAGCGATCGCAAATAGGGTCGCGGCTGCCGTGCTGACCGCATCGTGCGCCCGTGCCAGCAGCACCGTGAACGGCAGCACGGCCACCAGTCGGCCGGCGGTCAGCGCGTTGGGCAACCACTTCACCATGCGATGGAGTGTATCGGTGCCGATGCGACGCCCGGGGCGGCCTCACCCTGCCGGCGGGACGGCACGTCCGCAACCGAGGGGCGCCACCATCGAGAGGGCCAACCGCCGGCCGCGATGCAGTGCTCGTCGCTCGGCATCGGCGGTCAGGCCGGCGCGGGCATCGCGGGCGCGACGAGCGGGTGCCGCCCCGCCAGCGGGTGTCGCAACAGCCACGTCGAGGCCATGCCCTGCCACTCGCCATAGCGATCGAGCATCCGCTGCTCGTCCACTTCCAGCGCGCGGGCCAGCCGCACCAGGCCGAGGTCGCCCGAAAGCCCCAGCTCATGGCGGCCGAAGCCGTACAGCATCAGCACGCCGGCTGTCCACCGCCCAAGGCCAGGTTCACGCAGGATCCTGGTCCGCGCCCGCTCGACCGGTTCGGTCGCCAGCGCATCCAGCCGCAGCCGCCGGGCCGCCCGCACCAGCACCACCGCCCGCCGCGGCGACAGTCCGGCCCGTTCGAGCAGCGCGGGCAATGCAGCCGCCAGCGTTGCAGCGTCCGGCGCCAGCGTGAACACGCCGTGCGGCGTGCCCAGTTCGCGCAGAATCCGCCGCTCGATCGCGGCCGCCTCCGAGCCACGGATCAGCTGCCCGCAAACGCCCCGTACCAGTGCGTGCAGCGGGGTGCTGAGCAGCAGTGGCCGCCGCCCGCGCAGCTTCGTCGCCAGTGGCGCCAGCAGCGGATCGCCGGCCGCGAGCGTCAGGAACGGCCTCGTGTCCAGCGCGACCGTGAGCATCTCCGCCAGGCGGTCGTGGGCGGCGGCATCGTCCGGGCCATCAGCCGCGCGCACACTCCGCCGCCGGGGCGCTGCCACACTCGCGCGGTGGCCGGCCCGGCCGCGGTCGGAAAGGCGAGTTCGAGCACGCCGCCTGCCACCTTCCGGGTGGGGTCTGACCACCCCAGCGAGCCGCGCAGATCGTATGGCGCCGCCGGTGTCCATGCCACCTCGGTCGCGGGATCGGCCGACCGGATCTTGCGCATTGGCAGACCGTACAGCACCCGCGGTCGGCGCAACGAAACGCCGTTAGCGTGAGAGCAATGCCCGCAGCACCAGGACCGCCGCGATCACGCCAACGATCGGCAGTAGCGCAGCCCGCCGCGAGTCGTCGCGCGACCGCGTTGTGGAAGCGGCCATCGGATCGGGAGGAGCGGCGGCGGCCGCAGCGGCCCGCCGTACCACGACCGCCCACAGCGCGAAGAACAGCACGAACGGCGCGCCCAGCCGCACCATCCGCCCCGCCGCACCGGCGTCCAGCAGCACCAGCCCGGCGGCCGCCACCACGTCCACCGCCGCCAGGAGGGGCCATCGCGCCGCCAGTCGTACCGTCAGCGACCGGCCCTCGGTGGCGGCCGCGAAGCCTGCGTCGTCCGACCCGGCCCGGGCGTATGCCCATAACGCGACGCATGCCAGCAGTGGGACACCAACCGTCAGCGCCGCAACCAGGCTGCTCACACTCCCTCGGCAGGATCGGCGTCCACCGTACGAATCTATCAGGCCGTTCGCCCGGCGATCGGACGGGGTTCGCAGACGATATACACACCATCATCGACCCCCGTCAAAGAGCAGGCCACCCGAGGACACCCACGTACCCGCAACCTCTTGGGCGCGAAATAGTGGCGGGATGCCTACAGCGCGCAGAAGATGTTCGCGGCTGGATTCCTTGCGGCGGCGCCACGCATTCCGGACTGAGCTGGCCGTGCTTTCCAACGGTGAGACGAACTCGCACCAGCTTGCCATCACTCCGTGTCCCGTCACACCTGTGCAGAAGACATTTGGTGCACGATTCGGGTGCTCGGGGGTGGGACAAATCGGCTTGAGGCCGCCTGTGTAGTTGCCGTCGCTAACGATCTTGAACCGAAGGCGCAGTCGATCACAGACTGGTTCGTCCCCTGACAAGACGCAACACCGGCGGAGATTGAGCAGACGACATCCGTGAGCGGGGCACCGTTTCGTGAGACACCGGCATTGCCTCTAGTGCCATCACCGCCTTCTCGGCACGGGTGTACGGAACGCACCGCTTTCCGTGCAACTCACCACCGCTGCAATCACCCTGGAAAGTTGATCCTAGGCATCCAGAGGAGGAGACAGCGACAAGGCCGACGCATACGGCGATTCGCCACACACCCCTTGGACACTGAACGCCTCG
>JBBQUW010000053.1:0-7861 GCA_038212095.1 Gaiellales bacterium | reverse complement strand
GGCGTCACGTCGAACGCGGTGCTGCCGGGCTGGGTGCGGACGGAGAGGGCCGAGCGGTCGGCGGCCGCGGAGGCGAGCCGGCGGCAGATCACCGTGGACGAGGTGTGGGCCGAGCGCGCCGCGGTCTATCCTGCGGGGCGCGTCGTCACGCCTCAGGAGGTGGCCGAGACGTTGGTGTGGCTGTGTAGCGACGCTGCCAGCGGCGTCAACGGCGAGGCCGTGACGGTCGCTCTGGGCAGCATCTGGTAGCCGCGGTCAGGCCGCGCGCCGGCGTGGGAACCGTTGGTAGGCGGCCGGGATCTCGGCCGCCGGCACCGGCCGCGAGAAGTGGAAGCCCTGCCCCAGGTCACAGCCCTGTTCGACCAGGAAGCGGCGCTGGGCGAGCGTCTCGATGCCCTCGGCCAGCGGCTTGATGCCGAGGTTCTTGGCCAGCTGCACGATCGCCGTGACGATCGAGGCAGCCTCGGCGTCGTGCGGCAGGTCGCGTACGAACGATCGATCGATCTTGAGCGTCTCGACCGGCATCTGCTTGAGGCGCGACAGCGACGAGTAGCCGGTGCCAAAGTCGTCGATGGCGAGCTGGACGCCGCGTGAGTGCAGCTCGGCCAGCACGCGCTGGGTGCGGTCGGGATCGGTCATCGCGGCCGTCTCAGTGACCTCGATCGTGACCCGTGAGGGCGCGATCCCGGAACGCTCGATCGCCGCCACCAGCTTCCGCACCAGCGTCGGCTGCCACAGCACCGGCGGCATGTTGACGGCGATGCCGACGTCGATTCCCTGGTCGTGCCAGAGGCGGCACTGGCCAAACGCGGTATCCATCACCCAGTCTGAGATCGGTCCGATCAGTCCCAGCCGTTCGGCGAACGGTATGAACTCCACCGGGCCAACCAGCCCCCGCTCGGCGTCGTTCCAGCGGATCAGCGCCTCGACACCGACCATTGCGGCGGCCGAGAGGTCGAGCACCGGCTGATAGTGCAGCACGAACTCATCACGGTCGAGCGCGTGCCGCAGTCGCGTGGCCAGCGAGAGCTGGTGGCGTGCATCGCCGCCCGAAAGGGTCGGTGCGCGATCGACGGCGCTGCGCCGTTCGCGGGCCGACTTGACCGAGGCGGTGGCATGGCGTAGCAGGCCCTCGCGGTCGACAGAGTCCAGCGGGTGAATGCCGATGCCGATCGTCGCGCCCACGAACAGCTCGCTGCCGTCGAGGTCGAACGGCGAACGCAGGGCGTGGTGGATCTGACCGGCGATCGCCTGGGCGATCTGCAGCGCGTCCGCCAGGTTGTCGCCATCCTCTCCACGCGCGCTCGGTTCGAGGTCGGCGATCAGCACCAGGAACTCGTCACCGCCGGTACGGGCCACCACGTCGGCCGCCCGGGTCACCCGGCGCAGCCGCTCGGCGGTCTGGATCAGCAGCGCGTCGCCGGTGTCGTGGCCAAAGGAGTCGTTCACCAGCCGGAACCGGCCGAGGTTGATGTTGAGCACGGCCACCGCGTTGCCCTCGCGTTTCGCGCGCGCCAGCGCCAGGTCGAGGTGATCCGTGAACATCGCCCGATTGGGCAGGCCGGTGACGTTGTCGTGGTAGATGAGGTGCTCGATCCGGGCTTCGGCGTGCCGTCGGGCGCTGATGTCGGTCTGTACGCCGACGAAGTGCGTGAGCGTTCCCTGCTCGTCGCAGACCGGCGAGATCGAGAGCTCGTTCCAGAACGGCGATCCATCGCGGCGGCGGTTGAGCAGCGTCACCTCGACAGAACGCCCGCCCTCCAGCGCCCCGCGGATCGCCGTCAGCGCGTTGACGTCGGTGTCGTCGGACTGGAGCAGCCGGGCGTTGCGACCCAGCACCTCGTCCGCCTTCCAGCCTGTGATCCGCTCGAAGGCCGGGTTGACGTACACGATCGGGTGCCCGGGCAGCTGGGCGCTGGCGATCACTATCCCGCTGTGGGCGGCCGCGAGCGCGCTGTCGTGAAGCCGCATCGCCCGCTCCGCCTCGGCCTGCTCGCTGAGGTCGCGCAGCCAGACGGTGAACAGCTCCAGCCCCTCGCTCTCGACGCGCGTCACCGCCACTTCCGCGGGGAACTCGCCGCCGTCAGCGCGCCGCGCCGTCAACGGCACGCGCATGCCGGTCGCTGCTGGAACAGTCGGCCCCAGCACGTCGGCAAGCGGCCGACCGAGCATCGCGTCGCGGGCGTGACCGAAGGTGCGCGCGGCGGCCGGGTTCCACTCCACCACGTTGCTGCTGCCGTCGATCGTGACCACGCAGTCCAGTGCGCCGTCGAGCACCGATCGCGTCAGAGCGGCGCTCTGAAGCGCCCAGCGCTGGGCGCGGTCGCGCTCGATGTACTGGCCGATCTGGGTGCCGATCGAGGCGATCAGTGCCAGTCGCTCGCCGTCGGGCCGGCGAATGTCCGACGAGAAGAACTCGATCGCGCCCACCACCTCTCCGGCCAGCTCGATCGGGAAGGCGAACGCCGAGCGCAGCCCCAGCGAGGCGGTGTTGCGGACGCGCTCAGAGCGGGCCATCTGCGCCACATCCTTGACCCAGATCGCCCGGCACTCGGCCCAGGCGCGGCCGGGGATGCCCTGGCCGAGTCGGAACGTCGCCTGGTGCGACAACTCGCTGAAAGCGGCCGCCGCGACCCCGTGCGCGTGCCAGATGTCGAGGCAGCGCAGCTGCTCTCGCTCGGCGTCGACCACCCACATCGCCCCCAGTTCCCAGCCCATGAACCGGCCCAGCGCCTCCAGCGCGCAGGGAGCGGCCTCGCGCAGCGACCGCGCCTGACCCAGCGCGTGGGTGGCCGCGTCTTGCGCGGCCAGCCGGCTGCCTGCGGATCCGGGGGGAGCTTCCACCCACGCGTGATCGGCTTACTCATGCGGGAATTGAGGTACGGTCGGCTGCATGAAGGCAACCGCGGCATGCGCCTGTGACCGACCGCCGGTGGAGTCTCGGTGAGGCGTATGACGATCTACGTCTCGCTGCTGGTGATGCTCGATCTGGCGCTGTTCTCGGCCATCGTGCCGCTTCTGCCCCAGCTTGCCGACCGGCTCGACCTCTCGAAGCTGCAGTCGGGGCTGCTGCTGGGCTCCTACAGCGCGGCGGTGGTGGTGGCGGCGGTTCCGGTTGGTCACCTGGCGGACCGGATCGGCATGCGCACCGTGACGATCGCCGGTTCGCTGTTGATGGCCGCCGCAACAGCGGCATTCGCGCTGGGCGACTCCTTCGGCGTCCTGATCGCCGCCAGGCTCGCGCAGGGTCTGGCCTCGAGCGTCGCCTGGAGCGCGGCCCTGGGCTGGCTGGCGGGATCGTCGCTCGAGCACCGCCGCGGCGCCGAGATCGGCTTCGCGAACGCGTCCGCCACCGGTGGCATGGTGGCGGGGCCGCTGCTGGGAGGGGCGGTGGCGGGAGCGTTGGGGATACGCACGACCTTCCTGGCCGCCGCAGCGGCCTCGCTGTTGCTGGCGCTGTGGGGCCTATGTGAAGCCGATGCACGGGTCGAGGGGCGGCGCGAGCGCAGCCTGCGCCCAGCGCTTCAGGCGGCCGCTTCCGAGCCGTTGATCGCCGTCAGCCTGATCGTGATCGCGCTGGTGGCTCTGGTCGGAGGCACGCTGCAGGTGCTCTTGCCGCTGCACCTCGGCGCGGCCGGCGTGTCGCAGTCGACGCTGGGCTGGCTGTACGCGGTGGGCGCCGTACTGGGCGCGATTGCGATAGCCACCACGGGGCGGCTCGGCGATCGCATCGGCCGGCTGCCGGTCGCCCGCGGGGACTGCATCGTGCTGATGGCGGCGACGCTCGTACTGCTGTTGCCGATGCGCTCGGCAGCCTTCGCCGTGATGCTGGTGCTGATCGCGCCGGTGCTGTCAGTGTTGTACGGAGTTGGCTATCCGATGGGCACCGACGGTGCTGACAGGGCTGGTCTTGGTCACGGCCTGGCGCTCGGCCTCGTCAACCTGGTGTGGGGGATCGGTGCGGTGGTCGGGCCGGTGGTGGGCGGTGCCGTGGCCGGGGCGGCTGGTGACCGCACGGCCTACGGGCTGCTCGCCGGCCTCTGCCTGCTGGCCTACCTGACGATGCGCTCAGAACTGCTTGCAGCGGGTTCTTAGGGCGCCTGGGCGAGCAACGCTCGTAGGCCCGCCGGCCGCGCGCCGCGGCCGGTGCCGTACAGCCATGTGACGCGGCTCCCGGCGCTGAGCACGGCCAGCATGACCGGCGTCTCCAGATGGCAGCCGCACGGTGCCGCCCTGATCAGATAGCCGCTGCGCCCGGCTGAGCTGAGCGCGGCCACCTTGGATCCGCTGCCGAAGAAGTCGGCCACCCGCGTGTCGACCAACCGCACGTAGGCCGCCGCCCCGTCCGCCGATCCGAACTCGAGCGTGCGGGAGACGACGTTGGTGAAGTCGCCGCTGTTTCCGCGGAACACCCGCTGGCTGCCTCGCTGGTAGCCCCAGGCGGCGAGGTGGTCGGCGAAGCCGGCGATCGGCGCGTCGTGGGTCAGCTCGGTCGCGGTTAGCGGGCTGTCGACCGGCGTCAGCTGCGGCAGTGCGGCAGCCGGCAGCAGGGGCAGGGGCGATGGAGGGGCCGAGATGGTGGAGGAGCTGCTGCCGCACCCGGCGACCCACGCCACCAGCACCAGGAGGGCGAGGTGGCGGGGCGGCTTCGAATGCGAATGTGAGCGGTACATCTGGACTCCGGCCGTCATTATCGCTACATTCGCCTTCGACGAGCCTGACCCCCCTCGTTCAATCGGAGGATTGATGACCAACAGACTAGACCGGCGCACATTTCTCGCCGGCGCGGCGTCACTTGGCGGCGCAGCACTACTGGGCGGCTGCGGCAGCTCCAGCGGCGGCGGATCGTCCCCGGTGTCGACCGTCAAGCGACCACCGATCGGCCAGGAGCCCGGCAACCTGAGCATCTATGAGTGGCAGGGCTACGAGGCAGCCGGTACCAAGGCCCAGACCTACATGAAGGTGCCGGGCAAATCGTACGTCGACAAGTACGGTCCGTCGTCGCTGACCTACACGGCCTTCCCGTCTGACGACGAGGCGGTCAACAAGGTGGCCGCGGGCACGCAGTTCGACATGATGCACCCATGTATCTCGTACGTCCGCGACTGGCAGCAGGCCGGTCTGATCCAGCCCTGGGACACGTCGCTACTCAGCAACTGGGGCCAGCTCGACCCCAACGTCACCAAGGCCGGCGTGATCGACGGCAAGCAGTGGTGGATCCCGTGGGACAGCGGCTACTCGAGCGTGATGTACCGCAAGGACAAGGTCGCCCCGGCGGAGGCACCCGGCTGGGAGCTGTTCTGGAATCCCTAGGACAAGGGCCACATCTCGATGTGGGACGGCGGCAGCACGCCGATCGAGATCGCCGGTCTGGTGAACGGTGTCAGCAACATCTACAACATGTCCGACGCCGAGATCGAGGCCGCCAAGCAGAAGCTGATCGAGCAGAAGGCGCTGAACGCGTTCTACTGGAAGCTGGAGTACGACGACATGCAGCCGGCCTTCAAGTCCGGCGACATCTGGATCACGTACGCCTGGCCGAACGACTTCAACGACATGCTGGTGGCCGGTCTCGATGTCGGGTGGATGAAGCCGACCCAGGGCCAGCTGGCGTGGTACTGCGGCTACATCATGGGCAAGGACAGCAAGAACTTCTACCACAACCATGCGTACGTTGACTCGTTCATCGGCCACGACGCCTGCGTCGACCTGGCCAACGCGTTCGTGTACGCCAGCGCCAATACCACGGTCAAGGCGAGCGACCTCTCGATCGCGAAGCCTGGGAAGCGAAACAGCGCGTACGCGCAGCCCGAGGCGGTCGCGGTGCTCGACTTCGGCGATCCCAATCGGGTCGCGCCGCCGGTGCACCTGGAGCAGTTCATTCCGCAGCGGGCCAAGTATCAGGCCGCATGGGACGAGGTGAAGGCGACCGCCTAAGCCACACCGGCCGGCCCAGCCAATGTCAACCACGATCGATTCTGAGCGCCGACCCGCTCCCAGAGCGGGTCGGCGTCGTTTCCGGCCTCCCGGCCGCGGCTGGCTGGGAGTGCCGGTCGTCGTCTACCTGTTGACGCTGCTGGTCTTTCCTATCATCCTGATCGCGCTGTACAGCGTGGGTCTCAAGACGAACGTCGTCTATCCACCAATCAGCTACAGCTGGAGCGATTGGAAGGGCTTCCTGCCGTTCCTGCACTCCGGCCCGGAGTCGGTCTACTTCAAGCGCTTCACGCTCTCGATCCAGATCACCCTGATCGTCTCGGTGTCGGCGGTGGTGCTGGCCTATCCGCTGGCGTTCTTCCTCGCCTTCGTCGCCCGCCGTCGCCGCTACACGCTGCTGATGGTGATGCTGGCACCCTTCTTCACCAGCTACCTGCTGCGTATCTACGCCTGGACGGTGATGCTGCCGGGGCACGGCACCGTCAACTCGGCGCTCGAGTGGATGGGGCTGGTCAACTCCAACAATCCGATCACGTTCTTCTACCACAGCCGTTTTGCGATCGGCCTGGTGCTCGCCTACTCCTGGATTCCGTTCGTCGCTCTGCCGATCTTCGTGGTGCTCGACAACCTCGACTTCCGGCTGCTCGAGGCAGCCCAGGATCTGGGCGCCGGCCGCTTCAGCACGTTCCTGCGGGTCACGCTGCCGCTCAGCCTGCCAGGCGTGATCGCGGCCTTCGTGTTCGTGCTGATCCCGACCACCGGCGAGTACATCACGCCGTACTTGGTCGGCGGACCGAACGACCTGATGTTCGGCAACTTCATCCAGAACGCGTTCACGGGTGAGAACCGCTGGAACTTCGGATCGGTGCTGGCGATGTGGCTGATGTTGGTGGTGCTGGTGATGATCGCGGTATCCAGCCGCTACCTGACCGCCGACCTGCGCGGAGAGAAGCATTGAACGCCGCGGCTGGACGATTGGCGCGAGGCGTCCTTGGCAGCTACTTCGTGTTGATGGTGCTGTTTCTCTACCTGCCGCTGGCCGTCCTGGTGATCTTCTCGTTCAACAACAACAACTCGCCGGTGCTGCCGTTGAAGGGCTTCACCACCCACTGGTACGACCAGGCCCTGAACAACCCGAACCTGACCGACGCGCTCAAGCGCAGCCTCCTCCTGGCTGCCGTCAACGCCCTGGCTGCGACGCTGCTGGGGGTGATGGCAGCGCTCGCGCTCTCGGCTCGCCGCCTGTTCGGGCGCGGATTCGTGATCGCGCTGATCATGCTGCCGTTGGTTGTGCCGTACGTGGTGCTCGGGGTCGGCATGCTGATCCTCCTTCACTCGCTGGGACTGCACACGTCCCTGCAGGCGCTGCTGGTGATGCACGTGCTGGTCTCGGTGCCCTACGGCGTGCTCGTGATCCTGCCGCGGCTGAACACCCTCGACCCCTCGATCGGCGAGGCCGCCCGCGATCTGGGCGCGAGCGCGATGGCGGCGTTCACCCGCATCACCGTGCCGCTGATCCTGCCGGCAATGGCGTCGTCGTTCGTGATCGCGTTCACGATCTCGTTCGACGAGGTGGCGATCGCCAACTTCCTGGTGCCACCCGGCCACAACACATTCCCGACATACCTCTACAACAACGCCCGCACGCCCTACCTGCGGCCGCAGACGGTGGCCATCGGCGGATTGATCATCGCCGCTTCGCTGCTGCTGGTGGTGCTGTCGGAGGTCGGTCGTCGCCGCGCGGAGCGGGGACTCGGTAGCTAGCTCCGCGGGCTGCAGCGCGTAGGCTTTGCGGCGTGCGCATTCTGCTGCTCTCCAACATGTATCCCAGTCCCGCGCGGCCCGAGTACGGCGTGTTCGTGCAGCGCCTGGCCGAGGCGCTGCGACGGCGCGGCCACGAGGTGGACGAGGAGGTGCTGACGTC
>JBBQUW010000052.1:0-7900 GCA_038212095.1 Gaiellales bacterium | reverse complement strand
GGGTCGTCTTGCCATGGTCGATGTGACCGATGGTGCCGATATTGAGGTGAGGCTTGTTGCGCTCGAACTTCTGCTTGGCCATCGTGTTCCGGTCTCCTTTGCCTAGCCCTGGCTCTCGGTGAGCTTCTCTGCGATTGAATTTGGTACTTCTGCGTAGTGCAGGAACTGCATCGTGTAGGTGGCACGTCCCTGGCTCATGGTGCGCACGTCGGTGGCGTAGCCGAACATCTCAGCCAGCGGTACCTTCGCCCGGATCACCTGTGCGTTCCCCCGCGGCTCCATGCCTTCGATCTGGCCGCGGCGCGAGTTGATGTTGCCGATCACGTCGCCCATGTAGTCCTCGGGCGTGACCACCTCGACCGCCATCACGGGCTCCAGCAGCACCGGCTTGGCGCGCTTGGAGGCCTCCTTGAAGGCCATCGAGCCGGCAACCTTGAACGCCATCTCGTTCGAGTCGACGTCGTGGTACGAGCCGTCGACCAGGGTCACCCTGATGTCCACGACCGGGAAGCCGGCCAGTACGCCTGCTTCCATCGCCTCGCGGATACCGGCA
This sequence comes from Gaiellales bacterium, assembly GCA_038212095.1. Lineage (GTDB taxonomy): Bacteria > Actinomycetota > Thermoleophilia > Gaiellales > JAICJC01 > JAICYJ01. Next base: position 7,347 of record JBBQUW010000052.1, on the reverse strand, counting down.
TCGATCGACGAGATGTACTCCCTGGGGATCGCGCCGCCGACGACCTTGTTGACGAACTCGTAGCCGCCACCCTGCTCGTTGGGCTCCATGTTGATCACCGCGTCGCCGTACTGGCCGCGACCGCCCGACTGACGCACGAACTTGCCGCGGATGTTCTGGACGGCGTTTCGCACCGTCTCGCGATAGGCAACCTGCGGCCGTCCGACGTTGGCGTCGACCTTGAACTCGCGCATCAGGCGGTCGACGATGATCTCGAGGTGCAGCTCGCCCATGCCGGCGATGATCGTCTGGCCGGTCTCCTCGTTGGTGCGCACCCGGAAGGTGGGGTCCTCCTCGGCCAGGCGCACCAGCGCGTTCTGCAGCTTGTCCTGGTCGGCCTTGGTCTTGGGCTCGACGGCGACGTCGATGACCGGATCCGGGAAGTCGATCGACTCCAGCAGCACGGGCGCATCGGGATCACACAGCGTGTCGCCGGTGGTCGTCTGCTTGAGGCCGACGGCGGCGGCGATCGAGCCGACCGCGATCTGCTCGACGTCCTCGCGATGATTGGCGTGCATCTCCAGCAGCCGGCCGACTCGCTCCTTGCGTCCGGTCGAGGTGTTGAAGATGTAGGAGCCCGAGTTGAGCTTGCCGGAGTAGACGCGGAAGTAGGTCAGCTTGCCGACGAACGGGTCGGACATGACCTTGAAGGCGAGCGCCGAGAAGGGCGCATCCAGACGCGGCTCGCGCTCGGTCGGCTCGCCGGTCTTGGGGTCGGTGCCGCTCACCGCGGGTACGTCGACCGGGCTCGGCAGGTAGTCGATGACGGCGTCCAGCAGCGGCTGCACACCCTTGTTCTTGAAGGCGGATCCGAGCAGCACCGGCGTGATCGAGTTGTCCAGCGTTGCGGCCCTGATGGCGGACTTCAGCTTCTCCTCCTCGACTGGCTGCTCATCGAGGAACGCCTGCAGGATCTCGTCGTCGTGGTCGGCGATCGCCTCGATCAACTCGTGGCGGTAGTGCTCAGCCTGCTCCTTGAGTTCAGCCGGCACGTCGCCCTCCTCCCACTGCTGACCGAGCGGATCAACGTAGGTGATGGCCTTCATCGTCACCAGGTCGACGTGGCCCATGAACTTGTCCTCGGCGCCGATCGGGATCTGCAACGCATACGGCTTCGCACCGAGTCGATCCTTGATCGTCTCGACAGCGTTGAAGAAGTCGGCACCGGTGCGATCCATCTTGTTGATGAACGCGATCCGCGGCACCTTGTACTTGTCGGCCTGACGCCACACCGTCTCGGACTGGGGCTGCACGCCGGCGACCGCGTCGAACAGCGCCACCGCTCCGTCCAGGACACGCAGCGATCGCTCGACCTCGACCGTAAAGTCCACGTGCCCGGGCGTGTCGATGATGTTGATGCGATGATCGGCCCAGAAACAGGTGGTGGCGGCCGATGTGATCGTGATGCCGCGCTCCTGCTCCTGCACCATCCAGTCCATGGTCGCGGCGCCTTCGTGCACCTCGCCCATCTTGTGGCTGCGGCCCGTGTAGTACAGGATGCGCTCGGTCGTCGTCGTCTTACCGGCGTCGATGTGGGCCATGATGCCGATGTTGCGGACACGGTCGAGCTCGTCCATGCGCGGCACGCGCGAAGCGTCTTGGGTCTGCGTCACTGACACGGCGTCGCCCCTACCACCGGTAATGAGCGAAGGCCTTGTTGGCCTGCGCCATCCGGTAGATGTCGTCCTTCTTCTTGTAGGCGCCGCCCTGCTGGTTGGAGGCGTCCAGGATCTCGGCGGCCAGCTTCTCGTACATCTCCTTCTCGCGACGCTGCCGCGAGAACGTGATCAGCCAACGCACCGCCAGCGTGCGGGCGCGTCGCTGAGGTACCTCGATCGGAACCTGGTAGTTGGCGCCGCCGACGCGGCGCGAGCGAACCTCGAGCACCGGAGTGACCGACTTCACGGCCCGCTCCAACACCTCGACCGGATCCTGGCCGGTCTTCTGGCCGATCGACTCCAGCGCGCGGTAGACGATCTGCTCGGCGCTCGACTTCTTGCCGTCCAGCATCACACGGTTGATCACCTGGGTAACCATCGTCGAGTCGTAGACGGGATCGCGCAGCAGTGCGCGGGGCGTGATCTCGGCGCGGCGAGGCATCAGCCACCGCCCTTCTTGGAACCATACTTGGAACGCCCCTGCCGGCGATCGTTGACGCCCGAGGTGTCGAGCGCGGCGCGAATAATCTTGTAGCGCACGCCGGGGAGGTCCTTGACGCGGCCGCCGCGGATCAGTACCACCGAGTGCTCCTGCAGGTTGTGGCCGACGCCGGGGATGTACGCGGTCACCTCCATGCCGTTGGTCAGACGCACGCGCGCAACCTTGCGCAGCGCCGAGTTCGGCTTCTTGGGGGTGACGGTGTACACGCGCGTGCAGACGCCCCGCTTCTGCGGAGCGCCTCGCAGGGCAGGCGTCTTGGTCTTGGTGACGGCCTGCGTGCGCGGCTTACGGACCAGCTGGTTGATCGTGGGCATACGGGGACGAACTCTTCCGTTCGGAGGCAATAAGACGACAGCCCTAACCGGGCCGCGACGGGGGACTCTACCACACACGTTTTCGCTCCCGGCGCAGGTTGTACTGTTGGTGAGATGCAGTGTGCCGCCTGTGGAGCCGAGAACCGCGACGACCGTCGCTTCTGCCGCGATTGCGGTCGGCCGCTGTCGGTCGAATGCCCTTCCTGCAGCGCCCCCAACGATCCCGGTGATCGGTTCTGCGGCGTCTGCGGCACGCCGTTCGAACAGGACGCGGCTGCTGCGCCGGCGCGCTCCGTAGCCGAGCGGCGGATGGTCTCGATCCTGTTCGCCGACCTGGTCGGTTTCACGACGCTCTCCGAGCGGCTCGACGCCGAGGACGTGCGCGAACTGCAGAGCGCGTACTTCACCACCGCCCGCACGGCCGTGGAACGGCACGGCGGAGTGCTGGAGAAGTTCATCGGGGACGCGGTGGTGGCCATATGGGGCGCGCCCACAGCGCAGGAGGATGACGCCGAGCGAGCCGTGCGCACGGCGATCGAACTGGTCTCGGCGGTGCGTGAGTTGGGCGAGCGTTGCGGCCATCCTCTCGCGCTTCGGGCCGCTGTCTCGACGGGTGAAACCGCCGTCTCAATCGGCGCCGTCGGCGAGGGCCTGGTGTCGGGTGACGTGGTCAACACCACCGCTCGCATGCAGTCTGCGGCGGAACCGGGCAGCGTCCTGATCGACGAGGGGACGCGGCGCGCAACCGAGGCTGCGATCGCCACCGAGCCGGCCGGTAGCTTCGAGCTCAAAGGCAAGGCCGAACCGGTGACGCTGTGGACGGCTTTACGGGTCGTTGCCGCCCGGCGCGGCGCACTGCGCGCTGCCGGCCTCGAGCCGCCGTTCGTGGGGCGCGATCGGGATTTGCGGCTGCTCAAAGATCTGCTGCACGCGACCGCCGATGGCGGCCGGGCGCACGCCGTGTCGGTGTCGGGCATCGCCGGGATCGGTAAGTCGCGGCTGGCGCTCGAGTTCGAGAAGTACGTGGACGGCCTGGTCGACGACTACCTGTGGCATCGCGGCCGCTGCCTCTCCTACGGCGACGGCGTCGCCTTCTGGGCTCTTGCCGAGATCGTACGCATGCGTGCCCGGATCTCGGATGACGAGCCAGCCCACTCGGCGCTGCCCAAGCTGGATGCGGTGATCGCGCAGTTCGTCTCCGATCCAACCGAGCAAGCGCTGATGGTCGACCCGCTGCGGCAGCTGATCGGTCTCGAGGCCCAGAGTGGCGGCGACCGAAGCCGACTGTTCCCGGCTTGGCGGCTGTTGATCGAACGGATGGCTGATCACAGCCCGGTGGTACTCGTGTTCGAGGACATCCAGTGGGCCGACCAGGGATTACTCGACTTCATCGAGTACCTGCTCGAGTGGTCGCGCAACCATCGCCTGTTCGTGGTGAAGCTCGCTCGCCCGGAACTGGCCGATCGCCGGCCCGGCTGGATGGCCCTGACGCGGGGGGTGACGTCGATCGGGCTCGAGCCGCTGACGGGTGACGAGATGGCGGAGGCGGTGGCTGGCATGGTGCCGGGGCTGCCGGGTGAGCTGACGCGACGGATCGCAGACGGCGCGGACGGTATCCCGCTGTACGCGGTCGAAACGGTGCGAATGCTGCTCGATCGCGGGCAACTGGTGCGCACCGACGGGCGGGTAGAGGCGGCCGGAGACCTGACGGCGCTCGACATCCCCGAGACGCTCCACGCACTGGTTGCGGCGCGGTTGGATACGCTGCCCGAGGCGGAGCGGCGCGTGATCGGTGACGCGGCCGTGCTGGGCAAGACGTTCACGGTCGACGGGCTGGCCGCGGTCAGCGGTGTCTCGCCCGGCGAGTTGGAGCCTCTGCTGGCCACGCTGGCTCGGCGCGAGCTGATCTCGATGCAGTCCGACCCACGCGATCCCGAGCGGGGCCAGTACGGCTTCGTCCAGGCCATGCTGCGGACGATCGCCTACGAGACGATGAGCCGGCGTGACCGCAAGACGCGCCACCTGGCAAGCGCCGAGTACCTGCGTGGGATCGGCGGCGAGGAGCTGGCCGAGGTGATTGCAGCTCACGTTTTGGACGCTTACCGGCTGGCGCCTGACGATCCGGATGCCGAAACGCTGCGTGCAACCGCGCAGGCGACGCTGCTGCGGGCGTCGCGGCGGGCGCTCTCGCTGGCGGCGACCGGCGAGGCTCTGAGGATGGTGCTCCTGGCGATCGAGCTGAATGCGGACGACGACGCCCGCGCCGACCTGCTGCTGCAGGCGGGAGACATCGCCCTGGCCACCGGTGACACGGCCCACGCCGAGCTGCTCTACCGCGACTCGATCGACTCCAACGAGCGGGCCGGTGACGTCCACGCCGCCGCCCGGGTTCGCGCCCAGCTCGGCAACGCGCTCTTTCTCCAAGGCCGCACCGACCAGGCGGCGGCAGAGATGGACGACGCATATATGGTACTGAAAGCGCAGCCCGGTGACGAGGTGCTGGCCGAACTGGCAGCCCAGTACGGTCGCCTGCTGGTGTTCGCCGGGCGCCCCGACGAGGCGTCCGAGCCGCTGGAACGCTCGATCGAGATCGCCGAGTCGCTGCGGCTATACGAGGTGCTGTCGCACGCTCTGAACACAAAGGGCCTGAACAGCCTGTCTCGGCTATCTCGCCCCGAGGAGGCGCGCTCGCTGCTGCTGGGCGCGCTGAGGATCGCGCTCGAACACGATCACCCCTTGGCGGCAATGCGTGCCTACTTCAACCTGGCGTTTCTCAGGGAGTCGGAGGAGCACGCGGACGACTCGTATGATCGGGCTGGCTTGGAGCTGGCGCGCAGGATCGGCGATCGGGGCTGGGAGAACGCCTTCCAGATGCACGTCGCTCAGGTGATGTTCGAGACCGGTGACTGGGACGATGCCGAGCGGCTGGTCGGCGAGATCACGAGCGAGACGCGTGACGCGTTCCTGCTCGGCCTGCTGTGCTGGCCGCTGGCAATGATCCACGCCTACCGCGGCGATCACGAGGCCGCGGCGCAGGCGATCGGGCGCTCCGGCCTGTCCGCGAAGTCGCCGGATTCCCAGATGCGCACGGGCTGGGCGGCCGCCCAGGGGCTCGCAATGCTGGAGGCGGGGCGGTATGCGGAGGCGGTGGCAGCCGCCCAGGTCGGCATGGATGCCGAGCGCGACATGGGTCTGTCCCACCCGGCGGTACGGATCTGTTTGGTGTGCCTGGGACAGGCGTCGCTCCTGAACGGCGACCGTGACACGGCGATGGCCGTCCTAGAGCGGATCGAGGCGATGCCGCCGGGTCGGCGCCCGCCCACGCTGGAGGCTGCCGCGCTGCGGCTGCGAGCGGCGTTGGGCGAGACCGGCGATCCTGACGCACTGCTGCGGCAGGCGCTGGCACTGCTGCGGCAGGTCGCGCGTCCGTGGGACGTGGCGCTGGTGCTGACCGAGCGGGCCCGCCTGCTTGCGACCAGCGACCCGGCGGCGGCGAACGAGGCGGTGAGGGAGGCGCGTGAGATCTTCCTCCGGTTGGGCGCGACGCCAGCCGCCGAGCGGCTGCCGCAGCCGGCTCGCTCCGCGACACTGTGATGATCCCGGGCAGTGCCTCGCGGGCCGTTGCCGGCATACCGTCGCCACGATCGACCGGCGGTTGCGGCGCACGGTGACCCGCAGAAGCCCGGCCGAGCCCTGCCGGATCACGCTCAACACGCCTCCTGCACGGCTCGAATTATTGGAGTCAAAGCCCTGTCGTGGCGACGTTGCCCGGCTGTGACGATCTCGTGATAGGGCGACCCGTCAACCATGCGGATCCGTCCCGCGGGGCGGATTATTGGAGTCAAAGCCCTGTCGTGGGCGTATTGCCAGGCTGTGACGAAATCGTTTGAGCCTGAGGTGGCGAGCGGGCGGCGGGGCATCGTCGGCTTGTGGTATGCCTCGACCACCCCGACGCGACTATGCCGGTGCGATTCAGCATGTTGCCGTGAACGGCAACAACCGTCAGGCGATGTTCGTCTCCGACGCTGATCGTCTGGCGTGCCTCGCGCTGCTCGCCTCGACCGCGCAACGGTATCGCTGGCAGGTGTTCTCGTACTGCCTGATGGACACCCACTGGCACGCCCTCATCCATACCCCGATCCAGAACCTTTCCCACGGCATGCAGCGGCTCAATAGCCTCTACTCACGCACGTTCAACGTCCTGCACCGTCGCAGCGGCCACGCAATCAGGCACCGCTACATGTCGGTTCCCGTCGAGGACGGCCCGCACCTGCTCGAGCTCAGCCGCTACCTGCCTCTGAACCCTGTCCGGGGCGGTCTCGTCTCGCATCCCGAGGACTGGCAATGGTCCAGTCACCGCGCCCAGGTCGGCATGATCGCGTCCCCGCCCTGGCTGGATTCGCGTTGGCTCGCCGACCTGCACGGCTCTCGCCACGCCCTTCGCCAGTTCGTGGCCGAGGGCATGGCATCGCGGCCGGACGCCCCGTGGGCGCCCGGCCGCGACCCCCTGTCCTATGCCTCGTCGACCGGCGGCAAGAACGGCTCCTCGGCGCCCGGCTTGGGCGTGAGGTCGATCTCGTCTCCGTCGGCCACGGCGACATCGCCGTAGACCGCGCTGACAACGCCGGCACGCTCGAGTACGGGCGGCTCGTCCGTGGCCGTGATCGAGACGTTTCGGTAGCGCCGCAGGCCGGTGGAGGCGGGGATCAGCTTTCCAATGATCACGTTCTCCTTCAGGCCCAGCAGCGAGTCTGACTTGCCCTCGATGGCGGCGTCGGTGAGCACCTTGGTCGTCTCCTGGAACGAGGCGGCCGAGAGGAAGCTCTCCGTGGCG
>JBBQUW010000051.1:0-9361 GCA_038212095.1 Gaiellales bacterium | reverse complement strand
GCTGAGCACGGCCAGACGATCGGACGCGGCGCGAAACTCCGGCACCTGCAGACCTTGGATCGTCAGCTCGGTGATCGGTGTCGCCGGTTGACCGCTGTCGCCGGCGGGAATCACCAGCTCCCCCGCTCACGCACGATAATGCTGGTTATGACAAGTTGAAGAAGACGATGGGGACGACGTGCTCCCCTGCCGCTCCTTAGCCTGCGAGCGGCTGGGTGGGGCTGCTGGGGCCGAACGGTCCCGTATACGCGTGGCGGGTGCGAGCCGCCTGCAGACGCGACAGCGCATCGCGCAGCAGGTCGCCCGAGCCATCTTCGCTCAGCTCCGAGTATCCCGCCTGACCGCAGACCAGGTCGGCGCCCTCGTGCTGGATGCCCACCAGGGCGTCGCGCACGCGCCGAAACGCCGCTCGCGCCTCGAACGTGCCCGCCCGCGGGAACAGCAGCGCGAACCGGCCCGCGCCCAGGTGCCCGACCAGGTCGGCCGATCGCACCGACGCCCGAGCAGCCGATCCCACGCTGGCCACCAGCCCGGACTCGTCGGTACCAGGTCCGAGCGTCATGCCCTCGACCTCAAACACGCACAGCGCAAGCTGCTTGTCACGCCAGCGCGCGGCCGAGGCGCAGCGGTCGAGCTCGTGCAGGAAGCCATCGTTGTCGAGGATGCCGCCGCCGGCCCGACCGAACGAGCCGCGCGCGAGCGTCACCATGTGGCCCAGCGCCCGTTCAAAATCTGCGCGAGGCTGATCGTCGCCGGGCTCTGGCCACGTGAACGTGAGCCCACCCTCGTCGTCGACCGCGATCGCGACCCCCGTCTGCACCTGGGCGGCGGCCAAGGTGGCCTGCAGCGTCTCGAGATCGGCGTCCGGCGCGGCCAGCGCGGCGGCGGCGTCGGCCAGCACGGTGATCAGATTCGACTCACTCATTGCCCCCTGTATCGGGAGCCGCCGTGGCCGGCTTGAGTGGTTTCCTCCAAGCGTCACACGTCGGACGGCGCGTCGCGCGGTCAGGCGACGGCGGCGCGCAGCTTGGGCGGCGACATCAGCGAGGGATGCTGCATCGCCTCGAGCGAGAAGTCCGCCAGCAGGCCGCGGCGATACGAGTCCGACTCGCGCTTGAGCACGCGCACGAAGGCCTCCACCAGGTCGCCCTGAAACTGGCTGCCGCGGCCGTTCAACAGCTGCTGGATGGCCACGTCGGGAGCCATCGCGCGGCGGTAGGGACGATCTGATGTCATCGCGTTGTAGGAGTCGGCGACCGCGAGCACCCGCGCGAGTAGCGGGATCTCGTCGCGAGCGAGGCCGTCCGGGTAGCCGGCGCCGTCGAACCGCTCGTGGTGCGAGCGCACGATCCGCGCCACCTCCTGGTAGTCCTCCACCTCGATCAGGATGTTCGCGCCGATCTCTGAGTGGCGGCGCATCTGCGCCCACTCGCCATCGTCCAGCGCGGACGTCTTCTGCAGCACCTCGGCCGGCACGCCGATCTTGCCGATGTCGTGCACCAGGCCGGTCAGGTGCACCAGCTCGACCACGTCGTCCTCCATCCCCATCTCGCGCGCGATGTCGGTCGAGTAGACGGCAACGGCCACCGAGTGGCCGGCCGTCCAGTGATCCCTGGCATCGAGCGAGGTGACCATCGCCCGTGCAAAGCTGAGGTTGACCCGCCGCAGCCGCCGGTTGGCGTCCTCGAGCCGGGCGTTGGTCGATCGCAGCTGCTCGATCAGGTTCGCCTGCCGCGCGAACATGCTGTGGCTGAGGTGTGCCGCTAGCAGCGGAATGGCGATGAACGCCGTCACCAGAGTGCCCGCGCCGATGTAGGCGAACGAGTACAGGGCGGTCAACGGCGTGTAGAGGGCAAATGTGAGCCCGATCGACCCTCGCAGGAGCCGCCACACGTCGATCGCCCTGAGGTTCTTTCGCACCCGAACGGTCACCATGTTGACGGTGAAGTCGACCACCGCCAGGCCGGTCGCAGCCGCGGCCGAAGCCGCCAGCAGGGACGGCAGCGACGTCGTGCTCCAGGCGTTGGTCACCAGCTCGGCGGCCAGGCCGGCGACGGCGCCCGAGACGGCCCGGTCGCTGGCGTAGATCGCCCATCGCTCCCACGGCCCGCCGCGATCGCCCAGCATGCCGCACACGCCGACCAGTGCGCCCGCACCCGGGCCGAACAGCACCGCCGCCATGATGATCGGGATGAACGAGACGGCCAGCTCGACTGCGGACGAGACGCGCATCGGGCGTCCCTCTGCCACGAACGCGTACGCGGCCAGAATCGCGACCACCCTCCAATCGCCGATCCCACCCAGCGCCAGCGCCGCAGCCAGCACGGCGATTCCCAGTGTCGATGCAAGGCAAGCAACGACGCGAATAGCGCCAAACCTTCTCAACGGTTGCCCTGTGAATTGGTCAAGACTTGACATCACCTGGATGGGTGGTTAGTATCTCCCCCATTAGGGGTACAGCGACGCGAAAGGAGTGGCTCTCATGACCGCAAAGTCCTGGTGAATATCGTTCTCTAGCCCTCGGCATCGGGCATATCGGCATCGGGTGCAAAAGCTTGAGCACCAGGTTCTGCCCAGAGGAGAGGTTCGTTGATCGAGTCCCTACTCCTCCCCCGCCCGAAGCTGTCAACCTCTGCCGAGGGACAGGCCGCGAGAATCGTCTGGCCAGCTTGACGCCCCCCACAAGGGGGCGTCGCTCGTTAAGCGCCCCCGCCGTGCAGCCCCGCCCCTGAGCACGGATCCGGCGGGCGCTGGAGCCAGGTCGCCCGCCAGTCGGAATGCGCCGGCGAGACAGTGCCGGTGGACACGCCGCGCGGGCGCGACGCCCGCCCACGAAGGCGTCGCAGCTCCGCGTGTCGTATGCCTCACTATGCCTGGTGGCGGAGCTGCTGCCGATCCCCAAACCGGGTGTCTCGCGAAATCGGATCGCCACTCAAGCCCGTGGCCGAACCGGCCGATATCACACGTGTGCGGCCCATCGTGCCGTCCGGCCTGCTCCAGCCGGCGGCTCAATCCGGCACACCGACTTTCTAGGGGTAGGGGATCATACGATGAGCGACGCGGAGATCGGCGAGAACCAGGTCGAGCCTGAGGCCCAGCGCGACGAGGCCGGGTCGGGTGGCCTGCGCAAGGCGATGGAGCAGCGGGTCAAGTCGCTGCAGGACGCCGAGGACAGGATCCGGCGGGAGCAGGCGGCACTCCAGGAGCAGGCCAAGGTCGTGTTCGCAGAGCGAGAGGCCCGGCTGGCGCGCCGTGAGCGCGAGCTGGCCAAGCGCGAAGCTGCGCTCACCGTCAGCGAGGGCATCGCCGGCGGCGGCCCTCACCTCGCCCCCGACCTGGATGAGCGCGAACAGGTGATCGGGGCACGAGAGTCGGCGCTGGATCAGCTGCAGCGTGAGCTGGAAGCCCGCGAATCCGCGCTGTTGAACTCGGTGGACAGCGGCAGCAGTGGAGCCGAACGGCGCCGCGTCGCCGAGCTCGAACAGGCGGTTGCCGAACTCGAGCAGCAGCTCTCCACCGCTGCGGCCTCCCCATCTACCTCCGACACCGCGGCCGAACGATCGATCGAGGCCCGCGAGGCCGAGCTTCTCGATCGCGATCATCGCGCCAAGAAGATCGAGCAGGTGTTGCAGCAGAAGGAGCTCCACATCGACTCGGCGCGTGCCGACCTTGACCACCGCGAGACCGATATTCGCGGGTTGGAATCGACGATATCGGAGCGCGAGACCGCCCTGGCCGACCGTGAGAAGGCGGCTGCCGACGCGCTCGCGACGGCCGAGCGGGAACACGCCGAGGGCAAGCAGCGCGAGAGCGATCTCCAGCGCCAGGCGGATGTGATGGCCGCAGCCCAGACCGCGCTCGAGGAGGCCGAGCGAGCTTTGGCGACGCGCGAGGCCGCGCTCGAAGGCGCCGAGGCTCGCCTGTCGGACATCAAGGCAGAGAGTGAGCGTCGTAGCGCCGATGCCGATACGCTGCTGGCCCAGGTCGAGGCTCGCGGCAAGGAACTGGCCGAGGTCGAGCGGCGGCTGGCGACGATCGAGGCACGCGCGGCAGAGGTGGAAGCGGCCGAGGCGAGTCTCGCCGAGCAGCGCATGGCACTCGAGGGCGCCGAGGCGCGGATCGCGGAGGTCGATGCCACGGTCGAGACGGCACGGGCTGAGTACGAGCGGATCCAGGCGCAGTGCGACGACGCCGAGGGCAAGGCGGCCGCCGCCGAGCAGCGAATCGCCGGGCTGGCCGAGAAGGAGCTTCAGCTGGCGGCCGCCGAGGCGAAGCTCACGGAGCTGGATCTGCGCGAGCAGGCGGTCGCGGCGCTGGAGGACGAGATCCGCGCGGCCAAGAAGGTGTCAGACGCCACCTTCCGCGAGGCGGAGCGGATGAGCAAGGCGGCTGAGCGCTCCCTCGTCAACGCCGAGAAGCAGGCTGCAGCCGAGGTCGAGCGGCTGGCCGCCGACCTGCGTGAACGGGAGGCCCGGATCGCCCTGGCCGAGAGCGACATCGAACGCCGCGAGCAGCGGCTCGACCGCCGGCAGGATGCGCTCGATGAACGCGAGCGGGGACTGGACGAGCGGTATGACGGGCTGGAGCTGCGCGAGGTGCAGGTCAAGGAGCGCGAGTCGGACATCGCCCGTATCACCAGCCGCGCCGATCGGGTCGAGGCCGAACTGGACGCGCAGCGCGAGGCGCTGAGGGATGCCGAGGAGGCCGTAGCCAAGGAGCGGGCCGTGCTGCAGCGCCGGTTGGCCGAGGTCGAGGACCGCGCGGACGCCGGTCGCAAGGCGCGAGCCGATGCGGTGCGCGAGGTGACCGAGGCCGCGCCGGCCGGCAAGAAGAGCCTGCTCCACCGAAACTCGGGCAACGCGAAGGCGGTGGAGGAGCTGCACGCGGCTCTTCGCGACCGTGAGATCGAGCTCGAGCAGCAGGAGCGGCAGCTCGCGGAGCTGTCCGCCGCGCTGCAGCGCCGCGAGGCGGATCTGAACACGATGGCTCGCAGGATGCAGTCCGAGACGGTGCCCGGTGGCGAAGGCGGAGACGACGAGCCGCGGCCGCGCAAGCGCGACGAGCTCGACCCCACGCAGAAGCGACTCCAGTTCTGGTCGCGCTGACCATCCGCGCGAGGCGCCGACGGCGTCTCGCCCATCTCCCCTGAGCGCAAACGACGTCCGCCGCCGAGGCTACTGTGGAGTCGTGACGGGCAGCGGTGAGCGGGCACGAATGCGCATCGTCGCGGTGCTCGTGTCCGTGGGCGGTTACGCAGCTGCCTGGCTCGTCCCCGGTGCGATACGGCCAACCCTTGCCATCATCTCGGTAACGGTGGCGGCCGCGGTCGGGCCGGTGGGCGCGTTCGCCGCAACCGCCGGCGTCATGCTGCTGCCGCTGCCCTGGAGCGTGCGGGTCGCACTGGCCGCCGCAGCGTCGCTCAACGGCGCGCTGCACATGCACCGTCGGCGCGCCAGCCGTCTGCTGGCGGCACGGTCATTCACCGACCGGCTCACGGGACTGCGCAACTACGACTTCTTCTCCCAGGCGCTGCGCGACGAGCTGGCCCGGGTGCGGCGCTACGGTGGCTGCGTGACGCTGGTGATCCTCGACCTCGACCGTTTCAAGGCATACAACGACCGCCACGGCCATGGCGCCGGCAACCGCCTGCTGAACTCGGTCGGACAGGCGATCAGCCGCGAGAAACGCGATGCCGATATCGCGGCGCGATTCGGCGGCGAGGAGTTCGCCCTGCTGGTGCCGGGGCGGACGGACGACGGCGTGATCGTGGCCGAGCGCATCCGCCGGGCGATCGCCGACCTCACCCCTGCCCCCACCTCCCGCAAGGACTTCGCGCCGGGCATCAGCGCGAGCGCGGGCGTCGCCACGTTCCCGGTCGATGCGCGCGACCCCCAGGAGCTGTTCGATCTGGCCGACCGGGCGCTGTACGAGGCGAAGCGGCTCGGCCGCGATCAGGTGGTCACCGCGGCGGTCATGATCGAGCCTCCGCTGCGTCTGGCTCGCTGAGAACCTACAGCGTTGCGCGGGCGGCGTCGAAGCCCGCCGACCACAGCTGCTCGTGGAAGGCGTCCAGCGTCAGGTCGCGTCGATCGCCGAACGGCCGGTCGATCAGGCGCACTACACGATCATGGTAGAACGGCACGTCCAGATGGCTCTCTGACACGACGTTCAGCGAGAGCTCACCACAGCTTGGGCACCGCATCGCCACGCCCACCATCTCTGAGTCGGCCGGACAGACCATCGTCAGGCTGGACGGAAACACCGGCTTCAGCTTCGCCTCGCGGCCGCAGAACAGCTGCCACGGCCAGTTACCCTTCTGCAACTGTGCCCGAGCCAGCTCGAGCAGTTCGCCGCCGACGGGCTCGTCGCGGCCGGTCAGGAGGTTGCGGAAGACGATCTCCGCCGCTCCGATCGGCGCGTAGTCGAGGTCGTCGTGGGCCACCAACCCGACGTGGTCACCACCGCAGTCGCAGCGATACGTGACGCTGAAGACCGCCGGATGGGCGGCACCGGGCAGCCGCTCGATGCGGCGGAAGCGCGACAGCGCGACCGCATGCAGCTCGCCGTGGGGATGCAGCGGGCAGTGGAACTGGTAGCTTGCTCGTAACACGTCGTACATGGTTGCTCCTGTTATCGACCGGGAGGGCCGCTCGGATTAGCCACCGGGCCACCCGCGGCCCGGCCCGGCTACAATCGCCGCTGCCGTGGACACCTACGACCTCAGGGCCAAGATCCGCGATATCCCCGACTTTCCCAAGCCGGGAATCGTGTTCAAGGACATCATGCCCCTGCTGGCGGACGCCGAAGCGTTGCACTCGGCCGTCGAACAGCTGACCGAGTGGGCGGAGCCGCTTGCGATCGACTACGTGGTCGGCGCCGAGGCACGCGGCTTCATCCTCGGCTCAGCGCTGGCCTACCGGTTGGGCTGCGGCTTCGTGTGCGCCCGCAAGCCCGGCAAGCTGCCCTACCTGACGGTGGGAGCCAAGTATGCGCTGGAGTACGGGTTCGACGCGCTCGAGATGCATGTGGACGCGCTCCCCAAGGGAGCTCGGGTGCTGGTGCATGACGACCTGCTGGCCACCGGCGGCACGGCGAAGGCCAAGATCAACCTGATCGAGCAGCTCGGCGCCGAGGTGGTCGGCTTGGCGTTCGTGGTCGAGCTGACCTTCCTGGGCGGACGCGACAGGCTCTACCCCTACGCCGTGCACTCGCTGGTCACCTACGACAGCGAGTGAGCCGGCAGGCGCCTAGCTGACCGAGTCGCGACGCAGGTCGCGCACCAGCAGCAGGTGAGTCAGGTCGCTGGTCAGCTCGGCAAGCGCCTCGAGCTCCGCGAGGCCGGCCTCGCGTCGGTCGGGATTGGATGAGCGCAGCGACGGCGCCAGGATCTGCTCCAGCAGACCGGCCTCGCGGCCCACCGCGGATCGAAACGCCTTCAGGTGACGCGCTGCCACGCCGTAGCGGGCCAGGCGCTGGCACAGCGTGACGATCTCGACGTCGGTGCGCGTGTAAGGCTTTCCCAGCGCGGAGCGCCGCCCCTCCAGCAGCTGGTACTCCTCCAGCTCCTGGATGAAGCGCAGGTCCGCATCCGTCTCGGACGCCAGCTCCTCCCGGGTCAGCCGGCGATCGGCCTGCGCCAGTGCACGCGCACGGCGGCGCCTCGTCCCGCTGGGGCGCGAGGCGCCCTGCGTCAGCAGGTCGCGGATCACCGCCAGCGGCAGGAACTCGTCCCGTTGCATGCGCAGGATCGCGCGCAGCCGCTCGACGTCGTCGGTGCTGAACAGCCGGTAGCCGCCCTGGGTACGGCGAGGCGAGATCAGCTTCTGGTCTTCGAGGAACCGGATCTTGGAGATCGAGATGTCGTCGAACTCCTCGCCCAGCATCCTGCAGACCGCGCCGATGGTCAGGTTGGAAGGGGGTGTGTTGGGTTCGGCGGCCATCAGCGGGCGATGAAGGTGAGCCGGTACTTGCCGACCTGCAGCTCATCGCCGTCGGACAGGCGGGCGTCCTCGACCCGCTCGCGGTTGACATACGTGCCGTTCAGGCTGCTCAGATCCAGGATGTGGATCCCGTCCGGGCGTTGCTCCAGGATGGCGTGCTCGCGCGAGACGGTGACGTCGTCCAGGAAGACGTCTGACTGAGGTGCGCGGCCGATCGTGGTGCGCTCGGGCTTGACGGGGAACTGGTCACCGGCACGACCGCCGCCCAGCCGGATCACGAGCGTTGCCCCCTCCACCACCGCTTCCATCACACCGCTGTCGGAGCCGGCATCGGTGACCGGCGTGAAGCTAATCGTGGTCTCGCCCTCGGGCGCTTCCAGCAGGCTGGCGCCGCACCGGCCGCAGAACCGCGCCGATTCGCGGTTGTGGTGTCCGCACTCCGGGCAGTACACGGGACCTAGGCGTTTCCGTCGACGAGATCCGGCGGCGGCCCCTTGTGGGCCAGGATCTCGGTCAGCCGGTCGATGTCGACAGCCAGCGTCTCGTCGCCGCCGTGCCGGCGCTTGATGCGATCGACCAGCTCGGCGCGGAGGATATCGATCCGGCCGTGCAGCAGGCGGCGGCGGTAGGAGATCTCCTCCTCCTCCCGCACGTGCTCGTCGATCAGCTTACGCAGCTCGTCATCTTCGAGGGTCGAGAAATCGGGCAGAACATCCATGCGGACTTCCAATCGGCGGGGTTGCCAACAGTGTACCCGTCCTTGAGGCGTTCCTCAAGTACTAGTTGAGGGTTTCGGCGGGCTCGGCCGAGACGATCTGCTCTAGCATGCCGCGGTACTTCGCCTCCAGCCGGGCCGAATCCTGCCGTGTCGTGCCTTCGGCATAGATGTGGAACACCGGCTCGTCCGGGTCAGGGATCATCTGCACCCACCCGCGCGGCTCGAACACCTTGACGCCGTCCGTGTGGTCGGTCTCCATCCCCTTTGCCGCCTCGATCAGCAGCCGCATGGCGGTGCCCTTCATCGCCCACGGACAGGGAACCTCGGTGTGGATCAGGGTGCTGCGCGGCAGCCCCGCGGTCAGCTTCGACAGCGGTTTGCCGGATCGGGCGAGGATCTCGAGCAGCTTGCCGGTCGATACCAGCGCGTCGTAGGCGGGCAGGAAGTCGGGGAAGGCATAGCCGCCGCCGGACGCGCCGGCAAATAGCACCCCGTCCTCGGTGGCGGCCGAGAGCAGCGCGTGCAGTGACGCCTTGGTGCGCTCGACCCGCCCCCCGGCGCCGTTTACGACCTGCTCCACTCCCCCGGTCTCGGTGATCGGCACCAGCAGCGAGCCGGTCGCGACCTGCACCGACAGCTCGCGCATCAACAGCAGCAGCGTCGTCTCGGGGTCGATGGCGGCACCGCCCTCGTCCACCAGCCA
>JBBQUW010000050.1:0-11336 GCA_038212095.1 Gaiellales bacterium | reverse complement strand
GGCTGCGCCCAGCTTGGCGCCTGCACCGGCCGCGGCCGCACCCGCGCTTCCGCCGGCGGCCGCCGCCGAGAAGCCCGGCACCGACGCTGCCAGCGCCTGCGCGACGTGGATCCGCGGTACCAACGCGACCGCCGCGGCGATGCCAGCGATCCTGGCCAGCCGCTGCTGGGCCGTGCGGCACGAGCGGCAGCCCGCGATGTGGCGATCGCGGAACCGTTCTACCTCATCTCCCTGCGACAGCCGGCGGCGCACGTCCAGGCAGGCGTCCGAGAGCGTTTCGTCCGAGACGATCGCCTGCCGCGCACGCACCAGCAGCGACTCCACCGCAGATTCACTCGTGTCCAGCACGATCGCGATGTCGCCGTTGGACATGCCGCTCCAGTGGCGCATCACGAACGCGTGGTGCTGTGCCTCCGGCAGGCCGTACAGCACGGCCCGCACCCGCTCGAGCTCGGTCGCGGCGTCGGCGGCGTCGTCCGCCGGCCGGTCGGCCAGGCGATCGATCGCGTCAGCGTCCGGCGCCTCACGACGGTCGCGGTGCAGGTTGTAGGCGCGATGCTTGACGGCGGTCACCAGCCAGGCGCGAGGATTCACGAGCCGCTCCCCGCGTTCGAGAGCACGATGTGCCTCGAGGAAGGCGATCTGCACCAGATCCTCGGCGTCCTCGCGGCTGCCTGTGAGGTGGTGGGCGTAGCCGAACGCGGCCGAGGCATGGTCCCGGTACAGCTTCGCAAGCCGTCGGCCGTTTCCGTGGTGGGAGTCGGTTCGCAACATCTCTTCACACATCATCGACACGAGAGGCGATCCTTCCCTGCGCTAATCGGCAAGGATCAACCGATCGAGTGAGGCGGCGACACCCAACCGGGTGAACATACGCCGGCCACCGCTGGGTTGTGCAGCCTGCCGTGTCGATCGGGGTGTGAAGCCACAACCCCATCGGCAGAAGGAGATCGACATGAGGTACCGATTGGCACGTTACGCCGCCCCGTTCGCGGGAGTGGTCGCTGCCTGCGCGATCTGGGCGCCAGGCGCACAGGCCGCCACCACCCCCATCTGCGACGGCCACGTCGCCACCATCGTCGGCACCGCCGGCTCCGATGTGATCGTCGGCACGCCCGGCCCTGACGTGATCGTCGGCCTGGGCGGCAACGACCATATCTCGGGTGGGGGCGGCAACGACATCGTCTGCGGCGGAACCGGATCCGACGTGATCGGCGGCGGCGCCGGCAGCGACCACCTGTTCGGCGGCCGCGGCAATGACACCGAGTTCGGCGGCATCGGCAGCGACACGCTCTCGGGCGGCGAAGGATCCGACAGCCTGCAGGGCGGCGACGGCGCCGACCACGAGTTTGGAGATGCCGGCAACGACACCATGCAGGGGAACGCCGGGGACGACACGCTCGTCGGCGGCGAGGGCAACGACGTCGAGTCGGGCGGGATCGGCAACGACACCGAGCAGGGCAACGCCGGCGACGACCGGTTGAGCGGCGGCGACGGCAACGACGTGCTGTCGGGCGGAGCCGACAGCGACGTCATCCACGGTGGCTCGGGTGACGACCAGATCGCGGGCAACGGCGGCGACGACCAGGAGTTCGGCGACGCCGGCAACGACGATCTGCAGGGGGACGACGGCAGCGACACGCTGGTCGGCGGCGACGGCGACGACGTCTGCGACGGCGTCGACGACTCGCAGCTCTAGGGAATCCGCCTCCGGCGCGGAGTGGACGCCCGTCCGCTCCGCGCCTCGGCGTGCGTCAGCTCAGCGCCAGCGCCGCTCTGATCTGGACGAAGTCGTCAAACGGCTCGAAGGTGACGCCGTCGCGCTCCAGGTACAGCGCCAGCTCGCGGCGGGCAAAGATGCGGTCTGCGGCCAGCGCGGCGCAGCGATCGGAGTAGCCGTCGCCGACGTAGACAACCTCGCCGCCGTCCCGCAGCGCGTCGACCACCGACCGCTTGCACTCCTGGCCGCACACCTCGCACTTCTCGCCGTGGCGGAACTCGACCGTCGAGCCTTGCGGCGAGAAGCACACCTCGTGCGCAAGCACCTCCACGTCCGGAACTGCGGCCCGCTCCAGCACCGGCCGGATGATCGACTCGAATCCGCTCGAGACCACCACCAGCCGATGGCCGGCGGCCTGCGCGGCGACCACCAGGTCGGCGAAACCGGCTCGCACACGCGTCCGCTCGACCGCGTCGGCGACGATCTGGTCGTGCTCGCCACGGACGGCGTCGAACTCCCGCTCGATGCATTCGCGCAGCGTGATCCGGCCCGCGTCGAGGTCACTCTCGACCTGGTCGAACACCTCTGGCGCCTGCGAGCGGACAATCTCCACCAAGGTGTCTCGCTCGGTGATCGTGCCATCGAAGTCGACGACGATCAGCGTGGTCGGGGCTATCGGCCCCCCTGCCACTTCGCCACCGTCTGCGCGTCGTTGCCGACCGCCATCATCTGATACAGCGGCTTGGGGCTCTTGAGCGTCTTGATCGTCTCCATCCGTCCGACCGAGATGTTCTGTCGCTGGCAGAAGGTGAGAAGCGCCTGCCGGTCGG
Organism: Gaiellales bacterium; assembly: GCA_038212095.1. GTDB lineage: Bacteria > Actinomycetota > Thermoleophilia > Gaiellales > JAICJC01 > JAICYJ01. The sequence continues at coordinate 8,786 of JBBQUW010000050.1, read as the reverse complement.
CCGAGAGCACCCGCCACACGGTCTCCTGGCGGTGGCGATCGAAATCTGGATACACGCCGACGGCGCCGGCCACCGCTCGCGCGATCGCCTCGCCGTACTGCACCCGGTAGTCGTGTTCCTCGCTCATCGGCTCGTGCAAGAGTCTACTCTTCCCGACCATGAGCACCCGGACGTTCGGCGCCCAGAGCATGACCGCCCCGCTGCGCGAGGTGCTGGTCAAGCGCCCGGCGGCCGCCTTCGGAGCCGCCTTCGACGACCCCGCCCACGGCTTCCTGCACGCGGTCGACCTGTCCCAGGCCCAGCGAGAGCACGACGCGCTGACCACTATCCTCGCCGACCTGGGCGCGAGCGTGTTCGAGCTCGGCGAGGAGCACGATCCCGACCTCACGTACACCTTCGACCCGGTGCTGGTCACCGATCGCGGCGTGCTGCCGCTGGCACCCGGCAAGCCGAACCGGGTGGGCGAGGAGGCGGTGATCGAGCGCTGGCTGAACGGCCATGGCGTCCCCACCGTGGGTCGGATCGAAGGCGCCGCCCGGGCGGAGGGCGGCGACACGTTCTGGCTGGACGAGCGCACGCTGTGCGTCGGCCGCACCCTGCGCACCAACCGGGCCGGCGCAGAACAGCTCGCCGCCATCCTTCAACCTGAAGTAGAGGTAGAGGTGTTCGACGTGCCGTACTGGAAGGGGGCCGGCGAGCTCATCCACTTGATGAGCGTGATCTCGCCCGTGTCGGATGACCTGAGCGTGGTCTACATGCCGCTCCTACCGTGCGGTCTGCTCGAGATGCTGCGCGAGCGCGACGTCCGCCTGGTCGAGGTGCCCGACGACGAGTTCCTCACGCTCGGATGCAACGTGCTGGCGGTTGCACCCGGCGTCGCCGTGATGGCGGAGGGAAATCCGGTGACGCGGTCGCGGCTGGAGGCTGCCGGCGCCGAGGTGCATTGCTTCCAAGCGGGCGAGGTGGGCGTGAACGGCAGCGGCGGCCCCACCTGTCTGACGCGTCCCATCCTGCGCGGATGAAGAATCTCACGCCGGCCGAACTGGCGGCGGTGGCAGCGGTGGATCGCGACCGGATCGCGGATGATCTGACCGCACTGGTGCGGATCCAGAGCGTGACCGGCAACGAGTCGGCGGTGCAGACCGAGGCCGCCCTGCGGATGGCCACCGCCGGGCTCGATGTCACCAGGATCGACGCCGATCCACGCGAGGTGCTGTCCGATCCCGACTTCCCGGGCATGGAGGCGGCCCGCACGGTGCTGCCGGTGGTCGCCGGCGCGACGGGACAGGTGGGAGCGGATCGACGCGTGATCATCTGCGGTCACATCGATACGGTTGCGGCGGGGGCGCGCGAGCACTGGAGCACCGATCCGTTTGGTGCGGAGATCCGCGACGGCCGGCTGTACGGCCGCGGCTCGATGGACATGAAGGGGGGCGTGGTCGCGGGTCTGGCAGCGCTGCGCGCGCTGGTCGAGACGGAGGCGGAGCTGGGCGGCGAGGCCGTGCTGCTGACGGTGCCCGCGGAGGAGGACGGCGGCGCCGGTATGCTGGCCGCGATCCGCGCCGGATACACCGCCGAGATGGCGGTGATCACCGAGCCGACCAACCTCGAGATCGTCACCGCACATGCCGGCGCGATGACCTTCCGGCTGACCATCAGCGGCCGCTCGGCACACGCCGCCTTTCGCCTGGAGGGGGTGTCGGCTATCGAGAAGCTGCATGTGATCCATGACGCGCTGATCGAGGACGAGCGGGTGCGAAACGCGGCTGAGCGGCACCCAGCGATGCGCGACCTGCGGCTGCCGTATCCCACCAACCTGGGCATGGTGCAGGGCGGCGAGTGGTCGTCGACGGTGCCGGATGCGCTGGTCGTCGAGGGCCGCTACGGCGTGCGGGTGGACGAGTCGCCGGCACAGGCCGAACAGGCGCTGCGCGACGCGGTGGCCGAAGCGTGCGCGGGTGACCCATGGCTGCGAGAGCATCCGGCCAGCGTCGAGATCACGGGCGGGCGGTTCGCATCTGCGGCGGTGCCACACACGCACGTGCTGCCGTGGAGCCTTGGGGAGACGGCACGCGACGTGCTGGGCAAGCTGCCGCCGTTCGTCGGCATGCCCTATGGGGCAGACATGCGACTGCTGGTGCACCAGGGCGACACCCCGACGGTGCTGTACGGGCCGGGCGAGCCGACGCTTGCGCACGCGCCCGACGAGCACATCGACTTGGAGGATGTCGCCCGCTGCGCGCGCGTGTTGGCGGTGTGGACGATGCGCGCCCTCAGCTCAAGCTAGTGGCGGTCGAACAGCTGCGTCAGCTCGTCGCCGTGGCCGGACGGCTGCTCGGCGGCGGGGGCCTTCGCATGCACGTGCCCGCACTCCATGCAGAACCATGCGAGGTGGCCGATCCGCCGGTCGCTCACCTCGTCGGCCATCACGGTGACGCGGCGTTCGTAGTGGTTGGTCGCACGGCCGCACCGGGCACAGTCCATCTGGGCCTCGCGCGCGCCCCACGGCGCCGGTAGCGAAAACTCTGCCATGCACGTTGGTTCGGCGGCCGCGTCAGGGTTCCTCTCGCCCAGGGGTCAGACCCCTCCCACGCCCATCGCCACAAAGTCGGCACACCCTCGCAACCTCTGTCACACCAGCGGGGTCAGACCCCTCTCACGCCCGTCGACACCCTGACGTCACACTCCCGCGATCTGGGTCACGATCAGCATCGAGAGGGCGCCGAGCAGCGTGAGCAGCATCGTCAGGCCTGAGGGCCGTGAGCTGTGCGCCTGGGGCAGGATGTCGCTGGCGCCGATGTAGAGCAGGAAGCCGCCGAAGCCGCCCAGGTAGATCAGCAGCACCGCGTCGCTGACGGTGAATGCCAGAGTCGATGCCGCACCCACCAGCGGGGCGAGCGCGCCGGCGATCACGAAGCGCTTCGTCCGCGCATCGCTGTTTCGATGCGCGAGCATCAGCCCCGCGGTGTTCAGGCCATCCGAGAAGTCATGCGCCACCACCGCCAGCGCGACCGTGACCCCGATCGAGTTCGAGGCCTGGAACGCGAGCCCGATCGCCACGCCGTCGGTCACGCTGTGTCCGATCAGCGCCAGCGCCGACAACGCGCCCACATCGGGATGCGTGTGGGCCTCGTAGTCGTCCTCGTGCCCCGCGTGCAGCAGCACCAGCTTCTCCAGCACGTGGAACACCAGGAAGCTCCCGACCAGCGCCATCATTGGGAACACCGAGTCGATCCCGGTCGATCCCACCAACCTGAACACCTCCGGAAGCACATCGAATGCGACCACGCCCAGCAGCACTCCGGCAGTGAAGCCGAGGATCCTGCGCAGGTGGCCCTTCGCGCGCAACGCGAACCAGCCGCCGGCGAGCGTTGAGCTGGTCGCCGCCAGCGCGAACGCTATGACGAGCATCGCGCACAGCGGGCGGGGATCGAGCGCAGTGCGCCCTCGGCCAGCTCAAATCCGGCTTGCTCGACGGATGCTCGTAGCGCGTCCAGCGGGCATCGATCGATCACAGCCTGGGCACCGCACTCGACACAGACGATGTGGTGATGGTGGCCGACGTGGTCGCACAGCACGAACACCGCCTCGCCGTCGCGCATTCCGGCCTGCTCTACGGTGTCCAGCCCGCGCCAGCGCTCGATGGTGCGATACACCGTCGTCAGGCCGATGCCGGGCCGGCCGTCGCGCGCCGCGTCGTACAACTCGCGCACGCTGAAGGCGCGCCCGAACGATCCGGCCGCCTCCCGCAGCGCCTCTTGAGTGTCGGTGTTTCGTCCCATCCGCAGCACCCTAGCACGAATGAAAACGGTTGTCGTTTGCTACTCGCGCACGGTCGCGCCCGGAATCAGCTTGCCCAGCGAGACGCCGGCCACGATCACGACGCCCCCGACGAACTGGAACAGCGTCACCTGCTCGCCGATCAGCAGCGCCGCGAACAGCACTCCCAGGAAGGGCTGCAGGTACATGTAGAGCGTCGCCCGCGAGGCGCCGATCCGGCGCAGGCTGCGAAAATAGAGCACGTTCGTCACCACCAGCGGAAAGATCGCCGAGTACACGAACGCACCAACATGCAGCGGCTGCAGCGCCCGCCAATCCTGGCTCGCGATCTGTGGCAGGCCGAACGGCAGCAACATCACGCCTCCCAGCACGATCATCAGCGCGCTGATGTGCGAGGCCGAGTAGCGCGCGAATAGCGGCCGCAGCATGACCGAGTAGGCGGCCCATGTGAGCGCCGCGCCCACCGCCAGCAGGTCGCCGAGGTAGCCGGCACCGTGCACCCCCGCCCCGCCCTCCACCACCAGCGCCACGCCCGACACCGAGACGGCCAGCGCCAGCCAGTGGCGGCGGCCGACCCGTTCGTGGCCGGCCATCATCGCGAACAGCGCGGCGAACGCCGGCGACGCACCCAGGATCAGAGCCACGTTGCCCGCGGTGGTGTTCTCGACCGCGTAGTTGAACGTGATCTGGTTGGCGAGGATACCGATGGCGGCAGCGGCCAACACCAGGCGTACGTCGGCCCGCCTGACCGCCAAGCTGCCCTCGCGCCAGCGCACGAACGACGCGAACAGCGCGCCCGCCAGCAGAAATCGCACCGTGGCAAAGGCCAGCGGGTTCCACGCCCGGAAGGCATACTTCGTGGTGGCGTAGTTGAGCGACCACAGCACGTTGGCCAGCACGAGCATTGCGTCGGCGCTGTCCAGACGGCGGCGGGGCACGGCCGCAGGGTAACGGGCGCGGGCCCGCGCGGGATGCGTTCCCTAGACTTCGCCCATGCCCCTCGCATACCCGCATCCACCACTCGAGCACGGCGCCCTGCGTCTGCGACCCTGGTCGCTCGACGACATCGACGACGCCGTTCGCTGCTGCAACGACGAGCAGGTGCGCCGTTTCCTGCCCCCCATTCCGATCCCCTACACGCCGCTCGACGCCGAGGAGTTCATCGCCGGCGCCGACGAGGCGCTCGAGCGAGACAGCCTGACGATGGTGGTGTGCGACGCGGCATCCGGATCGCTGCGAGGCGCGGTCGGCATGCGCATGGTCGACCCGGGCGTGGCGCAGTTCGGCTACTGGGTCGATCCTGCACAGCGCGGGCTGGGCGTCGCAACCACCGCCCTTCGGCTCGTCGCGGAGTGGACGCTGCTCGAGGTCGGGCCGGCCCGGCTGCAGCTCTTCACAGACGTCGACAACGAGATCTCGATGCGGGTGGCGGAGAGCGCCGGATTCACCCGTGAAGGCACGCTGCGCAACTGGTACGACCTGCGCGGCGAGCGCCGGGACGCCGTCATGTTCTCGCGCCTGCCGGGAGACACGGCGTGAACCGGCCGGATCCGGAGCTGCGGGACGAGGCGATCGTGCTGCGCGAGTGGTGCGAGGCCGACCTGCCCGAGATCGTCCGCTGTTGCGCCGATCCGCTGCTGCCGCGCTTCATCCCGGTGATCCCGGTGCCCTATACGACCGCCGACGGACAACGGTTTCTGGAGCGCTCTCGCACGAACCCCGACGAGCTGAACCTGGCCATCTGCGGTCACGACGGCGCGCTGCTCGGCGCCATCGGCGTCTCGCTCAGATCCGATCCAGCCGTTGCCGAGATCGGCTACTGGCTCGCGCCAGAGGCCCGCGGTCGCGGACTTGCAACCCGCGCGCTACGGCTGGTATCGGCCTGGACGCTGCGCGAGGCGGGGATCGCGCGCCTGCAGCTGCAGACCGACGTGGACAACCTTCCGTCGCAGGCCGTGGCCACGCGGGCGGGCTTCACCCGCGAGGCGGTGCTGCGCGACTACATGGACAACCGCGGAACGCGCCGCGACTCGGTGATGTTCTCGATCGTGCCGAGTGAGCTGTGATCCATCGCGGTGACCCGGACGGCACGCTGCTGATCGGCCAACCCGCCCACGCATGGCTGTGCGGCCGCATGGCGCGGGCATGGAAGTGGCCGTTCCCGCCCTGGGAGGACGTCTGCCTGGCGGCCGAGCAGCACGACATCGGCATGGCGGCCTGGGACGGACAGCCACAGCTCGACCCCGCCACCGGCCTCCCCCACTCGTTCGGCTCGATGCCGCGCGAGATGCATGTCGGCCTGTGGCGTGAAGCGGCGCGGCTGCTGCTGCCGCAGGGCCGCTACCCGGCGCTGCTCGTCTCGCTGCACGGCACCGGCCTGTACGAGCGATACGTGTCGGCCGATCAGCTCGCCCTCGAGCCCACCCGCAGCTACCTTGCCCAGGAACGCGCCTTCCAGGACGCGATGCGGCGGTCGCTGGCGCCGGACGCGGCCGCGCTGGACGATGCGGTGACACTGCTTCGCTGCTGGGACTGGATCTCGCTGTTTCTGTGCACCGCGACCTCTGACCACTCCGCCATGGAGGACGTGCCCGGCTGCGAGGGCGATCGCGTCACGATCACCCTCCAGTGGATAGACGGCGATCCGACCCGCGTCCGTGTGGAGCCGTGGCCCTTCCTCGAGCCCTCGCTGACGTTGCCGGTGGAGGCGCGGCTGCTGTCGGGACGCTTCGCCGATCGCGACGCGATGCTGGCCGCGATCGACAGCGCTCCGTGGCGAACGATCACGCTGCGGCTGTCGCCGCGCTGAGCAGATCGTCCAGCATCGACTCTGCGGCGGAGATGTCGTTCATCAGCGGGTGCGCCATCAGCGCGCGCAGCATCAGGCTCCGGTCACCGGTCACCGCTGCCTCAGACGCCAGCCGCGCGTGCGAGGTCATCTGCAGCACCAGTCCGGCGACCTGCTCGGGCATCGGCCCCATCTGCTGCCGCTCGACCCGCCGCCCGCGCAGCGTGCACGGCACCTCGACGATGGCGTCGTCCGGCAGTCCGTCGATCGCTCCCCGGTTGGGCACGTTCAGCACAAACCGAGTCGGCGTCCCCGTCACCACCGCCGCCATCACGCCGACCGCGAAGTCACCGTGCTCGGCGCTGAAACGGCCGGCCAGCGGGCGCGGATCGTCGCTGTCGGCCTCTTGGCGGTAGCTGGCGAGGATCTCGGGCAGCGAGGACATGACCTGCTGCGCCCTCGTCACACCGGAGCGCCGGTAGCGCTCCAGCATCTCGTCATGCATCGCGTAGTAGGCCAGGTAGCGACTCGCGACCATGCCGTACAACGGGAACAGCCGCACCACCGGAGCCCACACCTCGTCGTCCACGTCGCCGGCGTCCATCGAGTCCAGCAGCTCCCACAGAAGCGGCGTCACGTCCTGCCCGCGCAGCCGCACGGCGCGCGTCCACGTCAGGTGGTTGGTGCCCCAGATGTCGGTCTCGAGGTCGTGCGGATCGGCGCCGAGCAGGCCGGCCAGGAAGCTGATCTCGCCGCCATGCTGGTCGCACAGCCCGATCGCGTCCACGCCGCCGTGTCGCACCAGCGCGTCGGTGACCAACTGCACCGGGTTGGTGTAGTTCAGCAGCAGCGCGTCGCCGGCCGACAGCCGCCGCATCGACGCGGCGATCTCGAGCAGCGCCGGAATCGAGCGAAGCGCCATCGCCAGGCCGCCCGGCCCGGTCGTCTCCTGCCCGATCACGCCATAGCGGGGCGGGATCGACTCGTCGCGGTGGCGCGCCTCGAGCCCTCCCGGCCGGAACGTCGTCAGCACGAAGTCGGCGCCGTCCAGCGCGCGATCCAACTCGACGGTGGCCGACACCTCGATCGGCGCGCTCGCGTTTGCCCGCAGGATGGCGGCGGTCAGCCGCCGTTGCAGCTCGACCGCCTCGCCGTCGATATCGTGCAGCACCAGCTCGGCGCCTGCGAAGGTCGCGGACTCGCGCGCGAAGCTGTACGCCAGGCCGGGCATGTAGGCCGAACCGCCGCCGATGATCGCGATCTTCATGCCACAATCTTCGCATGAAGCTGCCGCTTCCCGTGCCGCCCGGATACAACTTCGAGCGGTCGACGTTCCGCTTCCGCATGTTCGGCGACGACCTGGCCAGCCGCTGGCACGACGGCGGACTGCATCGCGTGCTGCGTTCCGGCCTGGCCGTGCGGATCACCGCCGACGGCGTCACCTGTTACGGCCGAGCATCCGCGGTGGACGTGGCCGAGCTGCACCACCTGCTGGGCGGTGCCTTTGATCTCGAGCGGTTTGCGACCGCGCACCCGGCGCTGGCCGCCAGGTCGCCCGGCTTCCGGCCGCCGCTGCTGGCAGATCCGTTCGAGGCACTGGTCACATCGGTCACGGCCCAGCAGATCTCACTGCGGGCCGCGGCGGTGATGCGGGCCGGGCTGGTACGCCGGTTCGGCACCGCGGTCAGCCATGCGGGCGTCCAGTGGTGGCGCTTCCCCGACCAGCCCGCGCTGCGGGGCGCCGACCTGCGGGGCCTCAAGCTGTCGAGCATGAAGATGCGCTCGATATCCGCGCTGGCCGAGGCCGACCTGGACGTCGCCCACCTGAGCGACGAGGCCGTGATCGCCCGGCTGAGCGAGCTGCCCGGCATCGGCCGCTGGACGGCCGAGTGGTTCCTGGCCCGCTGTCTGGGCCGCCCCAACATCGTCGCGGCGGGCGATCTCGTGGTGCGCAAGGTGGTTGCGGCGTGGTTCTCGGGTGAGCCGATCTGGCCGGAAAGCCGGGTGCGCGCGGCGATGGCGCCGTTCGGCGACCACACCAACCTGGCCGTGCACTACATGCTGTCTCCCGCCGGCGGCTAGCTGTAGTGCCTAGGCACGTTGTTCGGCCTGTAGTGTTGTGAGCCGGTGTCCGGGTGGCTGGTGGGCGAGGCTGCCGTGTGGTCGGTGGTGATTGTAGTAGTCGAGCCAGCCGGGCAGGCTGTGGGTGCGTTCGGCG
>JBBQUW010000049.1:0-11900 GCA_038212095.1 Gaiellales bacterium | reverse complement strand
CAGGCTGGCTCCGAAGTCTCCGCGCTTCTCGGTCGCATTCCCAGCGCGGTCGGCTACCAGCCCACGCTGGCCACCGAGATGGGCGAGCTGCAGGAGCGAATCACGTCGACCAACAAGGGTTCGATCACGTCGGTGCAGGCGATCTACGTGCCGGCAGATGACCTCACCGACCCGGCCCCGGCCGCCTCGTTCGCTCACCTCGACGCCACCACGGTGCTGTCGCGCTCGATCTCGGAGAAGGGCATCTACCCAGCCGTCGATCCGCTCGACTCGACGTCGCGGATCCTGCAGCCGGGCAGCGTCAGCGAGCAGCACTACAGCGTCGCGACGCGCGTCCAGCAGGTGCTCCAGCGGTACAAGGACCTGCAGGACATCATCGCCATCCTGGGCATGGACGAGCTGTCCGACGAGGACAAGGTGATCGTGCAGCGGGCGCGCAAGATCGAGCGTTTCCTGTCCCAGCCGTTCCACGTCGCCGAGCAGTTCACCGGCACCCCCGGCCGCTACGTCAAGCTGGAGGAGACGATCCGCTCCTTCCAGGAGGTGCTGGACGGCAAGCACGACGACCTGCCCGAGCAGGCTTTCTACCTGGTGGGCGGCATCGACGAGGCGCTTGAGCGGGCCGAGAAGCTGAAGGTTGGGGCGTAGGCGTGGCCGACACCCCGCAGCGGGTTGACGTGATCACCCCGGAGGGCTCGGTGTACGCCGGCGACGCCGAGATCGTGGTCGTGCCCGGCACGGCCGGGCAGTTGGGCGTGCTGGCCAACCACGCGCCGCTGGTGTCGAGCCTGAAGGCGGGCGAGATGCACGTCACCGACATGGAAGGTACTCGCCACGAGTTCGCCACCGATGGCGGCTTCATCTCGGTGCGCAAGAACGAGACGCTGGTGCTCGTCGGCGAGGCGGTGCCGCGCGACTCGATCGACGCTGGCGAGGCCCGCCGCCGCTTGGAGCAGGCCGAGCAGGCGCTGGAGCGGGCGCGCAGCGGCGACGGCGACGTGTTTCGGGCCGAGCGCGAGGCCCGCTTTGCCGAGGTGCTGGTCAGCGCCTCGAGCGGCGGCTGACCAGCACCTCGGCCGAAGCGGCGGCTACGAGTTCTTGACCACCAGCGTGCCGGCGATCATGTCGTGCAGCCCCTGCTTCTTGGACGTGAACGCGGCCATGATGAACCCGATGAGAATGATCAGAGCCGAGATGATCTTGGCGAAGTAGCGCCCGGTGGCGCGTCCGAAGCTGATCCGGTTGCCCTCCAGGTCGGTGACCTTGATGCCGAGCACCCGCTTGCCGATCGTTGCCTGCGCAGTCGAGCTCTCCTGGTAGGAGAAGTACAGCCACTCCAGCACGAACACCAGCAAGCTTCCGGCTCCGGAGCCGCCGATCTTCCGCAGCAGGACGACCGGGATGATGAGCACGACGATGTCGATCAGGATCGCCGCGAGGCGGCGCCAAAAACCGGCGTACTCGACGCGGGCGCCGGCCATCGCACCGCCACCGCCGCCGGCCGCGGACACGCCGCAGTTGGGACAGAACTGGGCGTTGTCCGGATGCTCGGTTCCGCAGTTACGGCAGTACATCGGCGCTCTCCTCATGGTGGCTGGTCGAGCCACGCTATCAACTCCGTCGGACTGAGTCGCGGCCGCTGCCGATGGTAGGCTGGCGGCGATGGCATTCTCTGTCAACCGCGGTGCTGCCAGCGCCGACAATGCCTCGTCGGCCTTGTTGCTCGCCGACGATCTGCTCCGGATCCTGGACGCGCCGCCTGATGTGGTCACGGCCGTCCGCTGAACGCGATGTCCGTCCCGCACGCCAGGTTCTGCACCCGCTGCGGCCGCGAGCGGCTGGCTGCCGCGCGCTTCTGTGTCGGCTGTGGGCTGGGGTTCCCCGACCCTCCACCTCCGTTGGAGCTGGCCGTCGAGCCGGTTCCGCAGCATCCCTACCCGGTCGGCTGCCGCGTCGGTTACCAGCCGCAGCGGCTACGTGCGCTGACCATCTTCCGGCTCGTGCTGGCGCTGCCGCATCTTGGCGTCTGGCTTCTGTTGATGCCGCTCTCGTTGGCCGTCTCGCTGCTGACGTGGCCGGTCGTGCTGGTGCTGGGCAGGCTGCCTGCGAGCGCTCACCGCTTCCAGGCCGCGGTGCTGGCCTACGTCACGCGGCTGGCCGCCTACCTCTGCCTGGCGACCGATCGCTGGCCGCCGTTTCCCTGGCAGCAGGCGCTCGGGTATCCGGTCCAGGTGACGGTCGATCCGCCCGCGCCTCGCTCGCGGCTGCGGACGCTGTTTGTGCTGCCGATGGCGCTGCCAGCCGTGATCACGGCGCTTCTGTTCGGCGTGGTGGCGTGGATGCTGGCGGTAGGTGCCTGGCTCGCGATCATCGCGACCGGCCGCTTCCCCCGTACCATCGACGAGATGCTCGGGCTGGCGCTTGGCTTCCAGTGCCGCGTGCTCGGCTATCTGCCGCTGCTCCTGACCGACGTCTATCCGTGGTACGAGAGCGGGCCGCTGATACTGCCGTCGCGGCGCGCCGCTCCCGGGATCTGACCGCTGCCGTGGATGTGTGTTCCCCCGGTGTCAGGCACGGGGTGGGGCGTTGGCCCTGGGATCCCCCGGTGCCTGGCAACGCGGAACGCGGTGCCTGGCACCATCGAGCCGCGACGGAGGCTCGCTGTTCGCGCTGACCGGTGCCTGGCACCATCGAGCTGCGACGAAGCTCGCTGTTCGCCCCGGCGGAGGGCCGCTGTAGCATCCCTCCGTGGATAGGCCGACGTACATGCAGCTCGTGGCACGGCGCACGGTCGTGTTCGACGGCGCCATGGGCACGCAGATCCAGTCACTCGACCTGACCGAGCACGACTACGGCGGCGCTGGCCAGCTCGGCAACGTCGACCACCTCTCGCTGACGCGTCCGGATGCGATCGAGCAGATCCATCTGGGCTACCTCGATGCCGGCGCGGACGTCGTCGAGACCAACAGCTTCCAGGCCTCGCCGATCAGGATGCAGGAGTGGGGGGTGGGCGACGCGACGCACGAGATCAACCTGCGCGCCGCCCAGATCGCCCGCCGAGCGGCAGACTCGTTCTCCACAGCGTCGCGGCCGCGGTTCGTGGCCGGTGCGATCGGCCCGTCCGGCATGCTGCCGTCGAGCGACGATCCGGCGCTCTCGGGCGTGACCTTCAACCAGCTGTCGAACGCGTTCCGCGTACAGGCACTGGGGCTGATCGAGGGTGGCGCCGACCTGCTGTTGATCGAGACGCAGCAGGACATCCTCGAGACGCGAGCGGCGGTGGACGGTTGCCGCGCGGCCTTCGGCGAGAGCGGGCGGGTGCTGCCGCTGCAGGTGCAGGCGGCGCTGGACGTGACCGGGCGCATGCTGCTGGGCACCGACGTCGCGGCGGTGCTGGCGATTCTGCACGTGATGCGGGTCGACGTGATCGGCGTGAACTGCTCGGTCGGGCCCGAACACCTCCGCGAGCCGGTGCGCTACCTGTGTGAGCAGGGGCCGCTGCCGGTGTCGGTGATCCCCAACGCCGGCCTGCCCAGAAACGTCGACGGTGCCGCCTTCTACCCGTTGGGTGCGGACGAGATGGCGGGGCAGATGGCGGAGTTCGTGCGCGAGTTCGGCGCTGCCGTCGTGGGAGGCTGTTGCGGCACCACCCCGCAGCACGTCGCTGCGCTGGTGGAGGCGGTGGCGTCGGTCGCTACCGCCACCCGCCAGGTGGTGTTCGAGCGCGCGCTGGCAAGCGGGATGACGATCTCGACCATCGACCAGCAGCCCAAGCCGCTGCTGATCGGCGAGCGCGTCAATACCCAGGGCAGCCGTGCGTTCAAGGAGCTGATGCTGGTGGACGACTATGACGGCGCGCTGGGCGTGGCGCGCGACCAGGTCGAAGGCGGGGCGCACGCGCTCGACGTGTGCGTGGCGCTGACCGAGCGCGGCGACGAGGCGGCGATGATGAGGCGGTTGGTGAAGAAGCTCGCGATGGGCGTCGAGATGCCGCTTGTGATCGATTCGACCGATGCCGAGGTGATCGCGGCGGCGCTCGAGACGTATCCGGGCCGGGCGCTGGTCAACTCGATCAACATGGAGAACGGCCGGCGCCGCATCGACGACGTGGTGCCGCATGCCGTGCGCCACGGGGCGGCGCTGATCGCGCTCACGATCGACGAGCAGGGGATGGCCAAGACCGCCGAGCACAAGCTGGCGGTGGCGCGCGAGATCCACCGCATCTGCGTGGATGAGTACGGGCTGGCGGCCGAAGACCTGATCTTCGACGCGCTCACGTTCACGCTCGCCACCGACCAGGAGGAGTTCGTGCACAGCGCCGTCGAGACGCTCGAGGGCATCCGTGCCATCAAGCGCGAGCTGCCGGGCGTATGGACGGTGCTGGGGGTGTCCAACCTCTCCTTCGGGCTCGCGCCGCACTCGCGACCGGTGCTGAACTCGGTGTTCCTGCACCACGCGATCGAGGCCGGGCTGGACGCCGCGATCATCAACCCCAGCCACGTGCAGCCCTACGGCGAGATCTCCGACGAGCAGCGTGAGTTGGCCGAGGACCTGATCTACGCCCGCCGCGAGGATGCGCTCCCGCGCTACATCGCCCACTACGACGTGCATACGGTGCAGGAGCAGGAGCGGGAGAACCCGTTCCAGGGCATGACCACTGACCAGCGGATCCACGCCAAGATCCTGCACCGAAAGCGCGACGGCGTCGAGCAGGACATCGAGCTGGCGCTGGACGAACGCGGCGGCCGTGAGAACGGCAACGCGGTCGACCTGCTGAACACCGTGCTGCTGCCGGCCATGAAGGACGTCGGCGACCGCTTCGGCCGCGGCGAGCTGATCCTGCCGTTCGTGCTCCAATCGGCCGAGGTGATGAAGCGCTCGGTCGCCCACCTCGAGCAGTACCTGGATCGCATCGAGGGGCAGGCCAAGGCAAAGGTGGTGCTGGCGACGGTGTTCGGCGACGTGCACGACATCGGCAAGAACCTGGTCGCCACCATCCTCGCCAACAACGGCTACAGCGTGGTCGACCTCGGCCGGCAGGTGCCGCTGAACGTGATCATGGACCGGGCGGTGGCGGAGGGCGCCGACGCGATCGGCCTCTCGGCCCTGCTGGTGTCGACCTCCAAGCAGATGCCGCTGGCGCTGCATGAGCTCGATCACCGCGGCCTGCACCTGCCGGTGCTGATCGGCGGAGCGGCCATCAACCGCGCCTTCGGCCGCCGGATCGCCTTCCTCGACGACGGTCGGCTCTACGAGCCGGGCGTGTTCTACTGCAAAGATGCGTTCGAGGGTCTGGGCATGATGGAGCGCCTCAGCGACCCTGACATGCGACCGGTCGTGATCTCGGAGCGGCGGCAGGAGGCGATCGCGGCCCGCGACGCACCTCCGCCCGCCCCACCGCCGGCGGACGATGGCGCCGTGGCCGGCTCAGCCGTGCGCCGCGACGCCCCGGTGCCCGAGCCGCCGTTCGTGGGTGGGCGGGTCGCGACCGGGATCGACGCCGAGATGATGTTCTCATTGATGGATGAGCGTTCGCTGTTCAAGCTCTCATGGGGCGGCAAGGGTGTCCGTGGGGAGGCCTGGCAGCGGCTGGTGGAGGAGGACTTCGGGCCGCGGCGGGTGCGGATGCAGGTGGAGGCGCTGCGCGAGGGGTGGATCGTGCCGCGTGCCGTCTACGGCTACTTCGCCGCCGTCGCGGATGGCGATGCGGTGGTCGTCACCGACCTCGCCGGCGAGCCGGTGCGATTCGAGTTCCCGCGCCAGGATCGCCACCAGCGGCTGTGCCTGGCCGACTACCTGCGGCCGGCCGGTGGTGACGACGACCTGGTCGCGCTCCAGATCGTGACCGTGGGCCGAGAGGCGACCGAGCACATCGATCGCCTGCAGGCGGCCGGCGAGTACAGCGAGGCGTACTTCGCCCACGGGCTGGCGGTCGAGGCTGCGGAGGGGCTGGCGGAGCTGCTGCATCGCCGCATCCGGGGCGAGCTTGGCCTCGCTGACGAGCAGGGGCGCCGCTACTCGTGGGGCTACCCGGCCTGCCCCGATCTCGAGCAGCACGAGCTGGTGCTGCGGCTGCTGCCCGAGGCGGCGATGCTGGGGCTCGAGCTGTCGGCCGCCCACCAGTTCATCCCCGAGCAGACCACGGCGGCGATCGTGATGCACCATCCCGAGGCGATCTACTTCAACGCCCGCAGGGGTGTTCGTTCCGGCCTCTAGAGGCCGTGGGTCGGCGCACGGCACGACGCCCAGAGCCGTCCTCCCCCCGACGGAGAGCACTGCTCCGGGCGTGCCGTGCCAGCGACGAAGCGGCGTCTCAGCTTCCCCCGGCCGGCCCCCGACAGCCGGCCGTGCATCACACCCGACGTGGCGGAGCGCGGGAATCTTCCCGTCGCCGGCTCACGCCGTGACAGCGGACGTTCGCGCCAGCTCGCGGCTGCTGCGCTTCTCCAGCTGCTGCTCGACCCGGCCGCAAAACCGTGCCGGTGCCATCTCGGCCGCGTCGGGGTGGTCGCCGGTGGCGATCAGGTCGGCGACCAGCCGGCCGCACAGGTGTCCATGGACGTTTCCGACCCCGCTGTAGCCACCGGCCACGTGCAGGACCGGGCGGCCGGGCACCTCTCCTGCCACCGGCAGCAGGTCGGCCGAAAATCCCATGATTCCCGCCCAGCGGTGGGTGATCGGCGCGGCGCCCAGTGCGAGCCAGTCGCGCAGGAAGGCATCGAGCTGGGCCTGTACCGCCGGCGTCGTCCGCTCCTCGTCGGTGTACTCGTCCTCGAGGTGCTGCAGCCGGCCGCCTCCCACCACCACCCGCCCGTCCCGCGTCGGTCGGTAGTACATGAAGCCATGCTGGGAGTGGGTGGGCATCTCGAGCGGCACGTTCGCAAGCGGCGCGGTGGCCGCCACCTGCCCACGCACCGGGTAGATAACGCCCACCATCTCCGGCACCAGCCGCGGGATCAGCCCGTCGCAGGCCACCACCACGGCCTGACTGTGCACGGTTCCGGCCGCCGTGCTGACCGTCCAACTGTCGCCGTCGGCGACGATCGCCGTTACTGGTGAGCGCTCGAACACGGCTGCGCCACGGTCGGCGCAGCCCGCCACCAGCGCGCGCACCCAGGCCGCCGGCATCAGCTCCGCGTCGTCGTCGAACAGCGCTGCCACCAGATCTCGGCCGCGCATCGGGGCCGGGATCAGCTCCGGCGCGAGTCGGCAGCGCACGCCCGCCTCGACGACTGCGCGCACGCACTCGGCCACGTG
Organism: Gaiellales bacterium; assembly: GCA_038212095.1. Lineage (GTDB taxonomy): Bacteria > Actinomycetota > Thermoleophilia > Gaiellales > JAICJC01 > JAICYJ01. The sequence goes on along the minus strand of JBBQUW010000049.1, from coordinate 4,643 downwards.
CTCGCGCTCGTCCCCCTCGCCCAGCCACAGGCTGCCGGTGCGGCGGATCGCGTCGGCGACGCCGAGCTCCGCAGCCATCGCGATCATCTCGTCCAACGCCGCCTCGCTCGCGTGCTGTAGCCGCCCGGCGGTCGCGGCGCCGAGCCGCTCGACCATCTGGGGGTACTCCATCGCCGTTCCGGTCACCGCGAAGCCGCCGTTCCGGCCGCTGGCGGCGGCCGCCGGCGCGCGTGCCTCGACTATCGCAACCGACACTCCCTGCTCCATCAGCCGCCATGCGCAGGCGCCGCCTGTCACGCCCGCCCCCACCACGCAGACGTCTCGTCGCAGCTCACCGGTGAGCTGCCCGAACCGGCGCCCCGGGTACTGCTGCTGCCAGAGGGATGGGCTGCTCATCGCGCTATTTACCCTACAATCGCGGCCGTGGCCAGCGCTGACGAGCTGGCGCTCGCCGAGCGCCTCATCTCCTACGACACGTCCCAGGTCGACGGGGTGGTCGGCGCGATGGGCTATCTCAAGGGGTGGCTGGAGGGCCAGGGCATCGCCCATCGCACGTACGACGTCAACGGGCTGCCGGCGATCGTGGCCGCGGTCGACGGCCGCGACGACGCGGGCGAGTCATCGACGCCGGCCACGCTGATCTGGAACGCGCACGTGGATGTGGTGCCGGCCCGCCGTGAGCAGTTCTCGCCCTGGTGTGTGGATGGTCGACTGTACGGCCGTGGCGCCTACGACATGAAGGGCGCGCTGGCGGCGATGCTGGCCGCGCTGGCCGACCTTGCGGCGGCACGTGAGACGATCCCCGGTGTCAAGGTCAAGCTGCTGATCGTGCCCGACGAGGAGTCGGACGAGGACTCGACCAAGGTCAAGGCCTCCGCCTTCCTGGCGGGAGAGGGACACCTGGGCGAGTTCGTGGTCTGCGGCGAGCCCACCAACCTCGAGATCGGCGTCCAGTCCAAGGGCGTGCTGGTGCTACGGATCGATGTCGAGGGCCGGGCCGCCCACGGCTCGACGCCGTGGCTGGGCGAGAACGCGGTGCTGAAGGCGATCGAGATCTACAACCAGATCCTGACGCTGCCGTTCGCCTCCGGCCGCTCCGAGCTGTACGACCGGCCTTCGATCAACATCGGCCGCATCCAGGGCGGCGACGTGGTCAACAAGGTGCCCGACCACTGCCGGATGGCGGTCGACATCCGCTACCTGCCCAACCAGGATCCGGACGAGGTGCTGCGCCAGGTGCGCTCGCTGGGCGGTGAGGTGACGCCGATCTACGAGCTGCCGCCGGCAACGCTCGACCCGGGCGAGGCGCACGTGCGGCTGCTGCGCGATGCGGTGCGCTCGCTGGAGGGCGGCGAGGCAGCCGCGATCGGCCGCGACGGCGCCTCGGACGCAGTCTTCTTCCTCGATCGAGGCATCCCCGCGATCGAGTTCGGGCCTGCCGGCGCCGGTCACCACGGGCCCGAGGAGTACGTCGAGATCGAGTCGCTGCATCGCTACCGAAGGATCCTGGTCGAGTTCGCGCGCAGATTGGCGAACGCTTAGAGCGAGCGCTGCTCGCGCAGGGGATCGGCGCCGTAGCGACGAAAGGCCGGTTTATACTGCCGCCTGCCCGCGTGCCCGCGGGCGCTCGTTTGAAGGAGACGTGTGCCGCCAGAGACGCCGTCACAACCAGCCAGCACGCGTAGCAGCGGAGGAGACGGCACCCCGCCGCGCCAGCCTCCCCGTTCCGTGTACGACACCCGCCGCGGCAAGCGCCGCCGGCCGCGCTGGCTGCGAGTGCTGCTGTGGACGGGCGGCTCGCTGCTGGCCACCGTGCTGATCGTCGGCCTGGTAGTCGCCTGGTGGGTGCACGGGTTGGTCGACCAGGTCGGCCACATCTCCAAGGACGTGCAGTCGAGCCAGAGCTCGCTGGCCAGCCTTCCCACCAGCAGCCAGCCCACGATCGCGCTGGTGGTCGGCTCCGATCACCGCTCCGGCGACGGCAAGAACGCGCCATCGCGCTCCGATACGCTGATGCTCGTGCGGATCGATCCCCGCACGAAGTACATCTCGCTGCTCTCGCTGCCGCGCGACCTGCACGTCGACATTCCCGGCTACGGCACCGACAAGATCAACGCCGCGTACTCCGACGGTGGCTACAAGCTGGCCCTCAAGACGGTCGAGAACGCCACCGGCCTCAACGTCAACTACCTGATCACGGTCGACTTCAGCGGCTTCACCAAGCTGGTCGGCGCATTCGGCGGCGTCTACGTGCCGGTCGACCAGTACTACTACCACGTCAACCAGGCCGGCTACGACCAGTACTCGCAGATCAACATCGCGCCCGGCTACCAGAAGCTGGACGGCGTCAACGGCCTGGCCTTCTCGCGCTACCGCCACACCGACTCCGACTTCTACCGCAACGCCCGCCAGCAGGTGTTCCTGAAGGCGTTCGAGCAGCGTGCCTCGAGCCAGCTGCACGGCATCGGCCTCGACCAGCTGAGCACGTTCAAGAACGTGGCCGAGACGATCGCTTCCAGCGTCCAGGTGACGGGCAAGAGCGGGCCGCCCAGCATCCAGACGATGATCACCTACGCCACCACCGCCTACTCGATCCGCGGCCGCGTGATCAGTGCCAAGCTGGATGCACAGACCGCCGGCAGCGCCACCGACTCCTACGTCGTTGCCTCGCCCGAGGCGATGCGCGCGGCGGTGTTCACCTTCACCCATCCCGACAGCGTAGTCAGCCCCAAGAACCAGCTTCCCGGAAAGAACCCGGGCGGAACGAAGCCGCCCAAGTCCTACAAGCCCAAGGTCGATCCATCCGGCGTTGCCATGACCGTGGTCAACGGCAACGGCAACGTCGGCTCGGCCGGCAAGGCGGGAACGGCGCTGATGGCGTGGGGCTATCCGGTCACCGTCTCCACGACGCCCGCGCCGAGCTTCTCGTTCGCGCAGAGCGCGATCTACTACCGGGTCAACGACAAGCTCGCAGCGCAGGACGTGGCGACCATCCTGGGCGGCGCCCAGACGCACCCGATCACGCCCACCTATGCCGCCTTCGCGAGCCACGGGCTGGTGGTGGTGATCGGCAAGAGCTTCCACGGAACGCTTGCCCAGCAGCCGCCGAGCACGACGCCGCCCAACAGCCTGCCGTCCGACATCGTCCGCGACTCGACGACGTATCGCAGCTCGTTCCTGCAGGCCGATGGCCCGGCCAACTTCCGCGTCCTGTATCCGACCGTCCGCCAGACCACGTCAACGCTGCAGACGATGCTCGGCACGCCCGACTCGGGCACCGCGGTGCGCGTCTACAACATCAAGGAGGCCGGCGGCGGCAACAACTCGGCGTACGCCTACTGGTCGTACAACGGCACGCCCGGTGCCTACTGGGGGATCGAGCAGACGCGCTTCACGAAGGCGCCGATCCTGGCAAACCCGGATCAGCAGCGCAAGCTCGACGGCCGCACCTACCTGTTCTACTTCAACGGCGCGCACGTGCACATGGTCGCCTTCATCTGGAACAACACCGCCTACTGGGTGCAGAACACGCTGCGTGACGAGATGTCGAATCCGGACATGATCGCGATCGCGCGCTCGTTGAAACCCGTCCGTTGAGCCGGCCGGCGGACACTCCGGTGGGCGTGCTGGGCGTCGGCTACGTCGGCTGGGTGACGGCAGCCTGCTTCGCCGACCTCGGTCTAGACGTCGTCTGCCGCGATATCAACCCACAGCGCGTCACCGACCTGCGCGAGGGCCGGGTGCCGATCTACGAGCCGGGCATCGAGCGGCTGCTGGAGCGAAACCGTGGCCGTCTCACGTTCACGCTCGAGATCGGCGACCTGTTCCAGCGCTGCCGGATCGTGTTCGTGTGCGTCGACACGCCGCCGACGCACTCCGGCGACGCCGACCTGTCGCGGGTCAGCCGCGTGATCGACGAGCTTCCCAGCAGCGGCGAGCGGTTCGTGCTGGTGATGAAGAGCACGGTGCCGGTCGGTACCGGCGAAAAGGTGCGGGCCGAGCTGGATGCCCGTGGCATGTCCCACGTCGGCTACGTCTCGAATCCCGAGTTCCTGCGCGAGGGCCGCGCCGTGTCCGACTTCATGGAGCCCGATCGGATCGTGATCGGATCGCTCGACGATGCCGACGGCGATGCGGTGGCCGCGCTCTACGGCGACCTCGATGCCACGGTGGTACGTACCGATCCGGCCAGCGCCGAGATGATCAAGTACGCCAGCAACGCCTTCCTGGCCACCAAGATCAGCTTCATCAACGAGATCGCCAACCTTTGCGAGCGCGTGCACGCTGACGTCAGCCAGGTGGCCGAAGGCATGGGCCTGGACAAGCGCATCGGCGCGGCCTTCCTGCAGGCCGGCGCCGGCTACGGCGGCAGCTGCTTCCCCAAGGACGTCAGCGCCCTGGTGCAGATCGCCGACAAGGAAGGCTACCAGTTCCAGATTTTGAAGGCTGTCATGGCCGTCAACGAATGGCAGAAGCGCAGCATGATCGAGCGCATCAAGAAGCTGGTGGGGCCCCTGGAAGGCAAGACCTTCGCCGTGCTGGGCCTGGCGTTCAAGGCCAACACCGACGACATGCGCGACGCCGTCAGCCTGGACGTGGTGCAGGGCCTCATTGAGAAGGGCGCCCGCGTGCGGGCCTACGAC
>JBBQUW010000048.1:0-12921 GCA_038212095.1 Gaiellales bacterium | reverse complement strand
GTAGGTTGCACGTGTGAGCATCGCTCGCATCATCGGTGGAGTCGCCTTGGCGAGCCTGATTCTCGTTCTCAGCGTGGGTGCTGCAGGGGTGGGGTGGGCGATCTGGCAGTACGAGAACCTGGCAGGCGACGTCGGTCACGCTCGGGCGCGTCTGCCCAACGTGGTCTCGTCGGCGTTGACGCAGACGGGTGGCACGCGTGACTCGCCGACGATAACGCTTGTCCGCGGCTACGGCGGGCTGGCCACCGGCAGCACCCTGCTCTTTCGCAGCGACCCGGTTCATCACGCCTTCTCGTTCCTGACGATTCCCGCCGCGATTTCGAAACTCCCGGCGACCACCACCGCGAAGATCGATGGTCCGTCGATCGCACGGCTGACGAGATGGCTGAAGGTGCGCGTCGGGATCCCGGTGAACCACGTCGCCCTGCTCAACTTCGACGCGATCCACGGAATCGTGGACGCGCTGGGCGGTATCACCGTGCTCAACCGCCGACCGTTCGACGTGATCACGCACTCGCAGGCGACTCACTTCCCCGCTGGCTCGCTGCGCCTCGATGGCACTCAAGCAGCCGCCTTCCTCGCGGTCGATGCAAGCACCAAGGCCAAGCATGCGCTGCGCGAGCGAAACGAGGCCCTGGTACTCCAGGCCGTGATCGACACCGCGATTCGCTCACACGACGTCCCCAACCTGCTGACAACAGCGAAAACAGTGGCTGACAGCTCCGCCACCGACCTCTCGACCTCCGACATCGTCGGCCTGGTTGCGGTGCGACTGACCGCCAGTCGCGTCCTCAATTGCAACCTCTCCCACGTGAAGGCGTTGGATGCCGCCCAGGCGCAGGCCGCCGTTTCAGCGTTCAAGGCGGCCGCCGGCAGCGCGACGTCGTGCGTCAGTCGCGCGACGTCGCCCGTGGCCGGCGCGGCCATCGTCGGGGCCGGCGCCGTCGCGCTCAGCCGATACGGCGTCGCCGCACTCGTCGTGGTGTTTTTGATCGCGATCGGCGCGATCGTCGCAGCGGCTGCGATTGCCCTGCTGTCAGCGCGCCGGGTGACCCGCGTTCGTGAGCCAGCCTTTGCGGCCTACGGGGGCACCGGCGAGGCGAACCGGGCACGTCGCTCGATCGTTCCGGGTCGATCTGCGAAAGGCTCGCGCGCCTCTGGTGGCCGCATCGTGCTGGAGGGTGGCCAGGTCGGGTTCGGCCTCGGGCGCCGGAGCCGTGCTCGCCCCCAGGCAGCGTCGCCGCAGGTGACACGTCCGCCCAGCCCGCAACCGCCGCATCGAGAGAGCGGCAACGACCGCGCAGACCACGTCGTTGCCCTACGACGGCAGGGCCTTTCCTACCGAGAGATCGCCGAGAGGCTGACCCGGGAGTCGGAAGAGCCGCTGTCCGAGCAGGCGGCGCGCCAGCTCTGGCACCAGGCGACCGGCACGACGCCCTAACACGGCAGCGGAGGGGCGCTACCCCCCGAGCGCGGCTGAGAGTTCGCCGCTCAAACGCCGGGCGGCCGCAGCGGAGCGGGCCTCAGCCGCGACCAGCGCGCGGTCATCGGGCCACCGCTGCGAGATCGCACGCAGCAGAGCCCGTTCGTCGTCGACCAGCGCTTGGAAGCGTCGCTGCGCGACCGAGCGGCCGCTCGGCGGCGTCACTTCGCCGAGATCGGTCGAGACGCCGTCAAGATCGTCCGCAGCCTGGCGCAGGCCGACCTGGGCGTAGGTGATCGTGATACGACCAGCTCGGGCCTGAGCGATGACCAGCTGTGCACTCCCCGCAGCGCTGGACGCCGTGGCCACCTCGCGTCGAATGAGATCGGCGTACGTAGCGGCGTCGGGATGACGGGGTGGCTGGCCGGGTGCTCGGCAGCCCGCGGCCGCCAGCATGCATAGCAGCACAATGCAGAGCCGGCTGCTCACGACTGCTCCGGCTCAGATGGCGGACGCGGTGGCGGTCCCGGGTCGGGAGCGTCACCAAGACGAGGGAAGCCATCGAACGTGTGCGCCAGGTGGATCTCGTCACCAAGCTCGGCGATAGCACCCCACGGAACCCAGCGGGCATGGCGTTGAACGTCAGCCAAAGGGGCGCCCGAGGGGTCGTACCGCTTCATCCCGAGCGTCCGAAGCCACGGGTGTCGGCACGCGATCAGTCCCAGCACGGCCGGACCCGCGCCGCTCCCTGCGTTCTTGGTACGGATATCGAGCACCGTTCGGCGCTCGCCGCCGGCATCGACGACGGCCAGCCGTGAGATCGCCGAGTATCGACGCCGGCCCGGCTCGGCTGGTCGCAACGGGCCGCCCTCGGGTGGCACACGTGCCAATACCACCTGCGTGCGATCAACGCGGACGACGTCCGACCACTCGATCGCCCGGGCACGGCGTGCTCGGTCTCCACCCAGACGCCGCAGGAGGCTGCCGGCGACGCCCAGCTGCGCGAGCACGGTTGCAGCGCCGCTCTCGAGTGCACCCAGCTGTGCACCGTCGGCATTCCACTCCAGCCAGAGGTCGTCGACGCGGCCGCACTCGCGGCCGTCGGGACCGGTGAGCTGGCGATCGAGGAGATCGCGCGCCACGTCCATCAGCCCGCGCCGCCGGTGATTATGAGAAGCGGAACCGCGGCCACTCCGGCCACCGTCAGCAACACCAGGAAGATCAGCCCGAGCGAGTTCGACAGCCTGCCGTTCGTGAGCTCTCCCATGTAGAGCGGATCGTTTGCGACGATCAGCAACGGCAGGAAGGTCAGCGGCAACACCATGACGGCCACTGCCAGCGCGATCACGGTCACCTTGATCGGATCGATTCCGGTAAACAGGATGGCGGTCGCGGCCAGCACCGGCACGACGTATGCGAGCGTGAACGCGGGCACGTCCCGCGGGCGGCGGGACGAACCCCACGGCCGGCCAAAGAACTGCGCGATGCCCTGCGCCGTGGCCAGCGAGACTTCGATCGATGCGCCCAACACGCAGCCGAAGGCCCCAACCAGGAAGAGCGCCAGACCCCACATGCCGAACGCGCTGGACGGGATCAGCCCGGCTTGGAACAGGTGGGTGGGACCAATGTTCCGAGGGAAGAAGACCGTAGCCGCGCCGATCAGCAGCGCGAAGGCCAGGATCGATCCGAGCGAGAAGCCTGCGATCGCAGTGACCCGATTGACAACCAGGTCACGCGGCGTCCAGCCCTCCTCACGGCCCCCCGAAGAGTAGAAATACCACTCGTAGGGGCTCATGCCGGCTCCCAGGACCGCGATCGAGGTGATCAGGTACACGGCGACGTCCTTCTTCTCGAAATGCGGCAACACCAGTTGGCCGGCCGCGCCGCCCCAGTCGACCCCGAGGCCGCCGAACAGCAATGCCGCCGGTACAACCAGGAGCGCCAGTCCCAGGACGGAGGGTACGTTTTCGAGCAGCGACCACGTGCCTTTCAGCTCAAACAGCACGAGGCCCACCGCGAGCGGCGCAATCAACCAGACCGGCGGCACACCGCTGGCCAACTCGAGCACGAACGCCATGCCACCGATTTCCGCCACCAGCATCAGCACGTTGAGGAGCGTTGCGGCGACCAACGTCACCAGTCCCATCCGCAACCCGAGGCGTTCGCGGATCAGATCGAAAACCGTCCGCTGCGACGCGAGCTCGACACGCCCCGTCATCTCGGCGTATGCGATCGCGCCGATCGTCCCCACCAGTACCGCCCACAGCAGTCCGAAGCGATACTCGGCGCCCGCTTGCGGCATTGCGACCAACTCGCCGATGTCGACGAAGCCTCCGATCGCCGTCACCACCCCGATGACCATCCCGCCGTAGCGCCCCACGTCAGCGGGGCTCTGACGAACCGCGGGGCGTCAGAGGTTCAGCCGGCACCGCGTCCCATCCCCTTACCGAGGGTGTGAGGCACGAAGCGCCCCGTCTGACGGTGGTAGGCGGGATACAGATTGGGGAACCTCTGGCTCAGGAGAGCCTCTTCGTGGTGGATGCGCGGCACGTGCGCGGCCAGTGCGAGCGCCGTCGCGACCAGAGCGCTGGGCCACGTTGTCAGCGCCAATCCCGAGGCTGCGGCAAACAGGACGTTCGCGGCATAGGCGGGGTGCTGGATATAGCGGTACGGGCCGCTTCGCATCAGCTCGTGATCCGGAAGGATCCGCGCATCGCGGTCGAAGAGCCTTCCCAGGGTGAGAACGGCCCAGCCGCGCAGGATCGTCGCCATCCCGCACAGCACGGCCGCGGCGATCATGATCGGCAGCCGGGGGATGGGGAGACCGCTATCTGGCGCGAGCAGGCGAACAGCGATCGCGGCGCCGATCGCAACCATGTAGCCGACCGCGAGGAACCGGCTGGCGCGCCTGCCTGGCACCCGCGACGCGAGCGGTTTGCTGGTCACCTCACCGAACGTTCTCCGCAGGCCGGAATGCGTCACGGTACGCGCAGTTATCCACCACTCGACGGCGAAGCTCGCCACTGTCATCAGGATGATCGTGGCGAGGCTTGCGATCAATGGGCTCAAAGGCGCGAGCGGAAGATGTAGATCAGCAGCGCGATAATCGCCAGAATGACCAAAATGGTGATCAGCATGAGTCCAGCTCCTTTTTTCGGTTGTACATTGCCGTGCTCGGTACCCGCGGACGCCTCAGCGTAAACGTTCGTCACCGTCTCGACGCCCTGCACTGAGGGCAGAAATGATCGCCCCGGTCGTCGTGGTTCGCCATTGTACGCCGCTTGTTCACGCCCACATGTGGCCTCTTCGTCTCGCTCCACCAGGCCACGTGCCAGCCCACGGATGCCGAGCGCGACCGTATCAGCCTCAGTCGATCCGCCTGCGGTGGCGGCTGCGAGATCGTCGCACAGCCGGCACCGCCCGAGAGCACTATGATCGCGCGATGAGCGAGCGGATCGTCATCCTGGGCGCCGGCTTTGGTGGTCTCGAACTGGCCACGGTGATATCCATGCAGCTGGGCGACTCGGTCGAGGTGACGCTGATCGACAAGAGCGACGCCTTCGTGTTCGGCTACTCGAAGCTGGACGTGATGTTCGGCCGCTCGCCGCTGGCGGACGTGCGGCTCCCATACGCCGCCTTCCAGAAGACCGGAGTTCGGCTGCTGCGAGAGACCGTCACCGCGATCGATGCCGAAGCTCTCACCGTGATGACCGACAAGGACTCACACGAGGCGGACTTCCTCGTCATAGCACTGGGCGCCGACTACGACATGGCTGCCACCCCCGGACTTGCCAAGAGCGGCAACGAGTTCTACTCGGTGTCCGGCGCCGCCACGCTGGCCGGGCTGATCGCCACGTTCTCCAGCGGCCACGCCGTGATCGGCGTGTGCGACGCACCGTTCAAGTGTCCGCCGGCGCCCAGCGAGGCGGCCCTGCTGCTGCATGATCATCTGGTGAGGCGTGGCGTCCGCGACCGCTGCCAGATCTCGATAGTGATCCCGTTCAGCACGCCAGTGCCGCCCTCTCCCGATACGTCACGGGCGCTGGTCACGGCGTTCGCCGAGCGCGAGATCACCTTTGTCGCCAGCCGCAGGGTGGCCTCCATCGATGGCGCCCGCAGCGTGGCCGTGCTGGACGACGGCAGCGAGATGCCGTTCGACCTCTTCCTGGGCGTGCCAAAACACCGCGCCCCGAGCGTGGTGATCGAGAGCGGCATCGCCGAGAATGGCTATATACCCGTCGACTCCCATACGCTCCAGACGCGCTTTCCTGGGGTGTACGCGGTCGGGGACGTGGCGACCGTCGGCGTACCCAAGGCGGGCGTATTCGCCGAGGGTGCCGCTCGCGTGGTCGCGGCCTCACTGATCGCGCAGATCAGGGGCGGCGACCAGCCCTCGGGGTACAACGGCATCGGCTCGTGTTACATCGAGTTTGGTGGCGGGCGGGTGGGGCGGGTCGACGTCGACTTCCTCTCCCGCGCAACGCCGAGCGGCGTGTTTCAGCCGCCGTCCGACGCGCTCGTCGCCGAGAAGACGCACTTCGGCTCCAGCCGCCGCGCGCGGTGGTTCGCAAACTCGGCGTCGTGAGCGGCGACCAACCTCCCGCCGTGGCCGCCCACCACGCGTGGTGAGAGATCTCTCATCCGCGCCGATCAGACTGAGAGTGCGATGAAGATTCTGTTGGTCGAAGACGAGGCCCTGATCTCGAGCTTCATCGAGAAGGGGCTCAGGGCGGAGGGGCACACCGTGGAGACGGTCGACCGTGGTGATGCCGCGCTCGAGCGGATCCGGCTGGTCGAGCCTGACCTGGTGGTGCTGGACGTGATGCTGCCCGGAATGGACGGCTTCGAGATCCTGGGCGCGCTGCGCGCTGCAGATCGGGAGCTGCCGGTGGTGATGCTGTCGGCGCGCGGCGAGATCGCCGACCGAGTGCGGGGCCTCGACCTGGGCGCGACCGACTACATGATGAAACCGTTCGCGTTCGCCGAGTTGTCGGCTCGCATCCGCGCCCACCTGCGCACCGCAGATACGCGCCAGCCGCGGGCCGACGCGCTAGAGGTGGGCGAGTTGCGGCTCGACCTGCTGCGCCGGGAGGTCGAGGCGAACGGCGTGCCGATCCCGCTCAGTGCGCGCGAGTTCGCGCTGCTCGCCTATCTGATGCGACATCCCGGCCAGGTGCTGTCGCGCCAGCAGATCCTGGACGGCGTGTGGGGTTACACCTTTGATCCGCGCTCGAACCTGGTCGACGTGTACGTCGGCTACCTGCGCCGGAAGCTTGCCGACGCGGGCGCGCCCAAGGCGCTCGCGACCGTGCGAGGCATGGGCTACCGGCTGGTATCCCCGCGGCTGTGATCAGCCGGCTGACGATACGCAGCCGGCTGACGCTGCTCAGCGCGGCCGTGGCAGTGGTGATCGTGGCCGCCTCGATGACCACCATCTTCCTGATCGAACAGACATATACCCACGACCGCCTGGTCAGCCGGGCCGCTCAGGCAGCACACGACCTTGCCCGCGCGGAGACCGCGGACAAGGCGGGCAGCGGCGATGAGAGCAGCGGCAGTACGGGCGATGAGAGTGCGGCAAAGGTCAAGCTGCTGACGGCCTATCTCAGCAGTCGCGAGACGCTGCCGACGCTGCTGCTGACGGTCGGCTCGAACGGCCAGCCCGAGAGCAACTCGGCCCACGCCGCCGACCTCGCCCGCTACCTCTCGATGTCGGCCGGCAGCCACCGCACGGTCGAGGTGGACGGCGAGCAGTACGTGCTGGTGGCCGCGAAACGGCCCGACGGCACGCTCGCGCTGGCCGCGGTGCCGTCGACCGACGCCGAGGCCGAGATCGGCCGCCTGCTGAGCGCGATGCTGATCGTCGGGCTGGCTGCGCTGGTGCCGACGATGCTGGCGGCATGGCTGGCCGCCGGCCGGGCGCTGGCGCCGCTGAGCCGGATCGCCGGCCGCGCGGCCACGATCACCGCCGGCGACCTATCCGAACGAGTGGGACAGCTCGGCACCCACGACGAGGTGGCGGAGCTTGCGGCCTCGATCGACGAGATGCTCGACCGGCTGGAGCGAGCGTTCGCGGCCCAGACGCGGCTCGTGCACGACGCCTCGCATGAGCTGCGTACGCCGCTCACGATCGCCCGGGGCAACCTCGAGGTGGCGATGATCAACCACCGCGACGGGCCCGCCGAGCTGCTCGGCGCGATTGAGTTGGCGATTGCCGAGATCGACCGCATGGCGCGGCTGGTGGACGGCATGCTGCGGCTGGCCAGGTCGGAGGGCGGCACGGACCAGGAGCTGATCGCGATCGGCCAGCTGGCGGCGGACTCGCTGGAGCGGTCGCGGTCGCTGGCCGACCGCGAGTGGGCGCTGGAGGTCGCAGACGCCGCTGGAGCGACGGTACGCGGCGACCGCGACGCGCTCGAGCAGGTGCTGCTGAACCTGCTCACCAACGCCACCCGCCACACCGCTCCCGGCGACACGATCGCAGTCCGCGCCGAGCGCCGAAACGGCGCCGTCGAGGTGACCGTGCGGGACTCCGGCGAGGGCATCCCGGCGGATGCTCTATCCACGATCTTCGACCGCTTCACGCGCGCGGACGCTGCGCGTAGCCGCGACTCCGGCGGCGCCGGGCTGGGGTTGGCGATCTGCCGCGAGATCGTGGAGGCGCACGGCGGCAGCATCAGCGCCGACAGCGATGTCGGCCGCGGAGCCCGGTTCGTGGTGCGGCTACCCATCTCGGCGTGACCACAGGCCGCATCAGCCGGCAGGTAGTTGCGAGGCGTGTCCGAGCGGCGCGATCAGGCCGGCGGGCGAAGCGCCGGCCGCTACGAGAGCGAGCGGCGCAGCTGCCGCTCCGACAGCCGGCCGTAGGCGAACGGTTGGCCGTCAACGATCACAACCGGCGTGATCGCGGCCGCCCCCGCCTGCCGCATGGCGTGGTCGGCAGCCTCACTGCCGCCGACCAGCACGGTCACCTCGAGCGGGTAATCGCGCGCGACGCGCGCCAGAACCTCCCGGGCATGATCGCAGAGCGGACAGTGGTCGCCGGCCTTCAGCACCAGCGTCACCGGCAGCGCCGCCGTTGCCGTCTGCGGGGCGGCCGGAGCCGCCCCGCAGACGTCGTGCGATGGTGCTACTGGCACTTCCACTTGCCGACCGCGGTCGTGACCTGAGCGCTCGTCGGCCGCTTGTGGGGCGAGGTGTGCCCGCCGCTGCCGTTCAGGAACGGGGTCAGCGCGGTCGCTGCCTCGGACACGCAGGTGAACAGCGCCGGCTCGAGGCAGACGTTGTTGGTCAGCTGCTTGCCCAGCAGATCACGGGCCAGCGTGCGGTGCTCAGCCTCGACGCCCAGGATACGGGCCGCCAGCTGCGCGGTGTCGATGCTCTGCACCGTGTTGATCTCGGCCAGGCGATGCACAGCCGCGCCGTAGGCGCTGATGAACGCCCGCTCCAGCGCCAGCAGCGTCTCACCGAACGCCTCGACGCTCGCGAACGTGCCCGGCTCGTAGTGGAACGTGTGCTGCGGATCGGACGCACCAGCACCCATCAGGGTGTCCAGGTGCATCTTCTCGGCCGACAGGGCGCCGCGCAGGTACCGGCGCTGTCCACCGTCGCTGATCGCGCCCAGCACCCGTCGGGACTGGATGCCCGTGTAGTAGGTGGTGACCGCAAGCGCCTCGGCGATGGCGGCGATGTTGATGATGTCGCCGACCGTCTCGCTGCAGCTTCCGGCCGCCGCGGCGGTCGAGGGGCGCGCCAGGCCACCGGCGATGGGAGCCGCGAGCAACGCGCCTCCGGCCATCACGCCGCCCGCTCGGGCGAGCATGCCGCGTCGCGAAAATCCTTCGCTCGGCGTCGTCTCGTTCTGTGCCTCTGTCGTCATTCCAGCTCCTTGTCGTGGGTGGACGAACGACGTGTCTTCGGCGTCCGAGATCGATCGGTTCACATCGGCGGCGGCGCCAGCTGTTTCTCGAGTCCGATCTCGACCACGCCATCGTCCCGCGGATCGTCCAGTCGACCGCTGGGCAGGTACCCGAACCGCCCGTACAGCGCGCGGGCGGGATGGGCCGACTCGGCGACGAACAGCTCGGCCCGGCTGCCTCCAACCGACACCATCCACTGCTCGGCCGACGCCATCAGCCGCTCGGCCAGCCCGCGGCGCCGCTGCTGCGGCGCAACCCATAGCGAGTAGATGCCGAACAGGTCTGGTGGCGTCTCGCGCTGCACCCGGATCATGGCCACCGCCGCGTGGGAGCGCACCACCAGCAGGATCGTGCGGTCGATGCCCTGGGAGTGCTCGCGGGCAAGGTGCTGCCAGTAGCGGTCAGGATGCGCGGACGCCTGTTCGATGCCGGTGCCAAAGGAGGCGCCGTCAAGCAGCAGCGCCCGCAGCCGGCAGCGTCGCAGCGCCTGCCAGTCGAGCGGGCGCACGCGTCGCAGCATCTCGCTCTCGTCCGTCATGTCTGACAGGGTAGAAGCTGGCGGGAACTCCCGGCCTGGGAAGGGCGTCAAACCGGGCATGAAACCATTGATCACTCCTCTCCTCGGCTGCCTCGCGCTGGCGGCCAGCGGATGCGGCGGCAACATCTCCAGCTCGCAGTCCGCGCACCACCAGATCGCTCTCACAGTCACCGTGGCGCCCGGCTTCATCGCCAACGCCCACGCCAAGATCTACACGCTGAGCTGCTCGCCACCTTCCGGCAACCTGCCCGACCCGGGCGCGGCCTGCACCGGGGTGGCGTCGCACCAGGCGCTGCTGGTGCCAATCACCTGCCCGCTCACCCCGGATACCGGCGGTGAGCTGGTGAAGGGCACCATCGATACGGTGCGCATCAACCTGCGGCTGGGATCGTCCGGAGCTTGCGCCGCGCGCTGGCACAGCATCAGCAAGATGCTCGGCATCCCGGCAAGCGGATAGTGGTCGTGGGCAGGCGGGTGATCGCAGCTCCCCCTACCTGCGGATATCCGACCTCACGATCGTGGGCGATACTTGCACGTATGGACGAGCCGGTCACCTACGAGTACGAGCCCTGCCCGCTGCGCGATCGCACGCAGGCGTTCGCGCGCATGGTGCCGCTGATACGGCCGATCGCCGGCTTGGTGTGGCCGGCCGCCCGCCGTGCAGACCGGGTCGAGCTGTCGGCCGACGGCATCCTCGCCCGCAGCCTCGCGGGCTACGCCCGCATCCCGTGGGACCAGGTGCTCGCAGTGCACCGCTCGCGCACGACGTGGGGGCGTATGACGGTGCACGTCGTCGCCAGCAAGCCGGCCCGCCAGATCGAGATCGCCGAGTCGATGCCCGGCTTCGACGAGCTGGTGCGGACGATCCTGCACAACGCGCACATGGGCGAGGTCGTCCACCTGCGCGCGGCCTGACCGATCGCCGCGCCTCACGTCCGCGGTTGCAAGGCCGCCAGGCCGACGCACCCGGCCGCGCGAGCGTGATCTGTCCTGGCTGTGATCCCGCCTGTCGAGCAGGAGCAGCCGCTCTCGAGCAGGGATTTCGGTCGATCGGGGGCCAGCGCTGATCCCGCCGGAGGGCGTTCACATGCTGGTCACCGCCCCGTTCAACGGTCGTCGGTCGCGTAGGATGCTGGGATGGTTGGTGAGGGACTCCCGATGGCGCTTATCAGGTGGACGCTTGGAGCGTTGTTCATCGATTCGTTTTTCGTGAATCTGCACGACCACAACTACACCCAGGCTGGGTACGCTCGCTTGATCCATCACTACATATCGTCGGCGAGCTCGCCGTCGGTGTGGCAGTCGGTGGAGCGGTTCGTCGCTGATCACGCCGCGGTGTTCTCCATCGCCCAGGCCGCAGGTGAGCTCGGACTCGGCGTCGCGTTGACGGTCGGATTGGTGCGGCCGATCGCAGCAGCCGGCGCCGCCATGCTGCTATTCGGATTGGCGTTGTCGGAGCTTGGACTTCACTGGATCTGGGAGTTCCCGCCGATCATCGTCGGTGCCTGCGCGGTGGCGCTCGCGACGGCGCCGGCGTTTCGCAGCGCCCGAACGCTGGGAGAACGCTTGCTCGGCCCGCGGGTGTTGGGGCCGGCAGGGGGCTTTGTTGCGGCGGTCGCTGGCGGAGTGGTGCTTGCGGTCATGATCAGCGCCCACGGTGACCCGACCATCGAGGTGTGGCGGAGTGGACTCGTCTTCGGACTGTGCCTGCTCGCCTCGGCGGTGATTGACCGCCGCCGTGTGCCGGGGCTCAGCGTGGCCGGTTGACGCTCGGCGCCGAGCGCCTCGATCTGCAGGAGCGGCGAGTTAAGGGCCACGTGGCGTGCGTTCGATACGCGGTCACGCGGCAGCTAGCCGAGCGCGGACGACCGGCAACTCGGCGAGCGTCATACCCAGATGCTCCAGGCGGGCATTCGCGGCGTGGCCGGCGGCAGCGTCGAGCGCAGCACCGGCGACGCCAACACAGCAGGCCGCGCTGCAGATCACGAACGTCGGCAGCGTTGCCGTCAGCATCAACCCGAACCCGGCCCCGCGTTCGCCCAGCCGAGCGTCATCGGCCAGTGCCACCTCACGGAGCGTCATCGGCCGCGATGCGTTCCCGCGCAAC
Organism: Gaiellales bacterium; assembly: GCA_038212095.1. Lineage (GTDB taxonomy): Bacteria > Actinomycetota > Thermoleophilia > Gaiellales > JAICJC01 > JAICYJ01. The sequence continues at coordinate 934 of JBBQUW010000048.1, read as the reverse complement.
CCCAGACCATTGAAATCGCCACCCACCTGGAACCCGGCCTCGTCTCCGCCCAGCAGGTAGAGATCAGACGCCAGCGGATCGCCGGGCACATCGACGCCGACCGAGACGACGTAGGCGTCAGCGTGCCCAGCACTCGTCACCCACGACTTATCCGCGTCCACCATCGTACCGCTCGGGGTCGACTGGAGACGCGACACGGGAGCCCAGAAATGGCTGCGCGAGCCGCGCTCGGAGTAGGCAAGCGTGGCAAGATGCTCTCCGGCCGCGATCATCGACAACTCCTCGCCAATCCGCGCGCTGGAGTCACGGCCCGCGACCAACGTCTGGGTCGCCGCGAGGTGCATCGTGTAGATCATCCCGGTCGAGGCGCACGCCGCCGCCACCTGCTCAACCGCAGCCGCCGCATCCGGTATGCCGCCCCCATCTCCCCCGTTATCCGCCGGGACGAGCAGCCCGAACAAGCCAGCATCACGAAGGGCGTCCACCGATTCAGTGGGAAAGCGTGCGTTTGCGTCTACATCCGCAGCGTCTGCCGCGATCGCCTCAACTGGAACCGCCGCCCCAACGCTCGTGCCCGCCATGCCGACTCCCCTCTCGAAGACAAATTCCAGAGGCGAGCATACCCGGAGTGGCGAAGCGCCCGACCCCGCCACGGTTACGGTGCGCGCGGTGCGCGCTCAAATTCCGCTGTTGGCCGGTACCCAGTCCACTTCGGGGCTGCCGAGCGGCATGGACGGGTACGCGAACGTGGCGGTCGGTGCGGGGTTGCCGCACCGACCGCCGTTGTGGTTTATCGCGGGGTGGTTAGCTTGCGTCCGCGGTGTAGGTGTTGAGGTCGGGATCGTTGGGGGTGTGCTGCTTGACTTCATCGAAGTCAAAGAAGCGTCCCGGTGATGCGCCGGCCTTGCCGAAGCCAAACCCAGCAGCCTCGAGC
>JBBQUW010000047.1:0-13924 GCA_038212095.1 Gaiellales bacterium | reverse complement strand
CGGCGCGGCGGTTTTGTGAGCCATTCGGCACAGATCGCCGACGGGCGAACCGGCTCGGGCTGCTAGTGCCGCTCGAGCACCGGCAGGACGACCGGCGCGGCGAGGCTGAATGGCTTGGCCGCGACGCCGGCGGCGGCCGCGCGCACCGCCCCTTCGGTCGTTCGGTGGGTCAGGATCACGATGTGGACGCCGTCGTCGGCGGGATGCTGCACCACCTGGGCCACCGACACCGACTGGTCGGCGAGCTGCTGCGCCACCTGCGCCAGCACGCCGGGCGTGTCTTCGACCGTGAACCGCAGGTAGCACGGGCTCTCGAGCCGCTCGGGCGGAAAACGCCCCACGTCGCGGTAGTGCACGTCGTGCTGGAGGAAGCCGGTGCCCTGGGTGCCTATCACCGCCACCAGGTCGCCGATCACCGCCGTGGCCGTCTCGTCGCCGCCGGCGCCGGGCCCCTCCAAGATCACCTCGCGGATCGAGCGGCCCTGCAGCATCACCGCGTTGAACGCGCCGCCGACCGCCGCCAGCGGGTGCTCGCCGGCCAGCAGGCAGGGGTGCACGCGGGCCATCACCTCGCCGTCGGCCATCCGCGCCGAGGCGATCAGCTTGACGGCGTAGCCAAGCTCGGCGGCGTGCTCGACGTCGGCCAGGTCGAGCTGATCGATGCCGACGTGCGGCACCTCCTCCAGCCGCACCCGCGTGTGGAACGCGATCGAGGCCAGGATCGCGATCTTGGCCGCCGCGTCGGCGCCGGTCACGTCCTCGGTCGGATCGGCCTCGGCGTAGCCCAGCGCCTGCGCCTCGGCCAGCGCCTCGGCGTACGACGAGCCGTTCTGGATCATCTGCGTCAGGATGAAGTTGGTGGTGCCGTTGACGATGCCGTCGATGCGGTGCACGTTGGTCACGATCATCGACTCGCGCAGCACCTTGACCACTGGGATCGCCGCGCAGACGCTGGCCTCGAACCGCAGCTGCACCCGGTTTGCCTCGGCTGCGCCGAACAGCTGGTCGCCGTGGCGCGAGAGCAGCTGCTTGTTGGCCGAGACCACCGACTTGCCGGCCGCCAGCAGCGACAGCACGTACTCGCGGGTGGGCTCGATGCCGCCCATCACCTCGGCGACCACCGAGATCTCGGGGTCGTCGCGGAGCCGCGCGAACTCGGTCGTGAGCAGTCCGGCGGGGGCTTCGGGGTGCCGCGAGGGGTCGCGCACCAGCGCCGCCGCCACCTGCACGGGGTGTCCGGTGACGCGCTCGATCGCCTCGCTGCTCTCGGTCAGCAGCCGTTGGACAGCCGAGCCGACCGTGCCGTATCCGAGCAGTCCGACCTTGATTGGGGTGGGGGTGTCCACGGTGCGGCACGATACCCAAAGCCCCGTCGGCGAGCCGTCGCACCCGCTTGTGCCACGTTGTACGCTAACCGTATGAAACTGCTGATCGTTGGCTGCGGACGCGTCGGATCCGCCATCGCCACCCGCATGGCCGATGACGGCCATGCCGTGACCGTGATTGACGAGGACGGCGAGGCCGTCCAGCGGCTGCCCGACGCGTGGCCGGGCCGCTTCATCCACGGACACGGCTTGGACACCACCGTGCTGGTGGAGGGCGGCATCGAGACCGCCGACTCGGTTGTCGTCTCGACCGACGGCGACAACACCAACATCGTGATCGCCCAGGTCGCGCGCACCCGGTTCGGCTGCCCGTGCGTGGTCACGCGCGTGCTCGATCCGGGCCGGGCCGCGTTCTACGCCGCCCAGGGACTGCAGACCGTCTGCCCGACGTCGGGCGCGATCGATATCGTCACCCAGGCCATCTGCGCTACACCGGGTCGGGCCGCCTAGATGTACATCCTGATCGTGGGTGGCGGCAAGGTGGGCAGCAACCTCACCTCGACGCTGATGAACATGGGTCATGAGGTGACGCTGATCGAGGGCGACCGCGAGCGCTACAGCCTGCTCGAGGAGCAGTTCGAGCACGTCGTGCGGCCGGGCGACGCGACCGAGCTGTTCGTGCTGGAGCAGGCCGGCATCGAGCGCGCCGACTTGGTGGTGGCGGTGACCGGCGACGACGAGGACAACATCATCGTCTGTCAGGTAGCCAAGGAGAAGTACGGCGTGCCGAAGGTGATCGCGCGCGTCAACGACCCCCGAAACCAGCAGCACTTCGACATGGTCGGCATCACGCTGACGGTGTCGGCGACCGCCACCATCCTGGCCCTGATCGAGCACGAGCTGCCCCAGCACGAGCTGGTGACGCTGATCGACCTCAAGCGCGAGAACCTGGAGATCGTCGAGTTCGCCATCGGCGCCGCGTCGCCGGCGGCCGGCAAGTTCGTGCGCGAGCTGAACCTGCCCAGCCGCTCGCGCCTGATCTCGGTCACCCGCGACGGGCGCGCCGAGATCGCGATCGGCGATACGCAGCTGGCGCCCGGCGACCTGGTGATGGCGATCCTCGAGCCCGATGTCGAGGACGAGCTCAAGCACCAGCTGATGCCCGCCTGACGCGGTGCCTACCGGCGGCCTGATCGAACGCTACCGGGACCGGCTCCCGGTCACCGACCAGACGCCGATCGTCTCGCTGGGCGAGGGCTCGACGCCGCTGGTGCACGCGCCGCGCATCTCGGAGCGCACCGGCCTGGACGTGTACCTCAAGTACGAGGGGCTCAACCCGACCGGCTCGTTCAAGGATCGCGGCATGACGGTGGCGGTTTCAAAGGCGCTCGAGGACGGCGCCACCGAGGCCGTCTGCGCCTCCACCGGCAACACCTCGGCCTCGGCCGCCGCGTACTGCGGCCGGGCCGGCATCAAGCTGGCGGTGGTGCTGCCCGAGGGCGCGATCGCCCGCGGCAAGCTCGCCCAGGCCCAGATCTGCGGCGCCCGCGTGATCGCGGTGCAGGGCAGCTTCGACGATGCGCTGGGGCTGGTGCGCGAGCTGGTCGAGCGGCGGCCGGTGGCGCTGCTGAACTCGATCAACCCCTACCGGCTGGAGGGCCAGAAGACGGCCGCATTCGAGGTGCTCGAGCAGCAGGGCGGGGCGCCGGACTGGCTGGCGCTGCCGGTCGGCAACGGCGGCAACATCACCGCCTACTGGAAGGGCTTCGGCGAGATGGGGGTGGCGCCGCGGATGCTGGCCGGCCAGGCGGCGGGGGCGGCGCCGCTGGTGACGCGCGCCCCGGTGGCGAACCCGCTCACGATCGCGACGGCGATCCGGATCGGCAACCCGGCCCGGCTTGGCCAGGCGTTGGCGGCGGTGGACGACTCTGGCGGCGGCATCCGCGCCATCGACGACGAGGGCATCCTGGACGCCTACCGGATGCTGGCCCAGGAGGAGGGCGTGTTCTGCGAGCCGGCCTCGGCCGCCTCGGTGGCGGCGCTGCTGGAGGCCGCCCGTGACGGGCTGGTCGAGCCGGGGGCGCGGGTCGTCTGCGTGCTGACCGGACATGGGTTGAAGGATCCCGACACAGCCGGCCAGGAGGGCGCCGAGATCCTGCGCTGCCCACCCACGATCGACCAGCTGGAGCAGCTGGCGTTCGCGCGGGAGCCGGTGCATGCCGGAGCTTGAGGGCCTGCGCGTCTCGGCGCCTGCGTCGTCCGCCAACCTCGGCCCGGGTTTCGACTGCTTCGCGCTGGCGCTGGAGCTGCGAAACGAGGTCGAGATCCGTCGCGGCTCGGCCGCAGAGGTGGTGGTGCGGATCGCCGGTGAGGGTGCAGACGAGGCGCCGGCCGGGCCGGACAACCTGTTCGTGCGCGCCTTCCAGCACGGCGGTGGCGTTGCAGCTGGGCTCGAGTTCACGATGACGAACCGGGTGCCGTTCGCGCGCGGGCTGGGCTCGAGCGCGGCCACGATCGCGGCTGGCCTGGTGGCGGCCGAGGCCTGGACGGGCGGTGCCGGCACCGACCTGCTGGCGCTGGCGGCTCAGATCGAGGGCCATCCCGACAACGTCGCGGCCGCGTTGAACGGCGGGCTGACGATGGCGTGGTGGGGCGCCGATGGCGTCTCGGCGCTCGGCTTCGGTGATCCGGAGATGGGGTTCGTTGCCGTGATCCCCGAGGCGAAGCTGTCGACGGCAGAGGCGCGGGCGGCGCTACCGGCCGTGGTGCCGCACGCCGACGCCGTGCACACCGCCGCGCGGGCCGCACTGCTGGTTGCTGCGATCGGGTCGGGCGACGGCGAGCTGCTGCGAGACGCGCTGGACGACCGGCTGCACGAGCCCTACCGGGCGCCGCTGGTGCCGCTGCTGGCGGCGGTGCGCGAGCGGCTGGCGGGCCGTCGCGAGGTGTACGGCGCGACCATCTCGGGCGCTGGGCCGACGGTGCTGGTGTGGTGCGAGCCAGGGGCCGAGGAGGGCGTGCGCGCGCACGTGGCCGCGCTCGCCGGCGCCATGGCGATGGCGCTGGCGGTGGCCGAGTCGGGCGCCGAGGCGGTCGAGATCTGAGCGGTCAGGCGGCGGCCAGCGCCAGCAGCTCGTCCGGTGACTCCGCCAGGTAGGTCGGCAGCACCGCCAGCAGCTCGTCGCGGGAGCCGCCGGTCCAGAGAGCTGCGGCGGTGGACGCCCCGGCGTGCTTGGCCTCGGCCACGACGTGGGGCGAGGCCGTCACCACCAGCGCATCGCCGGCCTCGAGTCCCATCTCCTCGATCAGCGCCACCGGGCCGTGGTGGCTGGCCTCGACTCGCTCTAGCTCCAGGCGCCGCGACAGGCCCAGGAAGTGCGTCACGATCACGCCCACCTCGGGCGGCCCGGGCGACCAGGCCGCCACCCGCATGCCGCTCGCGATCAGCTGTCGCACCACCGAGTTGAGCGCCGGATCGGGCCGCACGTAGACCGGGATGTGCTCCTCGTAGTAGCGGGCCAGTTCGATCCGCCAGCTCGACGCCTCGCTGCCGGCCCAGGCCTCGAGCTGGCCGATCGCGATGCAGCGGTCGGGCGAGATCTGGGATGGATCGAGCGGCGTCACCCGGCCGAGCTTGCGGGCGAGGTGCTGCACGGCGTCGGCCCACAGCCGTTCGCTGGGAGCGAGCGCATCCTCGGCGAAGATCACGGCGTTCACGAGGGGTGAGGGTAGCCCGAGCGGGTCAGCCGCTGCGCCGAACCGGCAGTACCGGTTTGTGACAGATCCGCGACAGCCGTGGTCTGGAGCCGTGACAGGGCCGGGCCGCACCATGTGACGAAACGCTCCCCTGAAACGCTCCCTGGAAAGGACTCCTCCTGTGAGACACCTGCTGCTGCTTCTGAGCGGCGTGGCCGCGCTGTCGGTTCCGCTCGCGATCACCCCGGCTGCGATGGCCGGCACCTACCACTTCAGCGCCGACACCTCGAGCTCGATCGAGTCGTGGGGTCTGACCAAGTCGACCAACTTCTTCGGCTGCTCCCTGGCCGGCCGGCCCGGACCGTGCGCCGACGGCGACGTACCGTCGCCCACGCCGCTTCGCATCTTCGCATTCGGCAACATCGCCACCGGCAGCGAGGCCTACTGGTACTGGGTGGCACCGCCCACCGTCTCGATCGCGTCCGGCTCTGTGACGGTCGCCTACAAGACCACCCCCGACTCGCGCGTGTTCATGAAGGCACGCCTGCGCAGCGGCACGTTCGGATCACAGCCGCAGCTGCACACCGCCAGCGACGACGGCACCGCCACCTGGAGCATCCCGGTTGGCAACGAGGCGTTGGCGCTGTACCTGAAAAGCGTCACCACCCACATCTACGACAACAAGTGGCAGAACAACCTGGCCGTGCTCTCGATGGACGCCACGCTGCGCGACGATACGGCACCGGCCGGCTCGCTGTCTGGCCCACTCGCGTCCGGCCTGTGGCTCAGCCAGGGCCAGCCCGTCTGCCTGGACGTGAGTGCCAGCGACGAGGGCTCGGGGATCGCCTCGGCGAGGCTGCGCGACGCGCTCGGGACGGTCATTGACGAGCATCTGGTCGCGCTGGAGGACGTGCGCCAGCCGGGCGAGCTCGATTTCAGCCACCCGCTGTGTCTGGTTCCAGGCTCGCTGTCAGACGGCGAGCACGACCTGACGGTGCGGGTTGCTGATGCCGCCGGCGAGCTGCTCGACCTGCCGTTGACGGTGCGCGCGGACACGCATGCGCCGACCGTCCGCACCCAGCTGCCGGCCGCTGCTACCAGCGATCGCCGCGCCGCCGTCTCGTTCTCGGTCGACGCCGGGCCCAGCGGTCTGGCCTCGTTCCAGGCCGAGCTCGACGGACGCCCGATGACGGTGGTGGGAGACAACGCCACTTACCTGCCGTCAGCCGACCTCGCCTTCGGTACGCATACGGTCACCTGGAGCGGCGCCGACACCGCCGGCAACCACCGCGACGCGTTCTGGACGTTCGACGTGGTGGTTGACGCCGCGCCCAGCCTGTCCGCCGCGCAGCCGGCGGACGGCGCGGCCTTCGAAACGCGGCGGCCCGCGATCTCGTTCGACTTGTCCGATGTCGGCAGCGGGATCGACCCGGCGTCGCTGCACGTGCTGTTGGAGGGCAGTGAGGTGGCGCCGTTCGGCAGCCTGGTGGCGGGCAGCTTCAGCTACCTGCCGTCGGTCGATATGGCCTATGGGCATCACCTGATCAGCGTGGCCGTCGCTGATCGCAGTGGCAACCGGATGACGCCGGCCCGGTGGGGCTTCGACGTGGTCGACCGAACGGCGCCGACCTTGGGCGATGTGCGGCCCGACGACGGCTCAGCCGGCGCCGACCGCACGCCGGCGATCTCGGTCGCGGTGGCCGATGGCGCCGGCATCGGCGTCGACCCGGCCTCGATCGAGCTGCTGCTGGACGGCGTCGACGTGACCGGCCAGGGCCGGTTCACGGGCGGCCGGTTCACGCTCACCCCGGCCACTCCGCTCGGCTTCGGCGGCCATTCGGTCACGGCCCGCGCCGCCGACCGGGCCGGCAACCTCGCCCAGCCGCTCTCGTGGTCGTTCGAAGTGCGCGACGAGACGCCGCCGGTGGTCACCAATCGCACACCCGCGGCCGGCGTGACCGTGGCCGGCGCGGTCGTGATCGGCTTCGACATGCAGGACGCCGGCACCGGCCTGGACGAGAGCTCGTTGCAGGTGCTGGTGGACGGCTCCGACGTGGCAAGCTGGGGCAGCCTCTCGGGCGGCCACTTCCGCTACGCCCCCGGCAACCTGGGCGCAGGTGTGCACACCGTGGCGGTCACGGTCGCCGACAGCTCGGGAAACGTCACCGGACCCGTGATGTGGCAGTTCGCAGTGGCCAACCCGGCCACGCTCAGCTTGGCGGCGCTGGCCGCGCCGTCTCACCTGGTGGCCGGCGGCCACGTGCTGATGCAATTCGCCGTGCGCTCGAACGGCGCGGCGATGCCGGGCGCGCAGGTGGTCGTGTCCAGCCGGTCGGCTGGCCAGACCGGCTTCGCGCCGGGGCGGCTGCTGACGGCGGATGCGAGCGGCCTGGTGAGCTGGTCGGTGGCGCCGCTTCACACCACCACCTACCGCATCGAGCTGGCCGCCGACTCGGCCGTGGCGGCCGAGCACACGGTGACGGTCAGCCAGCGGGTGAGCGTCTCCGCGGCCAGCACCACGGTGCGGCGGGGGCTACCGATCCGGCTGTCCGGTCGCGTGCTGCCTGCTCACGCCGGCCTCACGGTGCGGATCCAGCTGCTGACCGCACGCGGCTGGGTGACGGTCGCGACGCCGCGGCTGAACGCCACCTCGGCCTTTGCCGCCTCGCTGGTGCCGCGCGTGCGGGGGCGCTACCTGTTCCGCGTCAGCGCGCCGGCCACGGCCTTGAACGCGGCCGGGCTGAGCCGCACGATCGCGGTGCGAGTCAGCTAGCGAGTGGCGCCGGGGGTGCGGCCATCGCGGTCGCACCCCCGGCACTGCGCTGAACCTGAGCGGCCAGCCGGTACGGTCTGCGGCATCGACCTCGAGGCTCTCTCAGCACCGCCGCAGCCCGAACCGCACGCCGCGGTCGACCGGCCGCCTTCGCCGGGTGGCGTCGCCGTGGTCAACCTCTCGTACCTGTTCGCATTCGGCGCCGCCGCCGCGCTGATCCCGTTCGTCTCGATCTACTACCGCAGCCTCGGCTTCGGAGCCGGCACGATCGGCTGGCTGATCGGCCTGCCGCTGCTGGTAAACGTGGTCGCTGCGCCGCTGTGGGGCGCCGTCGCCGATGCCAGCCACCGGCACCGCGCGGTGCTGATGGCGGCGGTAGCGGGTGCGGCGCTGCTGGCGGCGCTGATGGCGGCGTCCGGCCGCTTCCTGGTGTTGCTGCCGATCGTGCTGCTGCAGGCGGCCGTGTTCGCGCCGGTGATGTCGCTGATCGACAACGGCGCGCTGGTGCTGCTGGCCGGCCGCCACAGCCAGTACGGCCGGCTGCGGTTCTGGGGCACCGTCGGCTGGGGCGTCTCGGCCGTGGCGGTGGGCTGGCTCGTCTCGGCTCGCGGGCCGCGCTGGATCTTCGCCGTCTACGTCCTGCTGATGCTGGGCCTGCTGGTGTGCGCCGCACGGCTGCCGATCGGCGAGCGCCACGCCCACAGCCCGTTCGCCGATCGCGTCAAGCTGCTGGCCCGCGACGGCCGGCTGTGGACGTTCCTGGCCGTGGCCTTCCTTGGTGGCATCGGCATGAGCATGGTGAATGGCTTCCTGCCGCTGTACCTGAACGGGATGCACGCCACCGGCCTGGTCGGCGTCGCGCTGCTGATCGCGACCATCAGCGAGATGCCGATCATGCTCTCGGCCGGCCGGATCCTGGCCCGGCTGGGGTTCGGCCGCGCCTTTGTGCTGGGTCTGGCGATCTTTGGCCTGCGCGCGCTGGGCCTTTCGTTCGCGCACGCGCCCTGGATGGTGCTCGCCCTACAGCTGCTGCATGGGCCCTCGTTCGCCCTGATGTGGGTGGCCGGCGTGGGGCTGGCCCGCAGGCTCGCGCCGCCAGGATTGGGCGCGACCGCGCAGGGCGTGTTTGCCAGCACCAGCAATGGCCTGGGGGGCGCGCTCGGCTCGATCGTAGGTGGCTGGATATACGCCACGGCCGGCCCGGCGGCAACGTTCCGCACGGCGGCCGTGATCCTCGCGGTGGTGGTGCCGGCGCTGGCGATGCTGGCCGGCCGCCACCCGCGGCGGACGCTGTTTGCCGCCGCACCGGCAGACGGCTGAGGTTAGGCAGCCACCCGCTGGACGTCCGCGTCGGCCAGCCAGCCGCAGACACCGCAACGTGGCTCCTCTGCCACCAGCGGCCGCTCGCAGCTGGGACACCGCTCGTCTGCGCCTTCAGCCTCGCCCGCCGCGGTCAGGTCGACCTTGGCGATCGTGAGGTAGACGACGACTACCAGGATCGCGGCCAGGAAGACGGCGCTTGTCGCCACCGTTCCCAGCGCCAGGCCGCCGGCGCTGCGCGGCTGCGAGAGGAAGTCGCCGACCGATGCGCCCAGCGGACGGGTCAGCACGTAGGCCACCCAGAAGCTCGGGATCGCGTGCAGCCCAAACGCGCGATGGGCCAGGTACACAAACCCGATCATCGCGCTGAACATCACCGCCGACCGCCAGTAGCCGACCCCGAACTGCTCGGCCACCAGGTCGCCGCCGGCCGTGCCGAGCGCGAACGTGACTAGCACCGCCAGCCAGTAGAAGGCCTCCCGGCGGGTCGTCCAGACCTTGTGGATCGAGAGCGTGCGCTCGCGCAGGAACCAGACAACGAACGTCACCACCAGCGCGACCGAGAAGACCGAAGTGGTCACCCACAGGCTCACGCCGTACCCGTCGGACAGGTTGTCAGTAATCAGCGTGCCGACGATGCTGATCAGCACCACCGCCAGCCAGTAGGGTGCGGGCCGGTAGCGGCGGAGGCTGAACTGGTAGACCAACGCCGGCGCCAAGATGCAGCTCATGATCAGGGTGGTGGCGCCACGGCTGAGCCCGAAGTGCGAGCTGGTCAGGTCGGCGGCGGTCTCGCCGACGGTGGTGGCGAGCACCTTGATGATCCAGAAGTAGATCGTGATCTCGGGCACACGGTTGAGCCGCGTGCGCGGCGTGGCAGGCGGGGCGGCGGCGAGCGTCGTCATCTGTCGAGGGTCCTCCGGAGCGGTGGTGGTTGGAGCTTCTATGTAATCGGCCGACTGGCCGCCGGACGCCACCCCCGTCCGGGCATACTCCAATCGATCGCCAACGATCTCGTGGCCGCCGCGGCCTCACGCTCGGCCGGAGAATGCTTGATGACGTCCGTTGACGGGTATACCCTCAGGGTCTGGGAGTCGAGACCGAACGGTCTCGTCCTCCTGGGGGTACGGAGGGGCGGAGGCGTTAAGGCCGCTTCCGCCCCTCACATCCGTCCGTTTCCGGACGGCGCGACCTTACAGGATCTACCAGACGGACGCGACCGACGATCGGTACGGGCCACCCAGACGGGCGCGCTTGCCGTTCCCGCGCGCGGCCCGTAGGCTGGGGGCATGCTCCGGCGCCGCTCCTGTCCGCTGCTGGCGCTGCTTCTGGCGCTCGCTCTCCCGGTCGCCGCGTCGGCTGCCACCAACCTGGTGGAAAACCCCGGGTTCGAGTCCGGCACGCTCACCGGTTGGACGGCCAGCGGTGGCAGCGCAAGCCTCGTCACGCCCGGGTATGCCGGCGGCTTTGCCGCGCAGATCGTCTACGGCAGCGGTGCCAGGTACGGCCTTGGCAGCAGCTCCGCCGTGGTCTCGTCGACGGCGGTCGGCCACGCCTACTACGCGTCCGCGGTGGTGCGCGGCCCAGACGGTGGCCGGTCGCTGTGCCTGCGGGTGCGCGAGTTCGCACCGGGTGGCGGCCAGATCGGCTCGCGCTCGGCCTGCGCCGGCTCGACCGTGGCATGGCAGCCGCTACCGGCGCTGACCTACTTCGCCGTGGCCAGCGGCGATCTGCTGCGGTTCGACGTGTTCCAGAAGGCGCCGCTGCCGGGCGACAGCTTCCAGCTCGACAACGCCTCGCTGTCCGATGACCCGGTGGTGATCGCTGCGGGCGATATCGCATGCGACACCGGCGATCCCAGCTTCGCGGGCGGCACCGGTACCGCCGCGGCGTGTCGCCAAGCCCATACCGCGGCCCTGGTCAACCCGGCCACGCCGGCAGCGGTGCTGCCGCTGGGCGACGAGCAGTACCTGTGCGGAGCGCTGGACATGTTCAACGCGTCGTACGGCGCGTCGTGGGGCGCGTTCAACGCGGTCGTGCGGCCGGTGCCGGGCAACCATGAGTATGGCCTCTCCGGGGTGGACGGCATCTGCGCGCCGTCCAACGCCGAGGGCTACTTCTCCTACTTCGGAGCGAGCGCGGGCGATCCCGGCGCGGGCTACTACTCCTACGACCTGCCCGGTTGGCACCTGGTGGCGCTGAACTCGAACTGCACGGTGGTCGACTGCAGCGCCGGCTCGGCCCAGGAGGCGTGGCTGCGGGCCGATCTGGCCGCGCATCCCGCGCTCTGCACGCTGGCCTACTTCCATCATCCGCTGTTCTCCTCCGGCAGCGGCGCCACACCGGCGGTGCTGCCGCTGTGGAGCGACCTCTACGCCGCCGGTGTCGACCTGGTGCTGAACGGCCACGCGCATGACTACGAGCGATTCGCGCCCCAGACGTCGAGCGGTGTGCGCGCCGCGGCCGGCATCACCGAGCTGGTGCTCGGCACCGGCGGCGTCAACCACGGCAGCTTCCGGCCCACGCCGGCCGCCAACAGCCTCAAGCGTGACAACACGACCTTCGGCGTGATGCGGCTGGTGCTGCACGACGCCGGATGGGGCTTCACCTTCCTGCCCGACCCCGGCAGCGGCAGCTTCAACGACGGCGGCTCCGCGCGGTGCCACTAGCCACGCCTACGTCGGTGGGCTGGACTCGACCGTCCAGGCCTGGGTGCTGGTGGTGCGCTCGACGACGATCGTATGCTCGCAGAAGCGGCATTTGCCGATCACCGACGTCGTCGTCGCCGTCTGCCTGACGGCGGGAGGCTTCTCGAAGCAGATCGAGCCCTGGTGCCCGACGTGGAACTGCTGGGCGTCGCAGCAGTCGAGCTGGTCGATCGGGGCTCCGGGGATCTCCATCGCATGAATCGTACGGCATCGTCGCCGCCGCCGATCCCCGAGGGAAGCTCGCCGGTGTCGGCCGCGCACGGGCATAGACTGCGCCAATGCCTGACGACGCATCGGAAGCACCGCAGCCGGACGGCGAATCCGCGCCGCGCTGCCATCTGATCGACCACGACGGCGTTGGGCAGTTCTCGTTCGACCGCGGAACGATAGAGAAGCGGCTCGCGGGCGATGGCTTCTTCTGGGTCAATCTGCAGCGGCCCACGGAGGACGAGCTCGAGTTGATCCGCGAGGCGTTCGGCTTCCACCCGCTGGCGGTGGAGGACGCCGAACACTTCGGCCAGCGGCCCAAGATCGACCCCTACGACGACTTCGTCTTCCTGGTCGTCTACGGTGGCGCCCCTGACGAGGATGGCCTGGTCGAGGTGCACTGCTTCTACTCGGAGCGGTTCATGATCACCGTGCACCGCGACGAGTGCCCGGCCTTCACCGAGGTGCGGCGCCGCTACGAGCACGCGACCAAACCTCCCCGTGCGCCTGACGTGCTGTACCGCGTCATCGACGCGCTCACCGATAGCTTCTTCCCGATGCTCGCGGATTTCGATGATCGCATCGACGAGATCGAAGACCAGACGTTCCGTGACCCAAACGACGAGAGCCTGCAGCAGATCTTCGCCATGAAACGGTTCCTGGTCGGCATCCGCAAGGTGATCACGCCCCAGCGCGACATGTTCGCCAGCCTGCTCACGAACGTCGAGGCGCTGCCCGGACTGAACAGCGACGACGAGCGCTACTTCCGCGACGTCTACGACCACCTGATCAGAATCTCCGACCTGGTGGATACCTACCGTGACCTGCTGACCAGCGCGATGGACGTCTACCTCTCGAGCGTCTCCAACCGCCTCAATGTGGTCATGAAACAGCTGGCCGTGATCGCCACGATCTTCCTGCCGCTGAGCTTTGTGGTCGGCTTCTTTGGCCAGAACTTCGGGTGGATGGTGACCCACATCAGCGGCGGCTGGTCGTTCGTTCTGCTCGGCCTCGGCAGCGAGGTCGCGGTGCTGGTGGCCTTCGTCTACCTCTTCAAGCGGCGTGGCTGGTTCTAGCCGTGTGGAGTGAAGAACCCGGTCGCGATCACGCTGAAGCCGCCGCCCACGTCACCGGTACACGTCACCAGGGTCTGGTGGGCCTGCAGGCCCAGCTTGCTGTTGTACAGGACGAACGTGTTGGTGCCATCGGTGAACGCGAGGTAGGCGGTCACGTTGACGCCGTTGGTGGTGGTGACCCATGCCACGCGGCCCCGGTTGGTGGCGGTGCCGGGATTGACGGTGGGGTGGCTGCCGTCGCTGCACGTGAGCGTGATTGGCTGTTGCAGGTTCGGCCCGCCCGGATCGGCGGCCGCGGCCGCTGGGAAGGCAAGCAACGCGATCGCGCAGACACACAGTGGAGCCAGGAGCTTGTTCATCGGTGACCTCCGCGTCGTTTGCACCGGCGAACGTATCACATGCCTCGAACACCTGGGCTATGAAGCCCGGGTGCGCTTGACCGCGCGGATGTGCAGGAACATCGGCACTCGTTGCCAGCGGCGGCTGTGCTCGCCGGTGACGGCGGCGTCGGGGAGGCGCGGCTCGCGCAGTCGCTCGATCATCAAGCCGGACTGGGTTAGCGGCTCCGTGTAGGCCTCGATCGAGCGGTGGGCGCTGACGAACGTCATCTCCCGCCCGTCGCGGGCCAGGTGATCGACGTAGATCGAACTCTCGAGGTACGAGCCGGGGATCGTGAAGGGGCTGTCGGATGCCTCTCCCACGAATCCTCCTGCGGAGTTGAGCGGATGCACAATCGCGAGGCACAACCTGCCGTGCTCGTCCAGCACGCGGGCAGACTCCGATATGGCGCTCTCCACGTCGTCGATATCGTGCAGCGAC
>JBBQUW010000046.1:0-18635 GCA_038212095.1 Gaiellales bacterium | reverse complement strand
CGCTGCCACAGGCGAGGCCCGTGGCGACGTTGCTGTGGTCAGGGCCGAGCGCGACCAGCTGGCCGTCCAGGAAGGCCTGATAGCCCCACACGCGCAGGTTGTCGGTGGCGGTGCCCCAATCGAACTCGATGCTGCGGCTGGTGACGGGGCCGGCGGTGAGCGAGCTGACTGCGCTTGGCGGTCCGATGTCATGCCACTTGACCAGCCGCACCGCATCGGCCAGCACCAGGCCACTGCCAGAGGCGCGCGAGATCGAGAGCCGCCAGGCGTCGCCGGCTGCGAACCGCCAGCTGCCGAGGTACCGCCAGGTCGAGCAGCCGAGCCGCTGATTGACCGTGACCGCGGCGGTGCCGGAGGCGGTCGCGAGCTGGATACGGGCTGCGGCGTCCGCATTGGCGACGCAGGGCCAGCGGACGAACACGTCGTAGCTGTCGGTGCCCGGCAACGGCACCTCGTAGCGCGCCGGCTGGCTGGCCGGCGCCACGCTGGCCGCACGCGACCGGCCGCCCAGCGCGCCGCTGGCCGAGATCAGCTTCCAACCGCTGCCGGCCGAGAAGTGCGTGGCCGAGCTGTCATCCACCTGCCGCTGCGGCGTCGTTCCGGCATACAGCCGCAGGTAGGCCATGTAGCGCCCCCACGCCCAGTAGCGGCCGGGATCGGTGTGATGGTCGGCTCCGCCCCACTCGCCGGGATGGTACGGATCGGGCACCTGGTTGTGGCCGATCACGTGCGCCCGGTCGGGCGTGATCGCGTAGCTGCGGGCGAGGAAGCCGGCCAGCCGCGCGGAGCCGCGGTACTCGGCGTCCGGGAAGCCGCCGCCGTTGGTGTAGCCGGCGTGCTCAATGCCGATCGACGTCTCGTTATAGGCCCAGTTGCCGGCATGCCAGGCGATGTCGGAATCCGGCACCATCTGCGCCGCCTGGCCCGTGGTGGACACGACGTAGTGGGCCGAGGCCTGCGCCGATGAGTTGCCGAACCAGTTGTAGGTTCCCGCGAAGCCACCCTCGGCGACGTGGATCACGAGCCGCGTGATGGTGGGAGAGATCGGCCGGTTGGCGACCGTGTAGTTCCACGGGCTGGCCGGCTCCCACAGCGCGCCGGGATAGTCGGGGCCGCTCACCGCCATCGCCACCAACTGGCTGACGGCGCCTGCCGGCTTTGGATGGGCGATGCCGGCCGAGCCGAGCATGCCCGCGGTTCGCTCGTGCGCGGCGGCCGGCTGCGCGGACAGCGCGGTGAGCAGCGCGACGGCCAGTGCCAGGATGATGCGAGGACGCCCCACTCAGCCTGTATCGGCCGCAGGGCCCGCGGCCTTAGGTCGGAACGTGACCGCGCTTACCGGGTGTGCAGGCTCAGCCAGCGCGCGATGTTGTGCGCGTGGTCGGCGGGGGTGGCGCCGGCCGGTACGGCGGCGACCGGCGCCCGGCCCGAGCTGTGGGTGGCCGGGGTGGCGGTTCCACCGGATCGCAGCGACAGGGCGATCACCAGCACCAGCGCGATCAGCGCGGCGATCGCCAGTCCGGTGACAATCCGGCGGTTACCGCGATCGGTCAGCCGTGTGAGCAGGCTCGCGGCCGTCTTGGGCCGGCGATCGGCGACGGTTGGGGTATCGGTCATGATCAGCGTGCGGTCTGCTGCCGGCGGCCGGGCAAGGATGCGCGTGGCCGTCTGGGAATCGTCCGCCGTCAGGGCCAGGGCGAGCGCGGCGGCTGACGCCGGCCGCTGTGAAGGGTCATCGCTGAGACAGCTCATCACCGCGGTCGCGAAGGCCGGAGGCAGGTCGCTGGTGAGGCGGCCGATCGGCTGCGGCGGGTTGTCGGCGCGGCGGTGGATCAGCTCGGTCAGCGTCTCACCCTCGTGCGGCGTGCGTCCGCTCAGCAGCTGGTAGAGCGTCGCTCCCAGTGCGTAGATGTCGGCGGCCGGCGTGACGTCGCCACCGGCGGCCTGCTCCGGCGCGAGGTAGCGGGCACTGCCCAGCACGCTTCCGGCCACCGTCAGCTGCGTCTCCCCCAACGATCGGGCGACGCCGAAGTCGGCGATCTTGACCCGTCCATCGCGATCGAGCAACAGGTTGTGAGGCTTGATGTCGCGATGCACCAGGCCGGCTGCGTGGGCGTGCTGCAGACCGGCGCAGCAGTCAAGCGCGATCCTTCGCACCCGCGCCACGGGCAGCCTGCCCCCGCGGGAGATCGTCTCGGCCAGCGACTCGCCCTCGACGTACTCCATCACGATGTAGGGCCGCTCGTCCTCGTCCTGGCCGACGTCGTAGACGTGCACGATGTTGATGTGGCTGAGCCCGGCCGCCATCCGCGCCTCGCGCATAAAGCGGGCATGGAAGGCGGGGTCGGCGGCGAGGTTGTCGGCCAGAAGCTTGATCGCCACCGGTCGCCCCAGCTTCGCGTCGTAGCCGAGGTAGACCAGCGCCATACCGCCGCGGCCGAGCATACGGTCGATCCGATAGCGGCCGATATCAACCCGCGCGGTGCTCAATCGCCACCCTTGTGCTCGCGACGTTTGCCGTGGTGGTGGTGCCGCGACGGTGGCTTAGGCGTTGGCGGCACGCAGTGGATCTGCCCCACCAGCGTCTGGGTTGAGGTGACGAGCGACACGCGCAGTGCGACCGGGATCTGGCCGGCGCTGATCGCGTCCGCCTCGGCCTGTTGCAGAGCGGTCGCCTGCTGCAGTGCGCGGCATCCCTCGTTGCGGTTCAGGCTGGCCTCGACTGCCGACGCGCGGCCGGCCAGCTGCCGGCCCAGATCGTGCCCGATCAGGGGTGTGCGCGCCGTGGAGACGGCCTCACCTCCACCGCAGCCCGCCACAGCGAGGCACGCCAGCGGCGCGGCAAACAGCGCAATGGCAGATCGAGGCGTCATCGTGGTTGTCTGAGACATACCCGGGAGGTGGCTGCGGTGCACATGGATCGCACGGTAGCCGGGACGGCCTACGCTGACGGGATGCCACGCGCCGTCACGTTACCGACCGCCGGATTTCTGCTGCTGGCGGTGCTGGTGCAGGCGACCGACTTCGACATCCTGAACAGTTTCGCGCGCCGTCACCTGCAGCCGCTGGCGGACGGCCACGGACATCCCACGCTGAATAGCCTGGCCGAGGCGCTCGTGACGCCCGCCGCGCCGAGCATCGCGGTGCTGGCGATGGCCGCGGCGGCCGGCCTGCTGTGGCGAACCGGTCGCCGGCACGCTGCGCTGGCCTGGCCGGCCGCGCTGGCCGGTGGCTTGCTGGTGGAGCTCGTGTCGAAGCTCGTGGTGCAGCAGCACCGCAGCGGCGTTTGGCACGGCTATGGGCTGACGCTCGATTCATCGTTCCCGAGCGGGCACATGCTGCGGGCGATCGTGCTGGCCGGCGTGGTGGCGTCGCTGTGGCCTCGTCTGGGGCCGTGGCTTGCCGGCTGGTGCGTGGCGGTCGCGACCTGCCTGCAGCTGACCGGGTGGCACCTGCCGACCGACATCGCGGGGGGCGTCCTGGCAGGGCTGGCGCTGGCCGCCGGCGCACGTTCGATCGCGGCGCGGGAGTCGCTAGCCGTGCGAGGTGAAGTACCGGCCGAGTGAAGCGTCCTCGGCGCACTTTCGGTAGCCCTGGTGCAGCTCGACGGCTCCCCACGGCCGCACGTGCGCACGCAGGCAGCGCGGGGTGCCGTCGCCGGTCACGGCGCACAGCCAGTGTGCCGCGTTGCTGTCGCGCTGCAGACAGTCGGCGCGCTGTCCGCCGGCCTTGCTCGCGACGGTGTGCTGGATGTCGGCGCGGCTGATCCGCACGTGATCCTTCGCGTACCACCAGACGCCGCCGGCCAGTGCTGCCGCCAGCACGAGGATGCCGACGATCAGAATCGCACGTTTCATCGGCCAAGCGTCCGCCAAACCGGTGGCCGCGTCAAGCGGCGGCAGGTCGCTGCCGAGCGGGGGCGAAGTTGCAGGTCATGGATCGCGGCGCCGCATTTGCTCTCACAGTCGCGTCGAGCGCGGTGATCGCCGCCCAGGCTCCGATCAACTCGCACCTCGGCCGGTCGATCGGGACGTTCCAGGCGGCGTTCGTCTCGTTCGCGATCGGCACGCTTGCGCTGGCGGTGATAGTTATCTTCGCGGGCGGCTTCGGCCAGATCGACCTCGGCGCCGTGCGCTGGTACTACCTGACTGGCGGGCTGCTGGGAGTGGTGTTCGTCTCGACGTTGCTGGTCACGGTGCGGCCGCTGGGCGCGTCGGGGATCCTGGCGGCGGGGCTGGTGGGCCAGATGTCGGCGTCGGTCGCGATCGACCGCTTCGGCCTGCTGGGAGTGCAGCGCGAAGCGGTGACGCCGGTTCGGCTGGCCGGCATCGTGCTGGTCGCCGCCGGCGCGTGGCTCGTCGTACGTCCCTGACACCACGCCCCGTTCCGCAACGATTCTCCCCACCCCACGGCGAATTACTGGAGTCAAAGCCCTATCGTGGGGGCGTGCGGAAACGTCGCGCGGGCGTTGCTAGGCGAGCAGTCGCTGGTAGGCGGCGACGTAGTCGTCGACCATTCGATCTGCCGAGAAGCGCTCGATCGCGCTCGCCCTGCACTCCGCCGGATCGAGCGTCACCGCCTGAGCCACGGCCTCAGCCAACTCCTCCGGCGAGTCGACGATGATGCCGCTGCGACCCTGCTCGATCACCTCCGGCACCGCGCCCTGCCGGGTGGCCACCACCGGCGTTCCACACGCCATCGACTCCACCATCACCAGCCCGAACGGCTCCGGCCACTGGATCGGGAACACCGTCGCTCGCGCGTGCTGCAGCAGCCGCACCTTCTCGTCATGCGACACCTCGCCCACGTACTCGATGTTGCCACCAAGGAACGGCTTCACGTGGGCCTCGAAGTGATGCCTCTCCTCGACGTCCTGCATCTTGCCGGCGAGGATCATCGGCAGCCCGGTCTCGCGTGCCAGCGCGACAGCGTGGTGCGCGCCCTTGTCCGGCGACATGCGGCCCAGGAACAGCAGATACCCGTCGTTGTCGGCGTGGAACGGGTAGGCGTCCATCGCGATCGCGTTGTGGCAGGTGGCGAGCCAGTTCAGGTCGGGCAGCGGCGTGCGCTGGTGATCCGAGACCGAGATCAGGCCCACCCGCGGGCTGACCTGGCCGATCAGCGAGTACACGTCCCCCGGCTCGCCTGTCAGCGGACCGTGCACCGTGTGGCAGACCGGCGTGGACACCGCGGCGCCAAGTGCGGCCCCCAGTGGGCCGGAGTGGTCGTTCACCACATCGAACGAATCCGACCTCGCGTAGCACGTCAGCGCGTGATGCAGGTCGGGCATCGAGAGCCCGATCCGCATGCTGGGCGGCTCGTCGTAGCTGGTCACCAATCTGGCCGTCGTCTGCGAGTCGCCGGCCGCGAACAGCGTGACGTCATGCCCCTGCCCCACCAGACCGTCGGCAAGGATCGACACGACCCACTCGATGCCGCCGTAACGCAGCGGTGGCACCGCGAACCATGCGGGCGCGATGATGCCGATCCTCATACGGTCAGGCTACAGCGTCATCGCGAGCCGGCGCGCCGTCACGAGGTCGGCGTGAGGGTGATTCGCATCAGCCGCCGCAGATCGCCCGCGGCGTGATACATCGACACCCAGATCTGGCCCTTCTGGGAGGCGATCCAGGTCACGTCGTCTCCAGTAACGACGATGGGGCCGGTGATGCTGCCGTCCGCCGCATCCAGCCGGTCGAGCTCGCCGGCGCCGTCGAAACGGTCGACCCAGAGCCCTCCGGACACCAGTTGAAGCGAGCCGGCTCCCGGATAGGGCAGTGTGCGAACCACCTTGGTCGCCGCACCGTTCGGGTCGACCAGCGTCAGCTGGTTCAGCGGCAGATTGGCACGCTGGGTGGGGAAGCTCGAGATCCACACCGACTGCTTGGACGCGACCACATGGTTGGAGTGCATGCCGGCGCCGAGCGTGTCGCGCAGTGAGATCCGCTGGTAGATGGTGGGATGGGCCTCGTCGATGCGGTAGAGCGCCGTCTCCGCCAACGCCCACAGCGTCCTGCCCGACGCCGCGACGTCCCACACGTGCCCGTTCAGCAGCGCGCTTCGATCAGCGGTGCGCCCGTCGGAGGTGACGTGAACGACACGGTCGATCAACGGCACCCACACGCCGTCGGCGACCGCGATCGGATTGCAGCTTGCGAATGGGTGGGTGGCGCAGGCCGACGGGCTGGCGATCACCAATCGACGCGTGACGCGCAGCGTGGCGGGATCGATTCGCAGCAAGGTCGTGGTCGGTCCCGGGCGCCGCCCGGCCAGCACCCAGACGACGTCCTTGCCGACGCCGAGGCCAAGCGGCTGGACGTCGAGCTTGACGCGCCGATCGATCCGCGACGCCGCAGTATCGATGCGGAGCAGCCGACCGCTCGGTCCATGCCTGGGCTGCTGGACAACGAACAGGCCGGCGCCACCGCCCGCCATCACGTCGTGCGCACGTCCCAGTTCGATCGGCGGCGCCGTTGTCACCCGCACCGGCGCGTGGGGCGGGTCAACGATCAGCGCCGATCCCGAGCCGGGCGCACGCACCATCAGATACGCGCCGCCCAGCACCAGCAACGTCACGGCGATCGCAGCGAACAGGCGCGCCACGTCGCGCGCCGCCGGAGCCATACCGTGGATTCGTGCCGACACCGGCCACAGCATACGACCGATCGGGGGATCGGTCATCCGGCCGCGGCGGCCGATACCAGACGTGATGAAGGGTCTGTTCGCGATCGCCGCCGTGCTCTGCCTAGCCGTGCTGGTCGCGCCCGCCTGGAGCGGCGCGGCGACCACTCCGACGGCCGTCGGAGTCAGCGAGCGCGAGTGGTCAGTCGCGCTCGGTCGGCTGAAGGCTCCAAACGGTCGCATCGACCTGTACGTCCACAACTACGGTCAGGACGACCACAACCTGACGGTGCGCCGGCTGGGCGTCCAGTACGGCTTCACGGGTCGGATCGCCAGCGGCGGGCAGAAGACGCTCTCCCTCACGTTGAATCCCGGGGTCTACAACCTGTTCTGCTCACTGCCCGGGCACCGACAGCTGGGTATGGTCGCCCAGCTCACCGTCACCTGAGCGACAATCCGGTCAGCATGCCCGACCCGGATCCGATCGCACAGTTCGCAGAGTGGCTGGCCGAGGCCGCCGCGGCCGGCATCGATCAGCCGGAGGCGATGGCGCTGGCCACCGCCTCGGCCGACGGATCGCCCTCGGCGCGGATGGTGCTGCTGCGAGGCGCCGACCAGCGCGGCTTCCGCTTCCACACGAACCGCGAGAGCCGCAAGGGCGACCAGTTGGCCGCCAACCCGCACGCCGCGCTGCTGTCCTACTGGGCCGAGCTGGGCCGCCAGGTGCGGATCGAAGGGTCGGTCTCGCAGCTGCCGGACGCAGAGTCCGACGACTACTTCGCCGGGCGGCCGCGCGAGAGCCAGCTGGGGGCGTGGGCCAGCGAGCAGAGCCGTACGCTGCCGTCGCGCCCCGCGTTGCTGCAGCAGCTGGACGAGGCCCGGCGGCGGTTCGATGGCCGCGACGTGCCGCGTCCACCGCACTGGGGTGGCTACCTGCTCGCACCGCGCACGATCGAGTTCTGGCGCCACGGCGACCATCGCCTGCACGAGCGCCGCCTGTACGGCAGGGATGCCGGGGGCGCCTGGAGCAGCCGACTGCTGGCTCCGTAGCCGCCAGGCGAGATACCCCCCACCTGGGGGACTCCCCTGAGCGGCACGACCCGGCACGATGTGTCGGCCGCATCGACGTGCCGGAGGACCGCAACGCGACCGGATGGTCGCGCGTGGCGGCGGCGGGCACACGTCCGGCGACGACGGATGGGGCGGGCGCGCTCGGGGTGCGCCCGCCCCGCCGCTTTCCCAAGATCGGTCCCGTCCACGCTGGATCTCCCGGCGCAGCGCTACGATCCCGGCCGATGAACGCCTCGCCGATCACCGGTCGCTGCCTGTGCGGCGGCGTGCAGTTCGAGATCGACGGTGGGCTGGGCACTGCCAGCTACTGTCACTGCACGCGCTGCCAGCGCCGGACGGGAACAGCCGCCTCGGTGCAGGCCCGGATCGACGGCGCGTCGCTGCGGTTCGTGTCGGGCGAGGATCTGGTCAAATCCTACGATCCGGGTGACGGCTTTCACAAGCTGTTCTGCTCCGTCTGCGGCTCGTCGCTGTTCAGCCGCAGTCCCACCGACCCGACGGTGATGAGCGTGCGGTTCGGCGCGCTTGACGACGATCCCGGTGTGCGGCCCGGCTACCGGCAGTTCGTCGCCTACGCGGCGACCTGGGAGCAGGTACCCGACGACAACCTCCAGCACTACCCCGAGGGCCGGCCGGACACCGCCTAGATCGGCCGCGCGCATGGCGTACTATCGGGTCGATCCATTCTGGGGGCGTAGCTCAGCGGATAGAGCAGGAGCCTTCTAAGCTCTTGGTCGCAGGTTCGATTCCTGCCGTCCCCGCTCGATACTCACCGCCCTGGGTGCATCCGCCGGGTGCGATCGACCGCGCGAGCTGTGGACACGGACAGCCAGGCAGCTGCAGCTACAAGCTATGGGCTGGTCGCGTGCTGGAGCTGGTTGAGGATGCCGCTCAGCCCAGCGGACTTCGCCCCCGCCTCACAGCCGGCCAGCGCCGCGGCGCGATAGCGGCCCCGCATCGCCCGTGACATCACCCGAATCACGTGCTGGGACAGCGCCGGCTGGCCGGAGACCGTCCGTTTGCAGACCGCATACGCGGTGCGATATCGCTGGGCGGCCACGCCGTGGTATCCGCCGTTGCCGCTGCCATTGTGCGATTCCCACCAGTGGTAGGCGAGGTAGCCGCCACCACCGAGCACCGCGAGCAGGAGTACCAGCCGGATCATGCCCGCAGACTACGCCGCGCGGCGGGTGGGCGCCAGCCCGCGATCCGTCACGGCTGCGACCCGACGAAGCGTCGGTAAGCCGCCACCCAGTTGGTCGCCTCCATCCGCTGGGCGACGCGAAGGGCGAGCCGCCCGGCGCGTACCAGGTCGTGCAGGCGGTTCTCGAGCGCGTCCTTGGTACGCGCTCCCCAACGGCCGGCGTACGGCTCTGGCCACAGGTTCGTGATCGCGTTGGATCCTCCCAGTTCGAGCGAGATCAGATGATCGACCTCGTGCGCGTAGGGCACATGGACGACGTGGTAGCGCCGATAGACCGCGTCGGACTCCGAGGTCGGCACGTCGCGCGCCGCGGTGGCATACCCGGACACACAGATCTGCGCCCGCCCGACCGCCAGCGAGATGCCTGGTGTGAGCGCCGGCCGCGGCAGATCGCGGCGCGGAACGCCGGCATCGATCGCGTGATGCGCGTTCCTGTGGTGGCGCTTGGGGTGATGGCGCCGGCGGTCGTGTCGCTGACGGTGAGGCGCCGTCGTGCCCGCCGCCGACGACGCGGCGCCCGGAGCAGTGGACGATGCGCACGCCGTCGCCAGGCCGGACAGCGCGACGATCACCACCGTCTTGGCCAGCGCAGCGCAACCGAACGTCGTGTGCTCCGCTGCCATCCCGACTGATGCTAGTCGGCGATCCAGGTAACCAGCGGGGCGGCAGCGTGCTCTGAAGGGCATGCACCGAGTCAAGAGTGTCGTGAGGCGTACCGTGGCACCGGCACAGGTCTGCCTGCTGCTCGCGCTGTCGGGCTGCCTCGAGCCGGGCCTGGACACGGCGGCGTGCTGGAGGCACCCGCAGCGGGCGGTGCAACACGCGATAGCCCACAACCCAGGAGGCTCCCAGATCGTGCTCGACCAAAACGCCGCCTGTCTGACGCCCGGGCTGCCCCAGCAGTACCAGCACCAGATAGACCGGTCACACGGATCCGCGGGACCGTGAGGTGGGCGGTCCGGGCGCTCTGATGGACGACCAGGCAGTTACCGGTGAGGTCATCTCACGTCCGATCGACCAGATGTGGAGTCGGTGTTCCGCAGCCATGCCGGCCAGCTGTGGCGCGCCGTGCTCGCAATGACGGCCGGACGCAGCGACATCGCGGACGACGTGACGGCGGAGGCGTTCTCGCGGCTGCTGGTGTACGACAAGGGCGTGCGCGATCCCGCGGCCTGGCTGTTTCGCACCGCGTTTCGCCTCGCCGCCGCCGAGCTGCGCCGGGAGGGTCTGCTCAGTCCGCCCTCCGCGTCGGAGAGAAGCCGTCCCGATCGCGCCTTCCTGTCCGACGAGCTGACCGATGCGCTGCGTCTGCTGACCCCCGCGCAACGGGCGGCAGTGTTCCTGCACTACCACGCCGACCTCCCCGTGAGCGAGGTTGCGACGCTGACGGGATCATCGGTACCCGCGGTCAAGGTGCAGCTGCACCGCGCCCGCCGTGCGCTGCGCAGCCGCATGCAGGCCGAGGAGGTGAGCGGTGAATAGACAGTGGCCCGACCTGCTGGCGGAGTTCGATCAGATCGATCCCCCGCTCGACCTTTGGCACGAGACGCTGCAGCGCACGCCTCCGTCCGCGCCGCGACGGGCGCCGCGACTGCCCCAGCGAGCGACCCGCGCCCTGGTCGCCGCCGCGGTGCTGTCGGCTGCGCTGGGCGGAATGCTGTTCGCCTCGCTGCTCAACCACCAGGCCCAGACGGCACGACCCGCCCACGTGTCGCGGGTCGGCGCACAGTCGTGGCTCGACATCGTGGTCGCGGACGTCAAAGCTCGTATCCCCCTCTCGCGCCGACTGGTGCAGCGAGATGAGTGCTTCACGCCCCAGTGGAACTACCTGGCAACGCCCGTCTTTGTGGATCTCTCCGCCTATGCGCTGACGGGCGACCAGGCCGATCCTCGCGCGGCGCTGGGCAGAGAGTTCACCAACATCAACAACCGTTGCTCGGTCTACGCCAGGCAGGGCGGTCTCAGCACCTCCGAGCAGATCACGATCCTCGACCGTCTCCGCGCGCTCGACCGCGCGATCCTGGTCGTGTCGCCAGCCCCCACCGCTCGGTTCGGCATCCTCGATCACAGGCTCGCGCTGCTGCTTGCCGACGTGCGCACCCGGCTGCCGGTCGCGCAGCGTCTGATCGCCAACAGCCAGTGCGGCGCCGAGGTGCAGAAGATCGCCTCGCCGATTCAGACAGACATCGACCTGGTACTGCTCTACGCGGCGGCCATCCACCACACGGTCGCCGAGGGCGAGGCCGCCCAGCCGCTGCTGCACGTGGGACCGGACTTCATGCGGATCATCGGCCCCTGCTTCCGTGACGCCAGGAGCGGCCCGCTGAGCGCGCAGGAGCAGAAGCGATTGGAGTCCGGGCTGGCGACGCTGCAGCAGCAGATCGATCATGCGCTGGCCGCACACGGGTAACCTTCTGCGGGCGGCGACGCTCTGATGGGGCGTGAGGCACGTTCGTCACGGGGCGGCCTGACGCCGGCGTCACCTCTCCCAGCTCTCCGGCGCCGGCGTCGGACGCCTCGGCGCCACCGGCTAGGTGTAGAAGCCGACGCTGACGGCGCTGACGATGACCTTCGAGACGCCGGTGGTGCGCACGATCACGCGAACGTGCGTCTCGTCAAGCTTTACGAGCGATACGCTGGGATCGCCGCTCGCGTCCACATGGGGACACGCGGTGCCGCTCCAGCTGTCGGGCATCGTGAAGTCATAGCGAGCAACGGCGTAGCCGGTCGAACCGTCGCAGCGCAGCACCAGCGCGCTGACCGTGGAGAGCTTGCGGGTGACGCAGCTGCCGCGTGCCGCGTGCGAGCTGGCCGCGATGCCCAGGTGCGTCAGCACGTAGGTATCCGCCAGGGCGGTGGCAGGGAGGGCGAGCGCGAGGCCGGCCAGGGTGAGTGAGAGGAGCTTCTTCATGAGAGCGATGGCGACGGGGGGTGCCGCCAACTAAGGGATAGCCGCCAAGCGCTGTTTGCTCTTCCCCATAACGGGGGATCCCCGGGTCACCACAGCTGTGACGATGATGAGCGTGCGTGGCCCCCGGCCGCGATCACTCCTCCATGCCTCGCCACACGCCTCAACCGTTCTCGCTCATGTATCGCCGGTCGGCGCTGCTGGCCGGAGCCGTCGTGATCGCGGCGCTGGCGGGTTTCGCCGTCTGGGCGGGCCGCTCGAACCAGGGCGCGATCACGCGCGTGCGTACCCTGACAATGATCAGCGACGCGTATCAACAGGCCCGCCACGCCGTCGCGCAGGAAGACCTCGCCGCCCGCGGCTATCGGCTCGAGCCAGACCACGTCCAGCTGCAGGCGTTCACCAGCGCCAAAGCATCGCTGGCGTCGGCTCTCCAGGTGGTGCGTGCCAACCGGTCGGCCGACCCGGCGCTGGTCGAGCGAGTGATCGCCTCGAACGCGGCCGCGACCGAGTGGTTCGCCAGGCTGCGCGCGCGGGCCGCTGTCAGCGACTACGCGGGCGTTGTCGCGATCGACGACCACCAGCTGCAGCCGCGCTTCGACGCCATGACCGTGCAGCTCGACCGGGCCGCTGCCGACTACCGCAGGCTGGCGCTGGCCAGCTTGCAAAAAGCCCAGTCCAGCGAGCGGATGGTGCTGGCCGTCGTCGCGATCACGATCGCCATGGGTGTCCTGTTGCTGTTGTCGGCGGCCGCCACGATGCGCTACCGGGCGCGGCTGGAGCGGGTGCGGGGCAAGGAGGTCGAGCGGCTGAAGCGTGCCGCCCTGGTCGACAACCTGACCGGACTTGGGAACCACCGCGCGTTTGAGGAGGACGTTGCGCTCGCTCTGGCAGAGTCGATGGCGGCGGAGCGGCCGCTCAGCCTGGCACTGCTCGACCTCGACGGGTTGAAGCAGATCAACGATCGCCACGGCCATCAGGCGGGCGATGAGTGCATCAGGATCCTGGCCTCAGTGCTGGCGCAGGCCGGTCCGCAGATCAGCGCGTATCGCATCGGTGGCGACGAGTTCGCGTTGCTCGCGCGCGATCTGCGGTCGGTGGACACGCTGTACCTGGTTCAGCACCTGCAGTCGACGATGGCGACCGCGTCCGGCGATCGCCCCGTCGCTGCCAGCGCGGGCGCGGCCGAGGCGTCGCCTGACCTCGACCGTGACACGTTGATTCGCCGAGCCGACCTGGCGCTGATCCAGGCCAAGCGCAGCCACCGCCGATGCGTGCTGTACAACGAGACGCTGGAGCCGATCCTGGAGCTGCCCGATGCGATCGCGGAGCGGCGCCACACGGATGCTCTGGCGACGGCCCTGGCTCGAGCGGTAGATGCCAAGGATGCCTACACCCACAGCCACTGCGAGACCGTCTCCGAACTGTGCGCGATGATCGGGCAGCAGTTGGCGCTGGCGCCCGAGCGAGTCGCCAAGCTGCGCCTGGCCGGCCTGCTCCACGACGTCGGAAAGATCGGCATCATCGACTCGATCCTGCAGAAGCCCGCCCCGCTGACGGATGCCGAGTACGAGGTGATGAAGACGCACACCCGGCTTGGCCACGCGATCGTCTCGGCCGCAGAGCGCAGCGAGGAGGCAGAGTGGATCCTCCACCACCACGAACGGATCGACGGCAGCGGCTACCCGGACGGGCTGGCGGGCGAGGCGATCCCACTCGAGTCTCGCATCATCCTGGTTGCGGACGCTTTCGAGGCAATCACCGCCGACCGCCCCTACCGCGCGCACCGCTCGCAGGAAGTGGCACTGGCCGAGCTGGAGCGCTGCGCAGGCAGCCAGTTCGACGCCCGCTGCGTCGAGGCGCTGCGGCACTGCGTGGCCGGCGAGCGGCGCCAGGCGGCGTAGCCCAATCGGGCAACGCCGACGTACGTCCGGTCCTGCGTCTAGCCTCGGGCGATGGCCGAACGCACCCAGCAGGCGTTGTACGCCCGCATCGACAGCGAGCTGTCATGGTCGGAGAGCGAGCTGCCGGAGCGCGAACGAACCAAACACGTCCACCGGCTGCACCCCTATCTGGGGAAGTTCCCGCCCCAGCTCGCCGAGGCGCTGCTGCGGCGGCGGTTCTCTGCCGGAGCCCTGATCTATGACCCGTTTGCCGGTTCCGGCACCACCCTGGTCGAGGCAACGGTGCTGGGAATGGACGCGATCGGCTGCGACGTCTCAGCCTTCAACTGCCTGCTCGCCGGCGTCAAGACCAGCCCACCCGACCTGGCCGCGCTCTCGTCCGAGCTCCGGCGCGCGCTGTCCCAGCCGCCAGTCGCGCAGCCGGCGGGGGCCTGGCTGGAGCGCTGGATTGCGCCCGGTGCACTGGCCGAGCTGCTTGGCTTTCGCGCCGCCCTCGACCGCTCACCCCAGCGGGCGGCGCTGTCAGTCGTGCTGTCGCGGGCGGCTCGGTCGGCGCGTCGCGTCCCGCACCACGCGCTCGACGAGACGCGGCGGCCGGTCACAGCTCCGTACTGGTGCCACAAGCACCGCCGCGAGTGCCGGCCGGTACAGGAGGCGGCGCGGTTCCTGCGTCGCTACGCGGCTGATACCGAGCATAGGCTGCGCGAGTACGCCGGGCTGCGCGGCGACGTGACGGCCACCGTGCTGCACGCGGACGCGCGCTCCGCTGAGCTGCCTGATGGGATCGATGGCATCGTCACCTCACCCCCCTATCCCGGGCTGATCGACTACCACGAGCAGCATCGGTACGCCTATGAGCTGCTCGCCCTCGACGACCGCCGCGAGCTGGAGCTAGGCGCCGCGGCGCGCGGCACCGCTCGGCGCGCGATCGCCGAGTACTGCGAAGGGATCGTCGAGGTACTCGCACACAGCCGCCGGTATCTGCGGGCGGGCGCCTCGGTTGCTTTGGTCGTCAACGACCGCCGTGGGCTGTACGACGAGATCGCGCAGCGAGCGGGCTTCACGCTCGAGAGCCGTGCCGCGCGCCACGTCAACCGGCGAACCGGGCGTCGAGCCGGTGAATACTTCGAGGATGTCCTGTGGCTCCGGCCAAGAGCAGTGCATCCTGCTCAGCCCTCCGCGCGCAGCGGGTAGCGGCCGCCCATGTGATCAGAGCAGGAAGTCGCCGACCAGCGCGCGGAACTGTGGGCTACGTGTGTAGTCACCCATCCGCCCGCGGCGATACGCGGAGAGGGCGACGGGCACCACGACGGCGGCCGCGATCATGGCCAATCCGGTGATGCCTGAACGGTGTCGCTTCACGTGGAGCTCCTCGGGTTTGCGAACAGTGCTGTTATCGGCCCGGGGCGGTGGCGCCTAAAGAGCCGGATGCCACCTGCCGATCCCAGGTAGGTGCGTCGCCTTCTTCTGATCGCCATCCCCGCTGCCGTGGTTCTGGGCCTGATCGGCTCCACCGGCCAGACCGCCAGTGGCCGCGTGGCCAGCGGCCAGCCGCTGGCCGCTGCCGAGCGGGTGCTGCCGCGGTTGGCGGTCGCGCAGGCCGCGGTGCGCCGCCACCACGCCACTAGCTTCACGATCGTCGACTCGGCGGGAGCGTCGGTGCGACGCTGGCCGGGCGGCCCTGCGATCGGCACGATGGCCTCGACCACGCCGCTGGGGGCGCACAGCTGGTCGTGGGCGCTATCGACGACGGCCAACCACCGCTGGGCGCGGATCGTCCTGCCCTGGCATCCAAACGGCCTCACCGGCTGGATCCGCACAGCCGGGCGCCGCACGCTGCACACCGCGATCTGGGTGCGGGCCGACCTCTCGCGCCGCACCGTGACGTTGATGAAGGGCGGCGGTCCGCTGGTGGTGTTCACATCGGCGATCGGCACCTCCTCCACCCCCACTCCCACCGGCCGCTTCAGCGTCACCGACCTGGTGGCAACCGGAGATCCGTACGGCCCGTTTGGCTGGTATGCATTCGGCCTGTCCGGCCATCAGCCCAACCTGCCTTTGGGCTGGAGCGGCGGAGATCAGCTTGCCATCCACGGCACCAACGAGCCGTCGTCGATCGGCACCGCGGCGTCCGCCGGCTGCCTGCGCGTCTCGGCAGCGGCGCTCGGCACCCTGAAGCGGTATCTGCGCCTGGGTACGCCAGTCGTCATCCAGCCGTAGGGCGAAGCCGTCCGCAGGTGTGCCAGACTTGCGCCCATGTCGCGCCGCTTCCTGCAGGTCGACGCCTTCACGACCATCGCCTACCAGGGCAACCCCTGCGCCGTGGTGCTGGACGGCAGCGGCCTGAGCACCGCCGAGATGCGGCGATTCGCGAACTGGACGAACCTCAGCGAGACCACGTTCCTGCTCGCGCCTGACGATCCCAGCGCCGATTATCAGGTACGGATCTTCACGCCCGTAGCCGAGCTGCCGTTCGCGGGCCACCCCACGCTCGCCAGCTGTCATGCGTGGCTGGAGTGCGGTGGCCGCCCGATGGCGGGCGATGAGATCGTGCAGCAGTGCGCGGCCGGGCTGGTGCGGATCCGTCGCACCCAGCACGGTCTCGGCTTCGCGGCGCCGGCGCTGATCCGCTCCGGGCCGGTCGAGGAGCCGCTGGTGCAGCAGCTGGCGGCGACGCTCGGTATCGCCCGCGACGCCGTCGTCGACGCGCAGTGGGTGGACAACGGACCGGGCTGGGTGGCTGTGCTGCTGGCCGATGCGGCCGCCGTGCTGGCGATCGTGCCCCGCTACACCGACCTCGACGTGGGCATTGTCGGGCCACACCCGGCCGGCGGCGAGGCGGCCTTCGAGGTTCGGGCCTTCTTTCCCAAGG
This sequence comes from Gaiellales bacterium, assembly GCA_038212095.1. GTDB lineage: Bacteria > Actinomycetota > Thermoleophilia > Gaiellales > JAICJC01 > JAICYJ01. Next base: position 2,055 of record JBBQUW010000046.1, on the reverse strand, counting down.
ACGGCGGGATGGTGGAGGATCCGGTCACAGGCAGCCTCAACGCCTCGCTGGCCGAGTGGCTGATTCGCACCGGTCGCACCACCGCGCCGTACGTCGCCAGCCAGGGAACCGCGATCGGACGCCGCGGCCGGGTGCATATCTCGCAGGGCGACGATGGCACGATCTGGGTGGCCGGTGGGACGGTGACGTGCATCGCCGGCACCGTGCGGCTATGACAGCGTAACCAGGACCGGTCTCAGCTCGAAGCGCGACGATGCCAGCCGGCTGCGGCCAGGTCCATCGGCAGCGAGAAGTCGACCAGGACGCCACTACCTGGTCGAGACGTGATCGTGATTTCGCCCCCGCACAACCGTGCTCGCTCGGCCATCCCAGGCACTCCGAGGTGAGCCGGGTCGGCAGCCACGGCGTTCCGGTCAAAGCCGCGACCGTTGTCCTCGACAACGCCACGGACGCAGCCGGCGGCCTCGGACATGCGAACGTGAAAGGCGCTTGCCCGGGAGTGCTTGCGCACGTTGGCGAGCGCCTCGCGGACGATGCGAAACGCGAGATCCTCGAGCGCTGGCCCGTAGCGGACGCCGAGACCCGACGTCGACCACTCCGCGCCCATGATCGAGCCGGTTTGATCGGCCAGAATCGTTATCGCCGCGTCGAGCCCCTTCTCCTTAAGCACAGTTGGGTGAAGCTCGAACATCAGATTCCGTGTGCGTTCGGTGACCGCGGCGAGCATGTCTCGTGCCTCCGTCACGCGCGTCGCCAGTACAGGATCGACGTCCGCGGCCGCCGGGATCATGGCGTCCAACTGAAGGTGCAACGCCCACAGCACCTGGATCGTGTCGTCATGCAGTTCGAATGCGAGGCGCGAACGCTCGGCCCCTTCCGCCCGCAGCACGTCGCCCATGACGATGCGTTGTTCTGTCCGGCTGAGTTCCAACGCGCCTTCGGCTTGGCGCTGTCTGGTGATCTCGGTGAACATGCAACCGATGCCGATCCTTGTGCCATTCTCCGACATCAGCGGGTAGTAGTAGCCGAGGAACTGCCGCTCATCATCGGAGTCGGTGGTCGGCGTGGAGATCTCCTTGGCGAGGCGAGGTGGCCCCCCGTTTGAGAGATCCACGAGGAGATCCCCGATCTTGCCGAACACGTGTGGCGACACGTCTTGAAACTGCTCGCCATGAGCACGCTTCTCGTCCAGGTCGAACATCTGTGACGCCCGATCGTTGAGTCGCAACACGCGAAGGTCAAGGCCGAGCACCATGATGCCGATCGGCGCCCCATCCATCACCTTCTCGAGCAGCGCTCTGTCCTGTGGAATCCGACGCCCGCGATGGGCGCGACGCCAGATGCTCGAGTCTCCTCGTACTCGCATATGAAAGCGAACGTTACCACTGCCACAAGCATCACCCAACCGAACGAGAGCGTCAGAGGGTGGTCGCTGGGTCGGGTAGGCTAGTGGCGACGGGACGTGGCGCAGCCTGGTAGCGCACCTGCTTTGGGAGCAGGGGGTCGCTGGTTCGAATCCAGCCGTCCCGATGGCTAGGAACGGCTTGGCTATGCCGATTATGGCGTGCCGGTGGGCGGCCGACCTGGGCGTGGTCTGGGCCTGTGGTAGCGCTGTGGTAGCAGCGGGGTGGCCAGGGCTGTTACGCTCGTCGGCATGACGCTTCGGCACCGCTGGATCATCCCCACTTGCACGGCCGTGATCGCCGCCGTCCTGTTCGTCGGCGGCGTGCTGGTGTGGCGGATGATGTCGCCCCAACTCGGCTGCCCACCAGGGATGCTGTGCGCCCTCTACGCCGACAACGTGGCCCCGCACCACCTGCACCCGCTTTGGGCCGAAGGGCTGTGGGCACTCAGCGCTGTATTCGCTGCCATCGCCCTGGCGACAGCCGCGCCGCTGGCTCGTGGGCGACAGCGGCTAGATGTAGTGCCTAGGCACGTTGTTCGGCCTGTAGTGTTGTGAGCCGGTGTCCGGGTGGCTGGTGGGCGAGGCTGCCGTGTGGTCGGTGGTGATTGTAGTAGTCGAGCCAGCCGGGCAGGCTGTGGGTGCGTTCGGCG
>JBBQUW010000045.1:0-19437 GCA_038212095.1 Gaiellales bacterium | reverse complement strand
GCTCACCGTCCTCGGGTGCGGCGTCCGGCCCCCCCGCAGCGGGGGCGGACGCCGTGAGTGGTCGCTCGTCGGTCACGCGCGATCGCCTGCCACGTCGACCACCACGGCCTCGACGCTCTCCTCGTCTCCGCCGTCGGACTCGCCGCCACCATCCGGCGCGCCACCCGTGGTCTGGGTGCGGGCCTGCTCGTAGACCAGCTTGCCGAGCTCGTAGCTCGCCTCCTGCAGCGCCTCCAGCTTGGCCCTGATCTCGGTCGCGTCATCGGACTCAAGCGACTGGGTGACCGCGTCGATCTTGGCCCGGATGTCGCTGCGAGTGGCATCGTCGAGCCGCTCCTCGTTCTCCTTCAGCGACTTCTCGACCGAGAAGGCGTACCCCTCGGCCTCGTTGCGAGCCTCCGCGAGGTCGCGCATGCGGCGGTCGTCGTCGGCGTGCGACTCGGCATCCTTGACCATCTGGGTGACCTCGTCGTCGGAGAGGCCAGAACCGCCCTGGATCTGGATCTTCTGCTCGTTGCCGGTGCCCATGTCCTTGGCCGAGACGTGCATGATGCCGTTGGCGTCGATGTCGAACGCGACCTCGATCTGCGGCACGCCGCGCGGTGCCGGCGGGATTCCGACCAGCTGGAATTTGCCCAGCGTCTTGTTGTAGGTGGCCATCTCCCGCTCGCCCTGCAGCACGTGGATCTCGACCGAAGGCTGCCCGTCCTCCGCGGTCGAGAAGGTCTCGGCCTTGCGCGTGGGGATGGTCGTGTTGCGCTCGATCAGCTGGGTCATCACGCCGCCCATTGTCTCGATGCCGAGTGACAACGGGGTGACGTCCAGCAGCAGCACGTCCTTGACCTCGCCCTTCAGCACGCCGGCCTGGATGGCTGCGCCGATCGCGACCACCTCATCGGGGTTGACGCCGCGATGCGGCTCCTTGCCGATCAGCTCCTTGACCTTCTCCTGCACGGCCGGCATGCGCGTCATGCCACCGACCAGAATCACCTGGTCGATCTTGGCCGAGCTCAGTCCTGCATCCGACAGCGCCTGCTTGGTCGGGCCGACGGTGCGCTCGATCAGATCATGGGTCAGCTCGCCCAGCTTGGCTCGGCTGAGGGTGGTGTCGAGGTGCTTGGGGCCGTCCGCATCGGCCGTGATGAATGGCAGGTTGATATTGGTCGACTGGGTGGTCGACAGCTCGATCTTGGCCTTCTCGGCGGCTTCGTAGAGCCGCTGCAGGGCCATCGGATCCTTGGACAGGTCGATGCCCTGGTCGCGCTTGAACTCGGCCGCCAGCCAGTCGACGACTGCCTTGTCGAAGTTATCTCCGCCCAGGTGGTTGTCACCGGAGGTCGCCTTGACCACGAACACGCCGTCACCCAGCTCCAGCACCGAGACGTCGAACGTGCCGCCGCCGAGGTCGAAGACCAGGATCGTCTGGTCGTGCTCCTTGTCCAGGCCGTACGCCAGCGAGGCGGCGGTGGGCTCGTTGATGATGCGCAGCACCTCGAGGCCGGCGATCTTGCCGGCGTCCTTGGTGGCGTTGCGCTGAGCGTCGTTGAAGTAGGCCGGGACGGTGATCACGGCCTCCGACACCGGCTCGCCCAGGTAGGCCTCGGCGTCCACCTTCAGCTTCTGCAGGATCATGGCCGAGATCTCCTGCGGAGGGAACACCTTGTCGCCGGCCTTGACGCGAACATCGCCGTTGGGCCCTGCGACCACCTCGTAGGGCACCATCGTCTGCTCCTCGGACACCTCGGAGGCCTTGCGGCCCATGAAGCGCTTGATCGAGAAGACCGTGTTCTGCGGGTTTGTCACCGCCTGTCGCTTGGCGGGCGTGCCGACCAGCCGCTGGCCGTCCTTGGTGAAAGCGACCACGCTCGGCGTGGTACGCCCACCCTCGGCGTTGGGGATGACGGTGGGCTCACCGCCCTCCATCACCGCCATACACGAGTTGGTCGTTCCGAGGTCGATTCCGATCACTTTGCCCATGTGGGAACTCCTTTGATGCGTGCGGGTTGGGAGAAAATCTCAGTCGATGTATAGCAGATTCGCAAACGGCGCGCCAGAGACCGATCACACTCGCATCCCGCACAACATCCGCAACGCCGGCCCGGGGAGGGGTCTGACCCCTCCCACGCCAGGCTGCCAACGTGTCACCAGCCGCGCACATCCGCTGCGGGGCGGCGGCGTGGGTGTCACGGTCGCGCAACGGGCGCCGCACGGGAGCCGTGCGAGGGGTCTGACCCCTCTCCCGTCTCTGTCACGAAGGGGCAGAGGTTGAGCAGCACGCAGCGTTCACACAGCGGTCTCCGCGCCTTGCAGGTGCGCCGGCCATGCTCGATCAGCAGCAGGTGCGCCTCGAGCATCCGACCCGCCGGCGTCAGCGCCGTCAGCATCGGATGCGCCGCCTCGGCCGTGATGCGCGGCCCGATCAGCCCCAGCCGAAGCGCGATCCTCTGCACGTGTGTATCCACCGGCATCACCGGCACACCCAGCGAGAACAGCAGCACGCAGCTGGCCGTCTTCGGCCCCACTCCTGGCAGCGCCGTCAGGAAGGCCATCGACGCGTCACTGTCGAGCCCGCGCAGCCACTCCAGGTCGAGCCCATGCCGTGACCCGGCCAGCTGCCGCAGGATGGCCTGGATCCGCGGAGCCTTCTGGTTGGCCAGCCCTCCCGGCCGCAACACCTCCACCAGCTCGGCCGGTTCAGCCTCGAGCACGTCGCGCCAGCGGGGGAAACGGGCGCGCATCGCGCCGTAGGCTCGCTCGCAGTTGCGATCGCTGGTGTTCTGCGACAGCACCGTCAGGATCAGCTCGTCGAGTGCAGGAAGCGCGCGGTGCGCCTGCACGCCATACGCGGCTCGCAAGCGGTCGAGGATCGTCTCGAATCGGGCTGCAGGTACCCTGTCAGGAGATGACGCCACTGCTCGACACTCTCGCACGGCCAGTTCACGACCTGCGCATCTCGGTCACCGACCGCTGCAACTTTCGCTGCACCTACTGCATGCCGAAGGAGGTGTTCGGCCACGACTTCCGCTTCCTCGCCCGCGAGCAGCTGCTCACGTTCGAGGAGATCCACCGCTTGGCCGGGTTGTTCGTGCGCTCCGGCGTCGGCAAGATCCGCATTACCGGCGGCGAGCCGCTGATCCGCCGCGACGTCGAGCGGCTGGTCGAGATGCTGTCAGGCTTGCGAGCCGACGGGCTGGAGGACCTCACCCTGACCACGAACGGCTCCCTGCTGGCGCAGAAGGCCACCGCACTGCGCGCCGCAGGGCTCAACCGCGTCACCGTCAGCCTCGACTCGCTCGACGACGCCGTGTTCCAGTCCATGAACGACGTCCGCTTCCCCGTCTCGCGGGTGCTCGATGGAATCGACCACGCCCTCGACGCCGGCCTGGCTGTGAAGGTGAACATGGTGGTAAAGCGCGGCGCCAACGAGCACTCGATCGTCGATATGGCCGAGCGGTTCCGCGGCACCTCGATCATCCTGCGCTTGATCGAGTACATGGACGTCGGCACCACCAACGGCTGGCGGCTGGACGACGTGGTGCCCGCGACCGAGATCCTGGAGCGGATCGAGGCACGCTGGCCACTCGAGCCGGCGCCGGCCAACTACCCGGGCGAGGTTGCCAACCGCTACCGATACCGAGACGGCGCCGGCGAGGTGGGCGTAATCGCGTCAGTCACGCGGCCGTTCTGCGGCGCCTGCACCCGCGCCCGCATCTCGGCCGAGGGCGAGCTGTACACCTGTCTGTTCGCCGCTCACGGCACCGACCTGCGCGCGCCGCTGCGGGCCGACGCCGGCGACGAGGCGCTGCTCGACCTGTTGGGCGCCACGTGGCGGGCCCGCCGCGACCGGTACTCAGAGCTGCGAGGCGCGGCCACCGAACACGCCGAGCGGGTCGAGATGTCGCACATTGGCGGCTGACGCCGTTCGGCTCCGCCGCACGATCAGGTACCATTCCGCCATGAGTGCGTTGGCCGTTGCGCGGTCCCGTGCGAGCGGGCGGCTGCTACCGAAAGGGTGGCTGGACTTCCTGTTCCAGCTGTTCCTGTTCGCCGTGGCCGACGGCGTCTACGAGATCTCTCGCACCTTCGCCAAGGGGGATCTGGCGGCGGCGTTCACCCACGCCCGGGACATCGTCTCGGTCGAGAAGGCGCTCGGCATCTTCACCGAGACCGACGTCCAGCGCTGGACGATCTCCAAGCCGTGGGTACTGGACGTGGCCAACCTGACCTACTTCCACGCGCACTTCGCGGTCACCACGCTGTTCATGTTCTGGCTCTACCTGCGGCGCAACAACCACTACTACTTCGTCCGCAACGTCGTGTTCGCCGCGATGGGAATCGCGCTGATCGGCTACTTCCTCTTCCCCACCGCGCCGCCGCGGATGCTGACCGACCTCGGCTTCACCGACACGCTGGAGAAGTTCTCCTCGGTCAACCACGACTCGGGACTGGTCGCCGCCCTCTCGAATCCGTTCGCAGCCGTGCCCAGCGTGCACACCTGCTTCTCGCTGATCATCGGCGTCTCGTGCTTCTACCTGGTGCGCCGGCGGGCGGTGCGATACACCTGGCTGCTCTACCCGTGCCTGATCGTGTTCTCGATCGTCGCCACCGCCAACCACTTCTGGCTGGACGCGATCCTGGGCGCGTTGTTGGCGTTGACGTCGCTCGGAATCGCACTGCTGGTCGAGCGGTGGCACCCGACGCTGCCGCAGGCCACCCGCCGGCGTCTGCACATCGAGCACGCCGCGCCCGGCTGAACCTGCGGCAGGGCGCTGCACGCGATAGCGCGCGTGGTATAGTGCTCGCGATGGCCACCTCCCTCGCCCGGCTCAAGGCCGGCTACACGAACGGCGGACGCAGCATCGCGCTGCGCTTCATGCAGAGCTTTCGAAGCGTCCCGCTCACTCCCAACCAGTTGACCATGGCCGGCTTCCTGCTCAACGCCGGGGCCGGCGTGCTGATCTACGAGCGCCACTGGGTGTGGGCGACGGTCGTATTCGTGGTCGGCAGCGTGGCGGACGCACTGGACGGCGCGCTGGCGAGAGCGCACGGCAAGATGACGCGCTTCGGCGCCTTCCTCGACTCGACGCTCGACCGCGTCAGCGAGGGCGTGATCCTGGGCGCGATCGCGCTCGTGCTGGCCGACGAGGGCAAGACGCTGGCGCTGGCCTGCGTGTTCGTGGCGCTGGTCGGCTCGTTTCTGGTCAGCTACACCCGCGCCAAGGCGGAGGCGTTCGGGCTCAAGGGCGACGTCGGCCTGATGTCGCGCACGGAGCGGATCGTGCTGCTGGCGGTCGCGTTGCCGTTCGCCGGCCGCGGCCTGCTGCCCTATGTGATCTACCTGCTGGCCGCGCTGACGGCGTTCACCGTCGTCCAGCGGATGGCATTCGTTCGTACGCAGCTCAACTCAAAAGCGGAGGAATAGAGATGGCCGAATCGGCTTCGAACAATGGACACCGCGCATCGAACGGCAAGGTTCGCGTCGCGATCGTGGGCGTCGGCAACTGTGCCTCGTCGTTCGTGCAGGGCGTCGAGTACTACAAGAACGCGAAGCAGGGCGAGTCGGTGCCGGGCCTGATGCACGTCGACCTGGGTGGATACCACATCTCCGACATCGAGTTCAGCGCCGCCTTCGACGTCGACGCGGACAAGGTCGGCCGCGACCTGTCCGAGGCGATCTGGCACGGCCAGAACAACACGGTCAAGTTCTCGGACGTGCCCAAGCTCGACGTGCCCGTGCACCGCGGCATGACGCACGATGGCATCGGCAAGTACCTCTCGCAGGTGATCACCAAGGCCCCAGGCGAGACGGCAGACGTGGTCAAGATCCTGCAGGACACCAGGACCGACGTGGTGGTCAGCTATCTGCCGGTCGGCTCCGAGGAGGCGACCAAGTGGTACGTCGAGCAGGTGCTGGCGGCCGGGTGCGGGTTCGTCAACTGCATCCCCGTCTTCATCGCCCGCGAGCCCTACTGGCGCCGCCGGTTCGAGGAGAAGGGCCTGCCGATCGTGGGCGACGACATCAAGTCGCAGGTCGGCGCCACGATCGTGCATCGCAAGCTGGCGCGCCTGTTCCAGGAGCGCGGCGTGCGGCTCGAGCGCACCCATCAGCTGAACGTGGGCGGCAACACCGACTTCCTGAACATGCTCGAGCGCGAACGGCTGGAGAGCAAGAAGATCTCCAAGACCAACGCCGTCACCTCCCAGCTGGATCACGATCTGGGCGCCAAGAACGTGCATATCGGCCCATCCGACCACATCGCCTGGCTAGAGGATCGCAAGTGGGCCTACATCCGGCTCGAAGGCCGCGCATTCGGCGACGTGCCGCTCAACCTCGAGCTGAAGCTGGAGGTGATCGACTCGCCCAACTCGGCTGGCATCGTGATCGACGCGGTGCGCTGTGCCAAGCTGGGCCTCGACAACGGCCTCGGCGGAGCTCTCGAGTGGCCATCGGCGTACTTCATGAAGTCGCCGCCGGTGCAGCATCCCGATGACATCTGCCACACCGAGGTCGAGCGGTTCATCGAGACGTACGGCCGCCCCGCCAAGCAAGACAGCGGCGAGGCCAAGCGGAAGGCGGCGGCCAAGGCTCGATGAGCGATCCAGTGGGCACCGAGCTGAACATCTGTCTCGTCTGCCCGTATGCACTGGCCGCCACCCATCCGGTGGCGGAGTACGTGCGGAATCAGGCGACGGCGCTGGCCGAGCGCGGGCACCGAGTGACGGTGCTCGCGCCCAGCGCCTCGTCGCGGGCGCTGCGAAGCGGCCGCGGCCGGCTGCGCGCGCTCGCGGCAGGAGAGCGGGACGCGATGCGGGCACTGCCCGGCGAGCCGCTGTCGGTCGCGGTGGGCGCCGCGATCCCTCACGGCCACCGGCGTCGGGCGAGCGGCGCGGGGCTGCCGGTGGGTGCGTCCGCCAACGTGGCCCTTGCGGTGGGCGAGGGTGGCTTTGACATCGTCCACGCCCATGAGCCGCTGGTGCCGGGGCTGGCCACCGCCGCGCTCGAGCACACACGCAGCCTGACCGTGGCGACGTTTCACTCCGAGCTGGAGCGGACGATCTCCTACCCGATCACCGGCGGCAAGCGCAAGCGCTTCGGCGCCCGCATCGACGCCCTGCTGGCGGTCAGCCCGCGCGCGGCCGAGCTGGCCCAGACCCGCTACCCGGGCGAGTACGAGATCCTGCCCAACCCCGTGTCACCGCTGTTCGCCCCGGCCGAGAAGCACGGCACACGGCTGGTGGCTGAGTGGACGACCGAGAGCCGCGCGATCGCGCGGGCAGTGATCCGGCTGGTGGCAGACAGCCCCGGGCTCGAGCTGACCCTGGTCTGGGATCGCCGCGGACGGCGGCCGTTGCGACCGTACGTCCCCGTCGCCGCGCGTGGCCGGGTGCGCGTGCATGGCCCAGAGGACGAGCGCGCGCGGGCCGACCTGCTGGCGAGGGCCGACGTGCTGATCGCGGCCCTGGACGGCGACCAGCGCCTGGAGTGGGAGGCGCGAGCGTCCGGCTGCGTGGTCGTCTCGCCACGCGAGGATGGCCCCGGCCTGCCCTACGCGGCAGACCAGCCGCCACTGGCCGCCGCCGCGGCGGCGCGGCTGCTGGACGACGATCAGCTGCGCAGCCGGATGGCGGCCGAGCTGATGGATGCAGCGCACGACCGCAGCAGTGACGCGGTGGCCGAGCGATTGGAGCACCTCTACGCCGGGCTGATCAGGCGACGCCGCACGCGGCCCTCGACCGCGCCGGCTCGCCGCCGACTGGTTGACGTCGATCTGCACATGCACACCAGCCACTCGCACGACTGCGCGACTGATCCCGCGGCGCTACTCGATCACTGCATATCCCAGGGCCTGGGCGCGATCGCGATCACCGATCACAACGAGATCGCCGGAGCGCTCGAGGCCGCGGCGATGGACAAGCCGATCACGGTGATCGTGGGCGAAGAAGTCAAGACGTCGCAGGGAGAGGTGATCGGACTCTTCCTGAGCGAGAAGATCGAGCGCGGCCTGACGATGGAGCAGACGATCCGCCAGATCCAGGCCCAGCAAGGGCTGGTGATGATGCCCCACCCGTTCGACCGGCTGCACACGATCCCCGACTCGGCCACGCTGCTTCGCCACCTGGACGCGATCGACATCTTCGAGGTCTACAACTCGCGGCTGCTGTTCGACGCGTTCAACGAGGACGCACTGCGGTTCGCGACCAAGTACAACCTCGTGCAGTCCGCCGGATCCGATGCCCACGTGCTGCAGGGCATCGGCACCGCCATAAACCGCATCCCGGCATTCGACGGCCCGGAGGAGTTCCTGGTCTCGATGCGCCACAACCAGATCATCCGCCGCCCCAAGAGCCTGCTCTACCTCCAGAGCCTCAAGTGGATGCAGCAGGTCGGGAAGACCGCGGGATGACGACGGCCGGGGAGCCCTATGTCGTGGCCGGGCGGCGACCGAGCGTACGGCGGAGCACGGTCACGCGCTGCTCGCCCTCGCCCTCGCCCAGCACCGCCAGCAGCGCGTCCACGCAGCCCGGATCAAAGCTGGTGCTGGACTCGGCGCGCAGCAGCTCCAGCGCCCGAATCTGCGTCCAGGGCTCGCGGTACGCACGGCGGCTGGTGAGAGCGTCGAACACGTCGCAGGCGGTCAGGATCCGCGCCTCGAGTGGGATCGCATCTCCCGCAATGCCGTTGGGGTAGCCGCCGCCCTCGAAGCGCTCGTGGTGGGACAGCACGATCGGCACCTCCGCCTCGAACCCACCGAGGTGGGCGAGCAGCTCCGCGCCGCGCCCGGGATGCGTGCGGATGACGGCGAACTCCTCGTCCGTCAGCCGGCCCGGCTTGTTCAGGATCGTTTCGGGCACCTGCAGCTTGCCGATGTCGTGCACCAGTCCGGCGATCGCCAGGCGGCGCACCGCGGCCGGGCCGAGACCCATCTGGGTGCCGACCTTCACGGCCAGAACGGCAACCCGCCGGGAGTGCTCCCTGGTCGAGGGATCACGCAGCTCCATGGTCGCGGTGAGCGCGCGCACGTAGCCACCCAGCAGGTTCTCCTCGGACTCGAGCAGGTCAGCGCCGGACAGCCGACGATGCAGGTGGTGCGATGGGGCCTGGCGGGCGAGGTCGACCGCCACCGCGCCGGCGACTGCGACGAACCCTGCCGCCTCCAGCAGGTGGGCGCACCAGAAGCCGATCGTCCAGGCCGGCGACAGCAGGTAGAGCGGCAGCGAGCTGCCGAGCCAGATCAGGCCGATGCTCACCGAGAGATCGGCCCGGCGCCCGGTCAGCTGATGCGTGACGTGGGCGCGGTAAGCGATCCATCCGTACACGGCCGACACCGGGAACAGGACGGCATACACCCACGGGTGCACCATCAACGGAACCAGCGGGATCAGGGCGGGGTGCACCAGCCCGATCACGCCGAACACCACCAGCGCCGCGATGCAGACGAACTGCGCGCGGACGATCATGCTGCGAACGCCGACCCGGGCCGGCGGCACCGTCACCGCAAGCGCGAGCATGACGCCGCCGACCGGCACCGCCAGCACTCCGGCCAGCCCCACGGTGGCGTTGCGGCCGTACTCGTCCAGGAAGATGCCGGGCGTCGCCAGCCCATGGATCACAAGCAAACCGCCCATCGAGGTGAAGGCGACGCCCACGAACCCGGCTCGAAGATCGTTGCGGCGCAGCGCGGCGCGCGTCATCAGCACGGCCACCGAGGCGGCCACCGCGGCCGCGCCGGTGACGGTGACGATGTGCACCGTCGGCAGCTCGAAGGCGCCCGGCAGGCGCAGCCGCGCGACCGCGTATGCCAGCGGCGGCGTGACGACGGCCAGAAGCAAGATCACGTGCGCGCGAACGATGCTAGGAGTCACCTCCCAGTGATCGGCCGCTGCCCACGCAAGCTTGAAGCGGTGATCGGGCGGGTGACGGCGCCGTGAGCGCGCCACCCGCCGATCAGCGGGCCGTCAGCCGGCCAGGCCGTGGGTACCGTGCAGCCGCCACCCGGCGTTGGAGCGCAGCCACACCTCGGTCATCACGCCGCTGGACAGCCGGAACGAGACCAGCGCCATGTCGTCTGCGACGGTGATGATCGGCTCCATGCCGTCCATCCTGTCCACGCTGTGCTCGAGCTCCGCACGCGGGTCGAGCGCAATTGCCGTTGCCATGATCAGACCCCCAAAGAGACGTTCGGTGTGCCGCCCCTCGGCGGCTCTCCCTCGTTATCGGCCATGGCGGTCCGCTTTGCCATCGCATGCAGGATAATTTGCAAACTCGTTACACGATCGGCCGCCGACCGCGGCCGCAGACTTCTCTCTGTCAGCGGCGGGTGGAGGTATCCACGCCCGATGCGCCAATATGACGGGGTGAGCGTGCCCGACGACCAGATCTACGAAAAGTACCAGGCCCGCGCGATAGCCGAGACCAACCAGCTCGGACACGAGATCGCGACCTGGGTCGGCGAGCACCATCCGGCCCACGCGCCCGTGATCGGCACCGGGCACCCGCTGGCCGACATCTTCCTGCTCAAGTACCGGCCGGCCGCCGCCGAGGTGCAGGAGGGCGTGGCCTTCTTCGGCCGCGCCGGACAGGCGGTGCTGAAGAGCATCGAGCGGCTGCGGATCGATCCGCTCAAGCTGTACGGCAGCCTCTGCCTGAAGATGGACATCGAGCCGGCCGAGGACGACCTGGAGCGCAGCCGCGCCTGGCTGACGCGCGAGCTGCACATCACACAGCCCGGCATCGTCGTGGCGATGGGCGAGGACGCGGTCGGCTTCGTCAACTCGCTGGCGTTTCCGCTCGCCGAACCCGTCCAGCAGGAGACCGGTCGGATCCAAGGGCTGACCCCGACCATCGACCTCCTGGCCGTCCCCGACATCGACCTGTCGCTCAACGACTCGACCGCCAAGCGAGACTTCTGGGCGGCGTTCAAGGTGCTGGGCGAGTGGTACGAGAACCTCCCGCCGTACTAGCGGCGCGGGTCGCGGCGGCGCTGACGGCGCTGGCGGTGTTCGACCTCGCAGCGCCGCACCTCGGCCACAGGGTCGGCGCGCCGCTGGAGGTGGCCGGGCTGGCGCTGGTCTCGCTCCCGCTGGCCACGCTGGTGCCCCGCGCGATCCGACCGCCCACCGGCGTCAATACGCCGTGGCTGGCGGCGATCGTGGCATCGGTGCTGGCAACCGTGGTGCTGATCTGGGCCGGGTACCCGGGCACGCCGGCCACCCTGACGAAGCTTTGCGCGGCCAGCCTGCTGGGCCTGGCGCTGGGCTCGCTGCTGCAGAGCGCAGCCGAGGTGGTCGCGATCGCGCTGCTGATCGCGGCGGTCGACATCTACAGCGTGGCTGCCGGCCCGACGCGGGTGATCGTCGAGCACCACGTGCAGGTACTGAACGACTTCACGCTGGCGTTCCATCCCATCGGCAGCAATGGCGTGGCCCAGATCGGCTCCAGTGACTTCCTCTTCTTTGCCGTGTTCGTTGCCGCAGCTCACCGATTCGGCCTGCGCGGCAACCTCAGCTGGCTGGCGATGACCGGGTCGTTCGGCGCCACGCTGCTGCTCGCATTCGTGTTCGAGCGCGCGCTGCCGGCGCTGCCGCTGCTCTCGCTCTCATTCCTGCTCGCCAACGCCGATCTGCTGCGGACTCGCGTGCGGGGGAGAACCGGTTCACCCGAACGGGAGTAGCGCTGCGGCCGCCCGCTGCCGATTCAGCCTTGATGGCTTCTCCCGGCCGGCTCCGCCGTATCTCGCTGCCCCCGCTGATCGCGCTCGCGCTCCTGTCGGGGGCGCCCGCGGCCGAGGCCTCGCACGGCGGCCCGGCCACCACCGGCGTCGCAGACACCACGCCCACCTGGGCCACCCCGGGCAACCGCCACGGCCAGGCCGCTGCCGGCGCCAGCGTGGTGTTCTCGATGTGGATCGGCTGGCGCGACCAGGCCGGGCTCGACCAGCTCCTCGCCCAGCAGCAGGATCCGAACGGGCCGCTGTACCACAGCTGGCTGGCGCCGCGGGAGTTCCGGTCGCGGTTCGCGCCCAGCCGAGCGCAGGTGAAGCAGGTCTCGGACTGGTTGGCGGGCAACGGCTTCTCGGTGCTCAAGGTGCCCGACAACAACCTGTTCGTGACGGCCGAGGGGACGGTCGCGCAGGTCGAGCAAGCGTTCTCGGTCGACGAGAGCATCTACTCGGTGGACGGCCGGCTGCTGCGCGCTCCCAGCGCCGACCCGCTGATCCCCAGCACGCTGGCCGCCAACGTCACGGCCATCACCGGCCTGGACAGCGCATACTCGCTGGCCGAGCCACGGATCAGGACTCCGGCGCCGCCGCCGCCCAACGGCCGCTCGGTCGGCCCCTGCTCGCACTACTGGGGTGAGCGCTCGAGCAGCCGCTTCCCCAACCCGTTCGCACCCGGCCAGCCGCTGCCGTGGCTGATCTGCGGCTACACGCCGAGCCAGATCGCTTCCGCGTACGGCATCGATCGGCTGCGCGCCGCCGGCCTGGACGGTCGCGGCCGCACGATCGCGATCACCGGCGCCTTCTTCTCCCCCACCATCCGCGTCGACATCAACCGCTTCTCGAGCACCTTCGGCCTGCCCAAGCCGAGATACAGCGAGGTGGTGGCACCCGGCACGCTGCGATATCCCAAGGACATGAGCACCACTCAGAGCTGGTACATCGAGCAGGCGCTGGACGTGGAGTGGGTGCACGCGATCGCACCCCGCGCGAAGATCGTCTACGTCGGCGCGGCCAACGACGCGCGCGGCCTCGACCAGGCGATCAACGAGGTGGTCGACAAGCACCTGGCCGACGTCGTCTCCAACAGCTGGGGCATGCCGGAGCGCTACGCCTCCAAGGGTGAGATCCGCGCGCTCAACTCGGTGTTCCAGCAGGCCCAGGCGCAGGGCATGGGCATCTTCTTCGCGTCCGGCGACGCGGGTGACAACGCGGCCGCCACCGGCCACGTGACGGCCGGCTTCCCCGACTCCAGCCCGCTGGTGACATCCGTCGGCGGCACCAGCCTGGCGATCGACGCATCCGGCCGGCGGCTGTGGGAGACCGGCTGGGGCACGACCGAGATGTCATGGGCGGGCAGCGACTGGACGGGCGCCTTCCCGGGCGGCTTCCTGTACGGAGCCGGTGGCGGCGCCAGCCAGGTCTACGCCAAGCCGGCGTATCAGGACGGCGTCGTACCCGGCACGATGCGCAGCGAGCCCGACGTCTCGCTGGTCGCCGATCCGCAGACCGGCGTGCTCTTCACTCAGACCTACGCGACCACCGGCGGCGGCACGGTGCAGAAGGAGTCGTGGATTGGCGGTACCAGCCTCTCGGCGCCGTTGATGGCGGGCATCGCCACCCTGGCCGATCAGGCCTCCGGACACGCGCACGGCTTCCTCAACCCGGCGCTCTACGGGCTGTACGGCTCCTCCAGCTTCAATGACATCGTGCCCAGCGGCAGACACCGAGCGGTGCTGCGCCACCGGCTGCTGCCGAACGGCACGATCGCGACCCTGTTGCGGTCGCTCGATCGCGACAGCTCGCTGGCGACGACGCCCGGCTGGGATGACGTGACCGGCCTTGGCACTCCCAACGCCGACCGGCTGGTGGACGCACTGCGCTGACCGCGGTCGGCTGGGGTAGCGTCCCGCCATGCGCATCGTCTCGCTGCTCCCGAGCGCGACCGAGATCATCTGTGACCTGGGCCTCGATGACCTGCTCGTGGGGCGGTCGGCGGAGTGCGACTGGCCGCCGCAGGTCTCGTCGCTGCCCGTGGTGACGGCGGCACGCATCGACACCGCGCTGCTGCCAAGCGCGGCCATCGACGGGGCGGTGCGAGCCGCGCTGCTCGAGGGCCGCTCGCTGTATGCGGTGGATGAGGCGCTGCTGGAGGAACTGCGGCCGGACATCATCGTCACCCAGGACCTCTGCCGGGTCTGCACCGTGTCGAGTGTCGAGGTGAGCGCGCTGCGGGTGGTCGATGCGGAGGTGATCGCGCTCGATCCCCGCACGATCGGCGAGGTCGAGGCGAGCGTGCGGCTGCTCGCCGACCGCCTTGATGCCTGCCGTGGCGGTACCTGTGAGGCCGGGGTCGCCGTCGTGGCGGCCATGCGGCGCACGATCGTGCAGGCGACGGACGCCGTGCGCGGCCTGCCGGTGCGGCGGGTGTTCGTCGCCGAGTGGCTGGATCCACCGTTCGCAGCCGGGCACTGGGTGCCGGAGATGGTCGACCTGGCGGGTGGCGTCGATGTGCTCGGCCGGGTCGGCGAGCCCAGCTTCGCCACCAGTTGGGATCGGGTGGCGGCGCGCGAGCCGGAGCTGATCGTGGTCGCGCCGTGCGGCTTCGACGCCGACCGGGCGGCCCGTGAGGCCGAGTCGATTGCGATGCCGGCCCCGCACGTCTGCGTGGATGCCAACGCCTACTTCTCGCGTCCAGCGCCCCGCATTGCCGACGGGGTGGCCCAGCTGGCCGCGCTCCTACACGGCGCCGGCTGAACGGACGTCACGCCTCGCGGCGGCGAAACCGCGTCACGCACTCGATGTGGTGCGTGTGGGGGAACATGTCCACCGGCCGCACCCGCTCCAGCTGGTAGCCGGCGTCGACCAGCTGACGGGCGTTTGGCGCGAGCGTGGTCGGGTTGCACGAGACGTAGACGATCCGGGGCGGCGCGAGCTCGATCAGCCGCCGCACCGCTCGCGGCGTCAGGCCAGCCCGGGGCGGATCGACGAAGGTGACGCTCGGCCGTTCGATCCGCTCGAGCAGCGGCCGCAGCTCCTTGGCCACATCCCCCTGCACGAACTCGGCGTTGGCCACGCCGTTTCGCACGGCGGTGTCGCGGGCGCGTGCGATCGACTCGGCGGATAGCTCGATGCCGACGACCCGCCGCACATGCGGCGCCGCCAGCAGCCCGATCGCGCCCGCGCCGCAGTAGAGATCCCAGGCCACGTCGTCCGCAGAGAGCTGGGCGTACTCCAGCGCCACGCCGTACAGCACGTCACACATCTCGCTGTTGGTCTGCATGAACGCCCCCGCCGAGAGCCGCAGCGAGAGGTCGAGCACGCGCTCCTCGAACTCGTCGCGGCCGGCCAGCGTGCGGATCGGCAGGCCGACGGTCGTCTCGGCGACCCCCTCGTTGACGGCGTGCACCACACCGACCACGTCCGGGCCGAGCAGCTCCACCAACCGGTCAACGGCCGGCACCTCTCCAGCTGCGGTCACCAGCATCGCCAGCAGCTGGCCCGTGCGGCGGCCCTCGCGCACCACCAGGTGGCGCAAAAAGCCATCGTTGCGGCGCTGATCGTAGGCGCGCAGATGCTGCTCCCGCGCCCACGTCTCGAAAGCCCGTCGCACCTGGTTGGACGGCTGGGACGCGATGTGGCAGGTCTCCACCGCCATCAGCCGGTCCCAGCGACCGGCGACGTGGAAGCCCAGCGAGGGTCCGTTCCCGGTCTGCGACCATGAGTACTCGAACTTGTTGCGGTAACCCCATATCTCGCGCGCCGGCTCGATCGGCTCGAGCGCGAAGCCGTCCAGCCTGCCCAGCCGCTCCAACGCGTCCACCACCTGTGCCTGCTTGTGGCGCAGCTGCTCGCCATACTCGAGGTCCTGCCACGCACAGCCACCGCAGACGCCAAAGTGGGCACACCGTGCCGTGACGCGGCCGGGCCCCGCCTCCAGCAGCTCGACCGCGCGAGCCTCGGCATAGCGTTTCTTGAACTTGGTCACCCGCGCCCGCACCCGATCGCCCGGCAGCGCCCTCGCCACGAACACCACAAGCTCGCCATGGCGTGCCACGCCGCGGCCGCCATAGGCAAGGCTGTCGATGGTGAGCTCCAGCTCCTGGTCTCGTACGAGTGCGGGCATGCGTCGGTTGACGGTTAGTGTAGGCCGGTGCCGATCGATCTCCCGACGTACCGCGACCGCCTGGAGCAGATGACCGCCGAGGCGCTGGAGGAGTATTACAGCCACAACGCCGGCCTCAAGCCGACCCTGGAGATGAGCCGGATCTACGAGCGGTACGCCGACATGACAACGCTCCAGGCGGCCCGGGAGCTGATCGACGTCGCGGCGCCGGTCGAGCTGCAGCGGTTCGCTGGGGAGGCCTACGTGGGCGACGGCGTCAAGTCCCTGACAGACGCGGTGGCAAACCGCGAGGCCGCAACCGTGGTCGAGTTCGACGGCCAGGAGATTCCGTACCGGGCGGTGCGGCCACGACTGCTCAACGAGCCCGACCATGCCCGCCGCCGCGAGCTGGAACGTCGCCGCCGCGAGGTCACGCAGCGCGAGCTGAACCCGCTGCTGGCACAGGCGCTTGAGGGCGAGCGGGAGCTGACGACGCGGCTGGGGGCGGGCAGCGTGCTGGCGTTGTATGAGCGGTACGGGTACCGACCGCGGCAGCTGCACGTCAGCACCGAGAGGTTCCTGGCGGCCACGCATGACGTCTATCTCAGCGAGCTCGAGCGGCTGCTGGCAGAGCAGCTCGGCGTGGCGGTGCAGGACGCCGTGCCGGCTGACATCAGCCGCCTGATGCGGGCGCCCCAGTTCGACCCCGGCTTCCCATCGCGCGCCGCCCTGCCCGCCCTGCGACAGACGCTGACCGACCTGGGCGTCGACCTCGATCGCCAGGCCAACGTCGAGCTGGACGTCGAGCCCCGTCCCGGCAAACAGCCGCGCGCCTTCTGCGCACCGATTCGGGTACCCGGCCGGGTGGTGCTGGTGGTGCTGCCGCAGGGTGGTCAGGACGACTACAACGCGCTCTTCCACGAGGCCGGACACACCGAGCACTTCGCCCACATGCGACCATCGTTGCCGGCCGAGCATCGCGTGCTGGGCGACAACGCAGTCACCGAGGGCTTCGCCTTTTTGCTCGAGCACCTGGTGGCCGACCCGCGCTGGCTGGCCGCCCGGCTGCAGGTGCCTGACCGTGACGCGTACGTCCGGTTCGCCGCATTCAGCAAGCTGTTCTTCATCCGCCGCTACGCCGCCAAGCTGGCCTACGAGCTCGAGCTGCACGGCGGTGCGCCGCTGGAGTCGCTGCCCGGCCGCTACGCCGCGCTACTGTCGAGCGCCGTCGGCGTGCCCTGCCCACCCTCGGACTACCTCGAGGATGTCGACAGCGGGTTCTACTGCACCTGCTACCTGCGGGCATGGGCGTTCGAGGCCCAGCTGGCGGCATGGCTGCGCGACCGATACGGCGAGACGTGGTTCCGGCGCCCCCAGGCGGGCGGCCTGCTGCGGGAACTATGGGAGCTGGGGCAGTCTCTGGATGCCGACGCCTTGCTGGGCCAGATAACCGGCGAGCCGCTCGAGTTCGACCTGCTGGCCGACCAGGCCCGCCGCGCGCTCAGCTGACGGCCGTCTGGCACAGGCCCGCCGAGCGGGCCTCGGCGCGTGCCAGGCGGTACGTCGAGATCAGCTGGCCGAAGTCGCCGATTTCCGGGCTGATCTCCGCCGCCACCCGGTAGCCGCGCAGGGCGACGGTGATCGCCGCCGCCACCGTGTGGTGGCGCAGCGGGTACCGCGCCACCACGAACTGTCCGAACGCCTGAACGTCCTGAAAGCCGATCGTGTCCAGCCTCACCGCCAGCGTGGCGGGATCGGGCGATCGCAGCAGAATCCAGGCGCCGCCCGGTGCCGGTCGCTGGCCGATGCTGTTGACGAGGTTGCACCGATACTGCTGCCCCACGTCCAGCCATCGCGAGAGCGGCGAGCCGGCCGACGCCTCCAGCACGGCGTAGGCGCCGTATAGACGCGGGTCGACGCCCTTCTCCGGCACCCCGCCGGTGGACAGCAGCACATCGTCCGACGCGAAGCTGGACCCCAGGTACAGGCTGGCATCGCGGAGGTCGGGCGTGAAGGCGCCGATATCGTTCACGACCGCGACCACGCCCGGGGTGAGCAGCGCGACCCCCAGCAGAAGGGCCAGCGCCGGTCCTCGGCGGGTGCCGAAGTGCCGCGCGAACTCGATCAGAAACGCGGCCAGCGCGGCCGCGTATCCCGGGATCAGGAACGAGAGGTGGCGCTCCGGCGCGAAGTCCGGCGAGGTCGCGGTCAGAACCGCCAGCGTGGCCACCGGCTGCACGAGCCAGACCGCCACCACCACCCCAGCACGGCGATTGCGCAGCAGCAGCACGGCCACGCCGGCCAGGGTGGCCGCGGCCAGCGACAGCCCGGCGAGCGCCACCGTCGATCCCGACCAGGCGTCACCCAGGCGGCGCCAGAACTCGTTTGAGCCCGGCTGGATGACCGGACGCCCGGCGCCGACGCCGTACTTCTTCTGCAGCTGCGAGTAGACGTGCCAGAGCGCCGCCAGCGCCACCGCGGCGGCCAGCAGCGCCGCTGCCAGCGTGACCAGTGCGCGCCGCTGGGTACGCCAGCGTGCGGCCAGCGGTGCGATGCCGAGCAGCGCCAGGATCAGCAACTCGGACAGCAGCGCGAACAGACCGAACGGGTGCGCGGCAGCCAGCAGCAGCGCCGCAAGGGCGTAGGGCGCGATGTAGCGGGCCTGCCGCGTGCGCAGCAGCACCAGCAGCAGCCAGAGGCTGCCGAACGAGCCTGCCAGCATCGCCGTGTACCCGCGCGCGAACTGTCCCAGGTGAACGACCACCGGCGAGGTGGCAACGATCACCGCCACCGGGGGGCCGCCATGGCGGCCGAGCAGCTCACGTCCGAAGCCGTATGCCAGCGCGACCGTGAGGATGCCAAGCAGCGCAGAGGGCAGCCGCAGGCCGAGCATGTCGTCGCGCCACAGCAGCGAGGCATGCACCATCAGGTAGTGCAGCGGCGGGCCATGCCGGTAGTTGACGGCGATGTCCAGCACCTGCCGGGCGGATACGTGGGAGGCCACCTGCAGCGTGACCCCCTCATCATTGTGCAGCGGACGAAACACGAGGCCAAAGCCGAGCACGGCCACGCCGTAGCCGATGGTCGCCACGGCGCCCGCGATCAGCGACCAGCGCCCGATCAGGAAGCGTCGCATGGCGCGAGATTATGACGGCCCACCGCCACACGGGGATGTGCAACGGTCGCATTCGGGCACCGGGCCGGCACCTGACCACGTGGGAATCCGCACGAACCGGTACGCTTCGTGGGTGGCAACCGAGGCCGCCCCACAGCGAACCGACGCCGCGACCGGCACCCCGGAGGTGACGATCGTGATCCCGGTACTGAACGAGCAGGCCAGCCTGGACGCGCTGTGGACGGGCATCGCCGAGGCGCTGGACGGGGCCGCGATCGCGGCCGAGGTGATCTTCATCGACGACGGTTCCACCGACGGTACGCTGGCGGCGCTGGAACGGATGCACGCCGCCGACGGCCGCGTGAGGGCGGTCTCGTTCAAGCGCAACTTCGGGCAGCACCCCGCGATGCACGCCGGCATCGCGCGCGCCCGTGGCGAGATCGTGGTGACGAGGGCCGGCGACCTGCCGAACCCGCCCGGCGACATCCCCAAGCTCGTTG
>JBBQUW010000044.1:0-21402 GCA_038212095.1 Gaiellales bacterium | reverse complement strand
GATGAGCCGCGGCCTGTCCGAGGACGAGGCGTCGGCCATGATCGTGTCCGGCTTCGTAGAGCCGATCACAAAGGAGCTGCCGCTGGAGTACGCGGTTGAACTCAACCGGCTGATCCAGCTGCAGATGGAAGGCTCCGTGGGATGACCGCGACCGTCTCCGAGCCGGCATGGCTGGCGGGTAAACGGGTGGCCGCCCGCGAGCTCTACCGTTCGCTGCCCGTGCCGACCAACCGCGACGAGGCGTGGCGGTACACCAACCTGCGCGGGTTCGACCCGGATGCCTATGAGCAGCAGCAGTCGCAGCTGACGCTGAGCGATTCCGAGCTGCCTGAGGGGGTCGTGTTCGGCAGCCTTGCGCGGCTCGCCGCTGAGCAGCCGGAGCTGGTGGAGCGCCACTACGGCACCGTGGTCTCCGGCGACGAGAAGTTCGCCGCCGGCAACGCCGCCTCCTGGACGGACGGCGTGCTGCTGCACGTGGCCGCCGGCGTCGAGGTGACGGTGCCGCTGCGGGCGACGATCGAGCTGCCGGCCGAGGGCGGCGCGATCCACCATCGCACGCTGGTGGTGCTCGAGAAGGGCGCGCGCGCGACCTTCGCCGAGGATTACGCATCGGCGGTCGGCGGCTACGTCAATACGGTGGTTGAGCTGGTGATCGGTGACGGCGCCCGGCTGGAGTACGTGACCACCCAGAAGCATCATCCCGAGACGCGGCAGTTCGGCACCCATCGCGCGACGGTCGGCCGCGATGCCGAGGTCGACTGGGTGGTGCTGGGATTGGGCGGCACCCGCGCCAAGTCGCGGATCGAGAGCTACCTGGCCGACCAGGGAGCAAACGCCAAGGTGACCGGCGCCTACTTCCTGGCCGGCTCCGAGCATGCCGACTACGACACGACACAGGAGCATGCCGCTCCCAACACGACCTCGGATCTGTTCTTCAAGGGCGTGCTGACCGATCACGCGCGCGCCGTCTGGCGAGGCGTGATCCGGGTCGACAAGGGCGCGCAGAAGACGGATGCCTATCAGGAGAACCGCAACCTGCTGCTCTCCCACGATGCGCACGCCGACTCGATCCCGGGCCTCGAGATCGAGGCCAACGACGTTCGCTGCACGCATGGCGCCACAATCGGCCAGATCGACCGCCTGCAGCTGTTCTACCTGATGAGCCGTGGTCTCAGCCGACGGGAAGCGGAGCGCGTGATCGTCCGCGGTTTCTTCCAGCCGGTGCTCGACCGGATCGGCTCGGAAGAGGTGCGGGCGGTGCTGGCTGCGGAGCTCGAGCTGCGCATGGGCGAGGGTGCGGCCACCTGAGCCGGTGACCGTGGACGACCAGCTGCCGGACGCTCTCGCGCTGCTCGGCCACGAGCTGGCGCATCTCCGGCCGCTCGGTGCCCAGGTGATCGACGTCCACGCCCACCTCGGACACGACGAGGACGGCATGTCGCTCGACCCGGCGGCGCTGGTCGCGATGCTCGACGCGGCCGATGCCGCGCAGGCGGTGGTGTTCCCACTGCACGACCCGGAACGCGACCCGGCGTATCGGGTGCCCAACGATCGCGTGCTGGGCTGGGCGGCGGAGAGCGAGGGTCGCTTCATCCCGCTCTGCCGGCTCGATCCGATGCAGGGCCCGGTGGCGGAGGCGGAGCGCTGCCTGGCGGCCGGCGCCCGCGGCATCAAGCTCCACCCACGCGCCCAATCGTTTGGGCTGGTCGGGCTGTGTGAGCCGATCTTTGCGCTGGCGGAGCAGGCCGGCGTGCCGATCCTGATCCACGCCGGTCGCGGACTGCCGGAGGCGTTCGGCCAGGAGCTGGTCGAGCTGGGCCAGCTGCATCCCGGCGCGCCGCTGATCATGGCGCACGTGGGCGTGGCCGATCAGGGCACGCTGGCGGACGGGCTGCGCGACCACCCAGCGGCGGTGTTCGACACGTCGTGGATGAACATGATGGACACGATGGCGCTGTTTGCGCGGGTGCCGGCGGAGCGGATCGTGTTCGGCGCCGACGCGCCGTACGGACGCACGTTCGTCGGCCTGTACGTGGTGCTGAGGATCCTGGCCTGCCTGGGCATCGACCATGACACGCGCAGGCACGTGGTGGGTGGTGGCACGGCCCGCCTACTCGCCGGCGAGCCGCTGGCGGCGCCGCGGCCGCCGCGGGCGCCGCAGCAGCTGCTGCTGGATGCGACGCTGGCGCGGCTGCAGGCGAACCTGATGCTGGTGCTGGGATCGATATTCGCAGGCTCGGCCGAGCGCGCGCTGGACATGCTTTGGCTCTCGGTGATCGCGTGCCGCGACCCCAATCCGGGCCCGGCGGGAGCGGCGCTGGAGCGGATCGCGCCGCTGCTGGACGCCTCGCACCGCTCGCTGCTCGAGCAGCCGGACACACCACGGCTCGCGATCGCGCCATTGGTGCTGGCGATGGCGATCGCCGCCACCGAGGTGCCTCAGACCGTCCCCTGATCCGAGGGCCGCCAAGCGGCGCTGAGTACAGTGTGCCGATGCGAACGGTGTTGCGACCCTTCCATGAGCGCGACGTAGGCCCGGTGGTGGCGCTCGCGCTGCGAGCTTGGGAGCCTGTTCACCAATCGATGGCGGAGGTTATGGGCGCTGGCATCAACGCTCGCGTCTACCCCGATTGGCGCGTGTCGCAAGAACTCGCCGTTCGAACCGCCTGCTTGGACACCAGGCAACTGGTGACTGTGGCGACGGAGGCCGAGGCCGTATTGGGCTTTGTCACCGTGCTCATAGAGAACGAGACAGGCGAGATATACATGGTTGCCGTTGATCCTTCCGCTCACCGCCGCGGCGTGGCTCGCGCTCTTACCGACCACGCCTTGGAACAGATGCGCGATGCCGGATGCCGTCTGGCGTTCGTCTCGACAGGCGGTGATGCGGGTCACGCCCCCGCGCGCCAGTTGTACGAGTCGGCAGGGTTCACCGGGTTCCCGCTGGTGAACTACTATCGTGAACTCTGACCGCCTGCCCCGAGGTTCAGCCGCTGATACCGCAACGGGGATTGGTGGCGTCATGCCGATACCCCACTCGGAGTCAAAGCCCTGTGGTGGGAGCACGCCGACACGTGGCGGTGAAGGGGTGGCAGGAGGCGTGCCGGTACACTTAACGCATGGCCGTGGTACAGACCGCCAGCCCCCTCGACCTGGCTCGCATCCGGGCTGATTTTCCGATTCTGGCAAAGCCCGTGCACGGCAAACGGCTGGTGTTCCTCGACTCCGCCGCCTCGTCGCAGAAGCCGCGCCAGGTGATCGACACGCTCGTCGACGTCTACGAGACCTCCTACGCCAACGTGCACCGCGGCGTCTACCACCTGGGCGCTGTTGCGACCGAGCGGTACGAGGGCGCGCGCGACATCATGGCCCGATTCGTCAACGCCGGCGACCGCCGCGAGGTGATCTTCGTCCGCGAGGCGACGGAGGCGCTCAACCTGGTCGCCTACGCCTACGGCCGTGCCTTCGTGGGCCGGGGCGACGCGATCGTTGCGACCGAGATGGAGCATCACTCAAACCTCGTGCCCTGGCAAGTGCTCGCGCAGCAGACGGGCGCCACCCTGCACTACCTGCGGCTGGCCGACGACGGCAGCATCGATCCCGACTCGCTCGATCGCATCGCCACCGTCGAGAACGTGAAGCTGGTCGCCGCGACTCACGTCTCCAACTCGCTCGGCACCATCAACGACATCCCCGCCCTTGCCCGCTGGACTCACGAGCGCGGCGCGGTGCTGGTGGTGGACGGCGCGCAGGCCGCGCCTCACCGGCCGATCGACGTGCAGACGCTGGGCTGCGACTTCTACGCCATCTCGGGTCACAAGATGTGCGGGCCGGGCGCAGGCATCCTCTGGGGCCGGGCTGAGCTGCTGGAGCAGATGCCGCCGTTCCTGACCGGCGGTGAGATGATCCGTAAGGTCGAGCTCGAGCGAACCAGCTGGAACGAGCTGCCGTGGAAGTTCGAGGCCGGCACGCCGGCGATCGC
Source organism: Gaiellales bacterium (assembly GCA_038212095.1). Taxonomy (GTDB): domain Bacteria; phylum Actinomycetota; class Thermoleophilia; order Gaiellales; family JAICJC01; genus JAICYJ01. Next base: position 17,420 of record JBBQUW010000044.1, on the reverse strand, counting down.
CGAGTCGATCGCCCTCGGCGCTGCCGCCGAGTACCTGGAAGCGATTGGAATGGCCGCCGTCGAGGCGCATGAGCACGCCCTGACCGAGTACGCCTACGACGTGCTGTCCGGCATCGATGGGGTCGTCCAGTACGGCCCCAAGCCGCCCAATCGGGCCGGCATCCTCAGCTTCAACGTCGGCGACGTCCATCCACACGACGTCGCCCAGGTGCTCGACTCCGAGGGCATCGCGGTGCGGGCAGGCCACCACTGCACGCAGCCGCTGATGCGCCGGTTCGGCCTCACCGCCACAACCCGCGCCAGCGTCTATATCTACAACGGTCGCGACGACATCGACGCGCTGGCGGACGGCATCGAGAAGGTCAAGCGCACGTTCGCCGGCTGAGCGGGCTGCAACTACACTTCCGCTCAGAACGATGGACGACTTCTACCGCGAGAACATCCTCGATCACTATAAGAACCCGCGCAACCACGGGCACATCGACCACCCTTCGGCGGTTGCCGAGGGAGTCAACCCGCTGTGCGGCGACGAGCTCGCGATCGAGCTGAAGGTCGAGGACGGCATCGTCACCGACGTCCGCTACAACGGCCGCGGCTGCGCGATCAGCCAGGCGGCGGCCTCGATGCTGTCGGACGCGGTCAAGGGCAGGGCCGTCAGCGAGCTGTCCCAGATCGGCAAGGACGACGTGCTGGACGAGCTCGGCATCCCCCTCACCCCGATCCGGTTGAAGTGCGCCATGCTCTCGGTCGGCGTGCTCAAGGTCGCGCTGAACCAACTCACCGGCGAGCCACTGCCCGGCGAGTGGGCCAGCGGCGCGGATGGGATTGAGTGGAAGTCCGAGTAGCCGCCGCCGGTGAGATCGCCGAGGGCGGCGTCAAGATCGTGCAGTCCGGGTCGCTGTTCGTGGGCGTCTATCTGATCGACGGCGCCTACTACGCGATCGAGGATCGTTGTAGCCATGACGATGGCCCGCTGTGCGAGGGCGACCGTGACGGCTTCAAGGTCGAGTGCCCCCGCCACGGCGCACTGTTCGACGTCCGTACCGGCGCGGTGCTGTCGCTGCCAGCCACCGAGGGCGTCGAGAGCTATCGCGTGATCGAGCGCGACGGCGAGATCCTGATCGACATCTGACCGCACCGACTGGTTGGACGGCCGTGGCAGGGCTCTCATTTTCGCCGCTTCTATACTGCCCGGATGGCGGCCCCCCCTCTCTCGGAAGCGACGCAGGAGTACCTGGAGAGCATCTACTGGCTGTATGAGTCCGGCATCGAGCGGACGCAGGCCAACCTGGCCCGCGCGCTGCAGGTGTCGCAGCCGTCGGCCAGCGAGATGCTGAAGCGAATGGTCGACGACCAGCTGGTCAGTCGCGACCAGCAGAAGCTGATCCACTTCACTGACCGCGGCCGTGAGGTCGCCGAGCGGATCGTCGCCCGCCACCGTCTGGTCGAGGCGTACCTGGTCAAGGTGATGGGCATCCCGTGGGACGACGTGCACGAGGAGGCCCACGTCATGGAGCTCTCGATCTCGCCGCGGCTCGAGGCCAAGATGCTGGAGATGATCGGCGACGTCAAGACCTGTCCGCACGGCCATCCGATCGGCGACTACCTGCGGGAGCCGGGAGAGCCGCTGCCGGCCGTGCCGGTGGGCAGCACGCTGGTGGTGCTGCGGCTCGAGAACGAGGCTGAGGAGATGCTGCACTACATGAAGCGGCACGGCGTCGAGCCCGGGCATACGTTCACGGTCAGCGATCGTCGCGGCGAGGGTGAGGATGCTGAGACCGAGCTGACCGGGGCCGCCGGCAGCCAGTGGGTGCGCGATGCGCTCGCGCGCACCGTCTCGGTGCGAGTCGAGCAACGCGGCGACGGCGCCGTCTCCCAGCTGGGCGCTGCCGCGGCCGAGCTGCAACTGGTGGGCGAGGGCCGCTGGGGGATGTGACCTGACGGCGCCCTCTTCTCAAGGGCTGCTCCTCAGGCGCTCGTTAAAGTCCACGGGGCGCGCCGGTGTCCCGACGCGCCCCATGGCGGCGATTTCGCGTGGATTAGGTAGCGGCGGTTGCCTGCCGATCCACCGAGGTGGATGCGGCGGCGGTCCCAACGCCGGCTGCAGCGGTTCCCCGTAGGTTCAGGGACTCGCCTCTACCTGCGAGCACCTCCACTCGCCCGTCTTGAACCATCCAACAAGTCGGACCACCTCCTTTCCGTGGTAGGACGAGTGTAGCAACGCGCGCCGACGACTCCAAGTGCCGCGCGGATCTCGCCCTTCAGCGGGTGTAGGCCTCGGCGATGGACGCCGGCTCGATGCCCAGCTCGGCCCTCATCGGCGTCAGGTCGCACTCGGTTCCCTCGACCAGCATCACGATCTGCTCGCGCGTCACCTTGAGCGGCGGCGGCAGGTACTGCAGCAGCGCCGCTTGGGCCTTCATCAGGCCGACCGGCGCGTGCAGCTTGCGGCGCGGCGCGCGGCCGGTCACGCGCGCCAGCTCGTCCAGCAGGTCGTTGAACTCGAACACCTGCGGCCCACCCAGCCCGTAGGTGTGGCCGATCGTGTCCGGCCGCTCCAGCGCCCGCACGAAGGCGGTTGCGACGTCACCCACCCAGACCGGCTGGTGCCGGTAGCGGCCATCGCCGATCACGGGTGCCACCGGCGCGCGGATCAGGCTCTCGAACGCCTTCAGAGCGCCACCGTTTCGGCCGAACACGAAGCTCGGCTCCATCACCGTCCAGTCCAGGTCGCTCTCGGTCACGGCCAGCTTGGCCGCATACTTGCTGCTCCAGTAGCGGCTCAGCGGGGCGTGCTCCTGAGAGACGCCGAGCGCGCTCATATGCACCAATCGGCGGATGCCGTTCGATCGTGCGGCCGCCACGGCGTTGCGCGCTCCGCCGGTGTTGACGGCCTCGAACTCGGCGTCCGATCCATCCAGGATCGCCACCAGGTGCACGATCTCGTCGCAGCCCTCGGCCGCTCGCCGCAGCGATTCGACGTCGGTCACGTCACCGTGCACGTGCTCGACACCCTCGGCCGTACGGCCATGGTCTCGGTGCACCAGCGCACGCACCGGTCGTCCGGACGCCGCCAGCGAGGCCACCACCTCGCGGCCGACATAGCCTTCCGCTCCCGTCACCATCACCGTCATGGGCGGTTGGCGAAGTTGAGGTAGTAGCGGCTTGGCGTCGGCTCGGCCTGGCCCTGATACTTGCTGCCGAGACCGCCCGATCCGTACGGTCGGTCGGCCGGCGTGGTCAGCGTCATGAAGCTGATCTGCGCGATCCGCATGCCGGGGTAGACCGTGATCGGCAGGCTGGCCATGTTGGCGAGCTCGAGGGTGATGTGGCCGTCGAACCCGGCGTCGATTACGCCCGCGGTCTGGTGCACGACCAGCCCCAGTCGCCCCAGCGAGCTCTTGCCGTCCAACGTGGCGACGATGTCGTCCGGCAGTCCGATCCGCTCGGCAACCACGCCCAGCACGAACTCGCCGGGGTGGAGGATGAACGCCTCGTCGCGGTTCACATGCACCAGCTCGGTGAGGTCCTCCATCTCGAGCTTGACATCGATGTAGGGGTAACGCGAGTTGCGAAACACCCGGAACGCGTCGCCGACCGTGACGTCGATGCTGCACGGCTGCACCAGCGTGTCGTCGAAGGGATCGATCACGATCCGCCCGGCGGCGATCTCTTCGCGGATCGTGTGATCTGAGAGCACCATCTGGCGGGAGTGTACGCCGCTTGAGCCCTGGTATCATCCGTCGCCGTCCCGCCCAGCCGGGCATGCGAGAAGGGGAGCCATATGGGGAACACGATCGAGCTGCGTACAGCTGTGCCCGGACCCAAGTCGAAGCAGATCCTCGAGCGCAAGCAGCGCGTGATCGCTGACGCCAAGAGCATCTATCTGCCGACCGTGATCGACCACGCTCACGGCATCGCCGTCACCGATGTCGACGGCAACACCTTCCTCGATTGGACCGGCGGGGTCGGCTGCCTCAACGTCGGCCACACCAACGCCGCCGTCTCGGCAGCACTGCATGCGCAGATCGATCGCTTCCTGCACACCGACTTCACGATGGTGCCGTACGAGTCGTACGTCGAGCTGGCCGAGCGGCTGCTGGAACGGACGCCGATCAGCGGCCCCAAGAAGGCAGCCTTCTTCAACTCTGGCGCGGAGGCGGTCGAGAACGCCGTCAAGCTGGCAAAGCTGGCCACCGGCCGCCCGGCCGTGATCACGTTCGAGCGCGGCTTCCACGGCCGTACGTTGATGGCGATGTCGTTGACCTCCAAGCAGCACCCGTACAAGGCGGGGATGGGGCCGTTCGCCGGCGAGGTGTACCGCGCGCCCTATCCCTACCCGTACCGTGACCAGGCCGCCGATCCCGCTGCGGCCGCGCTGGACGCCCTGCGCGAGATGTTCACGACCCACGTTGCCGCCGAGAGCGTGGCCGCGATCATCTTCGAGCCGGTGCAGGGCGAGGGCGGCTTCGTCGTGCCGCCGGTCGAGTGGGTGCGCGGCCTGCGTGAGATCGCCGAAGAGCACGGAATCGTGCTGATCGCCGACGAGGTGCAGAGCGGCTTTGGCCGCACGGGCAAGATGTTCGCGATCGAGCACTTCGGTGTCGAGCCCGATCTGATCACCGTCGCCAAGTCGATCGCGGCCGGCGTGCCGATGTCGGGCGTGCTTGGCCGGGCGGACGTGGTCGACCTGGCCGGCGACTCAACCATCGGCGGCACGTATGTCGGCTCGCCGCTGGGCTGTGTTGCCGGCATCGCCGTGCTGGACGAGATCGACCGGCTCGATCTGCTCGCGCGGGGCCGGGCGATCGGCGAGCGGATGCGGGCGCGGATGCTCGAGCTGCAGTCCCGCAACCCCCAGATCGGCGACGTCCGCGGCCTTGGCCCCATGCTGGCGGTCGAGTTCGTCTGCGACCCGTCCGGCAAGCAGCCGGCGCCCGAGGTCGCGACGGCGGTGGCCGAGGCCGCCTTCCGCCGCGGTCTGCTGATCCTCAAGGCGGGCATGCACGGTAACTGCCTGCGGGTACTGGTCGGCCTGGTCGCGAGCGACGAGCAGATCACGGAGTCGCTGGACGTCTTCGGCGAGGCGATCGCCGAGGCCCTGGCCAGCGGCGCAGCCGTGCCGGCCGCAGCGATGTAAGGATTCTGATCCGGGGTCAAGCCGTGCCCCGATGCTGCCGATCTTCAATTGGGCGGGGCTCGCGATCCTTCTGCGTGCGTGATCCTCTGTATTGGCCGCGTTAAATCCTTGTAAGCACGGTCTTGGCGCGCCCGGATTGCTCTAGCATCGGCTCCGTACTACCGCCCCGGAGGAGGGAGAAACCACTGAAGGTGAAACTGATCTCAGCTGTGCTGGCGCTCATTCTGCTGGCTCTGACACCGGCCGTTGCCAAGGCCTCGTTCTCGGCCTCGACCTACCGCGCGAACTTGCTCGCCGGCATCAACACCTATCGCGCCCATCACGGGCTGCGTAAGCTTTCGGTCAACACCAACCTGCAGCAGGCCGCCACCGCACACAGCACCAACATGGCCACCCACCACATGCTCAGCCACTACTCGTCCTCGGGCGTGACGTGGTCGCAGCGGATTCGCTGGTACGGCTACAAGGGGAGCTGGATCGGCGAGAACCTGGCCGTCGGCGAGTGGCTGCCGGGCGGCACGCTGAACGCCTGGATCAACAGCGCCCCCCATCGTGCGAACCTGCTCAGCGGGCACTATCGCGTGATCGGCATCGGCGTGGTCAAGGGCGTCTACGCGGGCCGCTGGGCGTACTACATCACCGCCGATTTCGGTGGGCCGTAAACCGTACTGTGCTTCGTGCTCTGTGTTATAGAGCGCTGGCGTATTTTTCTGCTCAAGATGTGAGGCTCAACGCCCGATAAAGCGGGGCAATGGGAGAGTTCCACATCAAGAGGATCGTGCTGCCCAGCGGCAAGACGGTCGAGATCGTGTACTACCAGACCACCGGCGCGGATCCGGTGATCTCGGACGTGCACGAGGTCGAGGCCGGCGGCGAGCTGTTGGTGCGCCAGATCGAGCTGTGCGCCAAGTGCGGCGGCGACCGCGTACACCCGACCGACTGGAACGAGGTCGAGGAGCTGCGCTGGCAGCTTGCGCTGCGCTGTCCCGACTGCGAGTGGCGCGCGGTCGAGACCTACGACGCCGCCGAGGTCGAGCGCTACGACGATGTCCTGAACGATGCAACCGATCGTCTGATCGAGGAGCTCGACCGGGTCACGCGCGAGAACATGAACGACGCCATCGACCGCTTCCGCTCAGCGCTCGAGAACGACGGCATCATGCCGTTCGACTTTTAAGCATCCAGCGACCCGATCGACCTCGGGACGCCGAGTACGCTTGACGCATGATCTCGATCGAGGACGTGCGCAGCGCCGCCGGCCGGCTGGAGGGCATCGCTCACCGCACGCCGGTGCTGACGTCGCGCACGCTCGATGGCGAGGTCGGCGCGCGCGTCTTCTGCAAGGCGGAGTGCTTCCAGCGGGGTGGGGCGTTCAAGTTCCGTGGCGCCTACTCGATGATCTCGTCCCTGCCCCTGCCGCAGCTCTCGCCTGGCGTGGTGGCCTACTCGTCCGGCAACCACGCCCAGGCGGTTGCGCTGGCTGCGGCGCTGCTGGGCGCCCCAGCGACCATCCTGATGCCCGACGATGCGCCCGAGGCAAAACGGGCTGCGACGCTCGGCTACGGGGCGCAGGTGATCGGCTATGACCGCTACAGCCAGGATCGCGAGGCGCTGGGAGAGGCGCTGGCGGCTGAGCGCGGCCTGACGCTGGTGCCGCCCTACGACCACCCGCTGGTGATGGCGGGTCAGGGCACGGTCGCGCTCGAGCTGCTGGAGCGGGTGCCGCACCTGGACGCGCTGCTGGTGCCGGTGGGCGGCGGTGGACTGCTGGCCGGCTGCGTCACGGCGGCCAAGGCGCTGCGCCCGGCGATCCGCGTGGTCGGGGTCGAGCCCGAGCTGGGCGACGACACCCGCCGCTCGCTGGCGGCCGGGGAGCGGGTGCGGATCGCCGTTCCGCGCACCATCGCCGACGGCCAGCAGGCCGACATCCCGGGCCGGCTCACGTTCGAGATCAACCGCCGGCTTGTGGACGAGGTGGTGACGGTGTTGGATGCCGAGATCGTCGTCGCGATGCGGCTCCTGTTCGACCGGATGAAGGTCGTGGTGGAGCCCAGCGGGGCGTGTGCGCTGGCGGCGCTGCTGGCCGGGCGCGTGGACGGCGCGGCCGGGAACGTCGGAGTGGTGCTGTCGGGCGGGAACGTCGGCGCCGACCGCTTCGCCGAGATCATCGGCGAACGGCCCGCGGGCGCTCTTCAGTAGGCGTACGTCTGCGCGTCCGCGTGCCGCTCGAGCGCCAGCTCGATCAGCCGGTCGAGCAGCTGCGGATAGCCGATCCCGGACGCCTCGAACAGCTTGGCGTAGACACTCGTCTCGGTGAACCCGGGGATCGTGTTGATCTCGTTTAGGACGACGCGATGCTCCGGCGTGACGAAGAAGTCGATCCGTGCCATGCCGGCGCACTCGCACACCTCGAACGCTCGGCGTGCGGCGTCGCGCAGCTCGTCGGAGACGGCCTGGGGCAGGTCGGCCGGCGCCCGCAGCTCCATCGCTCCGTCGTCGTACTTGGCGGCGTAGTCGTACCAGTCCGACGAGTTTGCGATCACGATCTCGCCCGCGACACTGACGATCGGGTGGGCGTTGCCGAGCACACCGCATTCCACCTCGCGCCCCCTGATCATCTCCTCCACCAGCACCTTCGAGTCGTGCCGGAAGGCGAGCGTCACGGCCGCCTCCAGCTCGTCGCGCGCGGTCACACGGCTGATGCCGACGCTCGACCCCAGCCGGGCCGGCTTGACGAAACAGGGATAGCCCAGCTCCTCCACCTCGTCCATCTCGGCCTGGCCGAACACGCGGTTTCGGAACACGGCGTGGCGGGCAACGGCGATCTCGACGTCGCGCAGCACCCGCTTGACCACGTCCTTGTCCATCGTCAGGGCCGATCCGAGCACGCCCGAACCGACGTACGGCAGACCCAGCACCTCGAGCAGTCCCTGCACCGTGCCGTCCTCGCCGAACGGCCCGTGCAGGATCGGCAGCACCACGTCGATCGGGCCTGTCGGGGCGGGCAGCGGCACGTCGGCCGTCGGCCGCCTGACCAGCGAGCGGGCGTCCGCGCCGGGCTGCAGCGCCAGCTGCGCTGACGCCTCGATCTGCCAGCCGCCGGCGCGGTCGATCTGCACCGGCACCACCTCGTAGCGCTCGGGATCGAGAGCGGCCACCACCGAGGCGCCCGAGCGCACCGAGACCTCGTGCTCCGAGCTGCGCCCGCCCGCCAGCACGGCCACGCGGATCCGGCCGCCGGTCATGGGCAGGGCGTCGTCGAGGTCGAGTTTTGCACGTAGACGGTGACGTCGGATTTGGGCGCCACCATGCTGCCCGGCGGCGGATCGGTCGACACCACCACACCGTCCGGAACCGAGGGATCCGCGGAGAGGCAGTCCTGCCGCACCGCGTGCAGTCCCTTGTCGTGCAGCAGCTGCTTTGCCGAGTTGTAGTCGGTGTTGGCTACGTCGGGTACCTGCACCTGCGCGGGGCCGGTCGAAACCTGAAGGTTGACAGTGCTGCCCTGCGGTGCCGGCTGGCCGGCGCTTGGGCTCTGCGCGAACACCTGGCCCGGGGTCTGCGTCTCGCTGGGCGTGTCCGTGCAGCTGGCCACCAGGTTGGAGCTCTGCAGCGTCGTGGTGGCCTGCGCGCAGGTCATGTCGAGCACGTTGGGCACCTTGACGTTGCCGCTGGACACGTAGAGGGTGATGACTCTGCCAGGCTTGACCGGGCCGGGCGGAGGATCGGTGCGAACGACGGTGCCGCTGGGCAGCTTGGACGAGATGTTTACGGGCGCACCGGTGAGCCCCTGCTGGGCCAGGATCTGGAGCGCCTCGGCAAGAGACTTGCCGCGCAGGTCGATCAACGTGACGCTCTTGGGGCCGGTGCTGACGGTCAGGGTCACGGTCGAGCCCTTGGCGGCGGTGCTGCCTCCCGACGGACTGGTGCTGATGACGTTGCCGGGCAGAACGGTGCCGGACGCGGCCCGTTTGGATGGTCCCACCCGGAAGCCGTCGCCGATCAGCGTCCTGCGCGCCGACGCCTCGGGCGCGCCGGCCACCTCGGGCACCCTCACTCCCGCCGGGCCCTGCAGCTGCTGGTAGACGACGTAGCCGACCACAGCGCTTGCCAGCAGCAGCAGCGCCACCAGGATCCAGGGCAGCGCGCTTCGCTTCGGGCCGCCGGGCTGCTGCGCCGCAGGCATCACCGCCGTGCGCTCGCTGGTGGGGGCACCCATCACCCGCGTCGCATCCGCCGCCGCGTACGCGCCGATCACGGCCGTCGCCTGTTGCGTGTCGTGCGACACGCCGAGGCCGCGGCGCACCCGCTCCAGCTCGTCCGCCATCTCGCGCGCTGAGTGGAAGCGCAGCGCCGAGTCCTTGGCCAGCGCCCGCATCACGATCTGCTCCAGCGCCGGTGAGATCAGCCGGTTCTTCTGGCTGGGCGGGATCGGCTGCTCGTTCACCTGCTTCATCGCGATCTCGACCGCCGAGCTGCCGGTGAACGGCACCGTGCCGGTCAGCATCTCGTACAGCACGACGCCCAGCGAGTAGATGTCCGACTGGGGTCCGACGTTCTGGCCACGAGCCTGCTCGGGTGAGAGGTACTGGGCGGTGCCGACGATCGAGCCAACCTCGGTCATCTCGACCTGGTTGGCGGCGCGGGCGATGCCGAAGTCGGTCACCTTCAGCAGCCCGTCGGGCGTCACCATCATGTTGTGCGGCTTGATATCGCGGTGGATCACGCCTCGCCGGTGGGCGAACTCGAGCGCCTGCAGCGCCTGCTGGGCGTAGCCGACGGCCTCCTCGGCCGGCAGCGGCGCGCGCGACGTGATCTCCTCCTTCAGCGTCGGGCCCTCGATGTACTCCATCGCGATGTAGTAGGTGCCCTCGGCCTCGCCGCGGTCGTAGATCGAGACGATGTTGGGATGGTTCAGGCCGGCCGCGGCGGTCGCCTCGCGGCGGAACCGCTCGATGAAGCCGTCGTCCTGGGTGTAGCGGTCGGCCAGGATCTTGATCGCCACCCGCCGGTGCAGCGTCTCGTCCTCGGCCAGGTAGACGTCCGCCATGCCGCCGGCGCCGATCCGCCTCTGCAGCCGGTAGCGGCCGTCGAACAGCTCACCAATGATGTGGTCGACGCCCATCGCTGCCGCTACTTTGCCACGCTGCTGTGCAGGTATGCGGTGATCACTCTGGCAGCGATGGGAGCGGAGATGGTTCCGCCGAACTCCGGGGTGTGCTCTATCACGACCGCGATCGCGATCCGCGGATTGGTCGCGGGCGCGAATGCGATGAACCATGCGGTGTTCAAACCGGTCACTCCCGTCTCGGCGGTGCCCGTCTTGCCGGCCACCGACAGGTTTCCAACATTCGCGGCCGTACCGGTACCCTCCTCCACGACCCGTCGCATCATCGTGGTCAGCTGGGAGGCCGTTGTCGCCGACATCACCCGTTGCAGCTGCTCGGGACGGGTCGTCGCGACGGTGCCGCCGCTGGGTGAGGTGATTCGGTCGACCAGCGATGGCCGCATGCGCACGCCGCCGTTGGCGACGGTGGCCACCACCTCGGCCATCTGCAGCGGCGTCACGCCGAGTCGCTCCTGGCCGATCGCGACGCGGGCGACGTCGACCGGCGCCGAGCGCCCCAGCAGGTGCCCGGCGCTGTACAGGCCGCTGGGCAGCATCTCGTCGGAGGGGTAGTCCAGCGCGGGCCGGGTGAAGAAGCCGAACTCGCTCATCGTCGAGGAGAGGCGGCCGATGCCGACCTGCTGGCCGACCTGGGCGAACACGGTGTTGTAGGAGTAGGTGAGCGCGTCGGTCAGCGTGACGACGCCGGCGGATTCGGTGCCGGCGTTGCACAGCGGCTGGCCCTGGACGTCGCTGAGACAGTGGCCGTGACCATCGATGGTGGTGAAGGGGGTGTACTTGCCACTCTCGAGCGCGGCCGTTGCCGTCACCACCTTGAACGTCGATCCGGGCGCGTACAGCCCCTGCGTGGCGCGGTTGAGCAGCGGCGATCCACGGCTGGCCTGGTTCAGCTGGGCGAAGTTGGCTGCGACCGTGTTGGGGTTGTAGACGGGGCTGGAGGCCATCGCCAGCACGCGGCCGGTGGAGGGCTCGATTGCCACCACGGCGCCGGTGTGGCCGACCAGACCGGCCGCCGCCGCCCGCTGGGCGGCCAGCGACAGGCTCGTGACGACGTTGTTGCCGGTCACCGTCTGTCCCTGCAGCCGATCGCCGAGGTTGCCCAGCACGGTCGAGAGGTCGGCGTTTGAGGCGGTCAGGTAGTCGTTCTCGGACAGCTCGAGTCCCGATCGGCCGGAGCCGACCGTGTTGTACCCGACCGGCGCTCCGAACAGCGTTCCCAGCGGGTAGCGGCGCAGGAAGATGTCGAGGCCGTTCTTATGCCGCTGGATGTTGGTCGCAAGCACCGTCCTGCCGTTCGCGGCGAAGATCTGCCCGCGCTTGATCTCGAGCTGGCGGTAGACCAGCCGGGCGTTATCGCGGCGGGCGGCGAGGCCAGACGCGGCCCACACCTGCCAGTAGGCGGTGATCGTGATCAGCAGTGCGAATCCGACCGCGCTGATCTTGAACAGGCTGCTGATGCGGGGGTTCACAGCCGCGACCTGCGCGTGTTGGACGACACCATCAGGAGCAGCGCCAGCAGCATGAAGTTGGCCAGGATCGAGCTGCCGCCGTAGCTCATGAATGGCAGCGTGATGCCGGTCAGCGGGATCAGCCGGGTGATGCCACCGACGATCAGGAAGGCCTGCAGCGTGACGGCGAACGTGAGGCCCGTTGCCAGCAGCTTGGAGAAGCCGTCGTCGGCCAGAGCCGCGATCTTGAATCCTCGGTAGGCAAACAGCAGGTAGACCAGCAGCAGCCCAGCCGCCCCCGCCAGCCCGGTCTCATCCGCCCACACCGCGTAGATGCCGTCGGTCTGCGCCGCCGGGATCACCGAACTGCCGTTGTCGAACACCTGGAAGCTCTGGCCCAGGCCGGAGCCAAACACGCCGCCATCCGCGATCGACTCGATCGACTGGATGATCTGGTATCCGCCGGTGTGGGCCGTCTTCCAGGGGTCGAGCCAGACGTCGAACCGCTCCTGCACGTGGGGCGTGATCGAGTAGACGGCCCAGGAGCCCACGGCGAACAGGAGCAGTCCGGCGACCGTGTAGATGCGCCGGCCGGTGGCGACGTACACCATCGCCAGGAAGATGCCGTACAGAAGCAGCGCCGAGCCCAGGTCATTCATCACGGCCACAACGCCCAGCGCCACGCCCGTCATCACCAGCAGAGGGCCGAGGTGTCGGGCGGCCGGCAGGCCGATACCCATCACCCGCCGGTGCGCCATCGCGAGCAGCTCACGCTTTTCGCGAAGGTACCCAGCCAGGAAGATCACCAGCAGCAGCTTCGAAAACTCGCCCGGCTGCACCTGTACGCCGCCGGCCCGGATCCACAGCTTGGCGCCGTTGATGGTCGTGCCGACCACCATCGTCAGCACCAGCAGCGCGACTGCGGCCACTCCCAGCGAGTACTTGTAGGGCTCCAACCGGCGATGATCGCCCACCACCAGGATCAGGCCCAGGAACCCGACCAGGCCGATCACGATCCAGATCGACTGGTCGCGTGCCAGCAGCGGGTTGAGCCGGTAGATCTCGGTCAGACCGACCGCCGTCAGCAGTGCGGCCAGCGGTAGCAGCCAGGGATCGGCGTCCGGCAGTCCCGCCCTCAGACCCAGGTGGGCGATGAAGTACAGGGCCAGGAAGAAGCCGGCGTAGATCAGCGACGTGCTGGTTATCTCCTGCTGGCGGGCGGTGTAGACGCTGAGGAATCCGACACCGGTCAGCGCGGCCACCGCGAGCAGGTTCAGCAGCTCGCGGACGCGCGGCGACCTCATGGCGCCTGCTGCTGGGCGGCGCGGACGGCGGCCAGCGCGCTTGATTCTGAGCGGATGGAGTGATCGAGCAGCTGCTTGCGGGTGGCCGGGTTGAGCGATGCGTAGGCCAGCGGCGACTCCGAGACGACGTGGTACAGCTTGACGCCGGCGAACAGATCGATCGGCAGTCCCTGGTAGACGGCCACCTGGCCGGTGGCCTCGTCCGCGCCGACGAAGTGCGCCTTGCGCAGCGCGACCGCGAAGCCGCCCGCCAGCACGCCCAGCACCGCCAACAGCACCAGTGCCCGCACGATGCGGCGCTTGCGCGAGCGCCTCGGCGGCTGGTCATCGTCCGGTGGCTCGAAGTCGGGATCGCTGGTCAGGATCTCCCGCTTGCCGGCGGCGCTCTGCTCGCGGACGCCGATCCGAACGACGATCGCCGTCACGTTGTCCTCGCCTCCAGCTGCCAGGGCGGCATCGACCAGCGACTGTGCTGCGCGCTCGGCGTCCGCGTCGGCCGCCAGCAGCCGAGCGATCTCGGCCTCGGCCACCATCGTCGTCAGCCCGTCGGAGCACAGCAGCACCACGTCGCCGTCGGCCACCTCCAGCCAGATGATGTCGACCTGCACGTTCGTGTCGGCGCCCAGTGCGCGAGTGATCACGCTTCGCTGGGGGTGGTGCTCAGCCTCGTCTTCGCTGATCTGGCCGCTGGCCACCAGCTCTGCCACCACCGAGTGGTCCTCCGAGAGGCGCTGCAGGGCGCCCTCGCGTAGCAGGTAGGCGCGGCTGTCGCCGACGTTCGCGAGCACCACGCGGCCGTCGTCGCAGGCCAGTGCCGCGGTCACCGTCGTGCCCATGCCGGCGGCGGCGGGGTCGCTGATCGCGCGCTCGTGGATGCGGCGATTGGCGGTCGTGATCGCGTCGCGCAGTGCGGCCTCGCCGCCGGTGCGGATCAGGTCGATCTCTGCGAACGCCTCGGCGCAGATGCCGGATGCGATCTCGCCGGCCGCGGCGCCACCCATTCCGTCGGCGATCATGAACAGCGTTCCGCGCAGCAGGTACGAGTCCTCGTTCCCATGGCGCACGTGGCCGGTGTCGGTGCGGCCCGCGCTGTCGACGATGCCAAGCGCGCTCACGCGCCCGCCTCGTAGCGGAGCTGCGTCTGTCCGACCGTGACCACGTCACCGTCATGCAGCGGCCGGCTGCCGGTCAGCCGGTCGTCGTTGACAAAGGTGCCGTTGGTCGAGTTCAGGTCCTCCACCAGATCCGCGTCCTCACCTCGCACGAAGCGCGCGTGGCGGCCAGAAGCGTATCCATCCGCCGGCAGCGGCACGTCGGCGTCCGAGTCGCGGCCGGCCATCAGCTCGCGGCGTAGCTCGAGCGCCGTGCCCTGCTCGAGCTCAGGGCTCTGCACCACCACCATGCGCGCGATCGGCCGCGGCGGGCGCGGCGGCGAGGGGCGCACCGGAGTTAGGATCATGCTCTCCTGCCCGACCGCAAGGTCGCGCGAGGCGGTGCGGACGACGCGCCAGATGAAGAGGTAGAGCAGCACGACGAACGCGACCTGAAGGGCGAGCAGGAGCTGCTCAACCAAGGCGACGCTCGAACGTGATCTTGGTCGTTCCGATCGATATCACGTCACCGTTCATAAGCGCGGTCTCCTGGATGCGCTGGCCGTTGACCTCGGTGCCGTTGGTCGACCCCAGGTCGACCACGGAGTAGCCGTCGCCGATCCGGCGCAGCTCGGCATGGCGGCGCGAGGTGTTGGCGTCGTCCAGCCGCACATCGCACTCGCTAGATCGCCCTATCACGGTCACTCGCTGCTCGATCACAAGCGTGCCACCGGGCCACTCGAGGGTTGCCGTCTCGGGCTGCGGCTGCGGCTCGGGAATCGGCTCCGGCACCACCTCGGCGGCGGGCTCCGGTGCGTAGATCATGGTCGCGCCGGGCGGCAGGTCGGTTGCGATGGGTGGCCCGGGTACGACGGGAGGTGCCGGTGGCACCGGCACCGGCGGGACGTCCGCGTCCGGCATCCGCGGCGCCGCCGCCTGGACAGCCGCTGCATCGGCGGCCGCGGCCGCGGCCGGCTGGGTGGAGACCGCGATGCCGAAGGTTCCCACCACCAGCTCGTCGTCGGTCTCGAGCAGCACCAGCGGCCGGGCGGCCAGCGAGTAGCCCTCGCGGCGGGCGTGCTCAACCAGGTACTCCGCCAGCTCGCTGCGCATTTGGGTCTCGTAGGCCGCGAACTGCTCCCGGTCGGCCGGGTTCAGGAACAGCGTGTACTCGTCCGGGACGTAGACGCGATGGATCGAGATCGTCTTGTGATCGTCCATCTCTTTGGCCAGCTTGCGGGCCAGCTCCACCGGCTGCACGGTCGAACGGAACGCGCGTGAGAACACGCCCTCGAAGAGGCCGCCGATCTTCTGCTCGATGTTACGAAGGACGCTCAGCCGACTGATTCCGGTGTTGTTGGAGTGCCGCGGCGCGATCGACCGGATTACCGGCCCAGCCGGATCCGGGGCGCTGCAAGCGCCGACGCGGCTGGCAGTATAGCCACCAACAGCGCGGTCCCGGCTGCAGGCATCAGCGCCTCGGGAGCGCCCGAGACGGCGGCTGGCAGGGCGACCGTCGCCAGCGCGAAACCGAGGCCCCACAGCGCGAGCGCCTGCATCCTGCGCGAGCCGCCAAAGCTCCAGGCGGCCGGCAGTGCGAGGGCGAAACCGATCGTTCCACCCCACAGCAGCAGCGTGGCCGGTGATCCGGCCAGGGCCGACAGGTAGACGAGCGGGCTATCGGCACCGGCCAGCCCCGCGGCGGCGTGGCGCGACAGGGTACCCATCCATACGATCGCGATCAGGCCGCCGGCGGCAGCCTCCGCAGCACGGCGGCGAGCGGTGGGAGCGGTGGCCGCCAGCAGAAGGATCGCCGGACCGAAACCGATCACGGCGAGCGGCGCCGCCAGCAGCGGTGCGACCATGCGGGCACCCCACTTGCGCCCCGCACGCAGCCAGGTCACGACCAGGGGTGCGTACACCAGCGCGCCGGCCTGGGAGTGGTTCCAGAACGCCGGCAGGCACAGCAATGCCGCCAGGGCCGCGGCGACCGCCGGCCGGCGCCATGCCAGCAGGCCGATCATCCCGGCCAGCGGGAACGTCCAGGAGGGCGGATACATCGGGAACGAGGTCAGGGTCAGCACCAACGAGAGTGCCAGCAGCCCGCTCACGGCCGGGCGCTGGAACCCTTCCAGCCGCGGAAGCTCGCGCGGCTCGCGGCGGTGCGCAGCGCTGACAACGTCGTCGTCGTCCTCGGCATCAGGGCGCAGCGATGCCAGCAGCTGGTCACGCAGCTCGATCGCGGTCGGTCGCCGTCGCGGGTCGCGGTGCAGCGCCCGTTGAATGGTGCGCGACAGCGATCGCGGCAGGTCGGGACGTTCGTGGGTGAGCGGCTTCGCGCCCGCCGCGAGCCGTTCGAGCAGCTCGGTCAGAGACTTGGTGCGAAACGGGTTGCGGCCAGACAGCGCCTCGTACAGGGTCAGCGCGGCCGCCCACACGTCGGTGGCGCCGGTGGCCTGCTCGCCGGCGGCCTGCTCCGGGGCCATGTAGGACAGCGTGCCCAGCACCCGCTCGTCCATCGTCTGGTCGCGCGCGTCCTCGTCGCGGGCGATGCCGAAGTCGGTCAGCACGATCGCACCGTCGTCGCCCACCAGGATGTTGGACGGCTTCACATCGCGATGCACGACGCCGCGCTCGTGAGCGTGCGCCAGGGCATCGGCGACGGCGGCGATCGCGCGCACCGCCTCCTCATCGTTCAGCTGCGAGCGGTCGAGCCGGCGGCCCACGACCAGACGCGAGATCAGGTAGGCGTGCTGCTCGTCGGCCTCGACCCCCAGGCAGGTGTGGATGTTTGGATGCTCGAGCTTGGACGCCGTGCGCGCCTCGCGGGCCGCGCGGGACGCGAATCCCTCCACCCGACTGAAAACCTTGACCGCCACCTCGCCGCCGCCCCGCAGGTCGCGACCGGCGTATACGGTGCCAAACCCGCCCTGGCCCAGCAGTCCGGTCAGCAGGTAGCGCCCGGCGACCGTGTGGCCGGTCAGCTCAAGGGTGGGTGCTGCGGATGCGAGCTGGGCCACGGACGACAGTTTTGCCGGGGAGGGCCAGACTCCTGCCGGGATTCGCATCCGGTCCGGGTGATAGGGTCCGATCCGTGCCGCCAGACGACTTCTTCGACGGGGAGTGGGAGGAGCCGAGCCGCACCCAGGATACGGCTCCCACCCGGCCCGAAGGTGAACCGCCCGCCGCGCCCGAACGCCCGCCGCGGGCCGGGCGCGATCGCGGCCGGCCGCGGCGTGTCCGCGGCTCCGGCTCCGGCCCGACACTGCCCCGGATGCCGTCGCTGGAGGGGCTCGAGTGGGGTCGGCT
>JBBQUW010000043.1:0-22829 GCA_038212095.1 Gaiellales bacterium | reverse complement strand
GGCCTACGGCGCCATCTACGCGTCCAGCGCCGAACGCACCCACAGCCTGCCCGGCTGGCTCGACTACTACAATCACCACCGACCACACGGCAGCCTCGCCCACCAGCCACCCGGACACCGGCTCACAACACTACAGGCCGAACAACGTGCCTAGGCACTACCGCTAGCCGTGCCTGGCACCGCGAACGCGGGGCCAGGCACGATCGGCGGACTGCTTGCAATGGGGGCGGGATCATGCACACTTCGTACATGACACGTTCTCTCCGCATCCTGATCGGAACGATGGCGGCGGTCGCGTTGCTCGCGATCGGCTGCGGGCTCGCGCTTGCGAGCTCGGGACAGCGGCACGCAACCGGCCAGCCGGCCGCTTCCCAGGGCGACGATTCGGTTGAGCACACGACCGCCTCCGACCAGGAGCAGGAGCCCGCTGACGGCGGTAGCTCGTCGCAGCCGGCCACGCAGGACTCTGGCTCCAGCGCTAACCACGGCGCCGTCGTCTCGAAGATCGCCCGGCAGACACCGCCTGGACCCCAGCACGGGCCGATCGTCTCGGCCATCGCGCGCGCCAACCACGGCGCCGCGAAGCACGCCGCCAAGGCGTCCGCCCACGCCGGCGGCTAGCTCTCACTCGCTCGAGGTCGCCGCAGCTCGCCCCGTCGGTGCCGCCATCGCGCGTACTGCCCGCGTGAGCATCGGCCGCAGCTCCATCTCGACGAAGTCGTGGCGAGGCAGCGAGAGCTGATCGAGCAACGCGCCCTCGATCAGCGTCGAGAGCAGCTGCGCAGCCGGCGCCGGATCGGGCAGCGTCGAGGCGCCGACCAGTGCCGTCAGTCCCTCAAGGTATGCCGCTGACCAGCGCTCGGCGAGCGGCCGCAGGCGGCTGCGGCGGGCGCCCTCCAGCATCAGCTCGAACTGTGCAATCAGGGGTGCCCGCTGGTCATCCAGCTGGGCTTCGGCGAACTCGGTCAACCGATCCACCAGCTGGGCGCAGTCGATCTCGCCATCCACCCTTGCGAACCGTGTCACCAGCTCCATCGAGCGGTCGATAACCAGCGCCAGCGCCTCGCACACCAGCTCGTCCTTCGAGCCGAAGTAGTAGGTCGTGGCGGCCAGCGGCACGCCTGCCTCGGCCGCCACCGCGCGGTGGGTGACGGCATCGACGCCGCTTCGGCCGATCACCCGCAGCGTCGCTTCCACCAGCTCCTCACGTCGATCGCTCATCGCGCCGTGGCGCTGGCCCACGCTCCCGCCCACAAGCCCGACTCGATCGCTCCGTCGATGAAGCCAGACCATCCGTTGGCGACGTCCGAGCCGGCTATCAGCAAGCGGCCCTCGGGCCGGCGCATCTCACGGTGGTGACGGCCGTACCATCCTGGCCGGTGGATCGCCCACGTACCGCGCGAGAACTCGTCGCCCAGCCAGTCATGTGCCGTTGCATCCAGCACGCGACGGCCCGGCATGATCTCATCCATCGCGGACTGAACAGCCGCGATATCGGTGGCATCACAGCGTGCGCCGTCGGCGCCGAACCCGATCAGGATCTGACTACCGCCGTCGATCATGATCTCGGTGTCCAGGTACCCGAACGGGTGCTCCCGCCGGATCGCGTTGTGGTGTCGTGGATCGCCGTCGGCGTGGATGAAGATCTTCGCGCCACGTGACGACTGGCCGAGCGTGATCGCCTCCCGCTTCGCCTCTGGCAGCGGTGGTTGAAACTCGATCGCCGCCAGGGTGTTCAGCGGCACCGCCAGCACCACCGCCCGCGCCGACATCAGCTCCCCGTCTCGCATCTCGACCTCGACCATGTCGTCGTGACGGTGGACGGCGGCGACCACGGTCTCCAGGCGCGTCTCGAATTGTGCCTGGCCCGCGATCGCGCGCAGCAGGCCGCCGGTGCCGTCGGTCAGCGTGACGCGCCCACCCGCGTATTGGGTCAGGGCCATGCTGAAGCCCGACAGCGCGTGCCAGCGCAGCACGCTGACGGCGCCCGCCTCATCCAGCGGAGCGCTCGCCATCGACTCCAGCTCCGCCCACAACACGTCGCGCTGCTCGTCGCTCAGGTCGAGCTGGTCGATCCGCTGGGCGATCGTGAGCCGATCGAACCGCTCCAGCTCAGGCATTGCAAGCTGCGGATCGTAGGGGTTGGGTAGCGCGCGCTGGACACCGTCGACGAACTGATTCCAGCCCACCTCGGCGATCGCGTCGCGCTCACCGATACTGCCCTCGTGCCGCTGGCCGCCGACAAACCAGCTGGCCGAGCCGGCATCCTCGGACAGCTCGACCGCCAGGCCGGCGCGCGTGATCTCGCTCCAGGTGTGGGGCTGATGCCAGTGCACCCAGCCGCCGCCGTACTCGATCTGCTGGTCGTGCCAGCTGGCCGTCCAGGTACGGCCGCCCAGCCGGTCGCGAGCCTCAAACAGCACGACGTCGCGCTGCTGCAGCGCCGCCTCGCGTGCCGCCGTCACGCCGGCGAACCCGCCCCCGATCACGATCACGTCGCGCATCCGCGTCCCCCTGGAGTCCGATTGGGACAAATGTACCAGTCACAGCTCGGGTCAGGCGGGTGGCATTACAGGCGAGAGCAGCCGCGTGCGCCGGCTCGGCCGGCCGGTGGAGTCCTCGTGCCGGTCAGCCGCCTCGAGCACGCTCACGATCGCCCGTGAGGCCAGGAACCGCAACGGCTCCGGTTCCCAGCGGCGGCTGCGGTGCCCGACCCAGGGCAGGGTGGTCAGATCGCTGTCGCGGCCGAGCACCAGGTCGGCCAGCGTGCGGCCGGCGATGTTGGACGAAACGACGCCGTGACCGGAGTAGCCGCCCGCCCGGCCAAGGCCGCTGGTGCGATCGAACTCGATCGCCGTGCACCAGTCGCGTGGCACGCCGAGCGGACCGCCCCAGTGGTGCGTGATGCGCGCACCGGCGGCGGCGGGGAAGTGCAGCCGCAGGGCGCGTTCGAGTCGCGCGCGCACGGCGTCCGATCGCTCGTTCTGCTCGCTGATCGGGTCGCGCAGACGGTAGGGAGCACCACGACCACCGATCGCGATCCGGCCGTCCTCGGTGCGCTGCGCGTAGAAGAACAGGTGGCGGCGGTCGCAGATCATCAGCCCGTCGCGCCAGCCGATCTCGTCCCACAGCTCGGCCGGCAGCGGCTCGGTCGCGATCATCAGGGAGTAGAGCGGTAGGTAGCGCAGCCGTTCGCCCGGCAGCTGGGTGGTGTACGCCTCGGTTGCCCGCAGCACCACGTCCGCCCGCAGCGTGCCGCTCTCGCAGCGCACCCGGCCGGGCCCGAGCTCGAGAGCGGCGGTGCGCTCGTGGATAGTCACGCCGAGCCGCTCGCAACAGGATGCCAGGCTGCGAACCAGACGAGCGGGGTCGGTGCGGGCGGTGTGCGTCGAGCTGATCGCGGCGATGCAGCCTGCCACCCTCGCCTGCGTCGCCGCCTGCTCCGCGGTGAGCAGGGCGACCTCGTCGTCGTCAGCTCCCAGCTCGCGAGCAGCTCGTACGCTGGCCTGCAGCCGCGCCCTCTGTGGCTCGCTGGTTGCCACGGTCAGCGCGCCCGCCTTGAGGAAGCCGCACGAGAACTGCTCTCGCCGCACGACGTCGGCGATCTCGTCGACGGTCGTGTAGGTCTCGCGCAGCGCCCGCCGCACGGCGTCGGTGCCGCCCGCACGGCGATAGACCGAGGGGCTTCCGGCGATCCCCGACGAGACCCAGCCGCCGTTGCGACCGGATGGGCCGTAGCCGGCGATCTCCCGCTCGACCACCGTCACGCGCAGGTCTGGCTGCGCCCGTTTGAGGTAGTACGCGGTCCACAGCCCCGTGAAGCCGGCACCGACGATCGCCACATCGCAGTCGACGTCGCCGGGCAGCGCCGGGCGCGGCGTGAGCCGGCCCTCGAGCATGTCGAGCCAGAGGCTGCGCTCGCGGTATCGGGCTTCGAGCTGGTCATCGGTTTCTGCCGGCTGAGTGGTTTGGGAGGCGATGTGGGCGAGTGTAGATCCAGCCGGGCCAGCCGTGAGTAGGATCATGCGATGCCCTGGCAACTGTCCGGCACGACGCTCGAAGCCTGCAACTGCGATGCCATCTGCCCGTGCCGCAGGATCGACGGCGTGGGTGGCGGCCGCTCGACCAGCGGCGAGTGCGTGGGCGCCCTGTCCTGGTGGATCGAGCGGGGCGAGGTGGACGGCGTCGACGTGGCCGGCCTGGCCGTCGTGAACGTGATCTGGTACAGCGACGATCAGCCGGGCTCACCCTGGCGCTGGGTGCTGCACCTCGACGATCGCGGTGATCGCCGGCAGCGCGAGGCGCTGGAGGCGGTGTTCACCGGCACACTCGGTGGCACCCCCGAGCAGCAGTTCCCCTGGGTCTACAAGGCCAGCGACCTGGTGGCGGTGCGGGCGAGCACGATCGAGATCGACCATGCCCCCGGCCGCGGCTGGTTCCGTGCCGGGTCGGTGGTGTCGCTGCGCGTCTCGGCGCCGTACGTCACCGAGCGCACCGTCTCGTGCCTCATTCCCGGGCACGACCAGCCTGGTCGTGAACTGGTCTGTGAGCGGCTCGTCGGCGACGGGGACGGCTTCGCGTTCGACGTCGAGGGACGCTGTGGGTTCGAATCGACCTTTGTCTACGCCGGCCCGTGACCGTGCGCTCTACTCTCCGCTGATGCCGCGGATCGAGGACTACGCGCTGATCGGCGATCTGCAGACGGCTGCACTGGTCAGCGACCGCTGCTCGATCGACTGGTGCTGTCTGCCGCGCTTCGACTCCGGTGCCTGCTTCTCGGCGCTGCTGGGCGGTCCCGAGCACGGCCGCTGGCTGCTGGCGCCGGTCGAGACGACCGCCGGCAGCCGCCGTTACCGCCACGACACGCTGATCCTGGAGACGGTGCTCGAGAGCGAGGGCGGCTCGGTGCGCGTGATCGACTTCATGCCCCCGCGCGGCAACGCGCCCGACATCGTGCGGATCATCGAGGGACTCGACGGCGAGGTGGAGATCGGGATGGAGCTGATCATCCGCTTCGACTACGGCCGCATCGTGCCGTGGGTGCGGCGGGTCGACCACGCGCGGGTGGCCATCGCGGGGCCTGACGCCCTCTGTCTGCGCACGCCGGCGCCGGTTCGCGGCGAGCACATGGCGACCGTCTCGAACTTCACCATCCACCCCGGTGAGCGGATCCCGTTCGTGCTCACCTGGTATCCGTCGCATGAGGAGCCGCCGCCAGCGGTCGATGCCGAGGCGGCGCTGGCCGATACCGAGGAGTACTGGCTGACGTGGGCCCGCGGCTGCACGCACGTGGGCGACTACCACGAGGAGGTGAACCAATCGCTGCTGGTGCTCAAGGCGCTCACTTACGACCCCACCGGGGGCATAGTGGCCTCTCCGACGACATCGCTGCCGGAGCGGATCGGCGGCGTTCGCAACTGGGACTACCGCTTCTGCTGGCTGCGTGACGCGACGCTGACGCTGGTCGCGATGCTGCACGCGGGGCTGCGTAGCGAGGCGGAGGCGTGGGGGCGCTGGCTGCTGCGGGCGGTGGCCGGCGACCCGGCCGCGGTGCAGATCATGTACGGCATCGCTGGTGAGCGGCGGCTGGACGAGCGGGAGCTGGACTGGCTGCCGGGATACCAGGGATCACGGCCCGTGCGGGTCGGCAACGCGGCCTCGACTCAGCTGCAGCTCGACGTCTATGGTGAGCTGCTGGACGCCATCTATCAGAGCCAGGCGCACGGCGTGCGGCTGGACGGCAACGTCTGGTCGCTGATGCGCAAGCTGCTGGAATGGCTGGAGGATGGTTGGCGGCAGGAGGACGCCGGTCTGTGGGAGGTGCGCGGGCCGGCCCGCCACTTCACACACTCCAAGGTGATGGCGTGGGTGGCATTCGATCGTGCCGTGCGCTTCAGTGAGGAGTTCGACGCATCCGGGCCGGTCGAGCGCTGGCGTGAGCTGCGGGACGAGATCCACGCGCAGGTGTTGGAGCAGGCATGGAATGAGCGGCGGGGCGCGTTCACCCAGTACTACGGCTCCGACCAGCTCGACGCTTCGATCCTAATGATGCCGCTGGTGGGATTCATCGATGCGGATGACGAGCGGATGCGTTCGACCGTCGATGCGATCCGCCGGGATCTGACTGTGGACGGCCTGGTCACGCGCTACCGGCCCCAGCTCGATGGGGGCGTGGACGGCATCGCCGAGGGCGAGGGCGTCTTTCTGGCCTGCTCGTTCTGGCTGGTCGAGGTGCTCGCGCTGCAGGGCGAGCATAACCAGGCACGCGAGCTGTTCGAGCGGCTGCTCGATCTGCGCAACGATGTCGGGCTGCTGTCCGAGGAGTACGACCCGCAGGCGCGCCGTCAGCTGGGCAACGTCCCCCAGGCCTTCAGCCATCTGGCACTGGTCAGCGCGGCACTGGTGCTGGGCGGTCGCGCTGGTGGCCTGCGCCGGAGCGAGCGGTGACGCCGTTCGTGCCACCCGGCTTCGACCCGCCGCGCGAGCTGGAGCACGACCGGTTCGTACTCCAGCCGCTTGGCCCGCAGCACAACGTGGCTGACCACGAGGCGTGGGCGTCCAGCATGGCTCAGATCCGGGCGACGCCGGGATTTGAGGGCAGCTCCTGGCCGCGCGAGATGACCGCCGAGGAGAACCTGGCTGACCTGGAGCGCCACGCCCGCGACTTCGAGCGTGGCGAGGGCTTCACGTTCACGGTGCTCGAGCCGGTCTCGCGGGCGGTGATCGGTTGCGTCTACATCTACCCGTCGGATAGGCCGGATCACGACGCCGACCTGCGGACGTGGGTGAGGGCGACCAGCGCCGACCTGGACGTGCCGCTGCGCACGGCGGTGGCCGAGTGGCTGGCGCGTGAGTGGCCGTTTCGGCGGCCATTCGTTCCTGGCATCACCGGCGAGCCGGGGACGGTCGCGACGACGGCTCGCTTCCTGCTGCGCCTGCTCGAGCCGGGGGACGCGGCACCGCTGCAGCGGCTGTACGGCGATGCTGAGGCGATGCGGTTCGTCGGCAGCGACGGTGCGGCGCGGACACCCGAGCAGACCGCGGCCGGGGTGGCGCGCTTGATCGAGCATCAGCAGCGGCATGGGTTCTCGCTGTGGGGAGTTGTCGATCGGCAGGACGGCGACGTGATCGGCGTGGCGGGACTGGTGCTGGTGGAGATGGTGGGGCCGGAGGTGGAGGTGGTGTACGAGCTGGTGCGCGACAGGTGGGGGATGGGCATCGCGACCGAGGTGGCGGCGGCCTGCCTGGACGTCGCGTTCGGCCCGCTGGGGCTGCCGCGAGTGGTTGCGCTCTCGTATCCCGAGAACGCGCCGTCTGTCAGGGTGATGCAGAAGATCGGCATGAGGGATGACGGCGAGATCACCGCCTATGGCCGGCGCATGGTGCGCTACATCGCCGACGCCCCCCGTCCCTGAGCGCGATTGCTGGAGCCAAAGCCCTGCCGGTGCGATGGTGCTGCGACGTTGGCGCGGATCGTGGCTGGCCTACCACAAAGCGGTGATCTTGCTCGATCCAGGCGGGGCGCGGGCGATCACCGGGGTATGCCTGACGCCCCCGTTGAGCTCGCGTTGCTGCGGCTTCGATCACGATTCCTGGACGTCCTACCCCAGGGTCGCAACGTGCTCGAGTCGCGCTGGAACGGTCGCCATCGCATCGTCGTCGGTTCGATCTGGTTTCATGTCGCCCTGCTTGGGCTGTTCGCGATCACGCAGGGCTACGCCCTGCACGACGCCGTCGTCGTCGGCACCCTGGTTCCGATCATGGCCGCCGCCTGGATCAGTAACCGCCGTTGGCTGGGACGGGCGGTGCGAAGCTCGCTGGCATCGCTGGCGCTGCTCTCGTGCGCCGCGGTGCTCGTAGGTCTCTGGCACGGAACCACCGAGGCCCACTTCGACTTCTTCGTCGTCATTACGCTGCTGATGCTGTACGGCGACTGGCTGCCGTTCGCGATCGCGATCGTCTTCGTGCTCGCCCATCACACCGCGTTCGGCGTGGTGGCGCCGCTGCTCGTATTCGATCACGGGCGGGCACCGTGGGAGTGGGCGCTCGTCCACGCAGGTTTCGTGCTGGCACTGGCTGCCGCCAACCTGGCGGTTTGGCGAGGCACCGACGTACTGCAGCACGACGTCGACACCGGCGTGGCGTCGCGCGAACTGGTGCTCGAGCGCGCCCGCAGGGCGGTCGAGCGGCGGGGCAGCCGGCGGCGCGAGGGACACATATCGGTGCTGATGCAATGCGATGTTGATCGCCTGCAGCTCGTCAACGACGGCCTCGGCCGGGCCGCCGGCGACCGTGTGATCCGCGAGACGGCCCGCCGACTGAAACGCTCTGCGCCGGCCGGATCGACCGTTGGCCGCTATGGCGGCGACCAGTTCATGATCCTGGTCGACCGCATCTCGGGCCTCGAGGATGCCGAGCTCGCCTGCGACAGGCTCGTCGAAGCCCTGGCCGCGCCGCTCCAGCTGGACCACGGGTGGACGATCACGCCGGCAGCGTCATTCGGCATGGTGGTACTGGATGGCAGCCAGGAGGCCGACGAGGCGCTGGTGGACGCGGTTACCGCGATGGAGCGCGCGAAGTCGCAAGGCGGCGGCTGCCGACGCTGGTTCGAGCGCTCGATGCTGGCCGACCGCGCAACCCGCCACCAGGTCGAGCGCGCCTTGCGTCGGGCCGTGGAGGAGCGTGACGTGATCGTGCGATTCCAGCCGATCGTCGACCTGCGATTCGACGAGGTGGTCGGCTTCGAGGCGCTGGTGCGGATCGCCGGCCCGGACGGCAGCGTGCTCAGCCCCGATCAGTTCATTCCGCTGGCCGAAGCGACCGGCTTGATTCACCAGCTCGGTAGCTGCGTGATCGACGCGGCGCTCGACCAGCTGGCCGGCTGGACGCTCACCGAGCCGAGGCGGCCCACCTGGATCAGCATCAACTGCTCGCCGATCGAGCTCGCGGCCGAGTCGTACCCCGACGATCTGGCGAGGGCGCTTGCCCGCAGCGGCGTCCCCGCTGATCGCGTGACGCTCGAGATCACCGATAGCGCACTGCTTGACCATGACGGACGCACCAAGGCTCGGCTGAATACGCTGCACAGCCTGGGCGTGCGCCTGGCGCTGGATGACTTCGGCTCCGGCTACTCGAACCTCGGCTACCTGTCCACCCTGCCGTTTGACAAGCTGAAGATCGACCGCGCCTTCATCAGCGGCTTGGATACGAACCTGAACCAGCGCGCGATCGTCCAGGCCGTGATCGATATGGCCGATGCCGTCGGCATGCTCGCCGTGGCCGAGGGAGTTGAGTCGAGGGACGAGGCCGAACTCCTGCGCCGGATGCGCTGCCCTCTCGGTCAGGGCTACCGGTATGGCCGCCCGCTGACGGCCGAGGACGCGACCGCGTTGCTCAACACCTGCTCGGTGCGGCTTGGCGTGCAGCACCGCGACGCCGCCTGAGCGACCGGCGGCCATTCGCCCATCCGTCTGTGGGAATGCCGCATCCGTCGCGGTGGATACCCGAAGCGCATCGAGGAAGGACAACCGATGGCGGCCGGCCGCGGATGGCCGACGCTTGGTTGAGACCTATTCCCACTCCTACGAAAGGGAGTTCATCATGCGTAAGGTGCTCGAAATCGGAGGGTTTGTCGCCGCTGTCGTCCTGATCTGCTTTGGCGTCGCCTCGATCGTCATGGGCGTCAACGCCCGCTCGACAGTTCAGTCCACGCTCGCGCAGGAGCAGATCATCGGCACGCCGGACATGACGCCGGCCGCGATCAAGGCCGAGGCCGCGCAGGCGGGACTGCCGTCCAGCATCAGCCTGCCCACGGTGGCCGTTGCCGGGCTGCCGATCAACAGCGGCGATCGCGCACATGCCTTTGCCGGCTACATGCGCATCCACGCGCTGGAGGCGACCGGTGGATTGACTTACGCCCAGATGCCGCGCTATGCGACCAGCGACGGCAAGGGAACCAACGACGCGACTCTGGCACTGAAGGGCCCGGGCGGACAGCCCATGGACAACACGGCCCGCCAGGTCTGGGTGACCGAGACCGCGCTGTCAACAGCGCTCAACACGAGCTACATGGCGGCCCAGCTATCGCTGTTTGGGATCGTCGTGGGCATCGCGCTGCTGCTGTCGGGGATCGGGTTCGGCGTGCTGGCGCTGGGTGGCGCGCTGCGCAACCGCGAGACGCCGCTGGCCGTCCTGCGGCATAACGAGACGAGCGCACCCGCTCCCGCTCCTGCTGCGAAGGTGCTGCCGGTCTAACCGCCGTACAGCTGACGCGGGTCGATGGGCCACCTTCGGGTGGCCCATCGTCGTTCCACGTCAGCCCTGCCGCGTGCGGGCCTGGGCCCGGGCGCAGAGCCGGTCGCACAGGCTCAGCGCCGCGCCGGGGCTGCCCGCGTGGTGCAGGCCGGCCCCGGCCGCCGCCGTCGTGATGCGATCGAAACCAGCGCCTCCCACGATAACCGGTGCCACCACGCTCAGCTCGGTCAGCGACGCCAGGTGCAACCGCGCGTTCTCCTCAAACAGGGACGACACCACCACGGCGTCGGCCGCGATTCGGCGCACCGCTGCCGCCAGCCCGTCCAGCGGCGTGTCCCGGCCAAGCATCACCACGTGCCAGCCCGCGGCGGTCAGCAGCGACGCTGTGCCGACCAGACCGATGTCGTGCTGCTCGCCAGGCAGGCACATCGCCGCCACACGCGTGCGCCCCTCGACCGGAGAGAGGGTGCCCGGAAGCAGGTGGGAGCGGATCGCGTTGCTGGCCAGGTGCTCCGCCGCGATGGTGGTGATGTCGGTGTCCCAGTCCGCGCCGATCTGCACCAGCGCGGGAAAGTAGATCGACTCCAGTGCCACCGAGAACGGGTGGAGCTCGGCGGCGGCGACGATCGCGCCGTGCAGCCGCACGTAGTCTGTCTCGCGCGTGCCCAGCACGATTCGCTCCCGCAGCGCAGCGGCGCGGAACTCCGGCTCGAGCATGCCCTCGTCGTAGCCATCCATCATCACTGCAATACGATACCGCCCCGGTTGGGGTGCGCCAGCTCTCGTGGGCCGGCGAGTTAGCATCCACAGTCCCATGGACTACACGGATCTCGGACCTCTGACGGTGTCGCGGATCGGTCTGGGCTGCAACAACCTGGGCGGCCGGCTGGATATCGCCGCCGCACGCGAGGTGGTCGACGCGGCGATCGATCTCGGCATCACCTTTTTCGACACCGCCGACATCTATGGCAACCGGTCTGGGTCTGCCGTCTACGGCAACCACGGCGGCAGCGAACGGGCGCTGGGTGAGCTGCTGCGGGGCCGCCGCGATCGGGTCGTGCTCGCGACCAAGTTCGGCGGCGAGATGGGGGAGGGGATCGGAGGCGGCGCTCCTGGCTATGTCGCGCGGGCGGTCGATGCGTCGCTGAGCCGGCTGCAGACCGACCGCATCGACCTGCTCTACTACCACTGGCCGGATCGGGTGACGCCGATTGCAGACACCGTTGGCGCGATGGCCGATCTGGTGGCTTCTGGCAAGGTCGGCGCGATCGGCATCTCCAACGTCACCGTCGATGAGCTGCGCGAGGCCGATCTCGCCGCGCCGATCGCGGCGGTGCAGAACGAGTACTCGCTGCTCGCGCGCCAGGCCGAGGCCGACCTGCTGCCGGCCTGTCGCGAACTGGGCGTCGGGTTCGTGCCGTACTACCCGCTGGCGGCGGGATTGCTGACGGGCAAGTACCGGCCGGATCAGCCGCCGCCCCCAGGCGCGCGCCTGAGCGATGCTGGCCTACTCGGCGAGGGGTTCGAGGCGACGCCGCTGGTGGCGGTCTCGTTCGAGCGCATCGAGCGCTTGCGGCGATTCGCCGTCGATCATGGGCGCTCGCTGCTGGAATTGGCGATCGCCGGCCTGGCCTCGCATCCCGACGTGCGGTCGGTGATTGCGGGTGCGACCACGGCCGAGCAGGTGCGCGCCAACGCCCGGGCCGGCGGCTGGCGGCTGACCGCCGACGAGCTGGAGCAACTGGCCGCGATCTGACTCGTTCCCACCGCCGAGATGCCGTCGGCCGTTGCCGGGCGGATGCTGACGGCGGGCATGTCCCAGTATCGACGCTCGCGCGCCCCGTCTCGCCGCTACGATCGCGGCATGGTCGCGCCGATCGAGTATCCCGATCCGCCGCTGGCGGGTGCCGGGTTCGTGCTGCGACCGTTCCGGGCATCCGACTTCGAGAGCGCCCGCGCCGCCAGCGAGCACCCGACCACGGTGCGCTGGATCAACCCGCTCACCTCGCCCGGTGGCGCGTCGGCGGTCGAGTACTTCGAGTCCGAGCGGCAAGCTGGACGGATGCTCGACCTGGTGATCGCTGACGACCAGGACGACCGCTATCTGGGCGAGGTCGTGCTGCTGCCGCGTGACTCGCTGACGTTCGAACTGGCGTACATCGTCGTTCCCGCCGCGCGCGGTCGCGGCCTGGCCACGGCAGCCGTCCGTCTGATGTCGGCATGGGCGGCGCGCCATCTGATCGCGCAGCGGTTGCAGGTACGGGTCGACCCCGAAAACAGCGCGTCGCTGGCCGTCGCCGAGAGGTCGGGCTTCCGGCGCGAGGGCGTGTTGCGCTCGGCCATCGTTGTTCGCGGCCGGCGCAGCGACGCGGTGATGCTCTCGTTCCTGCCCGACGACCCGGAGCCTGACCCGTGATCGCGCGTCTGCGTCGTTGGCTGAACGAGCCGGTTGCGGCCGAGGACGATGTCGACTGGCGCCGGTTCGGCAGATCCGTAGGGCGATTCGCCGGCGGCGCGCTGGACGCAGGTCGGGACGACGACGACAGCCCCGCCGCTCGCCGCTGGGCCGAGGGTGGCTTGAGTGGACGGCCCGATCCGCCACGCTGGGTGGGCTTGGCCCTCATCTCGATCATGGTGATCGTGCCGGCGTTGGCTGCGCTCGTCGTCTGGTACATCAGTACGGTGCCGGACGCCTGACGGCGGACCCGCAGGCCGGATCTAGCTCGCGGCGTGCGCGTCGCGGCGGATGCGGTGGATGCCGAAGTGTCCGAAGAGCGCGAAGATGGCGACCAGTCCGAGCATCGCGTTGAACACCGTGATAACGGCCTGTGCGCCGATCGAAAACGCCAGCACCTGGGTGGAAGTGGCACTGCCGCCCAGCGCGAACACCAGCAGGCCCTGCTGGGCGCCGATGCCTCCGGGCGTGAACGGTAGAGCGGTGGACACGGAGTCGATCACCACCACCACCACCAGCAGCGCGTAGCGCAAGGCGGCTGGGATGCCGAATGCCAGCAGCAGCGCGTACGCAACGCCCACTCGCAGCGCCCAGTCGACCAACTGCGGCGCCGCCACCACCCGTGCGAACTGACCGGGCGATCGCAGGATCCGCATGCCCGCGCTGAACCGCGTCCACAGCCCTCGCAGGTGATGCGCCGCCCACTCCGCCAACACGCCGACCGTGATCAGGATCACTCCCGCCACCGTGGCGACGAGCATCCAGTGCCGGGCGTAGAGCGAGAACTCGAATGCGCGCGCGTCGGGCAGATGGACGATCGGCGGCAGCCAGCCCAGGCCGATGGTCGCGGCGACCATCCCCGCCACGACCACCACGCCGAACATGGTCTCTGCGACCAGCGTCGAGACGATGGTGGCCACGGAGGCATCCGGCAGCCGGCGGCGCAGGGAGTAGATCCGCACCAGATCGCCGCTGCGAAACGGCGCCACGGCGTTCGCGCCGCAGCCGGCGAGGTAGGCCCATGTGGCCGCGCGGAACTCGACTCGGCGGTCGGGAAACGCTGCCCGCAGGATGCCGCACCAGACCCCGGAGCGGACGAGCAGGCTCAGCAGGTGCAGCAGGAGCGCCACCGTCAGCGGGAGCAGCTTGGTGTCGCCAAGCCGGTCGCCAAAGGCGGTGAAGGCATCCTGGAGCTGGGACAACGAGTCCTGCATCTGATCTGCATAATCGGCGCCTTCGTCCGCGCCTGTATCCAATCCCGCCGCGACGCGGTGGGGGAGGGCTACGTCAGCGTGGTGCGGGGCGGTCGATGTACCAGTGCCTCACCGCCGAGGCGATCCAGCCGCCGTTATCGCGTGGAGTCATCCCGAACCGGCTGATCATGCGCTGGCCGCCTTCGTGATCGCCGTACAGCAGGTCGACGGTCAGGTACGAGCGGCTCTCGACTGCGGCGCTGGCCTGTTTGAAGTCGTCGGCGTCGGGGTCGCGGAACGCGCCCTGCCAGAACGCGACGTCCCCGACCGGCACGTAGAGGTCGCGCGACAGGCGATGGAACTCGGACTCGGCCGGCGCGGTCGGCGCGTCGATCACCCGGTCGGGCTGGAACCGCCAGCCGTGCAGCACGCCGATGCCGCTGCCGACGTTGCGCAGCGATATCGCGAGGTAGACGGCGTCACGGGTCGCCTCGGCCACGCCGCCGCCGCCCGGCAGTCGTACCCACTTGTTGTCAGCGAAACCCACCTTCAGATCGGCGTCGTCCAACCGCGAGGGCACGAGCAACGGGCGCAGCCCAACCAGCAGCGCCTGCTCGGCAACGCGCGCGGCGCGGTTGGCGGAGCGCACGGATGCGAAGGTGGCTGCGGCCAGCACCAGGGTGCCACCGGCCGTCGCCAGCGACGAGATCGTGACCCAGTCAGCCATCGGCGCAGTCTACGTGGCCATCTGTCAGGCGGCGGTGTGCAGCCCGTCGGCGAGGCGGATAGGCCGCGGCACGACCCTCACCTGGCTCGGTAGACGGCCGATCGCGTCCACAGTCCGAAATCCGACCGCCGCCAACCCGGCCGCATGCCGTCGGGACAGCGACACAGCGACGATCTGCCACTGCTCGTTGCTGGCGAACTTGACCTGAGCTTCGAAGGCGAGGACGTCGGTCATATACTCACTGTAGGCCCGCCGGGGCCCGCGCAGAAGCGTACTTTGCCACAATTCGACAACGAATATGCAGGTAGACTTCGCACCGTGACTCGACGGATTCTGGCAATGGCTGTGCTTGCACTGGGGCTCGGGCTCGGTGGCACGGTTCCCGCAGGGGGCAGCCAAGCGGCGCTGCCTGATCTGGGAATGGCGAAGTTGACCACGGTTACGCTCGACACCACCACGCTGCCGGGCCATCGTCTGCTGCGCTATACCGCGGTGATGGTCAACATCGGACAGGGCAGCCTCGAGGTGCGTGGCAGCCGTCCCGATACGGCGAGCGCGATGACGGTCGTCCAGCGCATCTACAACACGGATTCGACCTTCACCGACGTCCCGACCGGCGTCATCCAGCAGTACGCCGGTGATGGCCACAACCACTGGCACTCCCTCAACATGGAGGGCGGCGCGCTCGTCCGTCTGGACAACGGCGTCCGTGTCGGCGCGCTCGCCAAGCACGGCTTCTGCTTTTTTGACAACGTCAAGTACCGGCTGACGCTGGCCGGAGCGCCGGCCACCGCCCAGTACGTCCCCACCAACAGCTGCGGATTCAGCGATCCCAGTGCGCTGGCGGTGATGATGGGGCTCTCGATCGGCTGGGGCGACCAGTACTCTGCCGCGACGAACTTCCAGTGGATCGACATCACCGGGTTGCCCAACGGCAAGTACCGCCTCACCGCCACCGCCGATCCGAAGCATCTGGTGAGCGAAGCGAGCTACACGAATAACCGTGCCTGGGCCCGGATCCGGATCACGACCACAGGCGTGACCGTGCTTCAGTACGGCCCGGGGGCTTAGCCGGCACGGCTTCAACTGGCTGGCCGTTCGCGACAGGTTGGACGGTTGGATTCGACGCAGCGAACTCTGCTGCGTGCCCCTCCATCTCGCCGGCCGGCCGATAACGTCGTGCCTTGAGTACCCAGCGGGTGTGGTATCGCGACGACTCTACTTGGTGACGGTGAACGGAAGCGCCGTGTAGCTCGTCGCGCTCAGCGTCACCGTTTGCGTGTCCGCCGCGTTGGTGCGCTTGAAGATAGACACTGTTCCGCTCTGGGTTGCGTTCGTGATTGTCGTGGCCGTCGTGGTTTGAGCACTGCCACTCGCGAAGGAGAAGATGGAACCCGTGCCGGTGAGGGACAGGTTGATTGTGACCGTCGTCGCTGCTGGCGTGTTTCCGTACGCATCAGTGACGCTTATGTTGAAGGTGAGCGTGCTCCCGTTGCTCTGGCTGAAGCTGCTACCGCAGGTCACCGACGACCCTGCGACCGTGCAGTTCGTGAGCTGGAACGCCGAGGCACTGGCCGCACCGATCGCGATGGTGCCCGATGAGCCGCTGTACGTGTTGGCCCCGGTGCTGTCGGTTGCCGTGAGTGTCCTCGTCTCAGCCTTGACAAGCGTGACAGGAACGCTGGTCGCGACGCCGCTTGTGAACGAGACGGATGACGGGTAGGTGGGAGCTGTGCCGTTAGGCGAGTTCGCAGGGCCGCTGAATGTGACCGTGTGGCTGCCGGTGTAGCTGGTGTCGGTCGCCCCGTCGAGCGTTGCCGTGATCGATACGGTGAACGAGGTGCCCGCGGTAGCCGAGGACGGCGCGGTCACGACGAAGGCGTATGTGTGGACTCCGTAGGAGGCGCCAGCAGTGTTGCCCGCTCCGTCCGTGATGGAAACGGTGTAGCTGCCGTTGGCCTTGCTCGGCACCGAGTACGTCGACGTGAAGCTGCCGGTCGCCCCAGTCGTCGCGGGGCTTAAGGTGATCGCAGTTCCGCCGAACGTCGCGGTGAGCGCTTTGTTCGCGGCGAAGCCGGTGCCGGTGATCGTGTCGGTTGTCCCTACTGCGCCGCTGGCTGGGTTCAGCGTGATGCTCGGGTTGATCGTGAAGTTCGTCGCAGACGTGGCGGTATTCGTGCCGTCGGAGAGGATCACGGGCTGCGCGCCGGCAGGCGTGGCTGGGATCGTGAACGTGACGGTGGTGCTGCCGTTCGTTCCGGTTGTGCTGCCGTTGGTGATTGTTGCCGAGATGCCGCCGACCGTCACTGTCAGCGCCGTAGAGGCCTTGAAGCCGGTGGCGTTGATCGTGACCCCGGTCGTTCCCACCGTACCGGAGGTCGGGCTGAGCCCGCTGATCGCTTGTTGGATGGTGAAGTTCGTCGCAGAGGTGGCGGTGTTCGTGCCGTCGGAGACGATGACAGTTCGGGCGCCGTTCGGCGTGGCTGGGATCGTGAACGTGACGGTGGTGCTGCCGTTCGTTCCGGTTGTGCCGCCGTTGGTGATTGTCGCCGAGGTGCCGCCGACCGTCACTGTCAGCGCCGTAGTGGCCTTAAAGCCGGTGGCCGTGATAGTCGCTGACGAGCCGACGACGCCGGTGGTGGGAGCAAGCCCAGTAACCGCCGTCGCGACCACCGTGACCGAACCACTTGCCGCGCTCGTCGCGGTCCAGGAGTGGTAGACGGCGGTG
The DNA here is from genome assembly GCA_038212095.1 of Gaiellales bacterium. Lineage (GTDB taxonomy): Bacteria > Actinomycetota > Thermoleophilia > Gaiellales > JAICJC01 > JAICYJ01. The sequence continues at coordinate 5,472 of JBBQUW010000043.1, read as the reverse complement.
ACGGTGTAGGTGTAGGTACCGGCCGGGACGTTGGTGTCCGAACAGGTGGTGGTCGGAGTGAGCGAGGCAGCGCTGGAACCGCAGGCAGCGGCGGTGGTACTCGTGCTGACGTTTTTGCGGCTGATGTAGTAACCCTGGGGTGCGACCGCGTTCGTGGTGCTGGACGCTGTCCAAGATACGGCGACGGTGCCGGTTCCCACGGTCGAGGATGCGCTGACGGTGGTTGGCGGGTTGAGCGTGGAGACGTTGCCACTGGCAGCGCCTGTGGCGGTAGTTGTCCAGTAGGCGTACGCGGAGACAGTGCCGACCAGCGCGACCGAAACCAGGAGCAGTGTGGCGAAGACGCGACGTCCGATGGATGAGACCTTGGCGAGCTTCAGGAGTCGGCTCATCATTACTTGGCTGCCGTTCCGCTATAGGAGAGCGTGATTGTGGCGCCCTTGCAGGCGTCCTGGTTGAAGCTCGTGTTCAGCATCTCTAGTTGCGGCCACTGCGTGGTGGGGATGCCGAGCGCGCCCAGTGTCGTGGTCGAGTTTGCGGGCAGGCTGATCGGGTAGCTACCGCCGTACTGGGCGACCTGGAAGTTCTGCGTGCCACTGCATCCGGCCTTGGTGGTCGCAGCGTTCACTGCGACGCCCAGGCTGAACACTTTCAGCGTGAAGTTGTAGGGATTCGTCAGTGAGAGGTTGATCGGAGCCTGAGCACCCGGCGACAGCGGCTGTGGCACGCTCCCGTTGATCGCGAACGGCACGGTCGACCCCACCGTGAGGTAGATCGTCGCGGCGTGGGCCTGACTGCCGCTGGTGCCGGTGATCGTGAGCGCGTAGGTGCCTGTTGGCGTACTCGAGCTCGTCGTGACTGCGAGCGTTGACGACGCTGGGGTAGAACCACTCACCGACAAGCTGCTGGGCGAGAACGCGGCGGTGGCGCCGCTGGGGAGCCCGCTCGCGGCGAGCGCCACCGCGCCGGAGAAGTTCGACGGCGATACCGTCGTCTGGTATGTGGTCGAATCGCCCTGAAGCAGCGACTGGGTGGTTGGCGACGCAGACAGCGTGAACGTTGACGCGGCCGGTGACTGGACGACGAGCGACACGGGCTGGTAGTGCAGCATTCCACTACCGGCGCCGGCTAGGACCAGGTTGTAGGTGCCAACTGCCGCTGACGAAGAGACCTTCGCCGCGAGCGTTACGCTCTGCGCGCCGCTGGTCGACGTGATGACCACAGACTTCCTCGCGGGGCAGGTCACACCCGCCGGACAGTTCGACAGGCCCACCTTCACCGTACCGGTGAAGCCGTTCAGGGGCGAGACGGTCGCCGTATACGCTGGTGCGGTCACAGATCCCGACGAGGGCTTGGTGACCGTAACGCTTGAGGGCGACACGGCGACTGAGAAGTCCTTCTTCGGCACGACCAGTGAGACGACCGTCGAGTGGCTCAGCTTGCCGCTTACGCCTTTCACCGTCAACGAGTAGCTCCCCGCCTTGGCGGTCGAGCCGACGAGCGCGGTCAGCGTCGCCTGGGTGCTGGTTGAAGTGATGCCGACCGATTTGCTGGTCGGACACACGACGCCGGTCGGACAGCCGGTCATGCTCACCGTCACCGAGCCGGTGAATCCACCGCTTGTCGTGACGGTGGCCGTGTAGGTCGCCGGACTCGTCCCCGATGCGGGAGCCGGAGCCGTTAGGCTCGACGGCGATGCGACGACCGAGAAGTTCTTCGTCGCGATCGATGTGGCGGCATACGCCACTGCGCTCACTGAGAGAACACCAAGCAAGGTCACGATCACCTTCATGGCCCTGCTTGCTGTTCTCAAAGAATATCCGCGCCGCATCTGGGTGTCTGCCTACCTATATCGTCGAGGGAAAGGAACCGAGGGGGAGCGCCCGAAGGCACTCCCCCTCTCGCGCCTAGCACCGTGTCGTCTAGTTGCTGGACAGGGTGAGCGTGATGGCCGCACCCTTGCACGCGTCCTGATTCAGAGCCGTGTCCGCCATCGCGATCGAACCAGCGCCGGTCAGAGCAAGGCCGGTAGAGCCCGCCGGAACCTGCTGATTCTCAACCGTGTCGCTGATCGTGAAGTCGCTGACGAGACAACCCGGCTTGTCGGTGCTAACGACCGCGTGCACAGAACCGACGTACAGGCTCGACGTACCGGCGTTATCAGCCGTGAAGTGAACTGCAGACGTGGCGCCAGGCGTGAGCGCGGTGTCGATAGTGCCGTGCAGCACGATCGTCCCGTTGCTGGCGGAGACGCTGCCCGAGCCCGTGCCCGAACCAGTGGTCGTCCAGTACGCATACGCGCTGCTGGCAACCACGAGTGTCGCCAAGACACTCAGCGCGACGATAACGCGCTTCTTCATGAAGGTCTTCATTCTTCCTCCTTGTGGCGGCCACAGCCATGAGACGGTCGCCGCCAAACGCGACGAGGTGTGAGGATCTGTCCAGCTGTGGCCTCTGAACAGAAGAACCCTGTGGAGCGAAAACGTCAGGGGATAACGCCAGTCTCCGAGCCGGCCGCGGCAACGCCTATCCCCCACTCGGCGGATATCGCTCATCCCCCACATGGGTGAGAGAACCGCGCGCCATATCTGATCTGGGATCGCCACATCCGACGTTTGCATCCGCCGTCCACGTTCGGCCGGCGGAAGCCCAGAATTTTGAGTGGGCCGGTTCAGGCGCTTCGAGCCGGCGGCGCCACGAAAGCGGTCACCACGCGGCGCGGTTGCGCGACTCGGTTCTACCTTGAGGCCTGATGCGGTGAAGTAGTGGGAGTCCAGCCTCCGGAGGGCGCACCCGCGCAGGTGCGACGCTATGGGTCTGGGACTTCCTGCGGCGAAGTCGCTCGTGCCAGTGGATGACGTCTGCGCCGTCCACGCATACTGTGCTGGCGGCGCCAGGCCGGCCTCGTCCAGATCGCTTACCAGTTCCTGACAGGTCGTCACCCGCTGCCATCGTCCCACGAGACCGATCGCAGCGGGAGTGGCGGTGGAACTGCTCGACGCGGGAACCGAGTGGTTGCTGGTGGCCGCACAGCCCGCGCCATGTCGACCTCGCCAAACCGGCGGAACACATCGGGTTCTCGGTGATCGGTACGGCTGGATTCGAACCAGCGACCCCCTGCTCCCAAAGTACCGCCCCCGGTTGTCCATGGTTACCCAGGGTTGCCTAAAACGGCCAGTTCAGGCGGTTTCGGCGTTCGGGTGGGGCGGCGGTTAGCCGTGGTTATCAGGCGTTCGCAACCACGGCGCTACCACACCGGGTCGGGTCCGCCGGTGCCCGATTCGTCTTCAGCGCTGAACGGTCGGACGGCAGCCGGGAGCAGCCAGACGAGCAGGGCGACAAGGTAGGCTGGCAGGCGTGCGCAGGTTCCTGATCGCGGCGATGGCGACGGTGGCCCTGTCGGCCTGCGGGTCTGGCGGTGACGCCAGCAGTTCGCAACCCAGCCAGCCGCCTACCACGACACCGCCACCGACGACCAGCGAGAACGTGCCCACAAAGCAGGCGACAGTCTACTTGGCGACGGCGCTGGCCTGCTCCAAGCTCGATGGCGGGGATGCGACCTTCACGCCGCTCGCCGTCAGCGGCAAGGGGTACACCACCACGATCCAACCCGTGCGCGACTGCCGCGAAGAGACGATCTTCAACAGCTACGTCTACCGGGTACCGATCCCGAAGTCGGGCAAGGTACAGGTCGCACCCGGCGACCAGCCCACCGTGGCGCTGGATGCGCGGAAGCTGGCGCAATCCGGTGCGGCGACTGTCTACTACGGCCGCTTCGGGGCAGGTGACTACCGCGTTACGGTGATCAACTACCGGAAGACGGGCGACGTGACCGCCTGGCACTGATGCCCGACGGGAACCGAAGGCGGGCGTCAAGCGTCCAACTAGACATGCGACCACTCACAGCCATCCTCCTGATCGCGCTCGCCACCGCTGGCTGCATCGGCTCGACGGGCGCGCCCAGCAGCACCGACACCGGTGCCTCGACGGCACAAGAGGTCGGCACCCTGCCGCCTCGCACGAACCTGCTGATCACCTACACCGCGTCCGCCGTCCCGACATGCCCACCCGGCGCGAAATGCCTACCGGCCCAGGGCCAGAGCTACTACATCGTCCGCCGACGCCTGACGTGCTCACCCGACGGCGGCGCCTACGACAATCCGACAGCCGTCTGCAACGCCCTTGACCGCGTGATCAAGAGCGTCGCGCGAGCACACCCCGCGTGCCTATGCCCAATAGGTCGCGAGCCGCGCGCGAAGGCGGTCGGCTACTACAACGGCAATCGACGAACCATCCCACTTGACTGGTGCACCCTTTGCAATGTGAAGGCCAGCCCAGCCGACATTGAACTACTCATGCCTGGCGCGCAGTCATGACCGCAAGCCGCCTCGTCCGCCTTGTAAGCGCAGGCTTCGTCATCGCGCTCGCGACGGCTGGCTGCATTGGTTCGACCAGCCCGAGTACGTCGAGCGGCCGCAGCGACGACATCGGCCTGACACCACTCAAGACCGATCTAGCAATCACCTATTACGCACTACAGTGCCCGCCGGGCGCACGGTGCGCTGGACGTGTTCAGTCGACCGGCGACTTGACGTTCGTGCGGGCCATCCGCAAGCTCCGCTGTAACCAGGACGGAGGCAACTACACCGACCCGGCCGCAGCGTGCAAGGCTCTCCGCCACATCGTCGCGAAGCTCGCAACCAAGAACTGGACGTGCGGATGCGCACTGCCCGCGCACCCAGATGATCAAGCGGTCGGCATCTATCAGGGCAAGCGGCGCACTATCCCACTCGACGGCTGCGACCTCTGCAACCTGGACGGCATCGGTGCCGACCTTGACCTACTCATGCCGGGCAGGCAATGACGCCCCGCCTTCAGATGTTCTGCCTTGCAAGCGCGGCCGTCGTCATCGCTCTCGCATCTGCCGGTTGCATCGGCTCGACCAGTCGCAGCACGTCGAACGGGCGCAGTGACCACAGCGGGCTGATCCACCTCAACACCGCGCTGACCATCAGCTACCGCGTCCCCACGTGCCCACCGGGCGCGCGCTGTGCGCTAATCACCGCCAACGGCCCGAAGTACTACCGCGTGAGCCGACAACTGCTGTGCTCACCCGACGGCGGCGACTACGACAACCCCGCAGCTGTGTGTCGCGCCCTCACCGACGTAGTCACGAAACTCAAGCAGCCCCACGGGTTTTGTAGCTGCCCGCCGCAACTCGACGGGTACAAGCCTCCGAAGGCTGTGGGCTTCTACATGGGCACGCGCCGCACCATCCAACTAGACGCTTGCTCGCTGTGCGGGCTGCCCGGGATCGGGGCTGACCTCAAGTTGCTCCTACCTGGTGGCTTGCCCGGCTAGTTGTAGTTCCTAGGAGCGTTGTTCATCCGGGGCCTCCTGGAGAGTTGGGTTGTCCAAGACCCTGACTTCCAAGGAGGCCCCAGATGAGATTGCACCGTAACGCTCGGACGT
>JBBQUW010000042.1:0-23080 GCA_038212095.1 Gaiellales bacterium | reverse complement strand
CCCGCGCTCGAGCAGCAGCTCCACGGTCGGCATCGCCGCCTGGATGCGGGTGTCGTCGGCGACGCGGCCGCCGTCCAGCGGCACGTTCAGATCGGCGCGCACAAGCACGCGCTTGCCCTTGACGTCCAGGTCGCGAACGCTGCGCACGCGAGGGCTACGCGATCTTGTTGATCAGGTCGACCACCCGGCACGAGTAGCCCCACTCGTTGTCATACCAGGCGACGATCTTGACCAGGTTGCCGTTGGTCATCGTCAGTGCGGAGTCGAAGATCGAACTGTATGAGCTGCCGACGATGTCACTGGAGACAAGCGGATCGGACGTGTACTGAAGGATGCCGGTAAGGGCGCCGGTATCGGCGGCCGCGGCGAACGCCTGGTTGACCTCGTCCCGCGTGACGTCGCGATCGACCACCGCTACCAGGTCGGTCACAGAGCCGTCCGGCACCGGCACCCGCATCGAGATGCCGTCGAGCTTGCCCTTCAGCTCTGGGATGACGAAGCCGATCGCCTTGGCGGCGCCGGTCGAGGTCGGAATCGTGTTGATCGCCGCCGCCCGGGCACGGCGCAGGTCGGTGTGCGGCAGGTCGAGAATCATCTGGTCGTTCGTGTAGGCGTGCGTGGTGGTCATGTAGCCGCGCTGGATGCCGAAGTTGTCCAGAAGCACCTTGGCCATCGGCGCCAGGCAGTTGGTGGTGCACGAGGCGTTCGAGATCACATGGTGCTTGCCGGGGTCGTACAGGTGGTCGTTGACGCCGATGCAGAAGGTGATGTCCGGCTCGGTGGCGGGCGCGCTGATGATGACCTTTCGGGCGCCGGCCGCGAGGTGCTTGGCAGCGCCGTCGCGCTTGGTGAAGAAGCCGGTCGACTCGACCACGACCTCGACACCCATGTCGGCCCATGGCAGCGCCGCCGGGTCGCGTTCGGACAGCACGGCGACGGTGCGGCCGGCCACCGTGAGGCCGTCGTCGCCGGCGCTGACCTCGTCCGGATACCTGCCGTGGACCGAGTCGTACTTGAGCAGGTGGGCAAGCGTCGCGGCGCTCGTGAGGTCATTGACCGCCACGATCTCGAAGCCGGCCCCGCGATCCCTGGCCGCCCGGAAGACGTTGCGGCCGATGCGGCCGAACCCGTTGATCGCCACGCGCACGCTCATCAAGAACCCCCAAGATCGCTCACGGATACCCGGCCGTCTGTCTAACGACTGACGGCTGATGGGGATCCGGGTGGAGGACCCGGGGCTTGTTGGTGACCGGCAAGATCGGGCAGCGTCAGATGGGGTCTAGGTCTGTCGCGCAAGGGATGCCATGTCACCCACAAGCCTTACCTCCCTATCATCGTGTGGCGGGGGGAATGCTCCTACCCCCACTCGGGGGATCTTTAGGATTCTGTAAAGAATATGAGGGTTTTCATGCGCCGGGCGACGGCCGATTTGGTCAACGGCGGGCTTGCGCGCTGGCCCAGCTCGGCCATCGAGCTGAACGGATAGCGCAGCCGCAGCTCGGCGATCTGGCGCAGCTGCGGGTCGAGCAGCTCGATGTCGAGCCGGCTGATCGCCTCGCGCTGGCGATGCGCGGCGGCGCTGGCCCGGCCGAGGTTGCCGCGGTCGCTGTTGGTGAGACGGTTGGCCGACTCGCGGGTGGCGCTGATCACCTCGGCTTCCTCGAACGAGAGCACCGCGTCGTGCGCGCCGATGTGGGCCAGCAGGTCGCGGATCCCCTCACGCCGCTTGAGGTAGGCGAGCGCGTGGTTGGGTCGTGAGGCGGTGCGCATCGCGATGCCGTCGCGGGCCGCCGTCTCGGCCAGCGCCAGCGCGCCATCCAGCTCGCCGGTGCGCAGCTCGAGGTGCGCGGGATGCCGTGGCGCCGACACCGTCCCGGCGGCCACGAACGCGCCTCGCAGGTAGGCGCCACGGCAGCAGGAGCGGGTCAGCAGCCGGCCGGGCGGGCGGGCCAGCGGGGTCAGCGCCGTCGAGAGCACCCCCGCCTCGTGCAGCAGCTGCAGCGTGGTACCGCCCGCGATCCGCAGCCGCACTCGGCTGCGGCGCTGGAAGCGATGCTCGCGGAAGGAGGCGATCTCGCAGTCCGCCCCCCGGTCGCGCAGCAGCCGGAAGGCGAGCCGCGCGGCGGCCGGGTCGCTCAGCTCGGCCACCACCGCCAGCTCGCCTCCACTCCGCACCTGCAGGCTGCCGGCGTGGCGGATCAGACCGGAGAGGAACGCCAGCCGGCAGCACTGCCTGGACGGGGGCCGTTCCACCAGCTCGTGGCGCACGTCCTCACTGAAGCTCATCTCGCGGCTTCCATCGAGACAGCCGCACCAGCGTCCGGCCGAGCTTGTCCGCGTCGTGCTGCCACTCGCCCGCCAGCCGACCGCCGAACACGCGCACGCCCAGCCGCCGCAGGCCGCCGCGATCAACCGGCACCGGCACGCCGTGCTCGGCGCGGTTGCGGCTCACCAGCGCGGCGTCGACGAGGTCGTCGCCGACGTGCTCGTAGATCCGCGCCACGTGGTCGGAGGCGCGATAGCCCTCGGTCTCGCCCGGCTGCTGCAACAGGTTGCAGACGTAGATGCGAGGCACCCGCGCCATCCGCACGGCCTCGCGGATGCCCGGCACCAGCAGGGGCGGCAGCGTGCTGGTGAACAGGCTGCCCGGACCCATCACGATCAGGTCGGCCCGCTCGATCGCCTGCAACGCACGCGGGTGGGCGCGCACGTCCGGCGGATCGAGCCGCACGCGCCTGATCGAGGCGCCGTCCGCGGCCAACGCCGTCTCGCCACGCACCGTGCGGCCGTCATCCATCTCGCCGACCAGCTCGACGATATCGGTGGTGCTTGGCACCACCCGCCCGGCCACCGCCAGAACGCGCGCCGACTCGGACACGGCCTGGTCGAAGCTGCCGAGCAGGTCGGTCAGCCCGGCCAGGAAGAGGTTGCCGAAGCTGTGGCCGGCCAGCTCTCCGGTGGTGAAGCGGTGCTCGAACAGCTGGCCGACCAGGGACTCGTCCTCGGCCAGCGCCGAGAGGCAGTGGCGAACGTCGCCCGGTGCCGGCATGCCGAAGTCGCGCCGCAGCCGGCCGGAGCTGCCGCCGTCGTCGGTGGTGGTGACGACGGCCGTGACGCTGCCGATGTGCTTGAGGCCGCGCAGGATCATCGAGAGGCCGGTGCCGCCGCCCAGGCAGACGATCCGTACCCGGTTGCGCGAACGGCGATGCCCGCCCAGCTCGATCGGCAGCGGCTGCTCGGGAATCAGCGGCATCGCGTCACACTAGATGATTGCTCGCCCCCTGCTCGCGCGATATCGGGCGTCAGCCCGTCTTGTGCAACGCGGCGTGGATCTGGCGACCGACCTTGGGCGGCAGGCCGGGCACGTTCTCGAGCTGCTCGCGGCCGGCGGCGGTCAGCGCCTGGCCGGTGCCGAAGTGAGCCATCAGCAGCTTGCGCCGGGCCGGGCCGACTCCGGGCAGGTCGTCGAAGATCGAGTCGACCGCAGCCCGCGCCCGCCGCTGGCGGTGGAACCCGATCGCGAACCGGTGCGCCTCGTCGCGGATCCGCTGCAGCAGCTGCAGCCCGGCGGAGCCCCGGTCGAGCATCACCGGCTGCGGGCGGCCGGGCAGGAACACCTCCTCCTCGCGCTTGGCCAGGGCGATCACGGCCACCCGGGGCAGGTCGAAGGCGGCCATCGCCTTGAGCGCGGCCCCGAGCTGGCCCTTGCCGCCGTCGATCACGACCAGGTTGGGGGTGGCGCCGAAGCTGGCATCGAAGTCGTCGGCCGTCGGGCGCTGCATGCGGGCGAAGCGGCGGCCGACCGTTTCCGCCATGCTGGCGAAGTCGTCCTGCCCCTGTTGGTGGCGAATCGTGAACTTGCGATAGTCGGAGCGCTTGGCGACCGCCTCTTCGAACACCACCATCGACGCCACCCGATTCGTCTCGCCCAGGTTCGAGATGTCGAAGCACTCGATCCGCACCGGCAGCGCCTCCAGGTTGAGATGCTCGCGCAGCTCCTCCAGGGCCTCGACGCGACGGGCACGGGTGCGCTGGGCGACCAGCCGGTCATGCTCCAGCGCCATCTCGGCGTTGCGCCGCGCCAGCGCCACCAGCCGCCGCTTCTCACCGCGCTGCGCCACCCGCACCTCGACCGCACTCGAGCGGCGCTCGGACAGGTACAGCTCGAGCAGCTCGCCGTCCTCGAATCCGGTCGGCACGATCACCTGGCGGGGGATCGCGACCTGTCCGCCGTAGTACTCGATCGCGAACCCCCACAGCACGTCGGACTCGCTCTCGCCGCCTGCGTTGTCCAGGTAGAAGCTGCGCCGGTCGGCAAGCCGCCCATCGCGCAGCTGGAACAGCTGGACGTTGGCCGTGTTCTCGGCCACCGCCACCGCCAGCACGTCGCCTGTCTGCGCGCCGACGTGGTCGGCCACCTGCCGTTCGGCCAGGTGCCTGACGGCTGTCAGCCGGTTGCGGTAGCGAGCCGCCTCCTCGAACTCGTGACCGGCTGACGCCCGCCTCATCTGCGCTTCCAGCCGACGCTCGAGCGGGCGCACCCGACCCGAGAGGAACTCGATCACGCTCTCGATCACGGCCCGGTAGTCCTCGCGCGAGATCAGGTCGACGCAGGGAGCCGCGCAGCGACCGATGTGGTAGTCCAGGCAGGGCACGCCGGAGCGCCGGCCCGGCTCCGGGCCCTCACAGGGGCGGTAGGGAAAGACCCGGTTCAGCACATCCAGCGTCTCGCGTACCTTGCGCGCGCTGGAGTAGGGGCCGAAGTAGAGCACGCCCTTGCGGTGCCGCTCGCGGGTGAACATGACGCGCGGATACTCGTCAGCGACCGTCACCGCGATGTACGGATACGACTTGACGTCGCGCAACCGGATGTTGAACGGTGGCCGGTGGCGCTTGATCAGGTTCTGCTCCATCAGCAGCGCCTCGTGCTCGCCGCCGGTGCCGAAGAACTCGATCTCCTCGATCCGAACCACCAGCTCGGCGGTCTTCACGGTTGCGTACGCCTCACGGCGAAAGTACGACTGCACCCGCTTTCGCAGCGACTTGGCCTTGCCGACGTACAGCACCTCGCCGCCGTCGCCGTGGAACAGGTAGACGCCGGGACCGTCTGGCAGCGCCTTCAGCTGAGCATCCAAACGTTCGCTGCGGGCTGGAGTGGGCACGGCGTTGATCGTAGCCGTGCCCCGCGGCCGCGGCGGTGCGTCTACCAGGGCGTGGGGATCGCGTCCACAACGGACTTCGCCGCGTCCACCACGGTGCCTGCCGCGGCAGCGGCCACGCGTACTGGAGCGGTCTGCACGCGCCAGGCCAGGTCGAGCGCGCGCCCACCTGCCGACAGCGCCGACCGGCACCAGGCCGGATGCTGCACGAGGTAGCCGGCAGCGCAGAGGACGGCGCCGGTCGCGATCAGCGCCAGGCCGACCGGTGGCACCACGCTGGTGGCCGCTCCCAGCGCCAGCAGCGAGCCGCCGCTCAGCAGCCCGGCCGTGGTGGCGGCGCTGCCGGCCGCCAGCAGGCCATATGCCACCCGATCGCGGGTGCGGTGGGCGGTGGCCGCCTGCCAGGCGAACATGCCGGTCGAGAGCGCACCGCCCAGCAGGCTGAACCGAGCCGCCCACAGGCCAAACCCGGACAGCTCGACGCCGCCGGTGCCGGTCGCCGCCATCAGCTCGCGTGCGCCCGCGCCGGCATCCCATATCGATCCCGCCAAGTTGCTCGCATCGCGCCAACTGGGGTCGGGCAGCAGAGCGCCCAGCCCGCTGAGGCCGAAACGCGACAGGTTGCGGATGCCGGCCACCGCCTGCAGTGGCATCGCCCTGCCCCGCTCTCCCAGCTGCGTCAGCAAGGTCTCGCCCACCCCCAGTCCGGTTCCCAGCCGGTCGAGCAACGTCACCCTCGACCGGGAACCGCCGCCGCTCGCAACCGGTACCGCGCCGGCCGGCTGTGCGGCCAGGGGCGGCGGGTCGGAAGCGGCGTCGATCGCTTCCAGCGAGCGCAGCCGAATCTGGCTAGTGGTGTCCAGGCCGGGGCCGCTGGCCCTCGCCAGCACCAGCGCCGCCAGCGACCGGTCGCCGATCTGCTCTGTCAGCGCGTCGAGCAGCGAGCCGGGGTGGTTGGCCTGGGCGGCGGCCAGCGCCGTCGCCGCCGACTCGGCATCCGCCGCCAGACCGATCGCGAGCTCCGCCTGCAGCACGTGGCTGGGTACCTGGCGCTCGCGCGCGGCTGCTGCCACAGGATCGTCGGTCTGGATGCCACCGCCATCACCGAGCAGACTGCCGAAGCCATCCCAGCCGCCGGCGTCCAGCGGCGCGTACCCAACCACGGCACCCGTGTGCGGTGCCGCCAACACCACCCCGCCACCGACGTAGATGCCGACGTGGTAGGGGGCGCCCGCAGCCGCGCCGCCGAACACCAGATCGCCCGGCTGCAGCCGATCGGGCGTGACGTGCCGCGCCATCTGCCACAGACCGGCGGCGGTTGGCCGGCCAGGAAGCGGCGCGCCGGCGGCCTGGAAGGCGAAGTCGACGAGCCCGCTGCAGTCGAACCCGCCCTCGGCACGGCTCTCGCCTCCCCACACGTAGGGCCAGCCGACCTGCGCCTCGGCGGCGGCCACGACCGCCGCGCGGCCCGTCAGCCCTGACAGGTCGACCGGCCGGAACGATCGCTCCGAAGGCTGCGCCGAGAAGGTGACGTCGGCAGCTGCGCGGGCGGTGACTCGGTCGCCCCTGGCCGTGCTCACGCCGACGCTGACGACGACGCCGACCGTCACTCCGCCGCGCGTGACCGGCCGCAGCGAGACCAGGTGCGCCTCGTTCGCGTCGGCGGAGCGGCCAGCCGCGGCCGACAGCTGCTCTCGCGTCGAGGCGGGGTCGGCGGCGATCGTGCGCGCCGCTGCGAGCGGTGCCTGGTCTGCCGCACGCTGTGCGGTGCCGCCGGCACGATCGACGGTGCCGAGCCGGGCCAGCAGCACTCCGCCGAGCACCAGGGTAAGCACCAGACCGCAGGTGGCGATGGAGATCTGGCCGCGCTCGTTCACGGCCCGATCCGCGTCGTCACTGTCGCTTCGGAGGGCGCGCCGGGCAGTGCGACGGCCAGCGGCACGCTCACCGTGAGACGGGTTCCCTGCAGCCGAATCGACGCCCGCGACCGCAGCGCGTCGGGGATCGGACGCCGTTCGGCCGTCAGCACCGCCGCCTGGTCGGCGATCCGCTCGGCTTCGAGCCGTGCCCGCCCGATCGCCAGTACCTGCACGACGGCGATCGCCGCGATCGCCAACAGCACGCAGCAGCCGACGATCTCGACGCTCGCCTGTGCCCGCTGCCCCGTCACTGGCGGACGAGGTCGGCCGCGGCCTGCATCGTCATGTCGAACCCCGGCAGCACCGTCGGCACGTGCACCTGCACGCGGATGCGGCCGTGGTCGCCACGCACCGTCAGGCCGGAACGCATCGAGCTGGGCAGGGCGGCTGCGGCCGCGGCGGCGGGACGCTCGCCCACCATCGCGGCACGGGCGGCGGCGCGAGCGGCATGGGCGGCGGAAACCGCCGTCCAACCGACCAGCATCCCCTGCCAGCAGCCCAGCGCGGCCACCAGCAGGGCGGGCAGCAGTGCAGCCGTCTCGACGGCGGCCTGGCCGTGCTGTCGCGAGGTGAAGGTCATCGCCTCACGCTACGGCCCGCCGACGTTACGAAGCCAGACCGAAGGCGTGCCAAACGCGTCACGAACCACCGCCGATCAGCCGCTGCTACCATCGCAACCATGAGCGAGCAGAACGGCGCAGCGAGCAACAACTCGGCCGGCGAGGATCGCCAGTTCGTGCACTTCTCGTTCTACAAGCTCGCCCGCAGCTTCCGCGCACTGCCCGAGGCCGAACGCGAGCAGGCGCTGGCCGAGTTCGCGGTGATCGTCGACGAGCAGGGCGAGCGGTTCCCGATCCGTCCGTACACCATGTTCGGCATCCGGCCGGACGCCGACTTCATGCTGTGGAAGGTGTCCGAGCGGCTGGAGGACTTCCAGGAGCTGGCCACCGCCCTGCACGGCTCGGCACTCGGCCAACACCTCGACACGCCGTACGCCTACCTCTCGATGACCCGCCGCTCGCAGTACGTCAAGGGCGAGGGCCGCTCGATGCACAAGCGCGGCCGAATCATGTGGAACGCCGAATCGAAGTACCTGCTGATCTACCCGATGGTCAAGACGCGCGCCTGGTACCAGCTCTCGAAGCCGGCCCGCCAGGGGATCATGAACGAGCACATCGCCACCGGCCACAAGTTCCCGACGGTCAAGATCAACACGACCTACTCGTTCGGGATCGACGATCAAGAGTTCGTGGTGGCGTTCGAGACCGACTTCGTCGGCGACTTCCTCGATCTGATGATGACGCTGCGCGAGACCGAGGCCAGCCGCTACACCGAACGCGACACGCCCATCTTCACCTGCTCGGCCGGCGATATCCGCACCGTGCTCGCCAGCCTGGGAGCGACCGCGTCCGCCTCGCCGGTGGACGCCTGACACCGCCCAGTTGACTCCGCCACGCCAGCGGGTTGCGCTCGTCACCGGCACGTCGTCCGGCCTCGGCCGGGATGCCGCGGTGCGGCTGGTCGAGCTCGGCTGGAGCGTGATCGGCACCGTTCGCGGCGGTGCCGGCGAGGCGCCTCCGGGCTGTGAGCCGGCCCGCCTCGACCTGCGCGCCGAGGACGAGATAGAGGCGTTGGGGCGATCGCTGAACGAACGGCGCGGCCGGCTGGATGCGCTGGTCTGCAACGCCGGCTACTTCCTGTCGGGGCCGCTGGAGGAGATCATGTCGGCCGAGCTGCGCGAGCAGCTTGAGGTGAACCTTGTGGGAACGCTTGGGCTGGTGCGCGCCGTGATGCCGGCCCTGCGCCGAGCACGCGGCGTCGTGGTGCTGGTCTCGAGCATATCGGGACGCGTGGGAGCGGCCGGCTTCGGCGCATACTGCGCATCGAAGTGGGCGCTGGGCGGCGCCGGCGAGTCGCTGGCCGAGGAGCTCGCGCCGGACGGGGTGCGGGTGGTCATCGTCGAGCCGGGCCTGTTCGCCGGAACCGCGATCAGCGACAAGACGCGGCGCGCCGCCGGCAGCGACCCCAGCGGGCACTACGCCGCCCTGCACGCCGAGCTGGAGGAGTTCCTGGCCACCACCCAGCAGAAGGGCCAGCCGGCGGCGGCCGCCGTCGAGGCGATCGTGCGCGCTGCCACGGTGCGTGGAGCGCCGCTGCACCTACCGGTCGGTGACGATGCAGTTGCCTGGCTGCGCGAGCAGGCGGACGCTGCGCACGCCGAGCTCGACCGTGCGCAGCGGTTTCTCAGCTAGCGGCGCGCGTCAGGCGCTGGTCGCGAAACGCACGGCTGCGCGCTCGCGGGCCCGCTCGATCTCGCGCGCCCGGTCCTTGGGCGGCGAGCTCGTGACGAGCTCGTCGAGCAGCCGGTTCGAGGCGGCGGCGATCGCGGCCACAGCGCGGTCGAACGCCTCCTCGTTGCCACGTGTCGGCTTCGTCATGCCGCTGATCTTGCGCACGAACTGCAGTGCAGCGGCGTCGACATCGTCGGCGGTGGCCGGCGGCTCGTAGTTATGAAGGGGTCTGATTGATCTGCACATGGCCGCAGCGTAGCGCGCCGCGTCCGTCAGCCGCCGGCGGATACCGACAGCGTCGGCAGTGCCGTAAACGCCGAGTTGCGGGTGATCAGGCGACGGTCGCTACCGGTGGCGGCGATGCTCCAGAGCGGCGCCCGTGTCCCCTCGGTGATCATGCCGCCCGTGCTCTGCAGCCACGTGAACATCACACGGTCGACCCCACGCTCCCAGGTGGCCGGCCCCGCGCAGGCGATCCGGGCGCTCGTCCTGGTCTGGACGTCGTAGGTGACGAGCTCCGCACAGGAGGGCGGGGGCGGCAGGGACAGAAGTGGGCCAGACGACGGTGAGGAGGGCGCCGGGATCTGCCGCACGAGCAGGAAGCGCCCGTCCGATGACCAGCCGATCGGCGCCCCCTCCAGCTTCGGGGACAGCGGAGCGAAGCCCGCCGATCTCACGGTCGCAACGACGATCGGGGACATGTCCGACGCTCCTTGTTGGCCCACGATCAGATCGCCGTGCGGCTGCCAGCTGAGATTGAACACGTCCGGA
The DNA here is from genome assembly GCA_038212095.1 of Gaiellales bacterium. Taxonomy (GTDB): domain Bacteria; phylum Actinomycetota; class Thermoleophilia; order Gaiellales; family JAICJC01; genus JAICYJ01. Next base: position 12,940 of record JBBQUW010000042.1, on the reverse strand, counting down.
CGATCGGCGGCGGCGGGAAGCGTGCGGAGCGCGTGCGTGTGCACGTTGACCAGCAGCGTTCGCTGCCCGGTGGGAGTGCCGCGGACGAACAGCAGCGACCGGCCATCGGGCGTCCAGACGGGGCTCGCGTCGCGGGCGCGGATCGGGTGCGACGTCACCCGGGTGACGCGCCCGGTTCGTACCGAGATCACATACAGGCACGGTCCGCCCGGCTTGCCCGTCCAGGCCGAGTACGCCAGCCGCCGGCTATCGGGCGACCAGATCAGCGCGCCTGTCAGGTTCACTCCCCGCAGCAGCGGCGTCACGATGCCGCTTTCGAGACGGGCCACGACGATCGCCTCCGCGCCGTCGCCGTACACCTGCGCGTCGTCGAACGCGACCATTCTGCCGTCCGGCGAGAGCATCGGCGAGTTGACCTGGATCTTCGGCGGTAGGGTGACCCGGCGGCGGAGAACCCCCTGCTGCGACGTCCAGAGCTCGGGCAATGACGGCCAACTCGTGCGGCGATAGCGAATGAACACGGCAGTGCGGTCCCCGCCTATCGGCACCGGCTGTTGATGGACGGTCGACTCTGTGGCCACCGACCCGCTTGGTACCCCTTGGCTTCCGTTGGCGCTGCCGAGGCAGCCACCCGCCAGGAGGATGAGCGGCAGAGACACAATCCATCGACCGGACACGAACGCACCTCACCTGATCGGCGTTTCGCGATAGGACGGACGCGATCGCGGAACGGTTCCCGTTGCTACAGGTAGTACCGCTTCGACTCGTTCCAGGCGTAGTACATGGCGAACAGCCCACCTAAGAAGACCGCCAGCACCGGGATGCCGAACGCGCCCAGCGTGATCAGGTTGAACCGCGACAGCGAGTAGAGGGCGGCCGAGATCGTGACCGCAGCCAGCCCGCCGTACAGAATCAGCCGCTGCTGATCCGGCATCAGTGAGATCGCCATCCGGTTTCGGTGATACCAGCCGTAGCCGAAGTACCACATCAGGCAGATGAAGATCAGGCCGATCGCGCCCTGGATCGCGGCCAGCACCTGTGAGGAGACGCTCCACGTCACCGTCGCCACCAGCGCCACGGCGATGATGATCGCGAACCCGCGCAGGGTGTCTCGCTCTGGCATCAGGCGGGCCCCGTCATGTACGCGCGCACACCCAGCGCGGCCACGATCGCAGAGCCGGCGGCGAAGTAGAGCAGGTTCTTGCGTCCATCCTCACCCCGTAGAGCATACGGGTAGGCTATCGCCAGCAGCGGGATCAGTCCGTAGGCGAAGTGCAGCTTGTCGCCGGGACGATGTCCCTGGGACACCAGCACCAGCCCGAGCGTGGCCTGGGCGATCACCGACGTCTGCGCCAGCGCCAGCGCGTGCATGTAGAACCGCCCCGGCGGCGCGTTGCGACGGTAGGCAACGTACCCCCACACCGCCACCACGGCGTTGCAGAGGATCAGCAGCGATCCCACCACCATGTGGAGCTCTGGCATCGCCGACCACGCTATCAGGCGATCTCGACCGGCTGCCGCAGCCTGGGTGCGGCCAGCCACAGCACCACCGCTGCCGTGACCACCATGCCCGCCAGCATCGCGAACCCGGCACCCGCGCCGGCGTGGTCGATCAGCGGACCAACCGCGATCGCAGCCGCCACCTGAAGCAGCGTGGTGCTGATGCCGAACGCGGCGGCCGTGCGGCCCATCACCGCTCCCGGCACGATCTGCATCAGCGTCGCGTTGGCGGTCACCCGAAACGCCGACGAGCAGAAGCCGACGATCGCCGCCAGCGCGAACACCACCGCCAGGCCGTGTGGGCGGAGCATGAACGCGGCGTACGCCACTGCAGCGAAGCCCAGGAAGCCGCCCATGGCCAGCCACTGTCCCAGCCGGATCACCACCAGCGCAGCCAGGAAACCGGACGCCATCGCGCCCAGCCCGTAGGTCATATCGATCACGCCGTAGATGGTGGCGTCGCGCTGCAGCACTCGCAGCACGTACGCGACGAGAACGACGTTCGAGGTGATCGTGGCGACGGTCGGCACGATGCTGACGACGCCGAACGCAGCCACCGCCGGGTGCGCGCGCAAATATGCCGCACCCTCGCGCAGCATTGCCAGGAAGGGCGCGTGGCCGGCCGCCCGGCTGGAGCGATGGCGCACGGCAGCCAGCGCCAGCGCCGAGACGGCGTAGGTGACCGCGTCGATCGTCAGCACTCCGGCCAGCCCGAGCTGCTGCAGCGCCACGCCGGCCGCAGCGGCGCCGGTGACGTTGCCGGTCTGGGTGGTGACCTCACTGAGGCCGTTCGCGGCCACCAGGTTCTCGCCGCTGACGATCTCCTGCAGGAACGCGATGATGGCCGGAAAGAACAGCGCGAAACCGAGCCCGGTGACGAAACCCGAGACGTAGATTGCCGCCAGCGGTGGATCGCCGAACCAGGACAGCGCCGCCAACGATCCCACCGACAGCAACCGGATCAGATCTGCCGCGATCGCCACCACGCGGCGCGGATAGCGGTCGGATATCGGGCCGGCCAGCGGGTAGGCCACCAGGCCGGCGCCCAGCGCGACGCCGTAGTAGGCGCCCACCGCAGAGGTCGACCCGGTGCGATCCAGCAGGTACCAGTTGAGCGCCACCAGCGAGAGACCTGACCCGAAGAACGAGAGCGCCTCGCCCACGAAGTAGAGCCGGAAGTCCCTGTCTCGAAGGGGGGCGAACGGGTTCATCGCGGTACAGTACGCGGCGTGGAAGAGATCGGTCAGGCGGCACCCTCATTCGCGCTTGAATCCGACGGGGGTGACACGATCAGTCTGGAGAGCCTGCGGGGCGGGCCGGTGGTGATCTACTTCTATTCCAGGGACGACACGCCCGGATGCACCCGCCAAGCGTGCGCCATCCGCGACAGATGGGCAGAGTTCGGACGGCTGGGCGCGACCGTGCTGGGCGTCAGCCCACAGTCGGCCGAGTCGCACCGCGCGTTCAAGCAGAAGCACTCGCTGCCGTTCCCGCTGCTGGCTGATCCCGACCACACGATGGCAACGGCGTATGGCGTTTGGGTGGAGAAGACCAACTACGGCAAGACCTCGATGGGCATCAAACGCTCCGGCTTCGTGATCGATGGTGTCGGCCGACTGGTGGCCGCCAAGCGCGGCGTCAAGGCGGACGACCACGCGGCGTGGGCGCTGGCCGAGGTCGAGAAGTTGGTCGCAGCGTCGGATTAGCCTGGGTTCGGCAGTAGGGCGACTACCGCGGTACGGGGAGGGCGAGGCGGGTCGCGGCTGGGTAGTGTGGGCTACGAACGGATGCCCACCCGTCGTCGATACGCACTCCAGCTCGTCCTCACGGCCGCCGGCTGCTACGCCGGCGCGCGCGTCGGCATCGAGCTATCCGGACTGGCGGGCGGCATCTCGGCCGTCTGGCCGCCCACCGGCATCGCACTGGCGGCGATCTTGCTGGGCGGGTACCGGCTGTGGCCGGCCGTGCTGGTGGCTGCGCTGCTAACGGTGCCCGACAGCGGACTGGGTGCGCTCTCGGCGGCTGGAGCGGCCTCGGGTGCTGTGGTGGAGGCAACGCTGGGTGCGTGGCTGCTGCGCCGCGCGGGCTTCTCCGACCGCCTCGAAGGGACGCGCGACGTGCTCTCACTGGCCGCGCTGGGAGCGATCGTCAGCCCCGCCCTGGCGACCACCATGATCACGACGGTGTTCGTGGTCGGAGGGACGATTGAGGTCGGCGAGTTCTGGCACAGCTGGTGGGTGGGCTGGGCGGGTGACGCCTCGGGCGTGCTGATGCTTGCGCCGCTGACCCTGACCATGTCGCGGACGCGGCTCTCGGCTGGGCGGATTCCCGAAGTCGCGCTGCTGGCCGCCGTGCTCGCCGGCGCCGGCCTGCTGAGCTTCTTCAGCTGGGCGCAGGCGCCGTACGTCGTCTTCCCACCGCTGCTCTGGGCTGCGATGCGGTTCGGGACACGCGGCGCGGCCGCCGCGGCATCGCTTGTCTCGGCGATCACGATCGCTGCCACCGCAAATGGCAACGGGCCGTTCGCGGTCGCGAACGTCGACCACGCGCTGGCGATCACCGCCGGCTTCACGGCCGTGATCTCGGTCACCACCATGGTGCTGGCCAGCGCTTGGCGCGAACGCGAGTTGGCACGGGCCCAGATGGAGCTGGCCGAGGCGCGCTACCGCCTGCTGGTGGAACAGGTGCCGGCGGTGACATACGTCGACGCCGCCGACAGCGGCGACCCGCTGTACATCAGCCCCCAGCTCGAGGCGCTGGTCGGCTACAGCGCAGCGGAGTGGACGCATGATCCGGAGCTGTGGTCGAAGCGGCTGCACCCAGACGATCACGACAGGGTGGTGGCGGCCTGGTCGGCCGGCCGCCGCGACGGCACGGATCATGGCGGCGACTACCGCCTGGTTGCCCGCGACGGCCGCATCGTCTGGGTCGATGACCGCTCGGCGCCGCTGTTCGAGACCAGCGAGGGGCACCTGCTGGTGCAGGGAGTGATGCTCGATATCACGGAGCGCAAGCGGGTCGAGCAGATGCTGCTCGCGACCGAGCACCGGCGCCAATCGGTGATCTCGCAGATCGTGCGGGCCGAGGAGGACGAACGAGCGCGGATCGCCACCGAGCTGCACGACGACACCGTCCAGGTGATGACGGCAACGCTGCTCTCGCTCGACCGGCTGGTGCGGTCGATCGACGACGGGCGCCCGGCCACCACCCGCGCCGCGGCCGAGACGGCCCGCCAGACGCTGGCCGATGCGACCGAGCGAACCCGGCGGCTGATGTTCGAGCTGCGGCCACCGCTGCTCGAGCAGAGCGGGCTGGCGATCGCCGTGCGCGAGCTGGCCGAACAGGCCGGCGAGGAGGCCGGCTTCGCCACCACGATCGAGGCGCGGCTGACCCGCTACCCGCGCGCCACGGAGGACCTCACGTACCGGATCGTGCAGGAGGCGATCGCGAACGCTCGCAAGCACTCCCAGGCCACGCTGGTTGAGCTGGTGCTGGTGGAGCGGGACGGGGCGATCCACGGCACCGTGAGCGACGATGGCCGCGGCTTCGACGTCGCGGTGGGGCTCGACCGCAGCCGCATGCGTCTGCATCTGGGGCTGGACGCGGTCGGCGAACGGATCCGGCTCGTCAACGGCGCCTTCTCGATCCGCTCGACGCCGGGCAACGGGACGACGGTCGAGTTCACGATCCCGATCGCCGCGTAGCGATCTACGATCCCTCGGCCGTGCCCAGCCGCCCCCTGCCGCTCACCGAGCTCCGCGTCCTCGATCTCACCCAGGTGCTGGCCGGCCCCTTCTGCACGATGATGCTGGGCGACCTGGGCGCCGACGTGATCAAGGTCGAGCGTCCCGGCGAGGGCGATGGAAGCCGGCGCTGGGGGCCGCCGTTTCGGGGCGGTGAGAGCGCGTACTTCATGCAGGTGAACCGCAACAAGCGCTCGATCGCGGTCGACCTCGGCGACGAGTCGGGGCGTGAGGTGGTGCGGCGGCTGATCGCCTGGGCGGACGTGGTGCTGCACAACTTCCTGCCCGCGGCGGCCGCGCGCTACGGGGTCGACGCCGCGTCGGTGCACGCGCTCAACCCGCGCGCCGTGCACTGCACGATCGCCGGCTACCCCTCCGATGGGCCGGACGCGGAGCGACCCGGCTACGACTTCCTGATGCAGGGCATCGGCGGCATCATGAGCATCACCGGCGAGCCCGACGGCGATCCGATGAAGGTGGCCGTTGCCATCTCGGACATCGTGGCCGGGCTGTTCGCCAGCTCGGCGGTGCTGGCGGCGCTGGTCGAGCGTGACGCGACCGGCGTCGGGCGAGCCTGCGAGGTCTCGCTACTGGACGCGCAGGTGGCATGGCTGGCAAACCGGGCCGGCGACTGGCTGATGGGCGGCATCGAGCCTCAGCGGCTGGGGAACGCCCATCCCTCAATAGTGCCATACGAGACGTTCCAGGCTAGCGACGGTTTCATCAACCTGGCCGTGGGCACGGACGACCACTACCGCCGCTTCTGCCGCGAGGCCGGGCGTGCCGACCTGGCCGACGACGCCCGCTGGCAGACAAACTCCGGCCGGGTCGAGGGCCGCGACGTGCTGGTGCCCGAGCTGCGCACGCTGATCGCCGACCGGTCCGTGGCCGAGTGGGCGCAGGTGCTCGAGCGAGCCCACGTTCCCGGCGGCCCGGTGCTGACCATCCCGGAGGCGTTCGCCGGCCCGGCGGCACACATGATCGAGACGACGCAGCATCCCGCGGCCGGCGAGATCGACCTGGTGCGCTCGCCGATGCGGTTCGAGGAGCTGCGCCCCGGCAGCCGCATGCCGCCACCGATGCTGGGCGAGCACGCCGCCCACGTGCTGGCCGAGCTGGGCTACTCCGAGGACGAGGCGTCGCACCTACTCACGGGTGCCTGCAACCCTCGCTAGAATCCCCCCTCCACCCACGCGGATGTGGCGGAATTGGTAGACGCGCACGGTTCAGGTCCGTGTGGCCGTAAGGTCGTGAAGGTTCAAGTCCTTTCATCCGCATGACTCTAGCCCGCATGGTTGACACGGAGACGCCACCATTTGGGACAGCCGATGGGACAGTCGCGTCACGGAAGCGCGCAGGGTTGCGCTCGTGGCGGGCGAGTCGTACTGCCTCCGGTGCTCCCCGGGCCTCGTCAGGGGCGATGCCCGGTGGCCGGCATCGCCCGTGGAGAAGACGCCGACCACCAGACGAAGGAGAGCCTACATGGAGGCTCTCCTCGGCCCTCGCTTTTTAGGGCGTTGGTGGCGTTGGTGGGATGTCGTCGCGACGATCGGCGACGACGGTGCGGCGGTTGCTGTTCGCCATCCAGAATAGTGAGATCAGGAGTCCGAGTACGCCCACTGCGATCAAGATGTCGCCGATCAGGTTCCAGTTCACGGTGTTCGCTTTCCAGTGGATCTTCACCGCCCAGCGTATGACCGCGCCCACTGCTATCAACACGAGAGATGCTCCAATGCTCACCGGCTCCGCCTCCCCTAACTACATATTGGGACACACATCCGTCCAGACTACGAGGCTGGAATGCAGAGTCCTCTATCCCTCGCCAGCGAGCCCCAAAGCTCCGCGCGAGTTGCGCTGCTCGGATTGATGCCTCAACCGGCACGGCGCGCGTGCCGATAGCGACGGTGTGTGGGGCCGGGCGGGGTGCTTCAGGCGCCTCGCCCGGCTGGTCACCCGCAAGCATGATCTCAGCGTATGAGGATCCGTCCGCCGAACCCAGCGCACACGGCGCAGAGGTTCACCCAGCGAAGGCGCACCCGGTGTCTGACTACCACGCCGCGCCGCTTGCAGCGCGCGCATGTCGCATGGCTTGCCGCGAAGGGCTGGCGGTGGGACATGGTGTGAATATCGGCAGACCCTTGCGCTGGGATTAGCCAGGGCAGTCTCAACCCGCGTGCCGCGCGTGCCGATAGCGACGGTGTGTGGGACGAAGGCCGGGTGTGGGCGCGACCTCCTCGACGCGCCCCGCCCGGCGTCTCACCGAGCGAGTAGTACCAGCATCGTGATCAGGGTGACGTATCGGCTGGTATGGACGCGGCTCATGGCCCCGCCTGCCGACCGGCCGTGAGCGTGTAGACGGGCTGGCGGGTTCCGACGGTGCTGGTGACTGCGCCACTCGCGCGCAACACCCGAAGCGCGGCCTTGACGCTCGACCCCGGGTGCCCTGTCCGCTCGCAGAGCTGGGAGCGTGTGTGCGGCCCACTGGCGAGCGCGGCCATGACCGCTGTGCTGACGCTGCCTCTGGCCGCTGGTGTCATCTTGGTGACGAGCCCGGCGTTGGGTGAGCAGGGCGCACACAGCCTCTCAGTGGCCTCTCGGTAGCAGCTGAGGCGACAACCACACCTGCGGCAGGGGCCGGGTGGCGCGACGGGGAGCGGCGTCGCGTCGAGGCTATAGCAGCGCGTCCCGCGAATCACGTCGACGTCCACCCGGGAAGTGTATTCGTGTCGCGGGCGGCTGATAGCGTTCGCATATGGATGATCAGGAGTTGGCGTTGGAGATCGACCGCAGCCGCAACATGTGGGAGCGCGAGGTCGCGGCCGGTGGCGTCACGATCGACCATGAATACCTCCGCGTCCACGGGACGACGTTCGAGCTGGTCGAGTACCAGCTGCGCGCAACGGCGGATGCTGCGGTGCGCGATCTCCGCGCCGGGTAGCGCAGGTCTATACTTAGGATGACCGCCGATCTCCACAAGCCTCTAGGGGGCTGCAGTTGGAGTCGATGGTCAGCACCGGACACGAGGCCGCCCGCATGGGCAGCTGAACTGGGCCGGATGAGATCCAATCATCCCTGCCCTAGGAGGCAACATCATGTCTGGTAGAAGTGAGATCACGGCGCGCAGGCATCGGCGCCAGGCCGACGTCGACCGCATGTCGGAGATCGTCAGCGCCAGCGAGCGCGAGGGTCGCGACCTACGCCCCTCGGAACGCGAAGAATTCGACCGCCTCGAACGCCAGTCGCAGCGACTGACGGGTGAGATCGACGACCTCGAATCCCGCGAGACATTGAAGCCAAGCCCGGGCATCAACCGGGCGGCATTGCCCGTCGAGAGAGAGGCGCGCGGCGGCGGCCCCCAGGCCGAGACCGCGACCCTCACCGGTTGGGCGCAGCGCTCGGTGTTCGAGTCGACGGGTGGCGGTTCGTTCCTCGTCCCACCCGAATACGCACACCAGCTGTTCGATCGCTTGGCCGCTGCGAGTGTCGGCCTGCGCAGCGGATTCCAGATCATGCAGACCGGGTCGAGCTCGTTGCACATCCCGACCCTCACAGCCGATGCCGCATCCGCGTGGGTCGCTGAGGGCGCCGCGATCACACCGACCGACCCCGGCTTCACTGAGGTGATCGCGACGCCTCGCAAGCTCGCCGCGCTCGTCCAGCTCTCGAACGAGATGCGGCGAGACTCGAACCCGGACGTCGTCACGTCGACCACCATGAACTTGTTTCGTTCGCTCGCGCTGAAGCTCGATCTCGGCTTCTTCGAGGGCTCGGGAACGCCACCCGAGATCAAGGGGCTCAAGAATGTATCGGGCATCGGTACCGTGACGACGCTCGGCGCGAACGGTGGCACGCCCACATCGCTCGACCCGTTCGCCGACGCGATCGCGACGCTGGCCGCCAACAACGCAACCGCCGACGCCATCGTCATGAACCCTCGCACCTGGTCGACGCTCACGAAGCTGAAGACGGGCCTGACAGGCGATCAGACGCCACTGCTCGCCGAGGCGGGTGCCGTCGGCTTCGACACGACCGGCCAGCCGCGACGCTCGATCTACGGCGTTCCGGTATTCGTTACCTCGCAGCTCAGCATCACCGAGACGCGCGGCACTAGCACTGACACGTCGAGCGCATACGTCTATCAGGCTGATCAGGTTGTCGCTGTACGCCGCGCAGACGTCCAGTTCGAGCTCGACACCAGCCGACTCTTCCACCAGGACATGGCCGAGCTTCGGGCTATCTCTCGTTGGGACGTCGTTGTACCCAACCCAACCGCGATCGTCCGCATCGTCGGCATCCGCCCATAACAGAGGAGTAGTGATGGCAGGCAAGCGCATACAGGGCACGAACCCGATCGAAGCGCCCGTCGCCGATGGCGACACCGCGCACCACGACCTTCACGGCGACGTCGTCGCCTCAGCACCCGAGCAGGCCCACGAGCGGGGCTACGCCGAGACGCTGCATGGCGTCCCAACGGTGCCACGAAAGACGACGACCGAGTAGTTGCGACCGCCCCTCAAACCGCCCCACGGGGCGGCGGCGCTCGCGATCAGGTGGCGGCCCACTAGCTCATGGTGGGCCGCCACCGACACCACCCAGAGAGGAATGAACCATGGACGGAGGCCCGGATTCTAAGGAATGGGCGATTCCAAACCCCGTAGACGCCTCATCTTTGGCAAGTGTCGGCGAAATAGAAATGGGAAATCGTGAGTGAGCAGCGTTTGCGCTCCGTCGGGGAGACCGTTCCGAGGGCTCCTGGGCACTTGGAGCCGGAGACCCAAGCCTGGTGGCTCGGTGTGGTCGCGGATTTCGTGGTGGAGGCGCATCACCAGCGCTTGTTGACGTTGGCGGGTGAAGCCTGGGATCGGTCGAGCGCTGCTCGCGGGATGATTGAGCGGGAGGGGCTGACCGTCGACGGCAGGTACGGCCCGAGGACGCATCCAGCCGTGGCGATCAAGCGCGACGCTGAACTGGTGTTCTCGCGGATGCTGCGGCAGCTGGACTTGGACGAGCCGCCGGTGGCGAATGCCATTGGATTGCGGCGGAGGCGTAAGTGAAGCGGCGAGCCGAGCGTGCCGGGGTGTCAGAGTCGTATGCGCGGCGAGGGCCGTCGTCGTTGGACGTGTTGCCGTATTCGCGGGAGCCGGGTCGGGTGCGAGAGATCTTGGATGAGTGGTCGGCGTGGCGGGATGAACATGGCGCGGCGTGGGACGCGGGAGACGACGTGCCGCCACCTCCCTACGCCGACGAGTTTGATACCGCGGATGGTGTGGTGTGATTCGCCGGTCGAGGCTGGGTGGCGGCATCTCGCCGATCTACGCGCGGCTGGGGCCGATGCGCTCGACGGCGTTGCGCAGCTGCCACGGTGACGCGGCGGCGGCGGATGCTCTGCTCGCCGAGTGGCGGGAGTGGCGCGATGAGCATGGTTCCGCTTGGGATGCCGGAGCGCGAGTCCCCGACCCGCCTCATGCTGCTCTGCTTGGCGCGGGGTACGCAAGGCCGACGAGCTGATCGCGGTATCTGCGTGGCGACCGGGAGCAGCTCGGTAGCGGGTAGAATCCACTTTGATACGTCGGGGTGGTGCCCGGCGTTGGGTGAGTGGGTTGTGGCGCCACACGATCTGGGTCTTCCTGACTGTTGTTCCCGGGTCGTGTGCGCGCCCACCTTCTCGCCGTAACAGATAGACCACCGTGCGAAGAAGAAAGACCACTGAACCCCTGTCCGGCACCGCGCTATAGGATGGGAACGTACAGCCGGGTGTCTCACCAGACGAACCGGGAAACAATAGTCAGGATGGTGAATGATGGAGTCGGAGCTAGTCGAAGCCGCACACGCTGAGGCGTTGGCGGACGCTTGTGACTGGGAGTGTGACCGATTCGAGCGAGCGCTCGACGTGGGACTCGGTGGATCAGTGGCCGAGATCGAGCGGACGTTCACGGTGGCGCGCTTGGTGAGGACGCAGGCGTGGAGAGCGGCGACCGCGCTTCACGAGATCGACCCCAACCATCGGGCGTGCCTTCGGTTCAACGCGCTCGGTGAGAGGTTGAAGGATGAGACGCCGCGTTGGCGGCAGGCGCGTTGGGTGGCGCTGAGCGACGGGGAGCGTGAGGCGGAGACGCGGTCGTATCAGCGGCAGGTCGCGCAGGTAGCGCGGTTGCGGCGAGACATCTTCCGAGCGGATGCGATGCTGCGGAAGAGTCGACTGCAAGTCTGTTCGCGTGTGGCGCGATCGCCGCGGGCATCCTTGTCGGGTCGGGTTCGGTCGAGTCGGCGGGTAGTTCGGCAGGCGTCACGATCGCGGAGCAGCAGCGGCAAACCAGGATCCAGTAGTAGCGGCGGCCCTGGGGCCGCTGACGGGGCGTCGCACCGGGTAACGCGGCAGGCGGTGGTCTCATGATCACCATGATCAGGAACATCACCTCGTTCGGGTCGTGTGAGACCTGCGACGACAGCGGCGTGGTCGCGGTCGACCTGGAGCTCGTGTTCGACGGCCGCTCGTATGACCGCTGGGCTGGTATCTGTGATCGGTGTGAGGAAGGCGAGCGGAGACGTGTCTCGTGGGCTCGTCGACGCTGCTCGTGGCGCTACGACGAGCGAGGTGCGGCATGAACCCCACCGGAGTTGAGTTGGCCGAACTGCTGGATGAGACGGTCGTGTTCGTCCGTCGATACGCTGGCATCACACCCGAGCAGGCCGACACTGTTGCGCTGTGGATCGCGCACTCATGGCCGGCGTCGGAGTGGAACACAACGCCGTACATGTTCATCACCGCCCCGGATAAGGAGTGCGGGAAGACGCGGCTGGGTGAAGAGGTGATCGGGATGCTTGTACGTAAGGCGTTGAAGGCGTCGACGGCGACGCCCGCGGCGCTGATCCGTAGCCTTGAGGATGAGACTACGACGCTGATCTATGACGAGATAGACGGCGTGTTTTCTCGTGGGAAGAACGACGACCCGGCGGCGCCGGAGCTAAAGACGGTGTTTAACGCGGGGTTCAAGCGTGGCATGCCGGCGTTGAAGTGCTCCGGGCCGGGCCATGAGGTGCGCGCGTTCAACGTGTACGGCCCGAAGGTGCTGATCGGGATCGGCGACACCCTCCCCGAGGCGACCCTCAGCCGCTGTATCCGGTTGCGGATGGAACGACTATCGACCGGTGAATCGGTCGAGGATTTCGATGAAGAGGATGTAGGGCTGGAGGCACAGCCGATCGTCGACCAATACGAGGCATGGGCGGGGTGGATCGCGGAGACCGGGCGGCTCCGAGTGAAGCTGGCCCGCGAGGTGTTCCCTGTCCGCAACCGGGAGCGCGATAAGTGGCGGCCCCTGTTCACCATCGCCCACGAAGCTGGTGGTGACTGGCCGACCCGCGTCCATACGGCGTGCCTGGCGTTATCCGGGCACGGCGTGGAGGCGAGCTACCAGGTACGTGTCCTGGCGGCGGTCTGGCAAGCGCTCGGAGATGAGGAGCGGATGCCCAGCACGGAGCTGATTCTGCGGATGGTGGAGGCGGACGAGTCCGGCCCGTGGGCAGGCTGGGTGGAGACGGACCGAGAAGGCAAGTTCACGGCGTCGCGGTCGGGTGAAACGAAGCTCGGCCGCGCACTGCGGCATTTCGGCGATGGCTCGCTGAAGGCCCGGAGGTGGGGTGGGCGCGGCTCGCAGGTGCGGGGCTACGTCCGCTCGGAACTGCTCCCCCATGTC
>JBBQUW010000041.1:0-23147 GCA_038212095.1 Gaiellales bacterium | reverse complement strand
GCCGAACGCACCCACAGCCTGCCCGGCTGGCTCGACTACTACAATCACCACCGACCACACGGCAGCCTCGCCCACCAGCCACCCGGACACCGGCTCACAACACTACAGGCCGAACAACGTGCCTAGGCACTACAACTAGACGTCCCACAGGAGGAGAGGCATGATGTTCACACCGATCGCCGGCCGTACGGTGCTCGTCACCGGAGGAACCAAGGGCATCGGCAAGGGCATCGCGGGGGTGTTCGCGCGGGCCGGCGCCAACGTCGTTGTCAGCGGCCGCGATGCCGAGGTCGGTGGGGCGGCCGCGCGCGAGCTGTCCGGCCAAGGCGGCGAGGTCTCTTTCGCCCGCGGCGACGTGGCGCTGGCTGCCGACTGCGAGCGGGTGGCGGCCGAGGTGGCCGAGCGCCACGGCGGCATCGACGTGCTCTGTGCGAACGCGGGCGTGTTCCCCGACAAAAAGCTGGTCGAGATGACCGAGCAGGACATCGACGAGATCTTCGCCACCAACGTCAAGGGCTGCATGCTGAGCGTCAAGGCCTGTCTGCCGCAGCTCGAGCGAAGCGGCCACGGCAGGGTGATCCTGACCAGCTCGATCACGGGCCCGATCACCGGATTTCCCGGCTGGTCGCACTACGGCGCCACCAAGGCCGCCCAGCTCGGATTTCTGCGCACGGCCTGCATCGAGCTGGCGCCCAAGCGGATCACGATCAACGCCGTGCTGCCGGGCAACGTCGTATCGGAGGGCCTGGACGAGCTGGGGCCCGAGTACCGCGCGGCGATGGAGGCCTCGATACCGCTGGGCAGACTGGGTACGGTCGAGGAGATCGGCGCGGCGGCGCTGTTCCTGGCCACCGACGAGGCGGCGTACATCACCGGCCAGACGATCGTGGTGGACGGCGGTCAGACCGTGCCCGAGTCCCTGGCCGCCCTGCAGGCGGTGTAGGTGCGCGACCCGGTTCCCGGCGCTCCCACTGGCCTGGCGCCGCTCGGCCCGGGCGCGGCGGCGTTACGCGACCGTCTGGCCGGCGAGATCGCGGCTGGCCGTCCCGCTGCCGGAGAGCGCCTCGGCGCCGAGCGCGAGCTGGCGGCGCGGCTCGGCGTCAGCCGATCGACGCTGCGGGCGGCGCTTGACGCGCTGGAGACGGCCGGCGTGGTGCACCGCGTGCGGGGAAGAAGCGGCGGCATCTTCGCCTCCGAGCGGCGGGTCGAGCGCGACCTGACCAGCCTCACCGGCCTGCCCGCCTACCTGCGCCGGCAGGGATTCCAATCCAGCGCCCGAGTGCTCTCGACGGCCACGCTGGGCGCCGACGGCAAGACGGCCGGGGCCCTGGGCGTGCCGGAGGGCACGCTGGTGCTGGAGCTGGTACGGGTGCGGCTGGCGGATGGACAGCCGATCTCGCTGGAGCGGGCGCGGTTCCCTGCCGACCGGTTTCCCGGGCTGCTCGACCGGTCGCTCTCGGGCTCGCTGTACGAGCTGCTGGAGCGAGAGTACGCGCTGCAGGCGGGCGAGGCCGAGGAGCGGTTCGAGGTTGTGGGCGCGACTGCGGCCGAGGCCCGTGTGCTGGGCGTCCGGGCCGGTGCACCGCTGGTCTCGATCCAGCGCACGGCCTGGGACGGGGAGGGCCGGGCGTTCGAGCACTCGCACGACCGCTTCCGCGCCGATCGGGTGCGGATCGTCGTGCGCGTTCAGGGCCGGGATCCAGCGCTGCTGGGCAGCTCGGTGGAGGTGATTGCGCCGAGGTAGCCGAGGCCGGCCCAGCTGCAACGGCGGCCACATTGATCGAACGCGGCATCGTGCGATAGTGGCGCTCACGCATCCGCAACGAGGAGGGGTCATGACACCGCAAGAGGGCGACCTGCGACAGGCACTGGCGGATCTCGCCGAGCACGCCGGCGGCCGCCGGCTGCTGCAGCTCTCCCTGCGAGGCCTCGAGGCGGGTGAACGCGAGCTCGTCTCCGGTTGCTGGACACAGCGGGGCGACGCGGGGTGCCTGTTCCAGCAGGCCTACTGGCAAGGGGTCAGCGAAGGCCAATTCCCCGACGACGAGCATGCACGCGCATGGGTGAGTGGGGTCGCCGGCCGCGAGGCGTACCATCGCGTAATCGACGTGATCGCGGCCTTCGACGGGTTGGCGAAGGCCTCGTTCGCCCTCGAGCGGCGCCGCCTTCGGCCGCCGCTGCTCGACCGCGATCGCTGGCGGACCGAGGTCACCCGCCTGCTCGTGGAAGCGCTCGGGACAGGGGATCGCACCACAGATCAGGTGCTCGCCGGCTGAGATCGACGTGCATCGCGGCGCCGCAAGTGGTACAAAGTGCCTCTCAGCTGTCTGACAACTTTCCCAACGAGAGTCGCCGACGCCGGAAGGAGGTGGCCGAACCCGCAGCCGTTCGCTGGACAAGCAGGTCATGACGAAGGATGATCTGCAGCCCTTGGCGACACTCCGCGCGCGGCGCAACCGGCGCCGCGGCCAACCCCCGTACATCTCTTGGAGGTGTGATGGCAAGTACAGAAGGCGGACACCCCTCGATGCACCACGAGGGCACCGTCACCTCGCTCGACGTCAACGATCGCGCCGACGTCGAAAAGCTCAAGGGTGGCTCCCTCAGTCTCCTGCAGGTGCTGTTCCTGTGCGTGACAGGCTCGGCCCCGCTCGCGGTCTTCATGTTCAACTTTCCGTTCTCGGTCGGCGCAGGCAACGAGAAGGGCACGCCGGCCGGCTTCCTGTTCGCAACCGTGGTGCTGACCATCTTCTCGGTCGGCTACGTACAGATGGCGAAGAAGTTGCGAGCTGCCGGCGGCATGTTCACCTATGTCAGCCACGGCTTGGGGCGTCCGCTCGGGCTGATGTCGGGCCTCTCGCTGGCCGCCGCCTACACGTTGTTCGGCGCGTCGCTGATCGGCGGCTTCGCAGCGTTCGCCCAGAACAAGCTGCTCCAGAACGGGTACCACGTCTCGTGGATCTATATCGCCCTGGTCGGCACGTTCGGCATCATGCTGCTCGGCTACTTCGACATCAAGCTCTCGGCACAGATCCTGGGCGTCGCGCTGCTGTGCGAGCTTGCCATCATCGGCATCTTCACGATCGGCGTGTTCGGACAGGGCGGAAACAACGGCGTCTCGCTGGCCCCGATCAATCCCATCAACGGGTTCAAGGGAATCGCCTTCGGTCTTGGCATCTTCATCGCCTTCTGGTCATGGGTCGGGTTCGAGGCCGCGCCAAACTACGCGGAAGAGTCCAAGAACCCGCACCGCACGATCCCGATCGCGGTCTACGTGTCGTGCATCTTCGTCGGCGTGCTCTACACGCTCGCATCCTGGGCATCGGTGACGTCGTACGGCACGGGCAACCAGGCGTTCGACGCACTGAGCAATGGAACCACGTCCGTGTTCGGCGGCAAGGTGGCCGTCGACTACCTGAACTTCAACGTCGTGCCGGCGCACTACCTGATCGGCGCCTGGCTGGGAACGGCGATGAGTTGGTTCATCATCACGGGAGCCTTCGCGTGCGCCTCGGCGCTGAACAACGCGGGGCTCCGCTACACCTACTCCCTGGGACGCGAGGGCCTGCTGCCCAAGGTGCTTGGACGCACACATCCAACCCACCGCACCCCGCACGTCGCGGTGATGTTCCAGGGCCTGATCTGTGCTGCGATATGCCTTGGCTTCTGGTTCGCGAACCACACCTCTCTGGACGTCTACTACTGGGTCGCGGTGCAGGGCGTGATCTGGATCATCCTGGTGCAGGCGCTCACCTCGCTCTCGGTGTTCGTGTTCTTCCGGCGTGAGTATCCGACCGAGCAGCACTGGTGGAAGACCATCACCGCGCCATGGATCGGATTCGTCGCCCAGATGGTCGTGCTGTATCTCTGTTACAACCAGCTGACGGCGCTCGGCGCCGGCTCGGCTGTGTACGTGAAGGAGCTGTTCACGATCGGGCCATGGGGCCTGGGTGTGTTCGGCTGGAACTTCAAGCTCGAGATGAACTGGCTCGGCATCATCGGCATCCTGGTGCCGTTGGCCGGGTTCGGATACGCCTACTACCTGCGGGCCACCGATCGCGCGCGGTACGAGGTGGCAGGCCGGTTTGTCAACGAGGGCTCCGTCTGACGAAAGCGGTGAGCGGGAGGGGCACCCACCGCGGGTGCCCCTCCCGGAGCCCTACGCTACAGCCGCCTCGAGCGCACAGCGAAGCTGCTCGTCCAGCGGCGCGCCGTCCACCAGCTTGCCGTCCAGCGCGGCCGTTCCGATCGTAAAGGCCCACACGCCGCGATCGGCAAGAGCCTGGATGCGGGCTGGAGAGTCGACGGAGCCGGCCGCGATCACCGGCAGCGACGTGGCGTCGACGACCGCCTCGACCAGCGCATCGACGTCCCCGTCGTAGCGGTAGGCGAGCAGGTTGATGCCGTCCACCCCAAGCTGTTCGGCACGGCGGGCGTCGTCGGCGATCTCGGCAATCGAACCCCGCAGCAGGCAGGGATGGCCGACGATCTGCCCCACGTAGGGGAAGAACCGGATGTCGGTGCCGGCCAGGATCTCCTGCACCGGCTCGATCAGGGTGCCGCCGATCAGGAAGTCAGGACCGATCTCGGCCGCCACCCGGGCAGACGCGAGCGTCGCCGCCTCGCTCTCCGAGACGACCTCCAGATGTGTGGTGTGGCCGTTGCTGCGGATGTCCTCCATCAGGGCCGCCAACTGGTCACGCGGCAGGCCGACGTCCTTGCAGCCGACGTGGCGAACGCCGCTGTCGGCGATCGAGGCGTACACCTCGCGAGCATCGACCAGCGTCTGGTCGTCTCGTGTCAGCATGAAGATGAACTCGATCACCGCACCTCCCAGGTTGTAGGACAACTCGATATGATACAGCGCTGAACGGTGTGATGTGGACGGCGACCGGGAGGTGGCACGGCGTGCGCGCAGCGATCTGGAACGGACCGGGCGAGATGTCGGTGGGGGAGGTGCCCGATGCCACCTGCCCCGACGAGGGAGCGCTGCTGCGCGTGACCGCATGCGGCATCTGCGGAACCGACGTGCGCTCGTTCTACAACGGCGACCGTCGCATCTCGCCGCCGTGGGTGCTGGGCCACGAGATCAGCGGCGAGCTGATCGAGATCGGCGCCGGCGCCGCTCGCGAGGTCGCCGAGATGGGTCTCGCGCAGGGTGACCACGTGCACTGCATCTCGACGCTCTGGTGCGGCATCTGCCGGCTGTGCCGCAACGGCAACGAGCACCTGTGCGTGCGCGGCGAGCTGATGGGCTTCGATTACCAGGGCGCCTACGCCGAGCTGGTCTCGATCCCTCAGATCGCGCTCAAGAACCTGTTCAAGGTTCCCGACGGCCTGTCCGACGTGCACGCGACGTTCGCCGATCCGCTCTCGGACGCGATCTGCGGCCACAAGGACATCGCGATCGGGCTCGATGACGCCGTGGCAGTGATCGGCGCCGGCCCGGTCGGCACCGCCCACGCCGCGATCGCGCGGCTGGAGGGCGCCGGGCACGTGATGCTGCTCGAGACGGCCGCCTCGCGGCTCGATCTGGCGCGCGAGATCCTCGAGGACGACCGCATGAGCTACATCGACACCTCAGCCGCCGACGCCATCGCCGCGGTGCGCGCCGCCACCGAGTCGATCGGCGCCGACGTGGTGATCGTCGCCTGCTCGAGCGACATCGCTCAGGAGCAGGCGATGGAGATGGCCGCGCCGCGAGCCCGGGTGCTGTTCTTCGGCGGGCTGCCCAAGGGCACCACCCACATGCGCTTCCCGTCCAACATCCTCCACTACCAGGAGGTGCAGGTGCACGGCTCGTACGCCTCCCGCCACCGCGACCAGCTGCACGCGCTGGACATGCTGGCGCGCGACATCGGCGGCATGCGGCGGGTTGTCTCGAAGGTGGTCAGCCTCGACGAGGCACCCGGCGCCTTTGCCAGCATCCGCGCCGGTGAGGTGCTGAAAGTGGTCGTCGACCCCTCCTAGCGCGATGCCGAATCGCCGCTCCCTCCGCCACTCGATCGCTCACGGGCTCCGCCGCAGGGTCGCCAGCGGCGACCTCTCGCCCGGCGAACGGCTGCCCAGCGAGCCCGACCTGGCCCGCACGCTGGGCGTCTCGCGCAGCTCGCTGCGATCGGCGATCGCGCTCCTGGAGGAAGACGGGCTGGTGCAGCGACTGCACGGCTCCGGCACATATGTCACCCACCGGCCGCCGATGCGCAACGACCTCAGTCACAACTTCGGCGTCACGTCGATGATCGCCGCGATGGGGCTCGAGCCGGGCACCGAGGCGCAGCACTTCGCCAGCGAGGCCGCGCCGGTCGACGTCGCACAGGCGCTGGGGATCATGCCGGGCGAGCCGGTCAGCGCGCTGCACCGGGTTCGGACGGCGGACGGCCGCCCGGTGGTCGAGACCACCGACTGGTGCCACCCCGACGTGCTGTCGCCGGAGCAGATGAGCGAGCTGGGCGAGGGGTCGGTCTACGACGCGCTGGCAGACCTGGGCCTGAACGTGCACCACGGCGTGGCCACCATCACGCCCGACGTCGCCACCGGCGAGGTGGCGCTACGGCTGGGGGTGCCCCGCGGCGCGCTGCTGCTGACGTTGTTCCAGGTCGACAGCACGGCGGACGGCTCGGTGGTGCTCGTTTCGCGCGAGCACCACCTTGCGGACGCGTTCGACGTCACCGTGTACCGGCGCGGGCCGGGCGACGATGCCGGTGGAGACCGTTGAGCGGCCGCGAGTTGGTGGTCGGCGTCGACGTCGGTTCGCAGGGCACCTGCGCTCAGGCGATCCTCGCCGACGGAGCGCTGGTCGCGGCGAGCTACGTGCCACACGAGCTCTCCTACCCCCGGCCGGGCTGGGCGGAGCAGGACCCACGGTCGTGGCTGGGCGCGGTCGCCCAGGCGCTGGCGGAGGTGCGACGAGCCACCGCCGGCGACCACATCCACGCGCTCTCGTTCGGCTCGCAGCTGGACGGGATGGTCGCCGCCGACCACGACGGCGAACCGACCGCTGCCGCGCTGATCTGGATGGACCGCCGTGCCGGACAGCAGTGCCGAGACGCGGCGCAACGTATCGATCCCGGCCGGCTGCGCGCGATCTCCGGATGCAACCTCGACCCGGGGCACGTTGCAGCCAAGATCGCGTGGCTGGCGGAGCATCGCCCCGACCAGCACGCTGCCGCACGCTGGTTCCTGCTGCCGGGGTCGTTCGTCGCCTGGCGGGCGACCGGTGAGCTGGCGGTCGACCCCTCCAACGCGTCCTCGACGATGCTCTACGACGTGCACTCCGGCGGCTGGTCAGACGAGGCCTGTGCCGCATTCGGCGTCGACCCGGATGCACTGGCGCCGATCCGCCCGGCTTCGGCGCCGCTCGGGCCGGTCGCACCGTGGCTGCGCGAGGCGGCCGGGCTCGACGCCTCGACCGTGGTCGTGCTGGGCTGCGGTGACGAGATGGCAGCAACGTTAGGGGCCGGTGTCGTCGATCCAGGAGCCGTCTGCGACGTGATGGGTACCGCCGAGCCGGTGTGCGCCGTCGTGCCACAGCCCGTGCTCGACCCCACCGGCATCACCGAGCTGCATCCGCATGCCGATCCCGCCGGATGGCTGCTCGAGAACCCGGGCTGGCTGTCGGGTGGTGCGTACCGGTGGTTTCGCGACGAGCTCGGGTCGGTCGAGGCGACACGGGCCGCCGCCACCGGCGGCGACGTGTACGAGCTGTTGAACGACCTCGCAGCCGGTGCCCCTGCCGGCGCCGACGGCGTGCTGTGGGTGCCGGCGCTGGCCGGCGCCACCGCTCCTGAGTGGAACGCGGATGCCCGGGCCGGCTGGTTCGGCCTCACCGCCTCTCACGGCCGCGCCCACCTCGCGCGGGCGCTGCTGGAGGGAAACGCGTTCGCGCTTCGCGACGTGCTGGAGGCGATCCGGGCGGCCGGGCAGACACCGACCGAGCTGGTGTGCGTGGCCGGCGGCGCCCGCGGCGACCTGTTGCGGCGGATCCGCGCCGACATCACCGGCCTGCCGGTCACGCGGCCTGACGATGTCGAAACGACCGCACGCGGCGCCGCGATGCTGGCGGCAGCGGGCGCGGGTCTGCACGGCGACGTGCGGTCCGCGGCGCGGGCGATGGCCGGCGCGCGGCTGCAGCCGATCGAGCCCGATCCGGACTGCCAGGCTGTGTATGACCAGCTCTACGACCGCCACCGGGCGCTGTACGCCGCACTCAGGCCACTGTTTACGGCGGCGACGTGAACGCGACCATCCGCCACCTTCCGGCAAACGGCTACCGCCGCATGCCGTGGAAGAACGGCGCCGGAATGACGACCGAGGTGGCCGTCTTCCCGCCCGGCTCTGGGATGGACGAGTTCGACTGGCGGCTCGCGATCGCGGACCTCGAGCGTTCCGGGCCGTTCTCGTCCTTCCCCGGCGTCGACCGCCTGCTGATGATGCTGCCGCCAGGCAGCGCGACGCTCACGATCGACGGCCGGGAACATCATCTGGCGCCACTCGAGGTGGTGCGGTTCCGCGGTGAGTCGGCCGTCTCGGCCTCCCTCGCCGGCGGGCCGGCCCGCGACCTGAACCTGATGACGCGGCGGGGACGGGTCGTCGCCACGATGACGACGATCGATCTCACCCGGCGGCAGAAGCTCCCGGTGTCCACCGGCGGAGCGGTGCTGTGCGCGATCGAGGGCGGGGCTGAGATCGCGCTGGAGACGAGCGCGGTGGCGCTGGCGCCGGGCGACAGCGCCGTCATCGAGACCGGCGCCGGATCCACGACTGCGCTGCTGCGACCGGCGGACGGACATGCGGTGATCGGCTGCATCGCGATCGCTCCGTCGCACCCGCCCGGGCTGTCCGGCTCAGCGCCCTGAGGTGCGCGACCAGCAGCGCCGAAGCACCGATGGCCGCGCGGGTTGGGTCGCGCGCCACTCGTCCAGCAACGGCAGACGGCCGGCCCGGCGGGCCGCGACCACGCACTCGCTGTGGGCGTGCCGGCGACGGCTGAGGTCGCCCTCAGGGGCGATCAGCATGTGATCGCTCATGGCATGAAGCTGGTATCCGCACAGCGGACAGCGATAGCTGGCCGGCTTACGGCTTCCCGCTGTGCGTACCGACCACCAGCGCGGGCCGGGCCTCCGCCGGTCAGTGGTCGTGCGCCATCCCCAGGATCTGGTCGCGCGAGTACGAGCCGACCAGGTCGGGATGGTCAGCGTCGATGTGCGACTCGACGTTGACGACCAGCTGGTCGTCGGTCTCGCCGTGGACATCGACGCCACAGGGGCAGTGAACGACCTTCATCGCGAACCTCCAACGTGGGGAACAGAGACGACTGAACGAGTCGAAGTTTAGCCGCCGGCGCTCAGTACCGCCCGCCGCCCAGCGGCCGATTGCGCCACAGGTACAGCCCGTGCGGCCGGCCTGGATCAGACGCCGTCGCGCGGGATCCTGTACGACCAGGCGCCGGCGTGCACCGCGCGTCCGCGCTCGAACGCGCGAATATCCGCTGTGACCAGGAAGTCGTCGTGATCGGCCTGCATCGTGCTGGCTGCCTCGATGGTGACGTTCCACTCCCCCCGTGCCACGGTCACCGACCGGCGGCAGCTCACCGTGGCCGAGAGCGGCTCACGCTCGTCGATCGTGAACGTGTCCGGCTCATCGGCCGTAACCTCGATGCCGGTGTCGGCATACCTGGCGTGGAAGCGCGGATAGCTGTGTACGAGCGTCGAGCTGTGATTGGCAATGCTGCGCTCGACGCGGTGGTCCCCCGGCTCCAACGCCAGCGTGGCCACCTGTGGCGTCGGCGCGTGCTCGGGTTCCGTAAACGGCGGCGGCTCCGCTTCGTCGTGCCACGAAGCCCGAACCGGCAACATCAGCGCGCATCCGGGACCGGCGTGCACGGCCAGCGTGACGGCCTCAGGTGACGGCCATGCCCACGGCCAGTAGGTGGTCGATACGGCCACGCGCAGCCGATGACCAGCGGGCACCACCTGACCGATCGCCTTCAGCGCGACCGTGACCCTCTCCGGCCGGCCGGGCTCGAGCGCCACCGGCAGGTCGTTGCCGTTGCGGTGAGAGAGGTTGAGCAGGCCGCGCGTGATCAGAGCTGACGCGCCGTCCTCGGCCACGTCGCACAGCCGCACCGCGATCAACGCCTGCGGCCGATCGGACTCGACCACGAGCGTCACCGCCGGCTGACCCAGGATCGCGACCGGCTCGACCAGCGGGTCGCTGTCGAACACCAGCGACCGGCCGTCTTCGGCCCGCTGATCGGGAGGCAGGTCGGCCGGGTTGCCGAACGGATCCCAGTCTCCCGCATCGACGCCGGTCGACTGAGGACTGCGAACGAGCCGGCGGCACGCCTCCTGCGGCCCGCGACCGAGGCCGTCCCCGCCAATCGCGATCGAGAGCGTCTGGACGTTGGGCGAGGGCCACGACGGCTCGCACACCCAGGCGCCGGGCCGCTGTTGGTAGGCCGGCAGCGGCTCGACCGAATCCTGCATCCAGACGCGCAGCGGCGGCTCGTCCATTATCGCATTGGGCTCGCCCTTCAGCCAGTGATCCCACCAGCGGACGCACTCCTGCAGAAAGCCGATCGCGGGACCGGGCGGGATGTCGTCATTGGGAAAGTGGTGGGACCATGGCCCGATCAGGCCTTTGCGAGGGCAGCTGAGGTGCTCGAGCATCCGGAAGACGGCGTTTCGGTAGCCGTCCGCCCAGCCGCCGACGGCATACACCGGGCATTCGATGGCGGCGTACTCCTCGCACACCGAGCCGTGCTTCCAGTACTCGTCGCGACGCTGATGCGTCAGCCAGGGCTCGATCATCGGGCTCGCCCCCTCCAGCCGCTCCAGCCAGGCCGTCCGCCAGGCATCGCCGACCACCTCCGGATCGGGCGGCAGCGTCGCGTAGACGTGCATCGTTGTCGCCCATGACAACAAATAATAGGCCAGCAGACAGCCGCCCATGTAGTGCACGTCATCGGCGTAGCGATCGTCGGTCGAGGCAACGCTGACCACGGCCTTCAGTTGAGGCGGCCTGCGAGCGGCGGCCTGCAGCGCGGCGAAGCCACCCCACGAGTAGCCGAACATGCCGACGTCGCCCGTGCACCACGGCTGCTCGGCGATCCACGCGATCACCTCGACCAGGTCGTCCTGCTCCTGCTCGAGATACTCGTCTCGTAACAGTCCGTCCGAGTCGCCGCTGCCGCGGATGTCCACCCGCACCGAGGCGTAGCCATGCTGGGCGAAGTAGCCGTGGCGGCCGGCGTCCGCCACCGACGTCGTGTCGTTCTTTCGGTACGGGATCGCTTCCAGAAGCCCGGGCACCGGGCGGTGTTTGGCGTCGTCTGGG
This sequence comes from Gaiellales bacterium, assembly GCA_038212095.1. Lineage (GTDB taxonomy): Bacteria > Actinomycetota > Thermoleophilia > Gaiellales > JAICJC01 > JAICYJ01. The sequence continues at coordinate 11,810 of JBBQUW010000041.1, read as the reverse complement.
AGCCAGATTCTGGCGGCCAGCCGGGTGCCGTCGGCAAGCGGGATCCATGCGTGGTCGATCCGCCGCACGCCGGCAGCGGTCGGGCTCGGCAGGCGCTCGCCGCCTCCGGCCGATCCCTTGCGCCCCGCTGCCGCCATCCGGCGACGTTACCGCATCGCGGAGGATGGCCGCGGGCCGGAGATGCGCTCTCGGTGTTGCATCGTTGTGGACGATGATGGGCATAGCGCGATCGCATTTTGATTTCGCCGCCGTCGATGCGAGACTCGTCCCGCACCCTCGACGAGAGGACGACGATGACCCCCGACGACGCGATCGATGCCGTCTTCCAGGCGTGGCAGGCGCTCGACGTCGAACGGCTGGTGGCGCTGTTCACCGACGATGCCCGCTACGAGGATCCGCTGTTTCCCGCACCACTGGTTGGCCGCGACCAGATGCGAGAGGGCATCGCACCGGCCATGGCAGATCTGGCGGACTGCTCCATCCACAGCGTCCGCTCGGTTGCGGGCGACGAGGTCGCGATGGTGGAAGCCGAGTTTCGCTCAACGCTGGCCGGCGAACGCGGCCGGCTCGACTTCGACTTCGCGATGGTGGTCGAGCTGCGCGACGGCCGCATCGCTCGTCTTGCCGAGTACTTCGATACGCGTCCGCTGGCGTGACCCGTCCGCTCGCCCCGCCGGCCATGCAGGCACTCCACTACACCGTGAGGAGATCGCCCTACTTCAGCCGCACGCTGGAGCTGGGCGCAGTCGAGTTCATGGTCTACAACCACATGTACATGCCGCTCGACTACGGCCGCGACCCGCGTGAGGACTACGACGCGCTGGTCGAGCGCGTCACCCTATGGGACGTGGGGGCCGAGCGGCAGACCGAGCTGCGCGGCCGCGATGCCCTCCCTTTCGCGGACTTCCTCGCACCGCGCGACCTGAGCCGGCTGGAGGTGGGCGACTGCCGCTACACGCCGGTCTGCGACCACCACGGCCAGATCATGGCCGACTGCGTGGTGCTGCATCCGGAGCCGGAGGTGGTCTGGTTCTCCCACGGCGACGTCGACTACGAACTCTGGGCGCACGGCCTGGCATTGGCCCACGGCTTTGACGTCACCGTCGGCGAGGCGGACGTGCCGCCGATGCAGCTGCAGGGGCCACTCGCCCGCGACGTGCTTACACCGATCTGCGGACACGACCTGTCCCGTCTGCCGCGCTTTCGCTGCATCGCGACCGAGGTCGCCGGGGTTCCGGCCATCGTCTCGGCAACCGGCTGGAGCAAGGAGCTGGGCTACGAGATCTATCCACTCGGCAGTGATCGCGCGACCGAGGTATGGGACGCCCTAGTGTCATCGGGACGGCAGCACGGCCTGCTCGTCACCGGCCCCAACATCGTGCGCGCGGTCGAGCAGGGCATCACCGACACCCAGTACCGCATGAACTCTGCGATGAACCCGATCGAGGCCGGACTGGCCGAGATGCTCGACCTGGACGGCGCGGACTTCGTAGGACGCGACGCGCTGCGCGCGGTGCGCGCCGCCGGGCCGAGCCGCACCACCGTCGGCATGGTGATCGCCGGCCCGCCGGTTCCGCGGCTGGAGGACTTCTGGCCGGTGCTCGACGCGCTCGGCGATGAGGTGGGCGTCGTGCGGTGGGCTGTGTGGTCATACGCGCTCGCGACCTCGATCGCGATCGCGCTGGTCGACGCCGCCGCCGCCGATCGACCGCCGCTGCGGGTACGAACGCCCGACGGTGACCGGACCACCCAACCCCACCCGATCCCGTTCGTCTGACACCTGTAATATCGACCCCTTCAAGCTAAGGAGCTCCGATGGACGATCAGCAACAGGCCCGCTTCCCAACCGCCCATCCCTCTCGTCGCCTGCGGCGCAGAGAGCTGCTCGAGCGCGCCGCCCAGCTCGGCGTCGCGCTGCCGGCGCTGAGCGCGCTTGGCGCCGCCTGCGGTGGCGGCAGCGGCAGCTCCGCCAGCTCCGCAGGCTCGACCGCGAGCGCTCCGCCCACCGGCACCGCCGTGCTGCTCAACTACGACGGCTGGATGGGAAAGAGCACGATGGCCGAGTTCCGCACCGCGTACCCCGGGGCTGGCCTCAAGCAGGCGTCGCTGAGCTCGATCTCGAGCGGCGCGATCGTGCCGGCGCTGAAGGCAAACCTGCGCACGTACGACGCCGCGCTGGGCGACGAGGCCGCGGTCGGTCAAGGGCTGGCCGCCGACGTGATCCAGCAGCTCGACTGGTCGAAGATCCCGAACATCAAGAACGTCGACACCAAGTTCCGCCAGGCCTTCCCGCACGGAATTCCCACCGACTACGGCAAGACCGGCATCGGCTATCGCGCAGACCTGGTGAGCGAGGACATCACCAGCTGGGCGGACGTCTGGAACCTTGCCGAGAAGTACTCCAACAAGATCGTCTTCATCGACCTCGACCGCGACTGCATCGGTTCGGCGCTGAAGTACAAGGGTCACTCGGTCAACTCCACCAACCAGGCCGAGCTGGACGAGGCGCTGCAGGATCTGATCACGATCAAGCCCCATCTGCAGGCATTGAAGTCCTACAACATCGGCGCCGGGCTGGTGAAGGGCACCAGCGTGATCGCGATGGATTGGGACTACGACGTCGCGCTCGCCCAGGCCGAGAACCCGAACATCAAGTGGGTGTTGCCCACGGAGGGCGCGAGCGCGTACCTGGAGGGCTTCTTCGCCGTCAAGGACACGCCGCACCTGGACGTGCTGGAAGCGTTCTTCAACTTCTTCCTGGAACCGAAGCAGTACGGCGACTTCGTCAACACGACGGGCACCGCGTTCGTTTCGAACGCCGCGACGCCGTACATCAAGCCCTCGATCAAGAACAACCCCGCGCTGATCGTGGATCCCGCCACGCTGGCCAACGTCGAGTTCGAGAACTACCTGGGCGAGGCGACGGCCGCATACACGAAGCTGTGGGACGAGTTCAAGTCCGCCTGATCGCCGCCGGATGACCACCATGCGCTTGCGATCCTGGGGCCGCGGGCTGCTCGTGCTGCCCACGGTCGTGTGGATGCTGGCGTTCTTTGCGATCCCGTTGGGGATGGTGATCCTCTACTCGTTCTCGACGATCAGCCTGGTGACCTACAACATCAGCTTCGGCTGGACGCTGGCGAACTACCGCCAGATCCACGACCCGATCTACTTCGATGCGCTGACCCGGTCGCTGTTGCTCTCGATCTCGACCACCTTCGGCTGCCTGCTGCTGGGATTCCCGCTCGCCTACTTCATCAGCCGCCAACCCCGGCGCGCGCAGCGGCTGCTGCTGGTGGCCGTGATCGTGCCGTTCTGGAGCAGCTTCATCGTCCGCACCTACGCCATCGTCAACCTGCTCGACACCGGCGGTCCCCTGCAGGATCTCCTGCACGGCCTGCACATCACCAGTGGCCCGCTCAACCTGCTCTACACGCCGAAGGGGATCGCGATCGGCATCATCTACGCGTACCTGCCACTGATGGTGCTGCCGATCTACGTCTCGCTGGAGCGGATCGACTACGCGCTGATCGACGCCGCCAACGACCTGGGGGCGAACGCCCGCCGCACGTTCCGCCGTGTGACGGTGCCGCTGGCGATGCCAGGCGTCGTCGTCGGCTGCATCATCGTCGGTATCCCGGCGCTGGGCGAGTACGTGATCCCCCAGATCCTGGGCGGCGACAAGACGCTGATGCTGGGCACGGCGATCAGCGACCAGTTCGCCACCGGCAACTGGCCGTTCGGCTCGGCGATCGCGGTCGCGCTGATGGTGGCGATGGCGGCGGCACTGCTGGTCGCGCGATTGGCGCAGCGACGTGAGCCGGCGTGATCATCCGCCGCCACCTGTTCACGGGGCTGATCTCGCTGGCCGTGATCGCGTTCCTGTGGGCGCCGCTGGTGATCGTCGCCATCAACTCGATCAACAGCGACACCCTGCTGGCGAGCTGGAAGGGTGCCACCACGCACTGGTACGGCGACGCCTTCCACGAGCAGAGCGTCCGCAGTGGGCTGCGCCAGACGATGGAGGTCGCGTTCGTCTCGACCACCATCTCCCTGATGCTTGCCGTCACCGGCACGCTGTGGTGGCGGCGTGCCTCACCACGGGGTCGGCGGCTGTTCGACGCGCTCACCTACCTGCGAATCATGCTGCCGGAGGTTGTGTTCGCCGTGGCGTTGTTTCTGCTCTTCTCCAAGCTCAGCTTCCAGCTGGGAACCGCCGCTGTCGTGATCGGCCACGTCGTGTGGAGCAGCGCGTATGCGACCCTGATCGTCCAGGCCCGCACGGCCACGCTCGACCCCGCGCTGGAGTCGGCCGCCGCCGACCTGGGCGCAAATCCCTGGCGGGTCTTTCGCCGCGTCACGCTGCCCGGACTGATGCCCGGCATCCTGGCTGCGGGACTGCTGACGTTCACGTTCTCGTTCGACGACGTGGTCACCTCGTACTTCCTCACAGGCGCCGGTACCGCTCCGCTGCCGGTCGTGATCCTGTCCATGATCCGATTCCGGATCACTCCCGAGATCAACGCGGTCGGCATGATGGTGATGGTGTTCACGGTGGCGATGTTCGCGATCGGCTTCCTGGCCGTGACGCGCCTCGGCTCCGGCGCCCGCCGTGCGTTGACGCTACCCGAAGGGCGGGGCCGATGACGGTCGCAGCGGTCAGACTGACCCGCCTGCACAAAAGGTTCGGCGACCTTGTGGCGGTGCGCGAGCTCGACCTCGAGATCCCATCCGGCGGCTTCTTCTCGCTGATCGGGCCCAGCGGCTGTGGCAAGACCACGACGCTGCGGATGGTGGCCGGCCTTGAGCAGCCCGACGGAGGCACGATCGAGGTCGGGGGCGACGACATCACGCGCCGGCCCGCCTACCGGCGACCGGTCAACACCGTGTTCCAGAGCTACGCGCTGTTCCCTCATCTGGACGTGACCGACAACGTCGCGTTCGGACTCGTCGAAGAGCGGCGGCCGCAGAACGAGATCCGCACCCGGGTTGCCGAGATGCTGGAGCTGGTGCAGCTGACCGGCCGCGAGCGGTCGAAGCCGTCCCAGCTCTCGGGTGGCCAGCAGCAGCGAGTCGCGCTGGCGCGGGCGCTGGTCAAGCATCCGCAGGTGTTGTTGCTGGACGAGCCGCTCGGCGCCCTCGATCTGAAGCTGCGCAAAGAGCTCCAGCAACAGCTGAAGGAGGTGCAGCGACGGGTCGGCATCACGTTCGTGTACGTCACGCACGACCAGGAGGAGGCGTTCTCGATGTCCGACCGCGTGGCGGTGATGCACGAGGGCGTGCTGGAGCAGGTGGGCACTCCGCAGGAGATCTACGAACGGCCGGCGACCACCTTCGTGGCGGACTTCGTGGGGGCCTCAAACCGTACCGAGGCCACCATCGAGGCGAGTCTGGGTGCGGGCCGGTACCGGCTGCGGGCGGGCGTCGCGAGCGGCCTGGAAGCGCGCGGGCCGGAGGGGCTCGCGGAGGGAGCGGCGGTCTCGCTGATCGTGCGGCCCGAGCAGCTGCGGCTGGGCAGCGAGGGATTCGCGGCCGAAGTGATCGACGTCTCGTACCTCGGTCCAGCCCGCCACCTGGTGCTGGAGAGCGAGCAGCTGGGGCGGCTGCAGGCCACGGTGGGTGGCGAGGTGCCCGCCTCCCCGGGAGACCGGGTGGCCGTCTCGTGGCCGGCCGATGCCGCCTGGATCGTGCCATGAGCCTGCCGATCATCGACCTCGCGGCGACCGACGGCGACCTGGTGGGCGAGGTTGGGGACGCGTGCCGTCAGATCGGCTTCTTCACGATCGTCAACCATGCCGTCCCGGCGGAGGTGATCGCGGACGCCTGGTCGAGCGCCCGCGCCTTCTTCGACCTGCCCGAGGTCGACAAGCTGCGACTGGCTCTGGGCGACCGAACCGGCTTGGTGGCAAACCTGCCGCAGTACTACCCGGTCGAGGAGGAGGCGCTGGCCGCGGGCATGGGCATGCGCACCCCGGGCGACTTGAAGGAGTCGCTCGGATTCGGCCCTGCGGACGGAGGCCGTCCCTGGCCCGCCGAGCCCTCCCGCCTGCAGCCCTCGATGGAACGTTACTTCGCAGCCATGCTGGAGCTGAGCGGGCGGCTGCGCCGGCTGCTGCTTGAGGCGCTGGACTCGCCGCCCGGCGTGCTCGATGATCTGTTTCCGGCCGACGGCGGAGCGTCGTACCTGCGGGCGATCAACTATCCGGAGCGATCCGGCGTGCTGCCCGGGCAGATGCGGGCCGGCGCCCACACCGACTACGGCTGTCTGACGATCCTGCGCTCGCAGGACTCGGCCGGCGGGCTGCAGGTGCAGGACAGGGACGGCGGCTGGGTCGACGTGCAGGGCCTCGACGACGCCTTCGTGATCAACATCGCCGACGCGATGAGCCGCTGGAGCAACGATCGCTTCGTCTCGACGGTGCACCGCGTGGTGACGCCGCCGGACGCGCAGGTGGCGGGCAGCCGGCGGCAGTCGATCGCCTTCTTCTACAACCCCGCTCCTGACGCGCTGATCCGGCCGATCACGGTCGGGAGCGATCCTCCGCGACACGCGCCGATCACGTTCGCCCAGCTTCAGCAGCACAAGAGCCGGTTGGCGCACGGCGCGGGCGACCCTCCCTGAGCCGTCCGCTCACCGCGGTAGCGTTATCGGCGTCGAGACAACGGCAAGGAGCGACTTCGTGTCGAATGAGATGAGCCGCGGCGAGATGATCCGGCGGTTGGACGAGGCCTCCAGGGATATCCACGATCGGCTGGAGAACGGCCCGCTCACGCACGACGAGCGCCGCGCTCTGGCCGCAAGCCTCTCGCGCCTGTTACGCTGGTTGCAGACAGCCTGCAGCAGCAGGTGGATCGCGAAGCGGCGGATGCCCTGCTTCGATCGAGACCGGAGCAACCGACGGAGTAGGACGCTCACCGGGTCGTCCGATCGACCGATTCTAAACGCTCTCTCAGAACCGGCTCACCCAGCTCTCAGGTTCGGCGTGCAATGTGTGGCCAAGGACGTTCACCCCGTCCTCCACGCACCCGAGATCGAAGGAGTCGAGATGACAGCCTCCACCAGGTTCGCACTGGCCGGCGCGGCCGCCCTCAACATCCCCACCCTGTTCGCGGTCGCGGCGGTGCCTGCGCTGAGCCTGTTCGCTGCAGCGGTCGCACTGGCAGCCATCGGCGCGGCGCTGGGCTGGCTGGTCGGCTGGTCGTTGACCGCCGACCATCAGCGGGTATTCGAGCTGATTCCGGTCCACCAGGAGCAGGATCTCCGCGAGGCCGCCTGATCGGCGAGAGCCGGGTAGGCTTGGGCGGTGCCGTTCGCGACCGCCCGCCGGCTGATCACGACCAACCGCCTCGAGGTGGCGTGGGTGGCGTTCGCCATCCTCAACCTGACGGCGATGCTGGCGTTGATCCTGGCGGGCGGCCCGCACGGCTGGGAGACGGTGCCGTTCCACTGCATCTACGTCAGCTTCACCCTGCTCTACGGCTACCGCATGTGGCGCGCCAAAGGCACGATCGCCGGCATCACGTTCGTCACCCTGGCGTCCGGCGCCATGACGCTGCTGGCCGTCCATCGCTCGCGTGAGGACTGGGCCGAGGTGACCGAGGTGCCGCTGATGGGCCTGATGTTCCTGGCCATGGTGTTCCACGTCAGGCGCCGCCAGGCGGCGGTAGCCGAGAGCGAGCGGCTGGCGTTCGACCTGCGGGCGAGCCTCCGGCGCCAGCAGGAGTTCGTCTCGAACGCGTCGCACGAGCTGCTGACTCCGATCACGATCGCCCGCGGTCACATCGACCTGATCCGCCGGTACCACAGCTCCGACCACGCCGAGATCGGCGTGGCGTGTGAGACCGTGGTCGGCGAGCTCGAGCGGATGGAGCGGCTGATCGACCAGCTGCTGCTGATCGAGGGCGCGCCCACCCCCGGATTCCTGATCTCGTCAGATACGCCGCTGGGCGTGTTCGTCGATGAGCTGTTCCAACGCTGGCGGATGGCGGCGGATCGGCAGTGGACTCTGGGCCCGATGCCCGAGGTGCGGCTGGTGCTCGATCGCGACCGCACCGCGATCGCGCTGGACGAGCTGATCGAGAACGCCGTCCGCCACACCGCCGAGGGCGATCGCATCGGCATCACCGCCGAGCTGCAGCGCGACCGGCTGCGGCTGACGGTGCGCGACAGCGGCCGCGGCATCCCCACCGCCGCCCTGGAGCACGTGTTCGACCGCTTCTACCGCGTCGACGGTGACCGCAACCGGCGCGGAGGGGGCGCCGGCCTGGGACTCTCGATCGTGCGAGCCGTGGTGCAGGCCCACGGCGGCACCATCTCCGTCACCAGCACTCCGGGCTCGGGCACGGCCTTCACGATCGACCTGCCCATCGCGTCATCCGGCGCGCAGGCAGTACCCACCGCCGCGGACGGTCTCGATGCGGACCGCGGGATGCAGCTTGCGACGTAGCCGCCCGACGTAGACGTCGACCACGTTCGAGCGGGGATCGAACTGGTACTCCCAGACCGCGCTCAGGATCCGCTCCCGGGAGACGATCTGGTTGGGCGAGCGCACCAGGTACTCGAGCAGCCCGAACTCGCGCTCCGACAGCGACAGCTCGCCACCGTCCCCCCAGCGCAGGGTTCGTGAGCGGCCGTCCAGCGTGAACTGCAGGTCGGCGGCGGGGGTGTCGGACGCGGATGCGGCGCGGTCGCGGCGAAGCAGCGCCCGGACGCGCGCCAGCAGCTCGTCGAGCGCGAACGGCTTGGCCAGGAAGTCGGTCGCACCGGCGTCCAGCGCCGCCACCTTGACGTCGACCGATCGCTTGGCCGACAGCACCAGCACCGGCACCTGGTTCGCGGTCGCGGCAAGGTCGCGCAGCACCTCGAACCCGTCTCGGGTCGGCAGCAGCAGATCGAGGATCACCAGGTCCCACTCCTCGTCGCGCAGCCGCTGGCACGCCATCTCGCCATCCGGCGCGACGCTGGTCGTATAGCCCTCAGACTGTAGTCCGCGCGAAACGAACCGCGCGATCAGGTTCTCGTCCTCGACCACAAGTAGCCGCATCGCTCCCTCTCGTCGGCGCCAGTATGTCAGAGCTTTCCCGGCGCGCAGATATCGACACATGACAGGACGATGACAGTCGTTTGACGCGAGGCGCGGCTGGGCGGAGAGTGCGCGGCGTGATGACCCAGTGAGTTTCCGCGCACGAGTCGTGATGCTGATCGCAGGCACGGCGATATCGATCGCGTTGATCGGCTGGTACATCCTCTCCTGGGTCGTCAGCTTTCCGCCGACCGTGCGCGCCTCGACCAGCGGCGGCACCGCGTCGGTCACGTTCCAGACGGTCGCGGCGTTCGGCCACCAGCCGCACCCCGACTGGGTCAGCTACCTGGTGCAGAACAGCCAGGGCAAGTGGGTGCACAGCACCGTCGTGCAGGTGCCAGCCAACAGCACTGTCAAGATCACGATCATGAACTACGACGGCGCCAGCGGCCTGAGAAACCCGTTCTGGGCACGGCCCCGCGGGGTGGTTGGGGGCGTCGAGTACGTGGACGGAAAGGCGCTGAACGTGGCCAACCCAGACGAGGCGTCGCACACCTTCGCGATCCCCGATATGGGCGTCTCGGTGGAGGTTCCCGGCGTCACCGACACCGCGCCGAACCAGTGCTCGACCACGCCCTGCCAGACCTCGATGGCGCACCGGACGATCACGTTCACGATCCGCACCGGCAAGCCTGGCCACTATCGCTGGCAGTGCTTCGTGCCCTGCGCCGCCGGTACCCAGAACGGCTTCGGCGGCCCGATGCAGACGGTCGGGTGGATGGACGGGTATCTCAATGTCACCTAAGCGATGAACGAGAGCACCGACAAGCCGATCGATCTGCGCAAGATCGTGGCGGTGTGGCTGGTGCTGTCGGTGATCGGCGTGCTGGCGATGGTCTTCGGCCTCGGCCCGCACATGCCCCCGGGGGCCGACACCGCCCAGGCCAAGTCTCAGCGCGACGCCAACATCATAATCGCGGCGATCCTGACCCCAATCACGATCGGCCTTTTCGTCTACTTCGGCTACGCGCTGACCACCTTCCGCCAGCGCGGCGAGGTGATCGAGGACGGCCCGCCGATCCACGGCGACAGCCAGCTGCAGGGGACATGGGTCATCGGCACGATCATGATCGTGCTGTTCCTCGCGGCCTACGGCACCTACGCGCTGTTTGCCACCGAGTCCAGCGCCTCCGGCGCCGGCGGTGGCCAAGGGCCGGAGCTGATCTCCGCCGCTCCCAGCGGGGCGCTCGAGGTGCAGGTCGTCGCACAGCAGTGGCAGTTCACGTTCCGCTACCCGCAATACGGTGGCTTCGAGACGACGGAGCTGGTGCTGCCCGCCGGCCGCACGGTGGTGTTCCACGTCACCTCGCTGGACGTGATTCACGGGTTCTGGGCCTACCAGTTGGGCGTCAAGATCGACGCCGTACCGGGCACTGACAACGTCGCCGACGTGACGCCGCACAAGATCGGCACCTTCTCGGTGCACTGCGCCGAGCTGTGCGGGGTGTGGCACGGCTCGATGGCGTCAACCGGACACGTCGTCTCGAGCTCCAGGTTCGCCACCTGGATCGGCCAGCAGCAGGCCTCCCTGGCCCCGGTCACAAAGCTGCTGCCGCCCTATCACTCGATCTACTTCCCCGACCCGGTGGTGCGCGCAGGATGAGTCTTCGACCGAACGAATCTCCCGAGCGCGTGCACACGGCTCGCTCCCCGTGGCTGGGACCGAACGTGTTCACCGGTCTGATCGGGGCTGTGATCGGCTTCATCATCGGCGTCTGGATCGGCAACCGGGTGGGCACGCACCTCGACTGGGTGTCGGCGATCGACCAGAACGATGTCGCGGTGTTCGGCGGCTACTCGTTCGGCACCATCGGCTTCCTGGCCGGTCTGGGCATGCTCACATACCCGCTGCGCCGCATGCTCGGTCGGCGGCCGGCGAACGTCGTCAAGAGCAGCGGCGGCATCTGGCGCTACCTGACCGCGAACACCGACCACAAGGTGATCGGGCTGCAGTACCTGTGGGGCATCGGCGTCTTCTTCTTCATCGCCGGCCTGAACGCGATGCTGATCCGCACCAACCTGCTGCGCCCCACGCCGCCGGTGTTCTCGCCCGGCCAGTACCTGACGATCGTCGGCCTGCACGGGGCGATGATGGTGATGATGGTCTCGAGCATCATCCTGGGACCGTTCGGCCACTACATGGTGCCGTTGATGATCGGCGCCCGCCGGATGGCCTTCCCGCGGGTCGAGGCGCTGACGTTCTGGCTGACGCCGCTTTCGGGCGTGATCCTGATGTCGGCCATCAGCTACGGCGGCTTCCCGACCGGCTGGACTGGCTACCCGCCGCTGGCCCTGCAGGCCAACGCCGGCATGGACGCCTACATCTTCGCCTTCTTCCTGGTCGCCGTGGGAATGGTGCTGAACGCGATCAACCTGATGGCGACCATCATCACGATGCGAGCGCCCGGCCTCAGCTGGAACCGGCTGCCGATCTTCGTCTGGAGCATGCTGGCGACGACGGTGCTGATGCTGTTGGGGGCGCCGGTGCTGGTCGCCGGCCTGCTGATGGAGGCGCTCGACCGTACCTCCAGCACCAACTTCTTCATCGCCGCCAACGGTGGCAGCCCGTTCCTGTTTGAGAACCTGTTCTGGTTCTTCGGGCACCCCGAGGTCTACATCCTGGCGCTGCCCGGCTTCGGCATCGTGCTCGAGATCTTGCCGGTGTTCGCGCGAAAGCCGCTGTGGGGCTACCGGGTCGCGGTCAGCGGGCTGTTGGGCGTGGCGCTG
>JBBQUW010000040.1:0-23254 GCA_038212095.1 Gaiellales bacterium | reverse complement strand
CATCTGACGCCGAGGTGGCCGAGGCCGCAGCGCCCGAGCCTGAGCCGACTCCGGAGCCCGAGCCCGAGCCCACGCCCGATGAGGCGGTGGTGGCCGAGCCTGAGGCGGAGGCAGCCGCCGAGCCGCAGCCGGCAGCGGACGAGACATCTCCAGACAGCGACGAGACCGACAAGGGGGCCGATTCGTAATGGGCCATAAAGTCCATCCCGGCGGCCTTCGCGTCGGCATCATCCACACCTGGAAGTCGAATTGGTTCACGACCAACAAGGACTTCGCCGGCTATCTGTCGGAGGACTTCAAGATCCGTGACCACATCACCGGGAAGCTGTCGCACGCCGGCCTGTCGGACATCCACATCCGCAAGGACAAGCAGAAGGTGACGGTCGATATCTACACCGCCCGTCCCGGCATCGTGATCGGCAAGTCCGGCTCAGAGGTTGACGCGCTGCGCAAGGAACTGCACGACATGACCGGCAAGGCTGTGCAGGTGAACATCACCGAGATCAAGCGCCCCGAGCTGGACGCCAAGCTGGTCGCGCAGTCGATCGCCGAGCAGCTGCAGAACCGGGTCTCGTTCCGGCGCGCGATGAAGCGTTCGCTCAGCTCGTCGATGCGGTCGGGCGCCCAGGGCGTCAAGATCCGCTGCGGCGGCCGGCTGGGTGGCGCCGAGATGTCGCGCTCCGAGCAGTACAGCGAGGGCCGCGTGCCGCTGCACACCCTGCGAGCCGACATCGACTACGGATTCGCCGAGGCCAAAACGACGTTCGGTCGGATCGGCGTCAAGGTCTGGATCAACAAGGGCGAGATCATGCCCGAGGGCTTTGAGCGCGACACGGTCGGCACCCGTCTGGGCGAGGTCGATACGCGCCGGCGGCGTGGCGGGCGGCCCGGCGACGCCGAGCAGCTTGGCCCGGCACGGCCCCAGCGGCGTGGCGGCGGCGGACCCGGTGGGCCCGGCGGCAGCGGTGGGCCCGGCGGCGGACGCGGCCGGCGGCCGCGTGGCGGCCAGGGCGGTCCCGGTGGACAGGGTGCACCGGCGCAGACCGGTGGCGGAGTCGACGGCGGCGCGCCCGGAGCGGGCGGCCGGCGGGCGCGACCTCGTCCCCAGAGCGATGCGCCCAAGCGCAGCGACGCGCCGGCTCCCGAGACGGCCGCTCCTGAGACGGCCGCGCCCGAGACTGCGGCTCCTGAGACTGCCGCGCCTGAGGCGCTGGCTCCTGAGGCGACGGCTCCTGAGACTGCAGCTCCTGAGGCGGCCGCCACTGATGCGTCCACCGAAGGCGGCGATGCCTGATGCTGCTCCCCAAGCGAACCAAGTTCCGCAAGCCGCATCGCGGCCGGCGGCGCGGCATGGCCAAGGGCGGCACGCGCGTGCAGTTCGGCGAGTACGGCCTCAAGGCGCTCGAGCAGGGTTGGGTCACCAACCGTCAGATCGAGGCTGCCCGTATCGCGATGACGCGCAAGATCAAGCGAGGCGGCAAGGTCTGGATCAACATCTTTCCGGACAAGGCCGTTACGGCCAAGCCGGCGGAGACGCGGATGGGCTCCGGCAAGGGCTCACCCGAACACTGGGTGGCCGTGGTCAAGCCGGGCCGTGTCATGTTCGAGCTGGCCGGCGTCCCCGAGCCTCTCGCCCGCGAGGCGATCAGGCTGGCAGCGATGAAGCTTCCCGTCAAGGCAAAGTTCGTGACTCGGGAGGGTGATCTCTTTGAAGGCCAGTGAGGTCAGAGAGCTGACCGACGACGAGTTCGAGCGCAAGCTCGACGAGTCGCGCCAGGAACTGTTCAACCTCCGCTTCCAGCACGCAACCGGCGCGCTGGAGAACCCGGCCGCGCTCTCGCGCGTGAGGCGTGAGATCGCGCGGTTGCTCACGATGGCCCACGAACGGGCCGCCGCCCAGAAAGTGCAGACGTCATGACCGAGAACGAGACAGAGACAAGCGAGCGCGGCCAGCGCAAGGAACGCCGCGGCGTCGTGGTGTCGGACAAGATGGAGAAGACGGTCGTCGTCCGCGTCGACATCCTCAAGTCGCACCCCAAGTACAAGAAGATGATGCGCCGCTCGATCCGCCTGCACGCGCATGACGAGGCGGGCAGCGCCAAGCCGGGAGACATCGTGCGGCTGGTCGAGACGCGGCCACTGTCCAAGACCAAGCGTTGGCGTGTGGCGGAGATCGTCGAGGTGGCGAAGTGATCCAGGTGGAGACACGCCTTCGCGTCGCCGACAACACCGGCGCTCGTGAGCTGCTCTGCATCCGCATCAAGGGCGGCAGCAGGCGCCGCTATGCCGGCGTCGGCGACATCATCGTCGGCACCGTCAAGCAGGCAACGCCCAACGGCAGCGTCAAGAAGGGCGAGGTGGTGACCGCGGTGGTGGTTCGCACCAAGAAGCAGCACCACCGCGAGGATGGCACCTACATCGCCTTCGATGAGAATGCGGCCGTGCTGATCGACGCGCAGCGAAACCCGCGCGGCACGCGCATCTTTGGCCCCGTCGCCCGCGAGCTGCGGGAGCGTAACTTCATGAAGATCGTCTCTCTCGCCCCCGAGGTGCTGTGATGCCAGCTCCCAAGATCAAGATCAGGAAGGGCGACTCCGTGCAGGTGATCGCCGGCAAGGACTCCGGCAAGCGCGGCACTGTGATGCGTGTGATCCCCGAGAAGCGGCGTGTCGTGGTCGAGAAGCTGAATATGATCAAACGGCACACCAAGCCGCGGCCCGCGCCGCGCAACTCGAGCCAGCAGATCATCCCGGGTGGTGTGATCGAGAAGGAGGCGCCGCTGCACATCTCAAACGTGCAGCTCGTGTGCCCAGCATGCGGCAAGCCGTCACGTATCGGCTACCGCGAGACCTCTGACGGAAGCAAGGTGCGGATCTGCCGCTCCTGCGAGAAGGACATCGACAAGTGAGCACAATCGAAGCGCCAACTCCGCGCCTGAAGGAGAAGTACGACGACGATATCCGGCCCGAGCTGCAGGACGCGCTCGGCCTGTCGTCGGTGATGGCCGTGCCGCGCCTGACCAAGATCACCCTCAACATGGGTGTTGGCGAGGCGAAGGTCAACGCCAAGGCGCTGGACGAGGCGGCTGCACAGATGGCGATCATCGCCGGCCAGAAGCCGCTGATCACGCGCGCCAAGAAGTCGATCGCCGGTTTCAAGCTGCGAGAGGGCATGCCGATCGGCTGCAAGGTGACCCTGCGCGGAGACCGCATGTATGAGTTCCTCGACCGGCTGCTCTCTATCGCGCTGCCCCGCATCCGCGACTTCCGCGGCATCAACCCCGCCGCCTTCGACGGCCGCGGCAACTTCTCGCTGGGCGTGCGCGAGCAGATCATCTTCCCCGAGATCAACTACGACGACATCCAGGAGGTGCGTGGTCTCACGATCACGATCACGACCTCCGCAGCGACAGACGACCAGGCGCGGGCGCTCTTACGGGCGTTCGGCATGCCGTTCGCGAACTAAGGACGTAGAGGCACATGGCGAAAGAATCACTGAGGGTCAAGCAGCAGCGCCCGGCGAAGTACCAGACACGGGCGTACAACCGATGCGCGCGCTGCGGCCGTCCGCGCGGCTACTACCGCAAGTTCGGCGTCTGCCGTATCTGCCTGCGTGAGCTGGCGCACCAGGGTGCGGTCCCCGGCATGACGAAGAGCAGCTGGTGATGTCTCGATGATCACTGACCCGATCGCAGACATGCTGACCCGGATCCGCAACGCCAACCAGGCGCTGCACCTCAAGGTTGAGATGCCCGACTCCGGCATGCGCCGGGAGATCGCCCGCATTCTCAAGCAGGAGGGATACATCGAGGGTTTCCAGGTCGACAAGGGCGAGGTGCACGACACCCTGGTCGTAACGCTCAAGTACGGCGCCAACCGCGAGCGCGTCATCTCGGGCCTCAAGCGCGTCTCCAAGCCGGGACGCCGAATCTACGCACGCAAGGACCGTCCCCACAAGGTGCTGGGCGGAATGGGCGTCGCGATCCTGTCAACATCGACCGGCGTGGTCACCGGCCGCCAGGCTCAGGAGAAGGGCGTGGGCGGCGAGGTGCTGTGCTACGTATGGTGATTCGATGAGCCGCATCGGCCGAAAACCCATCACTGTCCCCTCCGGCGTCGAGATCGACATCAAGCCCGGCACCGTCACCGTGAAGGGGCCCAAGGGCACCCTCTCGGAGCGGATCAGCCCGGACATGACCGTCAGCGTCGAGGACGGCACGCTGACCGTGTCGCGGCCCACCGACCGCGGCGACCACCGTGCGCTGCACGGTCTCACGCGTTCGCTGGTCGCCAACATGGTGACCGGTGTCACCGACGGCTTTGAGAAGCGGCTCGAGATCCAGGGTGTCGGCTACCGCGCCGCGCTCAAGGGCAGCGACCTCGAGTTGCAGCTCGGCTTCAGCCATCCGGTGGCCGTGAAGGCTCCGGCCGGGATCGACTTCGAGGTTCCCCAGCCCACCCAGATCGTGGTCAAGGGCACGTCCAAGCAGGTGGTGGGCGAGATCGCCGCCCAGATCCGCAAGTGGCGGCCGCCTGAGCCCTACAAGGGCAAGGGCATCCGCTACGCGGGCGAGCATGTCGTCAGGAAGGTCGGTAAGCGGGCATGAGCGTGCAGACAAAGGAACAGGCGCGGTTGCGCCGGCATCGCCGCGTCCGCGTCAAGGTGGCCGGCACCGCCGGGCGCCCGCGCCTGGCCGTGTACCGCTCGAACGCCCGCATCTACGTGCAGCTGATCGACGACGATGCCGGCCGAACGCTGGCCTCCGCGTCCAGCCGTGAGAAGCAGCTGGCCGATACCAAGCGGGTCGAGGCGCCCACCGCCGTCGGCAAGCTGATCGCCGAGCGCGCAAAGGCGGCTGGCATCACGTCGGTCGTCTTCGATCGCGGCGGCTACCTCTACCACGGTCGCGTCAAGGCGCTGGCCGAGGCCGCCCGCGAGTCAGGATTGGAGTTCTAAGTTGGCCCGAGACCAGAGAGACGTTCGTGAACTACAGGAGCGCGTCGTCAAGATCAACCGCGTTGCCAAGGTGGTAAAGGGCGGCCGGCGCTTCTCGTTCACCGCGCTGGTCGTTGTCGGCGACGAGGTCGATCGTGTCGGCGTCGGCTACGGCAAGGCCAACGAGGTGCCCTCCGCGATCGCCAAGGCGGTCGAGGACGCGAAGAAGAACATGTTCCAGGTACCCAAGTACAAGACCACCATCACGCACGCCACCGTCGGCCGCTACGGCGCCGGACGCGTGATGCTGAAGCCGGCCAGCGAGGGCACCGGCGTGATCGCCGGCGCCGGCGTACGGGCCGTGCTCGAGCTGGGCGGAGTGCGCGACATCCTGGCAAAGTCGCTGGGCACCGCCAATCCGATCAACCTGCTGATGGCGACGGTCGACGGGCTCAAGAACCTGAAGCGGCCCGAGGATATCGCCAAGCTGCGCGGCAAGACCGTGCGCGAGGTGATCAAGCCTCACTCCGAGGTGGTCGCCGAGGCAGCCGAGGCGGCCCAGGTGGCTGCGGCCGAAGCCGAGGCGATCGCCTGATGGCCAAGCTTCGCATCACCCAGGTGCGCAGCTCGATCCGCACTCGTCCCGAGCACCGTGGCACGCTGCGCGCGCTCGGTCTGCGCGGCATCCGCAAGAGTGCCGTGCACGAGGACTCGCCGGTGCTGCAGGGAATGCTGCGGCGTGTGGCGTCGCTCGTCACCGTCGAGGAGGAGAAGTAGCCGTGGCCGATACTCCAACCGAACTCACCCTGCACGAGCTGAAGCCGGCCGAGGGCAGCCATCGCGAGCGCAAGCGCGTCGGCCGCGGCCACGGATCGGGCAGCGGCAAGACGTCCGGCCGCGGTCAGAAGGGCCAGAAGTCGCGATCGGGCAGCCACAACATGCGCCCCGGCTTCGAGGGCGGTCAGATGCCGCTCTACATGCGGCTTGGCAAGCTGCGCGGTCCCAACCACAAGAAGTCGATGCCGATGGGGCCATTCCGCACCTTCACCACGCCGGTCAACCTGCGTGAGCTGGAGCGGTTTGACGCCGGCACTGAGGTCACACCGGAGCTGCTCAAGCAGGCCGGCGTGGTGCGCTCGCTGAAGCATCCGATCAAGATCCTGGCCACCGGTGAGCTGACCAAGAAGCTGACCGTGCACGCGCACGGCTTTTCGGCCAAGGCGGTCGAGCTGATCGAGGCGGCCGGCGGCAGCGTGGTGCGGGTCGGCGTGCCGGCCGCGCCCGAGCCGGACGCAAAGGCTCGCTCGAAGGCGAGGCGGGGAACGCGGGACGCCGCCGAGGCAGCCGAGGCGGCCGGCGGCCGGCAGGACGCGCCGCAGGCAGCGGCCGAGCCAGAGCCGGTCGAGGATGATGCCGCCGCCGAAGCAACCGATCAGACAGCCGACGGAGACCGCTCTGTGGCCGAGCCCACTGACGCGGCGGCCGGCGACGACGAGACTCCCGCCGAGTAGTGCTTCAGAACTTCCTCAGCGCATGGCGGGTGCCGGATCTGCGGCGCAAGCTGCTGTTCACGGCGGCCATCCTGGCGGTCTACCGGCTGGGCTCGCACCTGCCTGCGCCAGCGGTCAATCCGAACGCGATCTCGCTGGGGCAGAACGACTTCCTCAACCTGCTGAACACGTTCTCGGGCGGCGGCCTGACCCGGCTCTCGATCTTCGCGCTCGGCATCATGCCGTACATCACCGCCTCGATCATCCTGCAGGTGATGACGCCCGTCTTCCCGTCGCTGCAGGCTCTCCAGAAGGAGGGCGAGCTGGGTCAGCGGCGGATCACCCAGTACACCCGCTACCTGACGGTCGGCCTGGCCGCCGCACAGTCGCTGGGCTACGCCTACGCGTTCGCCAGCGGCTCGAGTCTGCTGGGCGGTGCCGCCACGGGCAACATCCTGGTCGACCGGTCGCTGCGCAGCTACGTGCTGGTGGTGGTGACCCTGACCGCTGGGGCGACGGCGCTGATGTGGCTGGGCGAGCTGATCACCCAGCGCGGCATCGGCAACGGCATGAGCCTGCTGATCTTCGCCTCGATCCTGACCAGTGCGCCGGCCGGCATCAGCGCGTGGTGGAACGGCACCCCGTTCGAGCGGCTCTCGCTGCCGATCGTGATCCTGCTCGTGATTACCGGTGTCGTGTACGTCCAGGAGGGCATTCGCAAGATCCCGATCCAGTACGCCAAGCGGATGGTCGGCCGAGGGATGACCACCGGCGGCTCCACCTATCTGCCGCTGCGCGTCAACATGGCGGGCGTGATCCCGGTTATCTTCGCCTCCGCGATCATGATCCTGCCCGGCACGGTCGGCCGCCTGCTGCCCGGATCGGTCGGGCCGCAGGTCGCGCAGTGGTTCAACTACACGTCGTGGCCGTACATCATCGGCGAGTCGTTGCTGATCTTCGGATTCACCTTCTTCTACGTCGCGGTCGTGTTCAACTCGCTGGAGCAGGCCGATCAACTGCGCAAGAACAACGGCTTTGTGCCGGGGATCAGGCCGGGCCGGCCCACCGCCCAGTACCTCGAGTCGGTGCTGGTGCGCCTTACCGTGGCCGGTGCGTTGTTCCTGGCAATGGTTGCGGCGGCGCCAACCCTTTTCATCAAGTTCGGCGGTTTCAGCCAGGCGACCGCCCGCGCGCTGGGCGGCACCTCGGTGCTGATCGTGGTTGGCGTTGCGATCGACACCATGCGCCAGATCGAGTCGCAGCTCTCGATGCGGAGCTACAAGGGCTTCCTCAAGTAGGCCTCGTCCGGTGGCTCTCGATCTGATCTTCATGGGTCCCCCCGGGGCCGGCAAGGGAACGCAGGCGGCGCGCGTGGCCGAGGCGCACGGACTGGCGCACATCGCCACCGGCGACATGCTCCGCGCCGCCGTGCGAGACGGCACCGAGCTGGGCAAGCGGGCGCAGGAGATCATGGCCCGCGGCGACCTCGTGCCCGACGACGTGATCATCGGCATGATCCGCGAGCGGCTGGCGGCCGGCGACACCGAGGGCGGTTTCGTGCTGGACGGCTTCCCCCGGACGCTGGCCCAGGCCCAGGCGCTGGACGGGATGCTGGAGAGCCTCGATCGCCGGATCGCTGCCGTGCCGGTGTTCGACGTGGGACTGGAAGACCTGGTCACACGGCTGAGCGGCCGGCGGGTGTGCCGCGCGGCCGAGCACGTCTACCACATCGTCTCCAAACCGCCCAAGGTGCCGGATATCTGCGACATCGACGGCTCCCAGCTGTATCAGCGCGACGATGACAGCGAGGCGGTGATCCGCAATCGCTACCAGGTGCAGTGGGTGGACGCGGCCGGTGCCGTGCTCGACCACTACGAGGCGGCGGGGCTGGTGATGTTCGTCGATGCGGCCGGCTCGCGTGAGGACGTCGGCAAGGAGCTGGACGAGATCCTGCGACGGCTCGGTGAGGGCGCGTGATCGTCCGAAAGAGCGTATCCGAGGTCGAAACGATGGCCCGCGCCGGCACCGTTGTCGCATCGACGCTCGACCTGCTCGAGCGCGAAGCTCGGCCCGGAGTCACCACGGGTGAGCTGGACGCGATCGCAGAGAAGCACATCCGATCGTTTGGGGGCGTGCCGACGTTCAAGGGCTACCGCGGCTTCCCGGGTTCGATCTGCGCCTCGCCCAACGACATGATCGTGCACGGCATCCCGGGTCAGTACCGGCTCGAGGAGGGCGACCTGCTGTCAGTCGACGTCGGCGTGACGCTGGACGGATTCGTCGCCGACTCGGCGGTCACGCTGCCGATCGGAGAGGTGAGTGCCCAGGCGAGCGAGCTGATCGAGGTCGGCAAGCTCTCGTTGGATGCGGCCATCGAGCAATGCCGCAGCGGCAACCGGCTGGGTGACATCTCCCACGCCGTGCAGGAAGTGGTGGAGGCGCATGGCTTCGGCGTGGTGCGGGCACTGGTCGGCCACGGCGTCGGCCGCAGCATGCACGAGGATCCCCAGATTCCCAACTACGGCCCCTCCGGTCGCGGCCCCAAGCTGGCTGCGGGGATGGTGTTCGCGATCGAGCCGATGATCACGGCCGGGGGCTGGGAGGTGCGCGGCGGAGACGACGGCTGGGCCGTGTACACCGAGGACGGCAGCCTGGCGTCGCACTGCGAGCACACGGTCGCCATCACCGGCGCCGATCCGCGCGTGTTGACGTGGCGGGGAACCGCGCGCCAGACGGTCACGTGATGGTAGAGTTCTCGTTTGCCCGACCGGGGGCACCCGTGTGCCCGTGGCCGTTTACGCCCCCGGGGGCGCTTTCCAGAGGAGATCACGAGTGAAGGTTCGACCGAGCGTGAGGACCATGTGCGAGAAGTGCCGGATCATCCGGCGGCACGGCAACGTGCTCGTGATCTGCACCAACCCCCGTCACAAGCAGCGACAGGGATAGGTGATCTAGGACGATGGCACGTATCGCAGGCGTCAATATTCCGCGCGAGAAGCGCGTCGAGATCGGGCTCACGTACATCTTCGGGATCGGGCGATCCACCTCCAACGAGGTGCTGAAGGCGCTCGGCATCAACCCCGACACCAAGGTGCGCGATCTGACTGAGGAAGAGGTCAGCCAGCTCCGCAATCACATCGACGGCAACCTCACCGTTGAAGGCGACCTGCGGCGCGAGCGGTCGCAGAACATCAAGCGTCTGATGGAGATCGGCTGCTACCGCGGCCTGCGCCACCGGCGCGGCCTGCCGGTGCGCGGTCAGCGCACGCGCACCAATGCGCGCACGCGCAAGGGTCCCAAGAAGACCGTCGGCAAGCAGCGCAAGAAGTAATGACGGCTGCAAAGCTTCACATCGCGTCGTCCCACGGTCGGGCCCGTGCCAAGCACTGTGCCCTCCCTCGTCCTCGCACTGCTCGCTTTTCGCTCGTCATGATGACGGCTGCAGACCATCACATCGCGTCGTCCCACGCGCGTCATTGGAAAGGATTGAATGCCCCCAGCACCTCGTAGAGGCGGCACCCGCGGCCGCGTCCGCCGCAAGGCGCGCAAGAACGTCGCGATCGGCCAGGCCCACATCAAGACGTCGTTCAACAACACGCTGGTCGCCCTCACCGACAAGGAGGGCAACGTGATCGTGTGGAAGAGCGCGGGCGCGGTCGGATTCAAGGGGTCGCGCAAGTCGACGCCGTTCGCCGCCCAGGTGACAGCTGACGCATGCGCCCGTGAGGGCATGGAGCACGGCCTGCAGAAGGTCGAGGTGTTCGTCAAGGGTCCGGGCTCCGGTCGTGAGACGGCGATTCGCTCGCTGCAGGCCGCCGGTCTCGAGATCCTCGGCGTCAAGGATGTCTCACCGCAGGCGCACAACGGCGTCCGGCCGCGCAAGCGACGGAGGGTTTAGCTTTGGCCCGCATGATCGCTCCCAAGTGCAAGCAGTGCCGCCGCGAGAACATGAAGCTGTTCCTAAAAGGCGAGCGCTGCCTGACCGAGAAGTGCGCCATCGAGCGCCGTGCCTACCCCCCGGGCGAGCATGGCCGGGGCCGCACGAAGCAGTCCGAGTACCTGCTGCAGCTGCGCGAGAAGCAGAAGGCGCGCCGCTACTACGGCATCCTCGAGAAGCAGTTCCGCACGTATTACGAGAAGGCCAGCCGCCACAGCGGTATCACCGGCGAGAACCTGCTGAGGATGCTCGAGCTGCGGCTGGACAACGTCGTGTACCGGCTCGGTTTTGCGGCCTCACGGTCGCAGGCCCGTCAGCTGGTTCGTCACGGCCACTTCGTCGTCAACGGCAAGCGTGTCAACATCCCCTCCTTCCAGGTGGCGGAGGACGACGTGATCTCGCTGCGCGAGGGCGCTGCGGCCAAGGCGGTGGTGACCGACGCGACCGATCTGACCGCGTCTGTCTCGCCATGGCTGCAGGCCGACCACGACAATCTGACCGGCAAGGTGCTTCGGCTGCCCGACCGCGTGGACATTGACACGCCGGTGCAGGAACAGTTGATCGTCGAGCTCTACTCGAAGTAAGACCCAAGGGGCGATTCCACACATATGCTTGATTTCATTCCTAAGATCACGTCCGAAGAGGCCGGCGCGCTGAACGGCACCTTCGTCGTCGAGCCGCTCGACCGTGGCTTCGGCTACACATTTGGCAACAGCCTCCGGCGGGTGCTGCTGTCGGCGCTCGAGGGCGCCGCCGTCACCTCGGTGAAGATCGAGGGCATCGCCCACGAGTTCACCTCCGTGCCGGGCGTGCGCGAGGACGTGACCGACATCATCCTCAACCTCAAGAACCTGGTCTGCCGTCTGCACGGTGAATCGGGAGAGGTCGAGGTGCAGGTGCAGAAGGAGGGGCCGGGCGTGGTCAAGGCCTCCGACATCGAGGCGCCGGCCGATCTCGAGATCCTCAACCCGAACCTGGAGATCTGCAACCTGGGACAGGGCGCCCGGTTCGAGATGACGCTGACCATCGCTCGCGGCCGTGGCTACGTCGCTGCCGAGGGCAACAAGGGGCCCGAGACGACGATCGGCGTGATCCCGGTCGACTCGATCTTCTCGCCCGTGCGCCGCGTCACCTATGACGTGGACACGGCTCGGGTCGGTCAGCGCACCGACTTCGACAAGCTCAAGCTGGCGGTCACAACCGACGGCTCGATGACGCCGAAGGATGCCGTCAAGGACGCGGCCGAGCTGCTGATCCGCTACCTCTCGATCTTCACCGACATCGACGCCGCCGATCTGGCGCTGCGCCCTGAAGGCGGCGGCTCTGAGGTTGCTGCACCAAGCGCGCACGGAATGGAGAACATCCTGATCGAGGAGCTCGAGCTGGGTGTGCGCAGCTACAACTGCCTCAAGCGCGTGGGTATCGAGACGATTGGGGACCTGGTTGCCAAGACCGAGGCCGAGCTGGCTGCGATTCCCAACTTCGGCAAGAAGTCGATCGAAGAGGTCAAGGAGACGCTGGCCGCCCACGGGCTCTCGATGCGAGGCTCCGAGTGAGGCATCGCCGCAGCGGACGGAAGCTGGGTCGCGACGCGTCCCACCGCAAGGCCCTGTTCTCGAACATGGCGGGGTCGCTGTTCGAGCACGGCCGCATCCGCACCACCGAGGCAAAAGCCAAGGAGTTGCGGCCGATCGCCGAGCAGCTGATCACGCTGGCTCGCAAGGATCCGTCCGATGTGGCCGCGCAGCGAAACGCGGTCGCGTTCCTGCGCAGCAAGGATGCCGTGCACCGGCTGTTCCACGAGGTGGCACCGCGGTTCACGGATCGTCCCGGCGGCTACACCCGCATCATCAAGATCGGCCCCCGGCCCGGCGACGCCGCTCCGATGGTGTACATCGAGCTGGTCGACCACCAGCCCGTCGCGCGCGTGTAGGTGCTCGATCTGCCGCAGGGCTGGGTCGACCGCTCCGTGCTGACGTACGTCGGCCCGGATGACGGCGCGGGGTCGCCATCCCTGGTCGTCACGCGCGAGGAGCTGCTCGACCACATGACGGTCGGCCGCTACGCCGCGATGCAGGATGCCGCGGTACGGGCGGGGTTCTCCGGCATCGACGTGCTCGATGATCGCGAGACGACCGTCGCCACGCATCCTGCGGTACGGCGCACGTACCGCTGGAGCCACGACGGTAGCGTGATGCGCCAGCGCATGTGGTGCCTGGTTGTCGACGGCGTCGGCTACGCGATCGTGGCGTCGGCTCCGGACGAGGGCTTTGACGCGCTGAGCGGCACGTTTGCGGCAGCGCTGCGCGGATTCCGCCCGGGGTAGGCCGTGCGCCTGCGTGCAACCATCGCCTATGACGGCACCGAGTTCCGCGGTTGGGCGCCTCAGCCCGGGCTGCGAACGGTGGGAGGCGTGCTGGCCGCGGCCCTGGGCGTCGACGCACTGGTGGTGGCCGGACGCACGGATGCCGGCGTGCATGCGGTTGCCAACGTGATCTCGTTCGACCTCCAGCGCGAGCTGCCGGCGCGTGCGATCAACGCGAACCTGCCGAACGACGTCGCGATGCTCGAGATGGCGCCGGCCGCTGACTGCTTCGACGCCCGCGCCGATGCCCGCAGCCGCAGCTACGTCTACCGCATCAACAACGGCCCGGCCGTCGATCCGCTGCGCCGCCGGTTCGAGCTGTTCCACCCGCGCCGGGTCGACGACGAGGCACTGGCGGCCTGCGCCGCGACCCTGGTCGGCCGGCACGACTTCCGCGCCTTCACGCCCAGCGAGACCCAGCACGTCCACTTCGACCGGACCGTGAGCGAGGCCGGCTGGCGGCGGGAGGGCGACAAGCTCGAGTTCCACATCAGCGCCGACGGCTTTCTCCGGCACATGGTGCGGGTGGTGATCGGAACGATGCTGATGCGGCCCGACCCCGGCCTGTTCGAACGCCTGCTGGAGGGCCGCCCGCGCAGCGATGCCGGACGCACCGCGCTGCCCCACGCCCTGACGCTGGTCGGTGTGGAGTACGCCGGCGACGATGGGTGAGGCGAACATCGATCAGCTGGTGAACGGTCACCGCGGGCGATCGCGGCGGCCCGACGGGTCCGCCGTAGACTGTGCGTCGTGCGGATCCTGCTGACCAATGACGACGGCATCACCTCGCGCGGCCTGTTCCAGGCCAAGCGGGCGCTGGAGCGCACGGCACGGTGTCGGTGATCGCGCCGGACTCGAACCGCAGCGGTTCGGCCCGCAGCATCACCATCGACCGCGCGCTGCACGTCAGCGAGGTGGAGTTGCGCGACGGCAGCAGCGCCTTCACGACCGATGGGACGCCGGTCGACTGCGTTCGGTTCGGCGAGCTGGGGCTGGTGGGCGAGCGTCCCGATCTGGTCGTGGCCGGCATCAACTACGGCTACAACCTGGGCGACGACGTGACGTACTCGGGTACGGTCGCCGCGGCCTTCGAGGCTCTGCTATTGGGCATCCCGGGCATCGCGATCTCGCAGGGCGCGCCGACCGCCTCCGGCAGCGACTTTCGTCGCCACGAGTCGTACGACTTCGGCCCGGCCGCCGAGTTCCTCGGCCGGCTGGTCGGCCGGGTGATCGCCCACGGCATCCCCGACGGCACGCTGCTGAACGTGAACGTGCCGTCTCAGCCGTCCGGGGTGGCCATCGGCAGGCTGGGCAAGCGTATCTACCGCGACCGGCTCGAGCTGGAGGCTGATCACGAGGGCCGGCGCCGGTACCGCATCTACGGCGACGATCCCAGCTACCACGACGAGCCCGGCACCGACTTCCGGGCGATCGCGGAGGGACACATCTCCGTCACGCCCGTGCACCTCGATCTGACCAGCGCGCCCGCTATCGAGGCGCTGGCCGGATGGGAGTTCTAGATCCGTTCGGCGTTGAACGCGATCAGCTTGGGCACCCCTCCACGCCATTCGAACACCGCCAGCCGGCAGTTGTCCAGCCACAGGTGGCGGTGAACCGCGGGAGGGCCGCCCAAGAAGTGGCTGGAGACGATCAGCCGTGCCAGCGAGCCGTGGGTCGCAAGCAGCGTGGTGCCCGGCTCGCCATCGTGGTCGATCAGGAACGAGGATGCGCGTTCCAGCGCGGCGTCGAACGGCTCGCAGCCCTCCGGAAACTCGGGGTCGACGTCGCTGTGCCAGCGGGCGAAGGCGGCCGCCAGCGGCCCGCTCTCCAGTTCCTGCTCGGTCAGACCCTCGAACGGCCCGGCGTCGATCTCTCGCAGCCGCGGGTCGCTGGTCACCGGACACTCCACCGCCTGGCGGGTGGCGATCATCATGGCCGTCCGCCGTGCGCGGCGAAGCGGCGACGAGTAGATGCGGTCGATCGCAACCTCGGACAGCCGGTCGGCCGCCATCTGCGCCTGTTCAATCCCGGCCTCGCTCAGCTCGACGTCGCTGCGGGTGGTGAACCGGCGCTCATGGTTCCATACCGTCTCGCCATGCCGGATCAGGATCAGCCGCCGTTGCGTGCTGGTCACACCGCACCGTTCACGATCAGCTACGCCTCGGCCAGCAGGCCGGCCACGTCCAGCGGCAGCGTCACCATCGACATCTCGCCGTTCTCGTCGCGCGGCCACTCCTGCCTTGGGCGGTCGCGGTACAGCTCGATGTCGTTACCGTCCGGGTCACGAAGGTAGATCGCCTCGCTGACACCGTGGTCGGAGGCGCCGTCGATCGCCACCCCGTGCTCCACGAGCTGCCTCACCGCACGGGCGAGATCGCCGCGGGTCGGGTACAGCACCGCCAGGTGAAACAGTCCGGTGGTGCCCGGTGCGGCCTGCTGACCGCCCCGGCTCTGCCAGATGTTGAGGCCGATGTGGTGGTGGTAGCCGCCGGCGGACAGGAACGAGGCCGAGTCGCCGTAGTGCTGCTGCACCTCGAAGCCGAGCACGTCGCGGTAGAACGCCTCGGCACGGTCGAGGTCGGAGACCTTCAGATGGACGTGGCCGATGCTGGCACCGGCGGGAATCGTGTATCCGCTCATTTCGTGAAAATGTAGCTCAGAAGTAGGGCTGCTGGCTGATCACGACCTCCAGGCCGAACAGCATCAGGCCGCCGGCCACCGCCGCCGCGAGCAGATCGCTGGGTCGCGGCGACCGGCGTCTGGCCGCCATCACGCCGTACGCGGCAAACACGATCACCTGCGAGATGTAGAGCGCCACCAGCGACGGCGTGATCATCTTGCTGTAGATCCGCTCCGGGTCGATCAGGCTGATCGCCGCCAGCGCGACGAATCCGCCCGCCACGAGCTGACGGGTGCGCGGCACTCCAGCCCCGGTCAGTGCGTGCAGCAGCCGGGTGAGGGCGATGAACTCGGCCGCCATCAGACCCATCACCGAGGTGATCGCGACCACTGCCAGCCAGCGCGCCAGCGTTCCGCCGGACTCGACCAACGCGACCGTGTGTCCGGGCAGCTCCAGCGAAGCCAGGTTGCTGCCGGCGTAGATCGCGAGCGGTGCCGCGGTCGCGACCAGGATCAGCGCCACAAGGCCCGCAGAGCCCGCCACGATCCGCCGCAGCTGCCGACCGCCGCCCGCCACCTCCCCACCCATGAACAGCGGCAGGCTTCCGCATACGAAGAGCAGCGAGGCGTTTGCGATGCCGCGCGCGATCGATCCCGGATGCGCTCCGACCGAGAACGAGCCCCACTGCCAGCCGTGCCCGCCGATCACCGCTCCCGCCAGTGCGACCATCATCACCGCCTGGATGACGACCGATGCCAGCAGCAGCCACAGCACCGCCCGCTCCGCCACCACCAGTGCAGCGGCCAGGCCGACCGCCGTGCCGATCAGCAGCCACGCCCGCCACGGCGTCACGCCGGGAAAAGCCTGCGGCAGCAGGTCGTAGACAACCTGGGTCACGGTGAAACCCAGGTAGAGCACGTAGCTGACCACCCACGTCCAGCCCTGCACCCGTGCCACTCGCTCGCCAACCGCCAACCGCGTGAATCCGTACAGCCCCCCGGCGGAGGCGATCTCCCCTGAGAACCGCCACCACACCAGCATCGGAGCAGTGAACAGCGCCGCGCCGGCCAGCGTCACCAGGCCGATCGAGTCGAGCGCTCGACCGCCCACCGCGTCTGGAAGCTCGACTGCCAGCAGCGCCAGCGGCCCGCCCAGGCACGAGATCGCGAAGCCCCAAAGCAGCGGTGACGGCAGCGGGCGAAGCTCGCCCGCGCCGTCACTCACCTGATCCCGCCTACGACCACCCGCCGCCGCTCGCGCTGCTGCCGCCGCCGCCGCTGCCGCTGCTGCTGCCCGAGCCGCCGGTGCCGACGGTGACGGTGACATCCATGCCCAGCGTCTTGTGCCCGGGAACCGAGCAGAACAGGTCGTAGGTGCCATTCTTGAGCGTGACCGTCAGGTCGGCCGTGCCTCCGGCGCCGAACGTGGCGGTGCTCTGTCCGCTGACGCCCGGGCCATCGATGGTGAGGTTGTGAGGAGCCGGTCCGCTGTTGGTGACGTGGAAGGTGTACGTGCCCGGCGCCAGCGTCGTGCCGCCGCTGACGTCGATCGCGAAGTCCTTCAGCGTCACGTCCACCGGCGTCCCCGCGGAGGAGCCGCCGGTGCTGGTGCTGCCACCCGCTGCAGGGGGCGTCGAGCTCGATCCGGACGATCCGCTGCCGCACGCGGTGGCGCCCAGCGCGACCACGGCCAGAAGCGCGGCGATCGCGAGTATGCGGTGGTGTGTGTGTGGTTTCATGTGCTGCCCTACGCGGCCCGAGGCCGATCGGATTTACGATCTGCCGGTGAGCGTCATCGATCCACCGGTCTGGCTGTTTGACTTCGACGGCACGCTGGTCGATTCCGAGGCGTTGATTCTGTCATCTTTTCGCTACGCCACCGCTCACGTGTTGGGCGAGACGCCCTCTGATGACGTGCTGCGGGCCGGTATCGGCCTCACGCTCGAGCAGCAGGCGGATGAGTTGGCCGGCGAGCGCGCGCAGGAGCTGTTCGACGTCTACGTCCGGCACAACCGTGGTGCACATGCCGAGCTGCTTCGCACCTTCCCCGGCGTGGCTGAGATGCTCGTCCGGCTGCGTGAGCGGGGGGCGAGGCTGGCGGTCGTCACGGCCAAGATCCGGGCCACGTTGGAGCTCGGCTTCGAACACGTGCCGCTGCGACGCGAGTGGTTCGAGGTGCTGATCGCCAAGGAGGACACCGACCGTCACAAGCCCGAGCCGGAGCCGCTGCTGCTTGCCCTCGAACGGATGGCCGCGAGGCCCAACCAGGCCATCTACGTCGGCGACTCGCCGTTCGACATCCGCGCCGCCCATGCCGCAGGCGTCACCGCGGCCGCGGCGGCCTGGGGCGACATCTTCGCCCGCGATGTGCTGGTGGCCGAGCGGCCGCATCTCGTGTTCGACTCGCCCAACCAGGTCGCCCCATGAGTGCCGAGGCGCGGGCGGCCGAGCTGCGGGCGGCGATCGACGATGCCAACCACCGATACCACGTGCTCGACCAGCCCTCGATCGCCGACTCGCAGTACGACGCGCTGATGCGCGAGCTGCAGCAGCTCGAGCAGCAGCATCCCGAGCTGATCACGCCCGACTCGCCGACCCGGCGGGTGGGCGCGCCCCCCTCGTCGCAGTTCGCATCGGTGACCCATCCCCAGCCGATGCTGTCGCTGGCCAACGCTCGCAACCGCGACGAGCTGCAGGCGTGGGCGGATCGGCTGTCGCGGCTGCTCGACGGCGACCCCTTCCAGCTCGTGACCGAACCCAAGATCGACGGCCTGGCCGTCTCGCTGCTCTACCAGGACGGCGTGCTGGTGCGCGGCGCGACCCGAGGCGATGGCGTCACCGGCGAGGACGTGACCCCCAACCTGCGCACCGTTCGCTCGATCCCGCTGCGCATCCCACACTCCGGCATGGTCGAGGTGCGGGGCGAGGTCTACCTGCCGCTGTCGGGCTTCGAGCAGGTCAACCGCGAGCGTGCGGAGGCCGGTCTGCCCACCTTCATGAACCCCCGAAACTCGGCCGCCGGCTCACTTCGCCAGCAGGACTCCGGCATCACCGCCGGCCGCCCGCTCGCGATCTTCGCCTACCAGGTGGGGGCGAGCGAGGGGCTTCGGCTGGAATCGCACTGGGAGGCGCTGCAGTGGCTGCGTGACCAGGGATTCCGAGTCAACGGGCAGGTCGAGCTGCACGATGATGTGGAGGCCGCGATGGCTGCTGCCGAGGCTTGGGAAGAGCGGCGCGGGCAGCTCGACTTCGACATCGATGGCTGCGTGGTGAAGGTGTCGAGCTTTGCCCAGCAACGCCGGCTGGGTACCGTGAACCGCGACCCGCGGTGGGCGATCGCATTCAAGTTCGCGCCCACCACGGCGCTGACGACGCTGATCCGGATCGGCGTCAACGTGGGCCGCAGCGGCGCGCTCAACCCCTACGCGGTGCTCGCACCCGTGGTGGTGGGAGGGGTCACGGTCTCGCTGGCCACGCTGCACAACGAGGAGGACATCAACCGCAAGGACATCCGCGAGGGCGACACCGTGATCGTCCAGCGGGCCGGAGATGTGATCCCGCAGGTGGTGGGGCCGCACCTCCAGGAGGGCGCTTCGCGGGGTGAGCCGTGGCGGATGCCGGAGCGCTGCCCGGCCTGTGACACCGCGGTTGTGAAGCCGGAGGGTGAGGTGATGCACCGCTGTCCCAACCGCGCCTGCCCGGCCAAGGGCTACCAGTGGCTCAAGCACTTCGTCAGCCGCGGCGCGATGGACATCGACGGGGTGGGGGAGAAGCTTGTGGCGCGGCTGCTGGAGCACGGGCTGGTCACGCGACCACAGGATCTGTACGTGCTCACCGAGGAGGATCTGCTCCCGCTCGAGGGCTTCCAGCAGCGGTCGGCCGAGAAGGTGATCGCATCGATTGCCACATCCAGGCAGCGGCCGTTCGGGCGGGTCGTGTTCGCGCTCGGCATCCCGCACGTTGGCGACGTCAACGCCCAGCTACTGGCGGATGAGTTCGGTTCGATCGAGGCGCTGGCCGCGGCACCCCCGGAGCAGATCGCGGCCGTTGAGGGCATCGGCCCCGTGATCGCCGAATCGGTCTCGAGCTGGTTCCTGGACGAGGAGCACGCCGAGGTGGTGCGCGCGCTGGCCGAGGCCGGGGTGCAGATGACAGGCCCCCGCCGCGAGCGGGCGGTTGACGGCCCGCTGGCCGGCAAGGTGGTGGTGGTGACCGGCGCGATCGAGGGCTTCACCCGCGACTCGATCCGCGATCACCTCTCGCTGCTGGGCGCCAAGGTGACCGACAGCATCTCGAAGAAGACCGATTATCTGATCGTCGGCGAGGGTGGCGGATCCAAACGGGAGAAGGCCGAGCAGCTGGGCGTTGCGGTGGTGACGCTGGACGAGCTTATGGCCGGCGAGGGCGGATAGCTGGATGCTAGAGCGGGCTGCTGCCCGCCAGCGTCTGCACGATCCTGTCCTGGAGGTTGTGGGCGGCGTCGATGTTCAGCGCCGGCCGGTTGATCAGGATTGAGAACACCAGCTGGTGGCCGTTCGCGCTGCGCACGTAGCCCGAAAGGGCGGATGCGTCGTCCAGCGTTCCCGTCTTGGCCTGGGCGTTGGCGTGGGCCGGGCCGGTGCGCATCCGCGTGCTGAGGGTGCCGCTGACGCCGGCCAGCGGCAGCGAGTTGCGGAACACGCCGGCGTACGGCTGGAAGCTGGCCCGCCGCAGCACGGCCAGGATCTGGCGCGCCGAGAGGCGATCGCCGGTCGAGAGCCCCGAGCCGTCGTACAGCCGCGCTCCGGTCAGGTCGATGCCGAGCGAGGAAAGGTAGGCGTGTGTGACCCGCCGCCCGTTGTAGGTGGTGCCGGCCATGCCCGCAGCGGTGGCGATGCGCTTGTTCAGCACCTCGGCGAAGAAGTTGTCCGACGGCCGGTTCATCTCCAGCACCAGGCGGTAGATCGGCGGTGACGGCTCGCTGGCGACCAGCGTGGCGGTGGTCGGCATCGCGTACACCCGCGGCGCGTGGTCGACGCGCACGCCGTGTGCCGCCAGCGAGCCGCGTAGCACCTCGGCCGCCCGCTGCGCCGGACTGGGGTAGCTGGTGGGCTGGCCGAACGAGTACAGGCTCTTGTTCAGCGACAGCGCCGAGATGGGCGGACAGTCGCGCCAGTCGATCGGCTTCCACAGCGGCCCGGTGCGAACCTTGTTGAACAGCGACTCGTCGCCGTACACGCGGCCGGTGACATGGGTGATGCCGGTCGCTCTGACCGCCGCGGCCAGGTCGGCGATGTGGCCGGCGGCGCCACCGTAGGCTCGTGTTGCGAACACGGCGGTCGAGAGCGACGGGTCGCCCCCACCGACGAGCCACAGGCTGCCGGTCAGCGTCCCGCCCGCCCGCGAGCCGGTCATGTAGACGCGCGTCGAGAGCCGTGTTCCCGCTCCGATCCGGCCGAAGGCGGCCTCTGCCGTCGTCAGCTTCATGTTCGAGGCCGGCTTCAGCTCGTCGGCGGCCGAGTGGGCGTAGACCAGCCGGTTGCGGGTCTCGTCGTAGATCACGGTGCCGGTGCCGGGGCCGGCGAAGCGCGAGCCGGAGACGATCGCCGAGACGCGACCGCCGAGGCTGGCCGACGCGGCCGCCGGTTGCGCGACCGCCGCGACCAGGGCGAGCGCCAGGGCGATCCGTGTCAGCTGCCGCGTCACGGCTGCGAGCATACGCGAGGGCCCGGCGGGCGTTCCCGTCGAGCCCTCGCCATGACGCCTACTGCGCTTGGAGCGTGCTCTCCTGGCGGACAGCCGCGAACAGGCTCTTGTCGATCTTTCCCTGGTAGATCGGCACCGACTGCTCGTGGCACAGCCGGATCACCTCTTCGCGCTTGAGGTCGTACTCCTTGGAGAGCTCCTCCGGCGTCAGATGGTTCGCCATTCGTCCTACCCCCTGTCGTGGGTCGTTCGGAGCAACAAAAAACCCACCAAGCGCGGTTCTCGCTCGGTGGGTCTCAGAGTGCCCCTCGGTTCTCGCTGATCACTGGCAATTTCAGGCCGTCGCCGATCGCGCATCCATCTGCAGATCGTAGCCTGCCGTCCGGATGCCGTCAACCGTCCCGACCAGGTCGGCGACGACTGCACCGCGGCGGGTTGCGGCGGGCTCCTCAGACGGGATTGGGGATGTCGATGAATGAGTGCGCGAGCGAGAATCGCTCCCCGATCAGCTCGCCCAGCGCGCGGATGCCGAACACCTCGGTCGCGTAGTGGCCGGCCGCGATGTAGTGGATGCCGGCTTCGCGGGCCTCGCCCATCACCTGTTCGCGCGGCTCGCCGGTCAGGAAGCAGTCGGCGCCGGCGTCGGCCGCCGCCAGCAGCTCGCCGCTGGCAGCGCCGCTGATGACGGCGATGCGCTGCACCTGGGACGGCCCGTCGCGGAAGACCAGCGGCGCCGGTGCCACGTGGTCACGCACACGGTCGACCAGATCAGCGATCGTGATCGGCGAAGGCAGGCTGCCGATGAATCCGATCGTCTGCGCTCCCACCTGTCCGAACGGCTGCAGCTGTTCCAGGCCGAGCAGCTTGCAGAGCAGGGCGTTGTTGCCGAGTGTCGGGTGAGCATCCAGCGCGAGGTGGTAGGCGACCAGGGAGATCTGATGATCGAACAGGACTCTCAGCCGCGCGACGTCGCGTTCGCTGAGCGGTGGTCGCGGCCCCGGCCCGTAGAACAGGCCGTGGTGGACGAGCAGCATCTGCGCTCCGTCGGCCGCCGCTCGCTGGAACAGCTCCAGCGAGGCGCTGACACCGCTGGCGACGGTGGAGACGGCCGGCGCGCCGGGCACCTGCAGGCCGATCGGCAGCAGGTCGGGATAGCTGTCGGCCTTGAGCAGATCGCTCATGAATGCCACAATCTGATCTCGTTCGGCCATCGATGTGCGAGCATACCGGCACCTGCCGCGCCGCCGTCGAAGGGCGTCGACGGGGTGGGGGGTTTGCCACCCCACCCCTTGCGGGGTGGAAGGACGACGGGCAGGGTCATCACATGGAGGGGTCGATCTCGCTGGAGGACAGGCTTGCCGGGCACATGCCCGCGCCGAGGTCGCGGCGGATTCGCCGCGAGGCGTTCGCGGCCAAGCATCGCACGGGGTTGCGGGCGCGCATCGACCGATCGCTCGAGGACGCGGTGCAGATCTTCGAGCTCGATCGGATGCTGTACGAGATCGAGGTCGAGGCGCAGAACGAGTGGCTGCGCCGGCTGATGGCGTTCGACGCGTACTGCGCTCGCCGGGACGCCGGTGGGCTCGGCGACGACCCTGGGCGATAGCTCAGCGGCCCCTCGCGCTCCGACCGGGATAGTTGCCGGTTACGCTCGTGCCGGCGGCGGGCTGGCTGCGCGCGCCTGAGCTGCCAGCGAGAGCTGGTGTGCCCATGCGCGTTCGCGACTCTTCCGGGCGAGCTCGCGGATCTCTTCGTATTCGTGCGGCGTGTACTGCCGGTCACGTTCGGATGTACGTCGCTCGCTGGGAATGATTGCGCTCATCGTGGAACCCCCGTGCCGGTAGACTCGCCGCTTCGCGGAGAGCTGTGGCTGCAGGTGCGCACGATAGCGGGTCGGGCGCGCGGCGGACGCTGCGTTCCGCATCGGTGGCAAGCAGATGGCTCCCGAATGGTGAAGATGCGGTGACGACCCGATGGGGCGCAGGGAGCGTCGGGTAGCGTGTCGCGGATGAGGTCGGGGCAGCTGCGAGGGGGGTTGGTGCTGATGGCGCTGTGGGCGGGCGTCTGCGCCGTGACGGCTGATGCCGGCGCGGTGGCGCCCGTGACGGCCACGGCAGTCTCGATCAGCGTGCCGGGCGCTGTTCCCGTGTCAACGCCATCGGCCAGCCTGCCGGGTACCGCCTCCGTAACGGCGGCGGCGTGGGCCTCGTCTGCCAGCGCGCC
>JBBQUW010000039.1:0-24630 GCA_038212095.1 Gaiellales bacterium | reverse complement strand
AGTACCGAAACGGTCTCCCCTGGAAGGTGATCGCCGTGCACGTGGCGATCGCCGGAACACTCGTGATCACGGTCGTGACGGTGGCCTGCCTGGTCGCGTATCGACGATTGAGGTAGAGGTGGATCCCCCTTTCGGGGGTGGGAGATTTGCGCCCAGGGGCGGAAACTGAGATGTGCACAGTTCCGCCGCACGTCCCGTCTCATCGCCCCGAGAGGACACCTTGCCCGACCGCTCCAGTCCGGCACCCCAGCACGTCCGTCTGGCGTCCTACCAGACGCTGCTCGGAATCTCCCGAATGCTGCTGGGCTCCGCCAGTCTGGACGAGCTGCTGGATCTGATCACCACCGAGCTGAAACGGCTCGTGCCCTACGACGTGCTGACCGTCTACCAGGTGGACGAGTTGCATCGGCTGCTGGTGCCGCTGCACTCGGTCGACCTGTACGCGGCAGAGATTCTCGATTCGCCGCTGGCCATGGGACAGGGGCTGACCGGCTGGGTGGTGGAGCACGGCCTGGCGCAGAATGTGCCGCAGGCGCAGCTCGATCCGCGCATCCAGATCGTGCCCGGGACTGAGAGCGAGCCGGAGGCCGTCGCAGTCGTGCCGCTGACCGTGCGTGACCGCGCGATCGGGACGCTCAACGTCTACCGGCTCGGTGAGGACGTCGGCTTCGATGAGCACGAGTTCGAGCTGATCTGCCACTTCGCCGACATGGCTGCCCTCGCCCTGGACAACACTCAGAACCGAGAGCACCTGCTGCGCGAGGCCCAGACCGACTGGCTGACCGGGCTGTTCAACCACCGCATGTTCCATGAGCGGGTGCGGGACGAGGTGGAACGAGCGAACCGATACCGTCGCGAGCTCTCCGTCATCACCTTTGACCTCGACGACTTCAAGGTGCTGAACGACGTGCATGGCCACCACGAGGGCGACATCGTGTTGCGGATGGTGTCGTCGATCGCGGCCGAGACGCTGCGCGCGACCGACTCCGCGTTTCGGGTCGGCGGCGAGGAGTTCGCAATTCTGCTGCCGGAGACCAGCAAGAGGGCGGCGAAGGCTGCCGCCGACCGTCTGTGCGCGCGCGTGCGCTCGCTTTCGGGGGTGCGCCCCGTGACGGTTTCGTGCGGCGTGGCCTCGTTCCCCGGCGATGCGAAGAATCCGACCGAGCTCCTGATCGCGGCCGACGCGGCCCTGTACGCGGCCAAGGAGCGTGGCAAGGATCGCGCTGCGAGCTACTCCACGGCCGTGCGCGCTCAGCGGGCCGGCCGCCGGTCGGGCGGCGGGCGCAAGGCTGAGCTGGAGTCGCTGACCCAGATCCGTCTGCTGGGAGGAATGGCGGGAAAGCTGAATCGTCTCAACGACGTCTGGCAGATCGCGGAGGCGATCGTGACCGAGCTTCGAGCGATGATCGACTACCACAACGCCCGCGTCTACCTGCTGGCCGACGACCACCTCACGCTGGAGCCGATCGCGTTTGGCGGCGTGCTGTCGGAGTACGCCGGCGAGACGTTCGACGCGCTGCGCTGCGAGATGGGTGAGGGCATCACGGGCACCGCCGCCAGGCGTGGCCAGACGCTCTGTGTTGCCGACGCCGCGAACTGCGAGTTCGCGGAGGACATCGAGGGCAGCGCCCAGATCGACGAGTCGATTCTGGCCGTGCCGCTGCGATACGAGCGGCGCACGATCGGTGTGATCGTGCTCAGCAAGCTCGGCCTCGACCAGTTCTCGACGCTCTCGGTGCGTCTGCTCGAGCTGCTCGCAGCCCAGGCGGCGGTGGCGTTCGAGAATGCGCGGCTGCTGGAGGCGGAGCGGCGTTCGGTGGCGGTGGCCAAGGCGCTGCTCGAGATCGCAACCATGGCGACGGCCGACCCCTCTCCGCTGGCGGTCGCATCGCACGTGGCCAGCGCGGCGCGCGAGCTGACCGGCGCGTCGGCGGCGGCGATCGTGATGCGCGAGCCGGGCGATGACGGCCGCCTGCGGGTGCTTGCGGCCCACGGCGATGATGCTGTGCGCTCGGTGGCGTTGGCAGCCATCCACGCCCGCCCTGCGGCCGGCGACGAGGTCGAGGTGATCGCCCTGTCCGAGCTGGCCGCGCTCTCGCTGGCTGCCTCGGGATCGGCGGACGTCGCCGCGCTGGCGCCGATCAACGGCGGTCTGCTGGTGGTGCTGTGCAGCTCGTTCTCCGATCGCGCGGTGGAGACGATCACCGCGATCGCCGGCCAGGGTTCGCTGGCGCTGCGCAGCGCCGAGCTGTTCGCTGCGCACGAGTCGCCGCACGTTGCGATCTGATCGGTCAGACCCCAAGGCGACGAGCGGAATCGAACCGCTGTACGAGGCTTTGCAGGCCTCTGCCTAACCACTCGGCCACGTCGCCGGAACCAGCCAAGGCTACCAGTGGCCCACTGTTCAGGCCGCCGATGCGGTTGCCGATGAAGGGGCCATGAAGCCTCCGCCCAAGCCGGCGCGCAGCGAGACACGTCGCACCGTGCGCCATGGCGACGCCACCAGCGAGGTGCGCGAGATCACCTATCCGGTGCAGCCACTCTCCACGCGGCCGCCGCGCCGGCGTGGCTGAGCGCACGATCCGATTCGGGCGGCGCCGGCCAGGCGCTGCGAAGGATCAGCCGCCGCCGAAGCTTTTCATCAGGTTGAGCGCGGCGGGCCCGAGAGCGACCACGAACATCGAGGGGAAGATGAAGATCACGGTCGGGAAGAGCATCTTGACCGGAGCTTTCATCGCCTTCTCCTCGGCGGCCAGCTGGCGGCGAAGCCGCATGTCCTGCGACTGCACGCGCAGGATCCGTGACAGCGAGATGCCGAGCTGATCGGCCTGGATGATCGCGCGGGCGAACTGCGCCACCTCCGGTGCGTCGACGCGGGTGGAAAGGTTCTTGAGCGCCGCCGACCGGCTCTGGCCGATTCGCATCTCGTGCAGCACAAGGCCGAACTCGTCCACCAGCGGCCCGTCCATGCGCTCGTTCAGCTTCACCAGCGCCTGGTCGAATCCGAGGCCGGCCTCCACCGAGACGCACAGCAGGTCGAGCACGTTGGGCAGCTCTGAGCGCATCCGGTCCCTGCGGCCACGGATGCGGTTGTTGATCACGAAGTCCGGCGCGATGAAGCCGATCGCGGCGCCCATCACTCCGATCAGGAAGCCGAACGCCGGTACCATCGCACCGGTCACGACCGTGAACAGACCGAAGATGAGGAACAGGCCCGCCATGCCCGCCTTGAGCGCCAGGTAGGCCTGCGGCGACAGCGAGCGCGCCAGTCCGGCCGAGAGCAGCTTGTTGGCGATCTGGTCCGGATTGGTCTTGGGCATCAGCTTCATCGTCACCGACGCCAGCCGAGCCGCCATCGGGCCGAGCAGACGATCGTTGACGCTGCGCCGCGTCTCGAGGTCCCGCTGGTTGCGCGTGCCGTAGCGCTTGGCGCGGCGCACCGACAGCGCAACCTCCCGCTGACGGACGGTGAGCCCAGTGAGCAGCACGTAGACGGCGCTGCAGAAGAATCCGATTCCGAGGACGATCAGCATGCAGCTACTCCTTGAATGACACGATCTTGCGGATGATGACCGACCCGATCCCCATCATGATCAGTGAACCCACGATCATGATCTTGCCGATGGCGGTGGTGAACAGGACGGACATGTAGGAAGGGTTGAGCGCGAAGATCGCAAGGCCCATCAGGAACGGCATCGCCAACAGCACGTACGCGGACATGCGGCCCTGTGCCGTCAGCGCCTTCACCTTCTTTGAGAACTGCTGTCGCTGACGGACGGTGTCCGAGACGGTGTCCAGGATGTCGGCGAGGCTGCCGCCGACCGTGCGCTGGATGTTCACCGCCATCACGACGAAGCCGAAGTTGTAGGAGTTCATGCGGTTGGCCATCGCCTGCAGGGCCTGCTCGGACGGCGCGCCCAGCTGGATCTCGGCGACCACCCGCGAGAACTCCTTGGCGGTCGGCTCGGCACCCTCCTGAACGGCGCTCTGCACGGCCTGATTGAACGCGTGGCCGGCCTTCAGCGAGGCCGCCATCGTGATCAGCGTCTCCGGCAGCTGGTTCTCGAACAGGTTCAGCCGCTTCTTGGCCTTCATGCGCACGAACAGCACCGGCGCGAGGCCGCCGACGGCGAGTGCTACCAGAGCGTAGATCCCGCTCTTGCCGAGCACCACCGAGGTCAGCACGCCCATCAGCAGCGCGGCACCCATCTGGATGTAGAACAGCTCGGCCGTCCGCAACGGCAGATCGGCTTGCTCGAGCGTGGAGGACATCCGCTTCCAGAAGTTCATCGAGCCGATGATGCGCTCGGTGGCGATGAACAGCTGGTGGTGCAGGCTGAGCCGCGACGGATCGCCGTGATCCGACTCGATCGCCGCGCGCTTCTTCTGGTCGGTGTAGGGCGCGATCCGCTTATGCAGGATCACGCTCGGTCGCGCGGAGAGCAGTAGCGTCATCGCCAGCAGCACGACCAGCCCGATCACGAGCGCCAGTATGGCGCGGCCGATCGGGCCCTGGGGGAGCGGCAGGCCTCCGCCGCTCGTGGTCGGGGCGGCCACCTGGCCGGGCGCCTTCAGCGATTCCGAGATCGGCGACAGCCCCTTGGCCGAGATCGAGAGCGAGATCGGCTGGCCGGGGGCCACGGAGCTCTGGTACAGATAGGTGTAGGAGGTGCCAAGCTCGGTGGAGATCGCGGCATAGACGCTGCTCAGTGCCGAGGAGTCTGTTGCCACCGACGAGGTGCCGCCGGTCGCCTTCGCGAGCTGGTCGAGCGCCGACTGCGCGGAGCCGGTGGTAGCGATGCCGATCGGGTAGACGTCGACGCCGGCGTCCTGGGCGGCTGCCAGCGCCTCGGCGAAGGTGGCGCTGTCGGACTGCGACGCGCCGTCGGTGAGCAGGATCAAGATCCGCCGCTGGGCGGGCGCCGTGTGCAGGTCGGAGGCGGCCATCTTGATCGCGCCATACAGCGCTGTGCCTGATTGGCCTCCCGTGCCGAGCTGTCCGAGCGCGGTCACCAGCTCGGTTTTGTCCGGCGAGAGCCGAGCGGCGGGGTAGGGCTGCGCACCGAAGCCGTAGACCGCGATCAGGTTGCCGGTCTTCTGCGTGCTGACGAACCCTGACGCGGCCGAGATCGCGTCCTGCAGCTTCTTGCCGGCCATGCTGTTGGACGTGTCGATCACGAGCGCGATCGCCGCCGGCGCACCGGGGTCGACCGCGGACAGGTTGCGGGCCGGGGCGCCGTTCTCGATGATCTGGAGGTCGGGCGCCTTGCCGGCGACGCTGGTCTGGACGGTCACCCGTACGGTCGGGAAGCCACTGGTGTCGACCTTCTTCACGGTCAACGTTCCGGACGCGGCGGCGGGCGCCGCGACGATCAGGGCAGCCAGCGTTGTCAGCAGTGCGACGCGCCGGAACATCACTGTCCGACCGCCCGGCCGAACACTCCGGCGGCGGATGCGCTGGCGGTTCGGTCACCCGTTTCGGGCAGGAAGAAGTTGGGCGGCAGGTTGACGCCGTTGCCGGCCATCTTGTCCAGGAAGTGCGGCTTGATGCCGGTGCAGGTCAGCGGGCCCAGCAGCCGATGGCCGGTCTCGGCCTGCTCGGCGGCGTTCTCGACCGGCTTGGCGATGAACACGTCCTGCAGCGTCACCACGTCCGACTCCATCCGCAGCACCTCGGTGACATGGGTGATGCGACGGGTGCCGTCCACCAGCCGCGAAACCTGCACGACCAGGTCGAAGGCGCTCGAGATCTGTTCGCGGATCGCCCGCAGGGGCAGATCGACGCCCGCCGTCAGCACCAGCGTCTCGGTACGGGCCAGCGCGTCACGCGGGTTGTTCGCGTGGACGGTGGTCAGCGAGCCGTCGTGGCCGGTGTTCATGGCCTGAAGCATGTCCACGGTCTCGGGACCACGGCACTCTCCGATGATGATGCGGTCGGGCCGCATGCGCAGGGTGTTGCGCACCAGGTCGCGGATGGTGACCTGGCCCTTGCCCTCGATGTTTGCCGGGCGCGATTCGAGCGTGATGACGTGCTCCTGCTTGAGCTGCAGCTCGGCTGCGTCCTCGACGGTGATGATGCGTTCGTCTGACGGAATCGCCGCCGACAGCACGTTCAGGGTCGTCGTCTTACCGGAACCGGTACCGCCGGAGATCAGGATGTTGAGCTTGCCACGCACGCAGGCCTCGAGGAACTGGCCCGATTTGTGCGTGAGCGTGCCGAACTTGATCAGGTCGGGCATCGTGAACGGATCCTTGCGGAACTTTCGGATCGTCAGTGCCGAGCCGCGAACGGCCAGCGGCGGGATGATCGCGTTCACGCGTGATCCGTCGGGCAGACGGGCGTCCACGTAGGGGGACGATTCGTCGATCCGCCGGCCGATGCGGCTGATGATCTTGTCGATGATTCGCAGCAGGTGCTGGTCGTCGACGAACTGCGCGTTCGTGCGCGTGATCTTGCCGTGACGCTCGATGTAGATCGTCCGGCAGTCGTTGACCATGATCTCTGTGATCGAGTCGTCGCGCAGGAACGGCTCCAGCGGCCCGTACCCGAGGATGTCGTCGGAGATCTGCCGGATGATGTCCTGGCGCTCCTGCCGCGTCAGCGGCGTCTTCTCGAGAGCCAGCACCTCGGTCACGGCCTCGTTGACGGTCGCCTCGAGGTCGTTGTCGCCGGTACCCGCATCCGAGTTGAACAGACGGGGACCGAGCCGGGCGATGATGTCCTTATGGACGCGGGTCTTGAGGTCGGCGAACGGATCGGAGACGACCGAGGTGCGCTCAGCA
The DNA here is from genome assembly GCA_038212095.1 of Gaiellales bacterium. Classification (GTDB taxonomy): domain Bacteria; phylum Actinomycetota; class Thermoleophilia; order Gaiellales; family JAICJC01; genus JAICYJ01. Next base: position 17,847 of record JBBQUW010000039.1, on the reverse strand, counting down.
GCAGCAGCCTTGCTCTGCTCCTGACCCGCCTCGGGCTCGGTCCCATCCTGCCCCGCGACCTGGATGCGAGACTGAAGCGACACGGGCTATCCCTTCCTTCGGAACTTCTTGCCGCCACCGGTGGTGGTCGCAGCCGTCCTCTGTGGGACGAGCTTGTCCGCCATCTCCTGCAACGCCTTGCCCACACCCGAGCGCGGGTTCGAGAGCACCAGCGGCACGCCGCGGTTGACCGAGACGGCCACCTCGCGGTCGACCGGAACCTCGAACTCGACCTTCATCTCGAGCGCCCGCTCGACCTCCTGGGCCTTCAGTCCAACCTTGGAGCCTGAGCGGTTGAGCAGCAGGTGTCGCCGCTCCTTGGGGTAGTGCAGCAGGTCGAGCGTCTGCATCGTCAGCTTGACGTTCTTGACCGACGGTACGTCGAGCGAGGCCACCAGCACCAGCTGGTCGGTGCGGTCGAGCGTCGAGAGCACCGGCCCGTGGAAGAAGGGCGGCGTGTCCACGACGATCACGTCGTAGCTCTCCTTGGCGATCGCGAACAGGTGACCAAGCCGCTCCTCGGTGACCAGCTCGGCGTCCTCAGGACGCAGCGGCGCCGGCAGCACATGCACGCCCGACGAGTGGGCGGTCACGTATCCCGACAACGAGTCGGAGTCGAGCTCGCGGCGCGCCATCACCAGGTCGTAGATCGTCTTCTCCGGCTCGATGCCCATCATGATCGCGGCATCGCCGAACTGCAGATCGAGATCAAGCAGCAGCGTCTTTCGGTTCTGCTGGCGGGCGAATGTCGCCGCCAGGTTGCAGGCCAGCACCGTTTTGCCGGCACCGCCCTTGGGCGAGAAGAACGTCACGACCTTACCCTCGGTGCTCGAGGACGATTTGTTCGCCGCGCCGACCGGCCGACCGGCCGCCAGCGAGTGCGCCTTCTTGATCGTGAACACGATGCCGTCAGTCAGCTGCGGCAGCAGCACGACATCGAAGATGCCGGCCGCCAGCGCCTCGGACAGGATCGCGTTCGCACTGGCAGACGTGACCAGCACGATCGGCGCCGCGGTCACTCCACGGATCGCCTCGATCTCGGACGTGGGGACGTGGTCGGTTGCCGTGGTGCCGTGCAGGATCACTTGGGCGCCCGACTCAGCCAGCTTGGTGCCGGCCTTGCCCGGGTCGGCCGCGGTGCCCACCAGCTCCACCTCGGGGTGGTCTGCGAGTCCCTCGCGAACCTCGGCGAGCCCGTTGGCCGCGCCGGTGATGAAGACCTTGATCGGCGAGGCGCTCACTTGCCCACCCCCGCCGGGTAACCGAAGGCCTGCTTGATCTGGTTGGCGTTGAGGCCATCGAAGATCACGGTCTTGACCGTGGCCAAGGTGATCGGGCCGTCCTGCGAGCCGTTGCCGGGCCGCAGCACGAACCACAGAGCTCCATCGCCGCGGTTCAGCGTGAAGGTGATCTTGGGCACCACGGTGTCGGGCACCGAGAGGATCACCGATGGCTTGCTGGTGGTGGCAGACAGCGAGCTGCCCGGCGAGCTGGCCGGCGGCGCCCGCAGCACCAACACGTCTTGCACGATGATTCGGCTGACGTCGAAGTCGTTGCCGCCGTTGGACGGGTGCACGGTGTATGTGCCGACGAGGTCGACGTGGTCGCCGGTCTGCAGCGTTCCGCCAAGCACGGAGTTGCTGTCGATCGCCAGCTGCATCGCGCGGTAGTTCTGCTTCACCTGCGTCGAGACGCCGGTCTGATCGGACGGCGCGAACATCGCCGCCGTCAACTGCTGGCCCGAGAAGAGGTCCTGCTTGGTGACGTATCCGCTATCCAGCGACTTCTCGTCCGTCAGGGCGCCGACGATCACGTCCTGCTGCACCACCGACCGCGCCTGGATCTGGCCGCCGGAGATCGCGTCTGCGACGCTCGTGCCGGCCGGGACGTCGGATGTCGCGACCAGTACCGAGGTGGCCTGCTGCGAATCCTTGGCCTGCTTCTGGACGTTGCCGGTGTACATGATCACCAGTGCCGCGGCCACGCCGGCCAAAACCAGCGCGATCGCGATGTTACGGACGTTGTACGTCATGCGGCTGCCTCACTCACTTGGGACGGAAAGACGTAAGACCTAGCTGATGTGCTATCGGCACGGTCGGTGCGGGACTTGAGGGGTGGACGAAGACCCGCGGCCAGGCCGCAGGGAACACCGGTCAGTTGGTGAGGGAGACCGACGTTACCTGGCCGGTCTGACCGGCTACCCAGGTCGTTGTCGGGCCGTTGGGCGGGCCTGACAGCGTGATGAACTGCCCTGCGATGGTACGGCTGGAGCCCGTCCCGGTCGACCCGGTCATATAGAACCAGGCGAAGCCGGTGATCGTCCATGGTCCCTGAGTGCCCTGGCTGAAAGCGTCAACGATCGGCACGTAGATCAGGCGCGGGGGATAGTTCTGTGCGTCGTCCCACGCCTGCTTCACGACCACGTAGGTGCCGTTGCCGACGCTCGACAGATCCTGGTTGAATGTTCCTGCCAGGCTGTCGGCGGCCGTCGCGCTGCCCTGCGAGGCTCCCGGCTTGGGCGACAGGCAGCCGCCCAGGTTGAGCGGGCCGATATCGATCGTGTCGGATAGCGCGCTTGAGACGTTCTGGGAGTTGCCCGTGTAGACCGGTCCGCTGCAGCTGCCACCGGTGGCGTTTGCGGCTGTGGGCAGGTCGACGGTACCGCAGTTGCTGGTTGCTCCGGAGCCGGTGCAGGTGAACAGGGTCGTGCCCGATCCGTTGTTGTAGTTGGTGCGAAGCACGGCGTACGGAGAGATGTGGTGAGCAACCTGTGCCGCAGCCGCGATCTTCGCCGTCGCGGTCGCGGTGATGGTGGCCGACGAGATGCCGAACAGGCGCGCAAAGTACGACGCGCCTGCATAGGATGTCGTGGCGGTGACGCTGTCGGCGGTCGGCAGCGTGACGACCACCGTCTCGCCCGTCAGCTTGTTCTTGTTGAAGTTCGTGGTGGCCGAGCTGGACGCGGTACCGGCGGGCAGGTTCGCCGCGCCGGCGAGTGCGGCCGCGTCGGCGTCGTCCTGCAGCTGGCGCTTGTCCTGATACCACGAGCCGGCATCGATCGCCAACGCTGCCATCCCCAGCAGCGACATCATGAAGACGGTGATCAATACCAATGACTGCCCTCGTTCAGAGAGCGTCGACTTCTGTGGAGAGCGTCGGGTCATGATGGTTTCGGGACCTCGCGGGGGTGGGAGGGAGCGGACGGCGCGGGCGTCACTCACGCGCGTCACACCTCACTGTCGGTCACCGGGGCGATTTGCGCAGCACCCGAATGGGTGGTCGTGGGGGGACGGGAGCCGGGGAGGCCGCGGCGCGGTTGGCTCGCGTGCTCGTCGGCTGGTGGTGGCCGACGGACTCCGCCGCTGTCGGGCCGAGTCCTGAGGAGTGTCGCGTTCGCCGGCGGAGCCGGCTATCGCGCGACTACTCGACCCGCATCGTCGTCGACGAGCTGAGGTTGCCCGACGAGACGACAAGACCGATGATGCTGATCGAGTAGGGATAGGTGACCTGCACCGTGATGTCCGAACCCTGAGCGAACGTTGGGCTGTTGGGGAAGGTCACGTTCACGCTGCCGGCGGTCAGGCCCGGCGCAGCGTTCTTGGCGGCGGTGGTGGCCGCGGTCTCGGCCGCACTGGTGCCCAGCGTTCGGCTCACGGCCGCCTTACGAGCGCCCTCACGAGCGGCCGCGGTGACCTGGATGTAGTCGTTGAAGGCGACGCCGAACTGCAGGATCGCAAACAGGATCAGCAGCAGCACGGGAAGGATCACCGCGAACTCGACCACCGCCTGTCCGCGCTCATTCTTGTTGCGTCGCTTGAACACGCCATCCTCGCTGAAAGTGGGACTCGGGAAAGAGAGAAGGCGGGTCCCCAATGCCATACAGCATCGGAGACCCGCCGGGATCGCCAGTCTTACATGGCGGTGATCACGCTGGAGAGAACGGCGGAGATCTTCGTGCTCAGGAGGCCGAGGGTGATGACCACAGCGATGGTGATGACGCCGAGGACAACGGCGTACTCAGCCATCGTCTGGCCCGACTCCTCCTTGAGGTCCGCGATCAGGCGGCTCAGGTACTCGATCAAGGAATTCACCTCCTTCGTATAACTCTGGGACGCAGCCGGGTGGGCCGCATCCTGTATGGACTGTTTCGGCAGTTCGCCCTGTGGCTTGAGGCCCTGGAGTTGAATTCCCCTATTCGGGGGAACCTGCCGTTCTGGAACGCCTTCACAGGTGTACGACATCACCGGCCGGACCGCTATCACCCGAACGGACGAACATTCCTCGCCCACTCCTGGAGTGGAAATCCGTCCGATCTCCGGTATCGTCCGCCCCCATGGCGACGGTGATCGACGGCAAGCAGGCGGCCGAGGCGGTGCGCGAGCGGGTTGCCGCTGGCGTGCGCGAACTCGTGGCGGAGACGGGGCATACGCCCGGCTTGGTGACGATCCTGGTCGGCGAGGACGCCGCGTCACAGGTCTACGTCACCAGCAAGGGTGAGCGCTGCCGTGAGGTGGGCATGGCCTCGTTCCACGAATCGCTGCCCGCCACCGCCAGCCAGCACGAGGTCGAGGATGCCGTGGCTCGCTGGAACGCCGACGACCGCGTCGACGGCATCCTGGTGCAGCTGCCGCTGCCAGGCGAGCTCAACTCCAAACCGGTGCTCGAGCTGATCGATCCGTCGAAGGACGTGGACGGCTTCCATCCGGTCAGCGTCGGCCGACTGGTGGCCAATCAACCGGGCCTGCGGCCCTGCACGCCCGCCGGCGTGATGGAGCTGTTGGCGGCGTACGAGATCCCCGTCCAGGGAGCCGACGCCGTGGTGGTGGGACGCTCGGACATCGTCGGCAAGCCGGTCGCGCTGCTGCTGCTGCACCAGAGTGCGACGGTCACGATCGCCCACTCGCGAACCCGCGACCTGGCTTCGGTCACGCGCCGCGCGGACATCCTGGTGGCTGCGGTCGGCCGCCCGGAGATGATCACGGGCGAGATGATCAAGCCGGGCGCAGCCGTGATCGACGTCGGTATCAACCGCACCGACTCCGGACTGGTGGGCGACGTGCACTACGCCAGCGCATCGCAGGTCGCGGGCGCGATCACACCGGTGCCCGGCGGGGTCGGCCCGATGACGATCGCGATGCTGCTCTCAAACACCCTTCAGGCCGCTTCACAGCGCCGTTCGTAGCGGTCGTTGACCTACCGTTTGCAGCCGTCCGCAACGTGCTCTATATTCGCGCCTCTCTCACAGAGGCGGTCCATACCGGTCCGCGGTTTTCCTCGAGGAGGACGAGTAGGTTGGCAGAAGGTACGGTGAAGTGGTTCAGCAACGAGAAGGGCTACGGCTTCATCCAGCAGGACGGGGGTGAGGACGTGTTCGTGCACTTCTCCGAGATCCAGGGCGACGGCTACAAGAGCCTGGCTGAGGGCCAGCGGGTCGAGTACGAGGTCGCCCAGGGCAACAAGGGCCTGCAGGCCAGCGGCGTGCGTCTGATCTGATCGCGACGGCGACGGCCGCGCGCTCCGTGACCGCGCGGCCGTCGTCTATCCTCTCGCCGATGGCAATCTCCTCTGACGACGTCCTCCACGTCGCCCGGCTCGCCAACCTCTCGTTGAGCGAGGACGAGGTGACTCGCATGTCCGAGCAGCTGTCCGGCATCCTCGGGCACGTCGAGGCGCTGGCGGGCCTCGACCTGGCCAGCGTGCCGCCCACCGCCCATGCTCTCGACCTCCAGAACGTGACCCGGCCCGATCGGCCGCGGCCAAGCTGGCCGCAGGCGGAGGTGCTGGACGGAGCTCCCGCGGCGCAGGACGGCGCGTTCCGCGTCCCGCCGACGTCATGACCGTCGATACGCTGGGACTGACCGCGGAGCGGTGCGTCGAGCTGCTTGACGGCGGCGAGGTCTCTTGCCGCGAGCTGATCGAGGCGTACCTCGACCGGATCGATGCCGGTGACCACCGTCTGCACTGCTTTCTGCGCACGCGCCGCGACCGGGCGCTGGCGGAGGCGGACGCGCTCGATCGAGACGGCCGCAGGGGGCTGCAGGGCGTGCCGATCGCGCTGAAGGACATCCTCTGCGTGCGCGGGGAGGAGACGACCGCCGGCTCGCGCATCCTGGAAGGTCACCGGCCGCTGTTTGATGCCGGCGTCGTCACCCGATCCCGTCAGGCCGGCCTGATCCCGCTCGGCAAGACCAACATGGACGAGTTCGCGATGGGCTCGTCGACCGAGCACTCAGCGTTTGGGCCGACGCGCAACCCGTGGGACGCGGAGCTGGTGCCCGGTGGTTCGAGCGGGGGATCGGCGGCCGCGGTGGCGGCCGGTTTTGCACCGTTGGCGCTCGGAACGGACACCGGCGGCTCGATCCGCCAGCCGGCTGCTCTGTGCGGCGTCGTCGGGCTGAAGCCGACCTACGGCGCCGTCTCGCGGCACGGCCTGATCGCCTTCGGCAGCTCGCTCGACCAGGTGGGGCCGTTCGCGCTGACCGTTCGCGACGCCGCGCTTGCGCTGGAGGTGATCGCCGGCCACGACGCCTGCGACTCGACGTCGGTGGCGCTGCGCGAGCCGGTGCGGATACCGGACGCCGAGCACCTGCAGGGCGTCGCGATCGGCATCCCGACCGACCTGTTGGCGCAGGGTATCGAGCCGGGGGTGCGGGCGGCGTTTGACGCCGCGATGACGCGGGCCGAGCGGATGGGCGCGAGCATCCGCGCGGTCACGTTGCCGCACGCCGCGCACGCGCTGCCGGCCTACTACCTGATCGCGCCCGCCGAGGCGTCCGCCAACCTGGCCAGGTTCGACGGCGTTCGCTACGGCCTGCGGCTGGAGGAGGCGGGAGACACGGTGGTCGAGATGTACGGCCGCACCCGCTCGCAGGGGTTCGGTGCCGAGGTCAAGCGCCGCATCATGCTCGGCACCTACGTGCTCTCCGCTGGCTACTACGACGCCTACTACGGCACCGCGCAGCGTGTGCGCACGCTGATCAGGCGAGATTTCGACGCGGCGTTTGCCCAGGTCGATCTGATCGCGACGCCTGCCTCGCCGACGGTGGCCTTCCCGATCGGCGCCCGTATCGACGATCCATGGGCGATGTATGCCTGCGACGTCCTGACGGTGCCTGTCAACCTGGCTGGTCTGCCCGGAATCTCCCTGCCGTGCGGCCTATCGAACGGGCTTCCGGTCGGGTTGCAGCTGATCGGCCCGGCGTTCTCGGAGAACCGCATCCTGGATGCGGCTCATGCGCTGGAGCGCGATCTCGGCTTCGATCCGGTTCCGCCGGCGATGCGCGCGGTCGCGTCGTGAGCGGCGCGGCCGGTGCATGGGAGCCGGTGATCGGGCTCGAGATCCACGTCCAGCTCAACACCGAGACGAAGATGTTCTGCGCGTGCGAGAACCGGTTCGGGGCCGAGCCGAACACGCTCACCTGCCCGCTCTGCCTCGGCCATCCAGGGGTGCTGCCGCGGATCAACCAGGCGGCGGTCGAGAAGGCGATCCAGATCGGCCTGGCACTCAACTGTGCGATCGCGGCGCGCTGCCAGTTCCACCGCAAGAACTACTTCTATCCCGATAGTCCCAAGGCGTATCAGATCAGCCAGTACGACGAACCGATCTGTGGCTCAGGCCACCTGGAGGTGGACGGCGTCCGCATCCGCATCACCAGGGCGCACCTCGAAGAGGATGCGGCCAAGCTGGTGCACGCCGGTGGCGAGGCCGGAAGGATCGGCGGGGCCGACTACTCGCTGGTCGACTTCAACCGCTGTGGCACGCCGCTGGTCGAGATCGTCACCGAGCCCGACATCGCGTCGCCTGAGCAGGCGGTGGGCTTCCTCGTCCTGCTCAAGAACACGCTGCAGACGGTGGGAGTGTCGGACTGCGACATGGAGAAGGGTTCGCTGCGCTGCGACGCCAACGTCTCGGTGCGCCCGCGGGGCAGCGGCCAGCTCGGCACCAAGACCGAGCTCAAGAACATGAACTCGTTCAAGTTCCTGGGTGAGGGGATGGCGGCCGAGATCCGCCGCCAGGTGGCGCTGCTCGACGGCGGCGGCGCGGTGGTGCCCGAGACGCTGCACTACGACCCCGGCACGCGCGCCCTGCGCTCGCTGCGCAGCAAGGAGCAGGCGCACGACTATCGCTACTTCCCCGAGCCCGACCTGGTGCCGCTGGCGCCCTCGACCGAGCTGATCGAGCGGATGCGGGCCTCGCTGCCGGAGCTCCCAGCCGCCCGCATCGCCCGCTTCCAGCGCGACTTCGCGCTGCCGCCACAGTACGCCACCGACCTCAACGCCGAGCCCCGCATCGCCGAATACTTCGAGGCTGTGGCGGTGGATACCGACGCGAAGGTCGCCGCCGACTGGGTGCTGAACACCCGTCCGGCACCGGTGGACACGCTGTCTGCGGCGGCGCTGGCCGGCCTGATCGGCCTGATTTCCGGCGGCGCGATCACCACCACGATCGGCAAGCAGGTCTACGCCATGCTGGTGGACGATCCGGCCGCCGACCCCGCGCAGCTGGTCGAGCAGCACGGCCTGGCATCGATCGGCGACAGCGACGAGCTGGCGGCGATCGTCGACGACGTGATCACGGCCAATCCGGCCTTCGTGGAGCAGTTCCGCGGCGGGAAGGACGGCGTCATCAATGCGCTTGTGGGACAGGTCATGAAGCGCACGCAGGGCCGGGCCGATGCGCGTCAGGTGCAGGAGTTGTTCCGCTCCAAGCTGTGAGCCGCTCGGCGAGAGGTGCGAGCCCCCGATTCACGCTCACAAATCGGCCGCGGTTTGCCGATGTAGGCGCTGATGCGCGATCCCCTAGCCCCCTTCCGTGCCTCGCTCCGCCTGCTCGATAACTTCGAGTGGATGGTCGATCGGTCGGAGCAGTCGCAGACGATCGGCGCGATGCGCATCCGCCGCGGCCTTGCGGTGGTGCTGCTTGCCTCAGGGCTGATCCTTGCCGCGGTCAACGTGATCCGGGGAGGAACACCCGGCCCGGGACACATTCTGATGCTGATGCTCGCCGGCGCGCTGTACACCAACTCGAGCGGCCGCTTCGTCCGCGACTGGACGCCGGTGCTCTCGATCGTGATCGTTTACGGGCTGGCGTTCCACTTCGCCCAGGCCCTGCACATGCCGGTCACCTACACGCCGCAGATCCAGATCGACAAGCTGATCGGCTTTGGCACGCTACCGACGGTATTCCTGCAGCAGCACCTGCACCTCAGCCTCGGCATCCAGGCGTTCTGCGTGCTGATGTACACGACGCACTTCGTCTTCCCTCTGATGCTTGGCTTCTACCTGTGGCACGTCCGCCGTGGCGAGGGCTTCGGCGAGCTGATGTACACCGACGTGCTGCTCTCGCTGTTCGCGGGCCTGACGTTCGTGCTGCTTCCCAGCGCGCCGCCGTGGCTGGCCGCCCAGCACGGCCTAGCGCCGGGCGTGCACAGCCTGCTGAAGCAGAGCCTGGATGGCGTGGGGCTGGACTCGATCGCCGCGTTCAAGGGCGACGGCAACGCGTACGACGTGGTTGCCGCGCTCCCGTCGATGCACGCCGCCTTCCCGGTGGTCGGCTTCCTGGTCATCCTCAAGTACCGGTTGCCCGCGTGGCTGCTGTACCTGGAGACGGTGCGCGTGGTGGGCGTCTGGTTCATGATCGTCTACACCGGTGAGCACTACGTGGTCGACGTGCTCGCGGGCACCGTGTACGCGCTGGTCACATGGTGGATCGTTCAGCGGCTGCGTGAGGCCAACGGACGTCCATCGGGGCGGCAAGGCAGGAGCACGCTGGTCGAGGTGATCCCGGTCACCAAGGCCGCCGTCTCGTCGGCACCCCCCGTCCCACACTGAGCGGAGTCGGCTTTCGCATCGGCACCGGCCGCGATCGAGCCTCACTACACTCCCGGCCCAGTGATCCCGCGGCTGTAGGAGGCCCGTGCCAGACAAGACGTACCTGATCACCCCCGGCCCGACGCCGATCCCGCCAGAGGTCGCTGCGGCGATGGCGCGGCCGCTGATCCACCACCGCAGCCCCGACTTCAAGCTGCTGCTGCAGCGCACGCTGGCTGGACTTGGACGCGTGTTCGCGACCGACGATCCGGTGCTGATGTTCGCCGGCTCCGGCACGTCCGCGATGGAGTCGGCGGTCGCGAACCTGATCACGCCCGGTGATCGCGTGCTGGTTGCCTCGGCGGGAAACTTCGGCGAGCGCTGGGTGAAGATTCTCAAGGCGTACGGGCTGCAGCCCGACCACCTCTCCCAACGGTGGGGCGAGCGGCTGGATCCGGTCCGCATCGCCCAGCGGTCGCAGGGCTGCGCCGCGGTCTACGTGACCCACTCGGAGACGTCGACCGGTGTGGTGCACGACGTGCAGGCGATCGCCGAGGCGGTGCGTCCGACCGGCGCACTGCTGGTCGTGGACGCCGTCTCCAGCCTGGCAGGCGTCGAGCTGGCGACCGCGGCGTGGGGTATCGACGTGGTCGTTTCGGGATCGCAGAAGGCGTTGATGACACCGCCCGGGCTGGCCTTTGCGGCGGTGTCCGAGCGGGCATGGGCGCTGTCGGAGCGCGGCGGGCTGCCCCGCTTCACGCTCGACTGGCGGACCACGCGCGATGCGCAGGCCGCCTCCAGCACCGCTTTCACACCACCAGTGACGCTTGTGGCGGGGCTGGACGCCGCGATCGCCATGCTCGAGCGCGAGGGGCTCGACGCGGCTTGGCGGCGCAACCGTCGGCTGGCGCGGGCTGCCCGCGAGGGCGCCAAGGCACTTGGACTGGAGCTGTTTTCGCCCGACGACGAGAGCTCGGCGATGGTGACGGCGATCTCGATGCCCGACGCGATCGACGGGCAGCAGGTGTACGGACTGCTGCGTGACCGCTATGGCGTCGTGCTGGCCGGCGGCCAGGGTACCCTGCGCGGCCGCGTGATCAGGATCGGCCATATGGGATACATGAACGAGTTCGACATCGTCACGGCTCTTTCGGCGCTCGAGATGGCGCTGACCGATCTCGGCCACACGCCGCCCTCGCCAGGAGCAGGAGCAGGAGCGGCGCGCGCAGTCGAGGTTTTCGGCCAGACGGCGGCGGCGCATGGCTGACACCGTCCAGAGCGCCCCGGATGCCGGTGCAGCCGCCACCGGCCGTGCCCGCGTGCTGGTCAAGGAGCGGATAGCTCAGGGCGGCATCGACCTGCTCGCGGAGCGATTCGACGTCGACGTCGAGATCGAGATGGAAGCCGACCAGCTGGCCGACCGGATCGGGGAGTACGACGCACTGATCGTGCGCAGCGCCACCGCTGTCGACGCCGAACTGCTGTCCCGTGCCGGGCGCCTGACGGTGATCGGGCGGGCCGGAACCGGGGTCGACAACGTCGACGTGGCCGAGGCCACCCGGCGCGGCATCATCGTCGCCAATGCGCCCGGGTCGAACATGGTCTCCGCCGCCGAGCACGCGATCGGGCTGCTGCTGGCTGTGGCGCGCAACATTCCCCAGGCGCACGCGGCCCTCACGGCCGGCCGCTGGGAGCGCTCGCGGTTCGGCGGTGTGGAGCTGTGCGGCAAGACGCTGGGCGTGCTCGGCTTCGGTCGCATCGGCCAGCTGGTTGCGTCCCGCGCCCGCGGGCTGGGGATGCAGGTGGTGGCGCACGACCCGTTCGTGACGCCGGAGCGGTTCCGCGAGGCGCAGGTCGCCTACTGCAGCCTGGACGAGGTGCTGCAGCAGTCCGATTTCATCACCCTGCACGCGCCGCTGACGGCGGAGACGCGCCACCTGGTGCGGGAGGAGACGATCGCGCGGATGCGGCCGGGCGTGCGGCTCGTAAACGCAGCCCGGGGAGATCTGGTGGACATCGATGCGCTGGTGGCGGCGCTCAAGCAGGGTCAGATCGCCGCCGCCGGGCTTGACGTCTTCCCGACCGAGCCCTACACGTCAGGGGAGATCCTGACCCTGCCAAACGTGGTCCTGACGCCGCACCTGGGCGCGTCAACGCAGGAGGCACAGGACCGGGCGGGCGTGATCGTGGCCGAGCAGGTCGCGGCCGCGCTCTCGGGTGGGTTCGTCTCCAACGCGGTCAACATTCCCCAGGCCCGAGCGGAGGACATGGAGGTACTGGGTCCGTTCCTGCCGCTGGCCGCCAAGCTTGGCCGGCTGGCCGCGGGCCTGTCGGGAGGGGGCTTCCAGCGGGTGGAGGTCACCTGCTCCGGCGCTCTGGCCGATTACGACACCCGCCTGCTGACGTCCGCGGTGCTGTCCGGTGCGTTCGCGGGTCACGTCGACGAGCACGTCAACCTGGTCAACGCCCGCACCGTCGCAGACGGCATGGGAATCCGGGTGATCGAGTCGGCTGAGCCGACCGCTGGAGACTTCACCAACCTCGTGACCGTCGCGACGGTGCCGGGCGAGGCGGTCTCCGGTACCACGATCGGCCGCGATAACCGGGCCTGGCTGGTCGCGGTGCATCCCTACCAGGTCGAGATCGAGCTGGACGCGCACATGCTGGTGATGCTGAACGACGACCGGCCGGGGATGATCGGCCGTGTCGGCACGCTGCTGGGCGAGGAGGGTGCCAACATCGCCAACATGAACGTCTCGCGCAACGAGCGCGGCCAGGCCGCGGTGATGGTGCTGTCGGTGGACACGCCGCCCGCCCCGCGCGTGCTCGAACGCCTGCGCGCGGAGCGGGGCATCCATTCGGTACGCGTGGTCTCCCTGACCGGGGTGTGACCGGCGCGGCGGGTCGCATCCCGGCCGGCATCTGAATCCAGTCGTGCGCGCCGTCCGGTACGATCTGCGCGAACCCGCGGACGAAAAGGACGAGCATGCAGACGACCGAAAAGATCTGGCGCAACGGGAGCTTCGTACCGTGGGAGGACGCCCAGGTCCACGTTCTGACGCACGCGCTGCACTACGGCACCGGTGTGTTCGAGGGTATCCGGGCCTACGCGACCCCGAAGGGGACGGCGGTATTCCGGCTCAACGCCCACCTCGAACGGCTGCGCCGCTCGGCGGCCCTGTACGAGATGGACCTCGGAATCGGCCTGCCCGAGCTGGCGGCAGCTATCCACGAGACGATCGCCGCCAACGGCGTCGAGTCCTGTTACGTGCGGCCGATCGTCTACCGCGGCTACGGCGAGATGGGGTTGTTCGCGCTCAACAACCCCGTCGATGTTGCGATCGCCGTCTGGCCGTGGGGTGCCTACCTGGGCGAGGAGGCGCTGCAGAACGGCGTCCGCTGCAAGGTGTCCAGCTTCCGCCGCTACGGGCCCAACACGCTGCCGCCGGCGGCCAAGGCGTCCGGCCAGTACATCAACTCGGTGTTGGCCAAGCACGAGGCTCATCGCTGCGGCTACGACGAGGCTATCCTGCTCAACGAGCAGGGCTTCCTGGCGGACGGCTCGGGCGAGAACGTGTTCGTTATCAAGGATGGCGTTCTGTACACGCCGCCCACCAGCGACTCCTGCCTGCCCGGCATCACCCGCGACAGCGTGATCCGGATCGCCCGATCGCTCGGCCACGATGTGCGCGAGGCGACGCTGGTGCGCACCGACCTGTACTTCGCCGACGAGGCCTTTCTCTGCGGCACGGCCGCCGAGGTGACGCCGATCGCGTCCGTGGACGGCCAGGAGATCGGCGGTCGGGGCCCGATCACCAAGCAGGTGCAGGACGTGTTCTTCGCCACCGTGGAGGGGCGGGATGAGCGGTTCGCCGAATTCCTCGAGTACCCGGTCTCGACGGCGGTCGGGTCATAGGCGCGCGGCGATGGTGATGGTGCGTCAGATTCCGCTCGCCCGCCCGTATCTGGACGGTCGCGAGGAGGAGATGGTGCTGGACGTTCTGCGATCCGGCAACCTTGCGCTGGGACCGGTCTACCGGAGGTTCGAGGAGGCGTTCGCAGCTGCCACGGGCACGCGCCACGCCGTGGCCTGCTCGAGCGGCACGGCCGGGCTGCACGCCTGCCTCTCCCGGCTGGGAGTGGGGCCGGGAGACGAGGTGATCACGTCGTCGTTCTCGTTCATCTCGTCGGCCAATGTGATCCTCTTCCAACATGCGACGCCGGTGTTCGCAGAGATGGACGAGCGCACCTTCAACATCGACCCAGATGCGATGGAGGCCGCGATCACCCCGCGCACGCGGGCGATCATCCCGGTACACATCTTCGGCTATCCCTGTCAGATCGACCGCATCAGCGAGATCGGCCGCCGACACGGCGTGCCGGTGATCGAGGACGCCTGCGAGGCGCTCGGCGCGAGCCTCAACGGGCGCCCGGTGGGCGCGTTCGGGAACCCAGCCGTGTATGGCTTCTATCCCAACAAGCAGATCACCACCGGCGAGGGCGGCATGATCACGACGGACGATCCTGACGTCGAGCGCGAGCTGCGTAGCATCGTCAACCAGGGCCGTTCCGACAGCGGCGACTGGCTGGTGCACCAGCGGCTGGGATTCAACTTCCGCATGGACGAGATGTCCGCGGCGGTGGGCATCGCCCAGCTCGAGAAGCTGGAGCTGATGCTGGAGGGTCGCGCCCGCGTCGCCCGTCGCTACAACCAGCTGCTCGAGCGCGTGCCTGGAGTCGAGAGGCCCTACGAGGGTAGCGAGACGCGCAGCTGGTTCATCTACTACGTGCGGCTGGACGAATCGATCGATCGCCAGGCGGTGATGGACGCGATGGCGCAGCGGGGCATCGCCACCCGTCCGTACCTGCCGGCCATCCACCTGCAGCCGGAGTACCGGCGGCTGGGTATGCGGGAAGGGATGCTGCCGGTGACCGAGCGGGTCAGTCGCTCGACGCTGGCGTTGCCGTTCTTCGTGCAGCTTGAGGATGAGGACATCGAGTACGTCTGCGCGTCGCTGCGCGAGGTGATCGAGGCGCTCTAGGCGCCGCCCGTATGACCACCCTCGAGCCCGTCGACGGCTGGCAGCCGACCCTGATAACGGTTGGCCGGCTGCCGATGGAGGGAGAGATGCTCGGTCCGGAGGGCGCCGTCGAGGGTCCGCTGGACGTTCCGTCCAACGTGCTGCTGCTGCGCGGCGTCTCGATGACGGTGTTGATCGATGCCGGGTCGGGCTCATTTGCGGAGGACTGGCCGGGCGCGCGCGCCGATCTGCTCGGCGGGCTGGCCGAGGCAGGATGTCGACCCGACCAGGTCGATCACGTCGTGCTCACCCACCTCGACTTCGATCACTGCGGAGGCTGCCTGGAGCTGCCGTCCGCGCGCGTGCACGTTTCGGCCGAGGCGATACCGGCCGGATTCTCGAGCAGGGCGGGGGAGGACGTGGTCGCCAAGTTGCGCAGCGAGGGGCGGCTGGACGAGGTGGCGGACGGCGCGGAGCCGCTGCCTGGGGTGTTGCTGCGCGCGGCGCCGGGGCACCGTGGCGGCCACTCGCTGGTCGAGATCGGTGGCGGGCTGGTGCACCTGGCCGACCTCGTCCATCATCCGCTGCACGTCGAGCACCTGGAGTGGGACTGCCGGTTCGACTCTGACGTCGAGCTCGCGCTGGAGAGCCGAACGCGGCTGCTGGCCGAGATGGCCGACAGGGGTGTGCCTGTGGTCGCGTCCCACATCGCCGGCCCGGGCCGGATCGAGCGGGACGCGGAAGGCTTGCGCTGGCGTGCGCTGTGATCTCGCTCGATCTGGAGGGCGACGCGGTCGCCGCCGCCCGGGCGCTGATTGGCTGGACGTTCCTGATCGATGGCGTGGGCGGGCCGATCGTCGAGACTGAGGCCTACCGGCAGGATGATCCAGCCTCGCACGCCTTCCCCGGCCCGACCCGGCGAAACGGCGTCATGTTTGGCCCTGCGGGGACGCTGTACGTCTACCTGTCGTACGGCATCCACTGGTGCGTGAACGTCGTCTGTGATGCCGAGGGCACGGGGTCGGCGGTGCTGATCCGAGCGCTGGAACCGGTGCACGGCGTCGACGTGATGCGCCGGCGTCGGGGCCGGCAGCCGCTGCGGGAGCTGGCCTCGGGGCCAGGGCGGCTGGGGCAGGCGCTGGCAGCCGGGCCGCACTTGACCGGTCAAACGGCGGAACTGCTCGAACCCGACGCTGCCCGCAGGGTGGCGGTCACCACGCGGATCGGCATCTCGAAGGCGGTGGAGCGGCCATGGCGCTTCCTCGACCCCGACTCGATGCACGTCAGCCGCCGGTTATCATAGCCCCATGGCTGACATCGCCGCACTCACACGCCACGCCGTCAAGGTGCTCCCGGAGGGCGAGCTCGTGCGAAAGCTCGCGCTGGGCCGGCCGCTGCGGGTCAAGCTGGGGATCGACCCGACCGCGCCGTACATCCACGTCGGAAACGCGATCCCGTTGCAGCGGATGCGCGCATTCCAGGAGCAGGGACACATCGGGGTGCTGATCATCGGCGATTACACCGCCCGCATCGGCGACCCGTCCGGCCGCTCAAAGGAGCGTCGCATGATGACCGGCGAGCAGATCGACGCCAACGCGCGGGCGTTCTTCGAGCAGGCCTCCCGGATTCTCGACCCTGCACGCACCGAGATGCGGTTCAACAGCGAGTGGCTGGCGCCGCTCAACTTCGAGGCGATCCTGCGGCTAACGCGCGTGATCACCGTCTCGCGGCTGCTGGAGCGCAACGACTTCGCGCAGCGATTCGCGGCGAGCCAGCCGATCTCGGTCTCAGAGTTTCTGTACCCGCTGATGCAGGGCTATGACTCGTATGCGGTCGAGGCCGACGTCGAGCTGGGCGGCACAGACCAGGAGTACAACCTGCTGGCCGGCCGCGAGATCCAGCAGGCGTACGGCCAGCAGCCGCAGGTGGTGCTGACCACGCCGCTGATCAACGGCCCCAACGGCGTCCAGAAGATGAGCGCATCGCTGGACAACTACATCGGTATCTCCGAACCTCCGGCCGAGATGTTCGGCAAGGCGATGAGCGTGGTGGACGAGCTGATGCCCATGTACTACACCCTGGTGCTGGACGCAGACGAGCCACCGCCGGACGATCCGTACCTGGCCAAGAGGCAGTTCGCCAGCCGGCTTGTCGAGCGCTGGCACGGGGCGGGCGCCGCCACCGCCGCGGCTGCCGGATTCGACCGCATGTTCAAGGAGAAGCGAGCCACCGATGACGCGCCGGTGCTGAACCTGCCGGAGGGCGATCCGGTGCACGTGCCCGCGCTACTCGAGGCCAACGGTCTGGCGACCTCGCGGGGCGAGGCGCGTCGGCTGATCGCCCAGGGCGGCGTGCGGCTGGACGGAACGCCGCTGGCCGGCGACGAGTTGGACGTGCCGCGGGGCCGGCTCGCGGGTGCCGAGCTACGGGTTGGCCGCCGATTTGCCCGCATAGCGGCACATTGACGGTTCCCGTTTGACGGAGCGCCCTGGGGAGGGCATACTGCAACTCGGCCGCTCGGGTTCGCTCGGGCGGTTTTTTGTGGGACTTCTCGCTTGCCCAACAGGGTTTGGGCTGGTAGTCTTGCAGGTCGCGCCCAAGGCGTGCTGGTCTTTGAAAACTCAACAGTTCAGGGGTCACCGGACTCCGGCTCTCGAGCCGTGGATCGGTGACCACGTCGGGTTCGTCCGCCGCCCCCGGTAAACGGGGTCGGACGGAACCTCGTCGGGCACTCTACGGGGCCTTCGGGTTCCCGGTGGGTGTCCCGGCCTTTGAGAGAGAAAAGTTCACTCTCTCCATCCACAGTCAGAAACCGGTCGATGAACCTCGTGCCCCTTGAGGGTGGAGGGGAGGCCGTTTCGCAAGCTGTTCTCGGAGAGTTTGATCCTGGCTCAGGACGAACGCTGGCGGCGTGCTTAACACATGCAAGTCGAGCGGAAAGGCCCCTTCGGGGGTACTCGAGCGGCGAACGGGTGAG
>JBBQUW010000038.1:0-30836 GCA_038212095.1 Gaiellales bacterium | reverse complement strand
CGCGTCAGCGGCTGACGCTGTGCTTCCTGGCCTTCATCGTGGCCGGTTTCGGCACCGCTTTTTACGGCATTGCCACCGCGTTGTGGCAGATGGCGGTGGTCTCGGCGGTGTCGGGAGCCTGCTTCGCCGTTGGCCTGGTGGCGTGGGGCACGATCATGCAGTCCCAGGTGCCGCCCGACCTGCTGGGACGCGTCTCGGCGCTGGACTGGATGGTCTCGATCTCACTGCTGCCGCTCTCGTTTGCGCTGGTGGGGCCGGTGTCCGGGCTTCTCGGCGCGCGCACGACGCTGATCGTGGCGGGCATCTGCGCGGCGTCCATCCTGCTGGCGGCGCTGCTATGGCTGCCAGGGTTGCGCGACATCGACCGCGCGCCCGCAGACGCTCGGTCCTAGTTGGGGATGTCGATCACGTCGCCGGCGACGCTGCCGCCGCCGCGATACGCCTGCCAGTGGCGGAACGCGGCCGCCGTCAACTCACCCTTCACCTCGCCGCCCGCGATCAGCGCCTCGATCTGGGCGGGGCCGAACCAGCGGGGGGCGTCCAGGATATCGGGGTCGTTGATCGCGTAGCTGGTCTGGCGGGGCTGGCTGGAGAGGTAGTTGAGCCGCATCGAGGTGCCGATCCGGCGCCCGTCCTGGTCGTGTTCGCGCACCAGCGAGATGCCGATCAGGGTCGCCCCGGACGCGGCGTACCCGGTCTCCATCTGGAGGTTGCGGTTCACGACATGCTCCGGGATCTGGAGGTTTCCGTCCTCGTCGTGGGATGCCATCCAGCCGGTGGGGAAGTTCCACCGCTCCTCGCCTTCACGGTTCAACTGCCGCACCATCAGCAGCTCGCCGCCATGTTCGACGATCGAGCAGACGGTTGTCGAGAAGATCGGTGCGTGCTGCTCGGTGCTGGGATCGGTGAACCCTGCCTCGGTCATGGCGCGGTTCATCTCGTGGGGTGGTGATCGGTCATGCCGGAGAGGATACTCGCTGTGACCGCCCGCGACCGGATTGGGTTCCACGCCGCGCGGTACCTCGGGCCGGCCGCGGTCAGCCCAGCACGCGGAAGGACGCATCCGCCGAGCTGATCACGCGCACCACCTCGAACTGCGCCAGGTCGTCCCAGGCCGCGATCCATCGATCGAACAGCGCCGGATCGTCGGTCTCCATCAGCTGGAAGCAGCGGTCGAGCCGCTCGTCGACCCACGAGTCGATGTAGGTCAGACCGTCCGGCAGCATCCGGCCCTGGGTGCCGGCCCGCTGGTAGACCGCAAGCGGGCCGGAGGTGAACTGTTCCACGACCATGTAGCGCACAGCCGTGCGATCATAGCCACCCAATCTCGCTCCGAGAGGATCCGTCCGTTTGACCAACTTCTGGTTGTTCGTGCATCTCGTCGGGCTCGTGCTGCTCGCCGCCGGTGTCGGCATCGCCAACCTCAGCGGCATCATGATGTCCAAGGTTGAGGCGCCGGCGATGATCGCGATGTGGTCGAAGCTGAACGTTCGCGCCGAGCACGTGGCGACGCTGCCCGGGGCGCTGATCCTGCTCGTCGCTGGTTCGGTGCTGGTGCACCGGGACGGCTACGACTACACGGCGACGTGGGTGGTGTCGGCGTACGTGCTGTGGGTGGTGGCTGTGTTTCTCGGCGCGGTGGTGCTCGGCCGCCACGCCCGCCGCATCCACCGGCTCGCTACCGATGAGGAGGCGGCCGGTGTCACCGTCAGCATCACGGCCGCCGCGCTGGCCCGATCGCCGCTGGGGCCGGTGGTCGGCAACCTGCTGAACGTGATCGTGGTGGTCTTCCTGTTCCTGATGGTGGTCAGGCCGGGTAGCTGAGGGCGTGACGTGAGAGGCGCTCGTGCCGGTGGCGGGGAGTGGACTCCCGCCACCGGCGGTGCGAAGCTCAGGCCCGGATCGCGTATGCCTCCAGGTAGGTCGCCGGGATCGCGATCGAGCCCGGCTCCTCCAGGATGTTGGCGCTGTCCGCCAGCTCGGCGAGGCGGGCGTGCAGCAGGGGCCGGGCCTCCTCCGGCATCGCCGCGAAGGCTCGCAGCGTCGGGCCGTACCAGGTACGGAAGAACTCGACGAACGCGTCGCCGGACTCGAACCGCAGCATGCAGATCTGCTCGCTGGCCTGGATCGACGTGACGTTGGTGCCCAGCAGCGCACCCAGCCCCTCCCGCGTGCCCCACATGAACGGCACCGGCGTGCCGGGGGCGGGAGGCAGGAACTCGCTCACGGTCGCAAACACCTTTCCGATGAAGCTGTCGGGCGTCCAGCTTGCGACGGCGATCGTGCCCCCTGAGCGGGTGACGCGCAGCATCTCGTCCGCCGTGGCCTGCTGGTCTGGCGCGAACATCGTGCCGTACACCGAGAGCGTGGTGTCGAACTCGGCGTCGCCGAAGGGCAGCGACTGGGCGTCGCCCTCCACGAACCAGACCGGCAGCCCTTCTGCAGCCACCCGTTCGCGCCCCCGCTGCAGCAGCTTGGGCACGTAATCGACGCCCACCACCTCACACCCATAGCGCACCGCGGCGATGGCCGCGTTCCCCGAGCCGGTGGCCACGTCCAGCACGCGCTGGCCGGGGGTCAGGCCGGCGCCCTGGGCGAGGCGGTCGGCGACCGGCTGTGTGATCGGGGCGACGACGCCGAAGTCGCCGCTCGACCAGACGCCCTGTTGCCGTTTGGTCAGTTCCTGGTACTCAATCGTCATGGTTGACATGCGTGGTTGCTCCTCGTAGTTAGTACGATCGGTCGTGCTTATAGCGCACTATACGAACGATCGTGCTATCTTGTCAAACATGAACCATCACGCCGACACCAGCGAGCCTCGTCCCACCCGATCGGATGGCCGGCGCAGCCGCATTGCGATCCTCGACGCCGCCGCCGCCCTGGCCACGGTTGACGGGCTTGAAGGCCTATCGATCGGTGACCTCGCCGTGCGCACCGGCATGAGCAAGAGCGGCCTGTACGCGCACTTCAAATCCAAGCAGGATCTGCAGATCGCGACCATCGACCACGCCGCCGCCATTTTCGACGCGGAGGTGGTGCGGCCGGGTCACGCCCGCGGCGAGGGGCTGGCGCTGCTGCGCGGGCTGGCCGAAACCTTCCTCGACCACCTCGAGCGCCGCGTGTTCCCGGGCGGCTGCTTCTTCGCCGCGGTCGGCTCGGAGTTCGACTCGCGCCCGGGCCAGGTCAAGGAGCGCGTGTTCGAGTTCATCACCACCTGGATGGCTGAGCTCGTCGCCGCCGCAGCGCAGGCTCAGGCTCGCGGTGAGATCACGGACGCGATCGACGCAGAGCAGGTGGCGTGGGAGGTGGATGCGCTGCTCCTGATGGCGCATGCCGCCTTTGTGATGACGGCGGACCCGGCCGCGCTTGAACGCAGCCGGATCGGCTTGGTGCGGCTGTTGGACGGCTTGGCGGTCAGGTGACCGAGCGGGCGTCCAGCGCCCGGCGCGCGGCCTCGTCGAACGGCGTCAGCGCAAACGGCACCAGCTCGCGCAGCCGCTCGTCCTTGGCCAAGGTGGCGTTCTTCAGCCCGTCGATCAGTGGCCGGGCGATGGCGGCATTGACCGGCGTCACCAGGTGTAGCCAGTAGGACGAGAGCCGCGGCGTCAGCACCGGCACCTCGATGATGCGGGGATGGCGATGGCACAGGCGCGCGATCCGCTCGATCATCTCGCGGTAGCTCATCACCTCTGGCCCGCCCGCGTCCAGCGTCTGGCCGCGGGCCTCGGGGAGGCCGCAGACGCCGTCCAGGTACCGCACCATGTCGGCGATCGCGATCGGCTGGGTCGGGGTCGAGACCCAGCGCGGGCAGACCATCACCGGCAGCCGCTCCACCAGCGCCAGGATCGTCTCGAACGCCGCGCTGCCGGCGCCAACCACCATCGCCGCCCTGATCGAGGTCACTGGCACCGGCCCCTCGGCCAGCACGCGCTCCGTCTCGAGCCGCGAACGCAGATGCTCGGACAGGTCGGGCGCGTCCTCTCCCAGGCCGCCCAGGTAGATGATCTGGCCGGTGCCGCAGTCGGCCGCGGCGCGGGCGACGATGCGCGCACCGCGCCGGTCGCGGGCGGCGAAGTCGCCGCTGCCCAGCGAGTGGACGAGGTGAAACACCACCTCGGCATCTCGCAGCGCGTCGTGGATGCTGGTGGGGTTGGCGATGTCGCCCACCATCCAGCGAACCCCCGCCTGGTCGGCGTGCGGGCGCCGTGACACCGCGGTGACGTCGTGATGGTGGGCCAATGCCGGCAGCAGAGCCGTGCCGATCGTGCCCGACGCGCCCAGCACCGTCACCCTCACCGCGGTGCCTCCCGCATCAGGCGAAGGAAGTAGCGGCGGCTGATATGGGAGTGCAGGCGGGCCTGCACGTTCTTGTACAGCTGGCCCGTCCACTCGGGCGCGCCGGGACGTGCCGCCAGCGTGGGGTGGAAGCCCTCGATCAACGACGCGAGTTCGACGCTCTCCCCGGTCACCTGCCGAAAACAGATCGATCCGACCTGGCGGCGCGCCAGCAGGCCGCCGATGATCGGGTACGTGGCCGATGTGGTCGCGTCCCCCACCTCGAACTGCGGTGGTCCAAAGCGAAGCAGCGCCGGGCCGACCCCGGCCAGCCGGATCTCGAGCGCGCCCGACCGTTGCCGCTGGCGTACCAGTCCGGCCGTCGACCGCTCGACCTCGCTCCAGTAGGTCGTTCCTAGCCTGCGCGCGCCTTCCGGCGACTGCTCGACAACCGGCCGCGACGTGATCGCGTGCTGTGACGACGCGATTGCGCCGTCCTCGGCGCGCCGCTCCGAGTCGCTCCAACCCGTCAGTGCCACCCGCTCCATGTGCTCAAGGTAGATCGTCGCGCGGCTGGCTGCGGCAGCAGGCCGGTTGTTCCCGGCCCGCCCGCGCGCGTCCGTGACGTGCGGGCGAGCCTGGAACGCGTGCCGGAACGGCCCTGCTCATCATCGCCTGCTTGACGGGACTTGCCGGCGCGCGCATGCTTGGCACAGGATGAGCACGGCCTATCCGACCGCTCAGCGCACCGAGGGCTACGCGATCGCTTCGCTGGTGCTTGGCATCGTCGGCCTGGTCGCGTTCCCGGTTGTGCCGTCGATCCTGGCGATCGTGTTCGGCATCTCGGCCCGGCGGAGGATCCGGCAGGACGCGACGCTGACCGGTGAGGGGCTCGCCACAGCCGGAATCGTGCTCGGCGTCGTCGAGCTGGTGCTGGTCGCGGTCGGAATCGCGCTACTGGCGACGCTCGCCTACACCGCCGTTCACATCGCGCCGTTGCCGCCGCCGCCCACGCCGTAGGGATCGTGCGCTGCCGTACAGCGAGCGTTGATGAGCGGTGCGGCTTCGACTCAGGCCGCCCTGTCATCGGCGAGGCGGTATGGTGACGACGGGTGGGGGTGGATCGGGCTATCCCTGGTGACGTCGTACCCACTGACCGCGAACTGGAGGACGCCTGAATGAGCGGATACACGGCCGTGCACCTCGATGAGATCGCCGAGGTCAGCGATGGTCGCTGTGCTTCGCGACCTGTCCGACACCACCTCGGCATCACCTCCTTTGGCGTCAACACGTGGACCGGCCGCGAGGTCGGCGATCGCATCATCAACGAGCACGACGAGTCGGAGGACGAGTCCGATGAGGAGCTCTACCTCGTCCACCGTGGCCGCGCGACGTTCGAGTTGGACGGCGAGCGGGTAGATGCACCGGCCGGCACGTTCGTGTTCGCCCGCCCCGGCGTCAAGCGGACGGCGTTCGCCGAGGAAGCGGGGACGACGATCGTCGCGCTCGGCGGTTCTCCTGGCCGGGTGTACGAGCCGTCCGGCTTTGAGGTCTGGTCGCCACTGGGGCCGCTGTACCAGGCGGGTGAGTACGCGCAGGCGGCCGACCTCGGCCAGGCGCTGATCGCGGCCCATCCCGAGTACAGTGGGGTGCTCTACAACGTGGCCTGCTGCGAGAGCCTGTGCGGCCGTCCGGACGCTGCGATCGAGCACCTGCGCGCCGCGATCGAGCGATCGGAGCGGTGTCGTTCCTTCGCGGCCGACGATTCGGACTTCGATCCGATCCGAGAAGAACCCGCGTTCAAGGAGCTGGTCGCGTAGCGGGATGCCGACGTGACCGATCCTCACAGCGCCGAGATCAGCGGGCCGTGGGAAGCCTACCGCTGGGTGTCCAGTGACCTGCGGATGGATGCGTTCTGCATCGCCGCGATTCCGTCCATCGACGCGGCGGTGGTGGTCGATTCGTATGCGTGCCACCTCGACTCACGCCGCGATGCGCTGTTCCAGGAGCAGTACGGCATGGCCGTTCCCTATCCAGAAGGCGGCGGCAACGACACGGTGCAGATCGACCGGTTGGGCGACGTGGTTGTCGCGATGGAGGCCAATGGCTGGGCGGGTGTGGAGGATCCCAGACCCGCGGAGCTGTCGCGTGGCGGTACCTACGTCGCGGTCTACAGGAATGTCGACGCGCTGATGCAGGTCGTGGTGGCGCGGCGAGGCCGGGTTGAACGGACGTTCGACCCGTTGATCTACGACGCCGAGGGCGCGCTTCCCGACGAGGCGGGACTGCCGTTTGGTGAGCCGTACGGCGCGGACGTCGCCATGCTCGCGCTGCTGGAACGTCTGACCGGGGTCAGGCTGACGCAGGAGTGGGTGCTCGAGCAGCGGCATCCCGCCTACACCCGAGATCCGTGGCAGTGGGGCGCTGCGCAAGTCGAACTCGACCAGCACCACCGCGCGTGATCAGTGGCCCCAAGTCACGCGGAAGCCTCCAGCAGCTCGGCGATCGGCCACGCGCCGTCCGTCCAGTTGGCGATCACCGTGCGCGTGGTGTGTGACGCCGGATCGTGCATGCTCCAGAATGAGACGCCGGCGTCGTAACCGACGAGCATGACGGTCTCGTTCGACTCGTGCAGCCAGAATCCGAGGCCGTACCGCCGCGACTCGCGCGGCTCCTCGCTCCGCGGCCGGACCATCTCGACCACCCAGTTGTG
Source organism: Gaiellales bacterium (assembly GCA_038212095.1). GTDB lineage: Bacteria > Actinomycetota > Thermoleophilia > Gaiellales > JAICJC01 > JAICYJ01. Next base: position 23,848 of record JBBQUW010000038.1, on the reverse strand, counting down.
CGAAACGATCCGGCCGGCGAAGAATGCCGTCCACAGCGCACTGATGTCCGCGGCGGTCGAATAGATTCCGCCGTCGCCGTTCCCGCGAACCGGCAGGTGGAAGACGTTCGTCCGCAGCCCATCCTTGGCGAGGTACCCGAGCGCCGCGCGTCCCGGCAGCTCATCCGAGCGGAGAAACGCCGTGTCCCGCATCCCGGCCGGCTGACAGACGCGACGCAGCACGAGATCGTGGAACTCGACCCCGCTCACCCGCTCGGCGATCAGCGCCAGCACCATGTAGCCGCCGTTGTTGTACGCAAACCTCTCGCCGGGCGGGGAGACCGTCTCGTGCCCGCCCAGGACGGCAAGGAACTGCTCGGTCTGCGCCAGCTTGTGCACCGACAGGGGCATCACGTAGTCGGTGATCTCGTGGCCCGCCTGCTCGTCGAGATAGTCGCCGATCCCCGAGCGGTGCGCGAGGAGATGCTCCACGGTGACACCGTCGCCGATCAGCGGTAGGTCGGCTCCGAGCACCGACCGAGCCGTGGTGGTCAGCTCGAGTGAGCCGTCCTCGATCAGGCTCACGATGGCCAGCGCCGTCAGGCCCTTCGTCGCGCTGGCCGTCGCCAGCTGTGTGCTGACGGTGGTTGGCACGCGATGGCGACGGTCAGCACATCCGTACGCCTGCTCGAGTTCGACGCGGTCGGCGCGATCGATGCGCACCACACCGGAGAACCCGGTTCGGTGCGCGACCTCGCCGATGTTGTCCGCCAATCGCTTCACCGGGCAAACCCTACTGTGCTCGGGGCGACCCGGCCCAGCGCGCGTTCACCCGCGCCCGATGATCTCCACCCTGTAGCCATCCGGGTCGCGCACGAAGCACAGCCGCGAGCCGCCCTCGCTGATCGAGTACGGCGGCTTCTCCGGCTCGATGCCCTCGCCGGCCAGCCGCTCCAGCGTCGCGTCCAGGTCGTCGACGCCGATCGCGATGTGGCCGTAGCCGGTGCCCAGCTCGTAGCTGCGCCCGTCGTGGTTGAGCGTCAGCTCCAGCACGTCGTCCTGGCCGGCGAAGCCGAAGAAGTAGTTGGTCGCCTCCAGCTCGCCGTTTCGGACGATCGGGGCCTCGTGGCCGAGCGTGAAGCCAAGCGCCTCGTAGAACGCTCGGCTCTTTTCCAGATCGGTGATCCGGACCATGGTGTGAAGGAAGGTAGTCATGCCGCGCAGTCTAGAGCCCTCTACCAGTCGGCCAGTCGGTTCTCATCGATCGAGCCGCCGCCGACCGCGGCCTGGAACGCGGCCAGCTCGTCGTCGGGAATCGAGTAGGTGTGTTCGTGCGCCGGGTAGGCGCGAGCGCGCACCTCGTCGGCGTACGCGGCCACCGCCCGCGACATCTCGGCGCCGATGTCGGCGTAGCGCTTCACGAACCGCGGCCGTGGCGCGTCGTCCCTGCTGATGCCCAGCATGTCGTGCAGCACCAGCACCTGGCCGTCGGTGGCGGCGCCCGATCCGATGCCGATGGTCGGGATCGCGATCCGGGCGCTGATCGCGCCCGCCACCTCCGCCGGCACCGCCTCCAGCACGATCGCGAAGCAGCCGGCCTGCTCCAGCGCCACCGCGTCCATGAACAGCCGCTCGGCCGCCTCGGCCTGGCGCCCCTGAGCCTTGTGGCCGCCCAGCGAGGTCGCGGTCTGCGGCGTCAGGCCGAGGTGGCCCATCACCGGAATGCCCGACGCGACCAGCGCTCGCACTCGCTCAAGCGACGGCCCCGCGCCCTCCAGCTTGACTGCGTCGCCGCCGCCTTGCTTGATCAGCCGGCCGCTGTTGGCCACCGCCTCCGCGTCGCTCACCTGATAGCTCATGAACGGCAGGTCGCCGATCACCAGCGCCCGCTCCACGCCGCGGCTGACCGCCCGCGTCAGCATCGTCATCTCGTCCATGGTTGCCGGCACGGTGCTCGAGTGGCCCAGCACCACGTTCGCCGCCGAGTCGCCCACCAGGATCAGATCGACACCCGCCGCATCCACGATCTGTCCGCTGGGATGGTCGTAGGCGGTGATCATCACGATCGGTCGCTGCTCGCGCTTCATCTCGCGCAGGTCGGGAAGGGAGAGCTTCACGGCGCCTCCAGCGCCAGGTTGTCGATCAGACGGGCACCGCCAAAACGGGCCGCGCCGATCACCAGCGCACCCTTCTGCGGCCGGCAGGGGAGAAAGCTGTCGGGGTCGACCACGTCCAGATAGTCGAGCTCGCCCTCGACCAGGGCCGGGTCACGGGCCACCAGCGCGCGGTGGAGGCTGGGCGCGTGGAGGCGATCCTCGGCCGAGAGGTAGGCGTTGCGGGACGAGAGCGCCAGCCCGTCAGGCTCGCGCACGGTCGGCACGGCCACGATCGACACCGGCAGATCGAGGTCGAGCGTCATCCGGCGTATCACCGCCAGCTGCTGGGCGTCCTTCTGGCCGAAGTAGGCCGTGTCGGCGTGCACCCGCTGGAACAGCTTCAGCACCACGGTCGCGACGGCTGCGAAGTGTCCGGGCCGCGCGGCTCCCTCGTAGCGCTCGCCAAGTCCTGCCACCGACACCGTGGTTGCGAATCCGGCCGGGTACATCTCCTCGACCGTCGGCTCGAAGATCTCGTCGACGCCCTCCTCGAACGCGATCGCGCGGTCGCGCTCGGCGTCGCGCGGGTAGCTGGCGAAGTCCTCGCCGGGCCCGAACTGGGTCGGGTTCACGAACAGGCTCATCACCACCCGATCGTTGCCCGCCCGAGCCGCACGTAGCAGCGCGCGGTGGCCGTCGTGCAGCGCCCCCATCGTCGGCACGAGCGCCCGGCTCACAGCAGCTGCTCCACGGCTGCGGCGGACGTGGCCGGCACGATCGGCAGCGTCGCCCGGGCGAGCGCCCGGTAGAGCGACGCCAGCTCGGGGCCGATTGCCTCCAGGTGCGCCTCGACGGTGGCGGCATCTCCACGCGCGATCGGCCCGGTCGGCGGGTTGCCGGCGACCTCCAGCGTGCGCTCCTGCAGCGGCCGAAGCGCTCTCTGTGCCAGCTCGCGGTCGAGCCCCGCCCGCTCCATCAGCCCGATCGCGACCTGGGTCAGCGTGACCAGGTAGTTCGAGGCGAAGGCCGAGGCGGCGTGGTACACAGGCTTCGCCTCGTCGTCCAAGGCGAACGGCGTCATGCCGAGCTCACGCGCCAACCCGTCGCCCAGCTCGCGGTCGCCCGTGACGGCGGCATACGCACCCTCCAGCTGGTCGGGGCCAAGCTCGGCCCACACCGTCTGCAGGGGGTGTACGCAGGCGGTGGCGCCGGGCGCTGTGTCGAGCGCGCTGATCGAGGTGGCGCCGGAGAAGTGCACGACAGCGGCGTCCGGCTCCAGTCGGGGAGCCAGGGTCTCACATACGCTGCGGATCGAGCCGTCCGGCGTCGCGATCAGGAGCAGCCGGCAGCCCGCGACGTCCGGCTCTGCCTCCCTGCCCACCAGCCGCGCTCCCAGGCGGGTGGCGACCGTACGGCCGACCCTGCCGGCCCCGATGACGACGGTGGATGAGTGCATGGGCTCCAGCTCCCGGTGGGATACCAGGCTCGCGGCCACTGTAGAGGATCGTCCCGACGCGCCGTCTCAGACGCTGGGAGGGCCGATCTCGTTTGTCAGTCGCCCTGGATGCATCCCGAGTGCGAGTTGCTCCACTCCTCCTGGGTGACGTAGAAGTGCCCGTGCAGCAGCTCGTTGGCGAGCCCGCCGCCACAGCTGTAGGTGCCGAACTGCCGGCGCCTGACCGACGATACCACCGCGTTCTCACCTGGGAACCGCCGATCGGGGCGCACCGGTATGCTTCGTCCATGCCGATCTATGAGTACCTGTGCGCCGGCTGCTCCGGCACGTTCGAGGAGCTGGTGGCGTCTTCGGGCGCGTCGGACGTGCGCTGTCCGGAGTGCGGCGAGGCCACGGTGACACGGCTGCTCTCGTCGTTTGCGACCTCGCGCCCCGCGGCCGTGATGGCAGGCGGCGGTGGTGGTGGCGGCGGCTGCGGCTGCGGTCGCTGACCGGCGCGCAGCTTTCGTCCGCCCGGCCTGCGACAATCCCCGTCCATGCAGGACGCCCACACCCGTAGCGCTGAGCTCGAGCGATTGGCCGGCGAGTGGCGAAGCTGCGAGCGGTGTGCGCTGGCCACCAGCCGCACCCAGGTTGTGGTCGGCAGTGGCGATCCGGATGCCGAGCTGATGTTCGTCGGTGAGGCGCCTGGTTTCCACGAGGATCGCCAGGGTGTGCCGTTCGTCGGCCAGGCCGGCCGGCTGCTGGAGGGTCTGCTTGAGGACATCGGCCTCAGCCGCGAGCGCGTCTACATCGCCAACGTGCTCAAGTGCCGGCCACCGGGCAACCGCGATCCGTTCGGTGACGAGATCGAGGCCTGCCAGGGCTACCTTCTTCGCCAGGTCGAGCTCGTCCGCCCTCGCGTCGTCTGCACCCTCGGGAACTTCGCCACCAAGCTGCTTTCCGGCAGCCCCCTCGGCATCACGCGCGTGCGCGGCGTCGCTCAGCCCTGCCGGCTGGGCGAGATGAACGTGCAGCTGTACCCGATCTACCACCCTGCCGCGGCGCTCTATACGCCTTCGATGCTGGAGACGCTGAGGGCCGACTTCGCCGGGCTGCCCGACCTGCTGGCCGGCGTCGCCGGCGCTGATCGCCCTGCCGCCGTCCCGCAACTGGTGGCCGTCCATGCCGGTAGCGAGCCAGAGACCGAACCAGCGCAGCTGGACCTGTTCTGACCTCGCCCACACCGAGGCGCTGGCCGCTGCGCTTGGCCGGCTGCTGGCGATGGGCGACTCGGTCTGGCTGCGGGGCGAGCTGGGTGCAGGCAAGACGGCGTTCGTGCGCGCCGCCTGCGCCGCGCTGGGCGTCGCGTCTGCGGTCACCAGTCCCACGTACACGGTCGGAAACCGCTACGACGTGCCCGCCGGCGCGGTGGCGCACCTTGACCTCTATCGCTCGCGTGGCGTCACGCTCGAGGAGTGGATCGATCTGGAGCCGTACTTTGACGACGCGATCGCGTTCGTCGAGTGGCCGGATGCCGGCGCGGGGCTGCTGCCGCCACCCAGAGTCGTGGTCGAGATCGAATTTCAACCTGGCGATGCTAGGCTGATCACGCTTAGCTGCGACGATCACACCCTGTTGGACGCTCTTGCTGCTGCTCTCGCTTGATACCGCCACCGACGTGGCGACGACCTGTCTCACCCGCGATGGTGTGGTGCTGGCGGAGTCGATGTCACGCGGCCGTTCGACGGCCGCCCAGCGGCTGCTGGCCGACGTCCACTCGCTGTTTCACTCGGCCCGCCTCGAGCCCCAGGCGCTGGATGCGATCGTGGTCGGCACCGGGCCGGGTACCTTCACCGGGCTTCGCATCGGCCTGGCTTCGGCGCGTGCGCTGGGCTTTGCGCTGGGCGTGCCGGTGCACGGCGTCGGTACCCTCGATGCGCTGCTGGCCGGCGAGGGCGTGGACGTGGCCTGCATCGACGCTCGCCGCGGCGAGGTGTTCTGCCGCGGCGCCGACATCGAGACCTGCGTCATCTCGCCGCAGCGGCTTGCCGAGCTGCTGCCGGCGGCGGCGATGGTGGTCGGCGACGGTGCCGTTCGCTATCGCGCGCAGCTGCCGACCGCGCGCGTGCCGCACGACGGCTCGCTGCTGCACGTGCCATGGGCCCGCCATCACGCCCGGCTGGGCGATCGGTGGGGAGCGCCGCAGCCGCAGTACGTGCGCGCGCCGGATGCCGACCGCGTGTTGCCGGTGAGGGTCGCCTGATGATGACCGCGGTCAAGGTGCGGCCGCTGCGGCCGTCCGACCTGGACGCCGTCGAGCGGATCGAGCGCAGCGCGTATCCGACGCCGTGGTCGCGCTCGATGTTTGCCGGCGAGCTGGCCAAGCCCAGCAGCGTCTGCCTGGGCGCATTCCAGGGCAGCGACATGCTGGGCTACCTGATCGTCGCCCGCTACGTCGACGCCTGGCACGTCATGAACGTCGCGGTCGATGAGCCGTTCCGCAGTCGCGGCATCGCCCGCGGGATGCTGGAGCGGCTGTTCGAGTCGACCGTCGGCGATGTCGACCGCGGCTACACGCTCGAGGTGCGGGTCAGCAACGAGACCGCGATCGCGCTCTACCGCGGACTGGGTTTCGTCGAGACCGGTGTCCGGCGCGGCTACTACACCGACAACCGCGAGGACGCGCTGATCATGTGGCGCGACCCGGCTGCGGACGCGTGATCCTGGCCATCGAGAGCTCGTGCGACGAGACGGCGGCGGCCGTCGCCGACGGCGGCCGGCTGCTGTCGAGCGTGGTCGCGTCGCAGGCCGAGCTGCACGCGCCCTACGGCGGCGTCGTGCCGGAGGTGGCCTCGCGCCATCACCTCGAGCTGTGCGTGCCGGTGGTCGAGCGGGCGTTGGCCGAGGCCGGCACCGAGCTGGGCGACCTGGAGGCGGTGGCCGTCACGGAGGGCCCCGGCCTGATCGGCGCCCTGTTGGTCGGACTGGCCAGCGCCAAAGCGCTGGCGTATGCCCGTCGCTTGCCGCTGATCCCCGTCGGCCACCTGCATGGGCACGTCGCCTCGCTGTACCTCGAGCCGGAGGTGCTGCAGCCGCCGTTCCTGCTGCTGCTGGCATCCGGCGGCCACACGCTGCTGGCCGAGGTGGACGACCACGGCCCCGACTTCCGCACCATCGGCCGTACGCTGGACGACGCCGCCGGGGAGGCGTTCGACAAGGGCGCGCGGCTGCTGGGGCTGGGCTACCCGGGCGGGGCTGCCCTCGAGCGGCTGGCGGCGGATGGCGACGCCGACGCGCATCGCTTCCCTGTCTCGATGGTGGGCAAGCCCGGCCTTGACCTCTCGTTCAGCGGCCTGAAGACGGCGCTTCGTACCGCCGTCGTGGGAGCCGGCGATCTCGACAGCTGCCGAGCCGACCTGGCCGCCGGCTACCAGCGGGCGATCATCCGATCGCTGGTCGGCCGGGCGATGGAGGCCGTCGACGCCACCGGTCGAGAGACGCTGGCGGTGGTCGGCGGGGTGGCCGCCAACGGTGTGCTGCGCTCGGCGCTGCAGCGGGCCTGCGACGAGCGCGACGTACGCTTGGCGCTGGCGCCGCTGGCGCTCTGCTCTGACAACGCCGCCATGATCGCCTCGGCTGCGCGCTTCTGCCCGCGGCTGCCGTTTCCCGAGTACCTGTCCCGCGACGCCTACGCCACCGCGTGAGCGTCGAGGTGGTGCTGTACGGCGCTCCCGGTTGCCATCTCTGCGACGTTGCCAAGGAGGTGCTTGATCGGCAGCGCGCGCTGCTCGGATTTGAGCTGAAACTGGTCGACATCACCGGCGATGAGCGGCTGGAGGCCGAGTACCGCGAGCAGATCCCGGTCGTATTCGTGGCTGGTCGCAAGGCGTTCAAGTACCGGGTCGAGCCGCTCGAGCTGGCCCGGCGGGTGGCCCTGGCGTCACAAACTCCCGCCGCCGCCGACCCTTTGTGACAAGCGGAGCCGTGCAGTGAAGCCCGTCGCTACACTGATCGTGCAATGTCACAAGTGACCGTCAGCAAAGGGGATTCCGTGGCTCCAGAACGCCTGACCGTGGGAGTCGCCGCCCGCCTCTCGCGCTATCTCCAGGTGCTGACGCAGGCAAAGAAGATGGGGCGTGACTCGATCTCCTCGCAGGAGATCGGCGAGTACACGAACGTCAACGCGACCCAGATCCGCCGTGACCTGTCCGGCTTCGGCAAGTTCGGCAAGCGTGGTGTCGGCTACAACATCGACTCGCTGATCTCGGAGATCCGCGGCATCCTCCGCACCGCCGGCCAGCACAACATCGCGCTGATCGGTGCCGGCGACCTGGGCAGGGCGATCGCGTCGTCGACCGTGTTCGCCGATCACGGCTTCAACATCGCGGGCGTGTTCGACAGCGACCCGGCCAAGGCCGGAGCCCAGATCGCCGCGCTCAAGGTACAGCCGGCCGACACGCTGGCCGACACCGTGCGGGAGAAGAACATCATCGTCGGCGTGCTGGCGGTGCCGCCAGCGGCCGCCCAGCCTGCGGCCGATGCGCTGGTCGCGGCCGGCGTCAAGATCATCTTCAGCTACTCGGACGCGCTGATCGACACGCCCGCCGACGTGACGGTTCACCGTTCCAGCCCGGCCGCGGCTCTGCTGTACGCGCTCTACTTCCACCTGACGTAGTGGGTGGGGCGTGCCGGGCACCGCTGCGCGTTGCATCGGTGCCTGGCACCGAAAAGGGCCAGCGTCCGTGAAGCTGATCCTCTGGCACGGCTACCTGCTGTCGGGCACCGGCTCCAACATCTACACCCAGCATGTGGCGCGGGCCTGGGGGAGGCTCGGCCACGAGGTGCGCGTGATCTGCCAGGAGCCGCATCCTGAACTATTCGATCTGGGCGCCAACGTGCGGGTGGTGCGGCCGGCGATCGGCCCGCTGCTACCGGTGTTCGTCGTCGATCGCTACGAGGGTCTGGACGCCCGCCATGTGGGCGATCTCTCGCCCGCCGAGCTCGACCGCTACCTGCGGCTGAACGTCGATGCGGTGCGCGGAGAGCTGGATCGCGAGCCGGCCGCGATGCTGCTCGCGAACCACGCCATCATGGGTGGCCCGGTGGCGCGTGCGGCCTGCAGGCCCGGCACGCCGTATGCGATCAAGCTGCACGGATCAGAGCTTGAGTACGCGATCCGTGGCAGCCGGCGGCTGGCGGAGATGGCGCGGCCGCCGCTGGACGACGCGACCGCGATCTACGCTGGCTCGCGCCACATCGCGGAGGTCACCGCGGAGCTGCTGGGCGACGGTCGCTACCGGGAGCGGATCTCGATCGTCCCGCCCGGCGTCGACGAGCAGGAGTTCCACCCGCTGCTCGGTTCACGCGAACGGCTGTGGCAGCTGCTGGCGGCCGACCGACCGGGTGCCCACAGCGAGCGTCACCCCGACCCCGATGCGGCCGACCGGTTGCGAGCGGTGGGCCGGTTCGTGCTCTATTTCGGCAAGCTGCTGCAACAGAAGGGCGTCCATATCCTGCTGGAGGCCTGGCGGCCGATCCAGGTGGAGCACCCCGATCTGACGCTGGTGGTGGTCGGATTCGGTGCTGACCGGTCGTGGCTGGAGGCGCAGGCCGGGCCGGGCGTGGTGTTCACCGGTGCGATGGATCACGCCCAGCTTCAGGCGCTGATCCCACTGGCCGAGACGGTCGTTGTGCCCAGCATCCTGCCGGAGGCGTTCGGCATGGTCGCCGCTGAGGCCGCAAGCTGTGGCGTGATGCCGATCGTCGCCGACCACTCCGGTCTGGCCGAGGTGGCGGCGGGTCTGGGCGACGCCGCGCGCACGTTCACGGCAGGCTCGCAGCAGTTGGAGGCGACGTTGCGCGACGTGCTCGCGCTCGCCCCGGAGCAGCGCCGTCAGGCGGGGCTGCGCGGCCGCGAGCGGGTGGTCGAACGCTGGAGCTGGCAGCGGATCGGCCAGAGCCTGATCGATGGTGTACGACTTTCGGACGGTACGACCACCGCGTAGAACCCTCAAGTGGGGGATCGAGAACGCCGATAGCCGCGGTGTGAGGCCCCCAGCACGCTCCAACCCACGCCAGGGTGCGTCGTTCCGTCTCACCGTGCTGGCCGCCGCCGCCGGTTCCGGTGCGCTGCTGGCCGCACTGATCCACAGCCCGCGCCTCTCTCCGGGAACGGTGCTGATGTTGACGGTCGTGCTGGTCGCGGCGGCCGTGGCCGTGGTGGTCGCGGGACACAACCAGATCGGTGAGCAGGTGCGGCTGCTGGCGCCGGCTGCGACCGTCGCTGCGGTGCTGCTGCTGCGCCACGGAGCGAGCGGCGACCGCATTCGCTATGAGCTGCTGCTGCTGCTGCCGATCCTCTGGCTCGCACTCCAGGGCAGCCGCGGAGAGTTGGCGGTGGCGGTGATCGGCGTGACCGGGGGCCTGATGCTGATGAACCTTTCGGCTCGCGATCCGGCGTCGTGGACCGACCAGCTGTTGTTCGCGCTGATCGCCGCCACGGTCGGTGCCACGGTGCATCGCCTGGTCGGCCAGGTGCGCCGTCAGGCCAGCGACGTTGGCGCCGTCACCCGCGTGGTGCGCGAGGTGGCGGCTGCCACCGATACGGAGGGCGCCCGCGATGTCGTCTGCCGGGCGGCGATCGAGATCGTGGATGCCCAGCTCGCGCTCATGCTCGAGCCGCGCGCGGATGGTCAGATGTGTGTCTCGGCGGCCTGGGGAAGCGACGTGGCGGTGGGGTCGCTGGTGCCGATGGCCGGCGTCGAGGGCGACCTGCACGACGCGCTCAGGGATGGTCGCCAATGTTTCCTGCCCGACGCCGGCAGCCCGCTGTGCTGCGCGGCGATCGGTGCCCGCTCGGCGTTGATCACTCCGGTGATGCGTGACGGCCGGCCGGTGGGGGCGCTGGTTGTTGGATGGTCACGCTCGGTGCGGCGGATCACGCCGCGCATGGCCGAGGTGGTGGAGTTGTTTGCCGTCGAGACGGCCCGCGCGATCGAACGCGGCGATCTGATCGCCCAGGTGCGCGAGCACGCCGACGACCTGGAGGCGGTGGTGCAGGTTGCTCGCAGGTTGCCGCGTAATGCCGACGCGCAGTCGGCCCGCGACGCGATCTGCCAGGGCGTGCTCGAGGTCTGTGGCGGCATGCTGGCCGTCCTCATGGAGCCGGATGGTGCCGGCAACCTGGTCTCGACGGCGGTTGTGGGTGCCGCCACGGCGCCGATCCGGGTGGCGCTCGACGCGACCGACTCGGCCACGGTTGACGTCTTCCACTCGCTGGAGCCATTCTTCGTCGCCGATCTGCGCGAGCACTCCGACGTCTCGCAACGGCTGGTCGATGCCACCGGTGCGGTCTCTGCGCTGTGGCAGCCGGTGGTCGGCGATGGCGCGCCGGTCGGTGTGCTGGTGGTGACGTGGGAGAACCGCCGCCGGCGGCTGTCCGATCGGGCGGCGGCCGTGGTGGGGCTGTGCGCGGCCGAGGCGGCGGTGGCGATCGAGCGGGCCGACCTGATGGCGCGGCTGGAGGGATTGAACAGGATGCTGGCCGTGCAGGTGGAGGCGCTGCGGGTCTCCGATCAGCTGAAGAGCGATTTCGTCTCGAGCGTCTCCCACGAGCTCCGCACTCCGCTGGCCTCGATCCTCGGGTACCTGGACGTGCTGCTGGAGGGCGAGCTGGGCGCGTTCAGCTCAGAGCAGGGCGAGTTCCTCAAGATCGTGGATGAGAACGCCCGTCGCCTGCTGTCGCTGATCAATGACCTGCTGACACTGTCGGGGCTTGAGAGCGGCAAGATGCTGCTTCGCCACCAGGTGACCGACGTTCGCGAGCTGCTTGACCGGCACCTGACCGAACAGGCAACGGCGATCCGCGAGCGCGAGCTGCGGCTGTCGGTCGAGATGCCCGCCGATCCGGCGATGGCCCAGGTCGACCCGGAGCGGATCGGCCAGGTGATCAGCAACGTCCTGGTCAACGCGATCAAGTTCACCGGTGAGGGCGGCGAGCTGCGCGTGGCGCTACGGCGTGAGCCCGACCAGGTCGTGTTGGAGATTGCCGATACGGGTATTGGAATATCGCCTGCCGATGCCGATCAGCTGTTCGAACGCTTCTTCCGCGCGCCGAATGCCACCGACCTCGCCATCCCCGGCACCGGATTGGGACTCGCGATCTGCAAGGGAATCGTCGATGCCCACCGTGGCTCCATCGCCGTGGCGAGCGAGATCGACAAGGGCACGACAGTCACGGTCGGCCTGCCAACCACAATCACTGCCCACTAGGAGGACGAGGGAACATGGAAGCGATACATGCCAAGGTGCTGGTGGCCGACGACGAGCCGCACCTGCTGCGGCTGGTCAAGTTCCGGCTCGAACGTGAGGGCTACGAGGTGCTGACGGCGGCTGACGGAGAGACCGCGCTACAGCTCGCCCGTGATCAGCATCCCGATCTTTGCGTGCTGGACGTGATGATGCCCAAGCGCAGCGGCTTCGATGTGCTGCGCGAGCTGCGCAGCGATGAGACTTGCGCCGGCATGAAGGTGATCATGCTGACCGCCCGTGCGCAGGATCGCGACGTGGACGTCGGATTCTCGCTCGGCGCCGACGACTACATTACCAAGCCGTTCTCGCCGCAGGAGTTGCGCGTGCGGATCGGCGCCCACCTCGGCAAGCGCTAGCGCGGGCGCGATCGGTGCCAGGCACCGTGCCTGGCACCAACTCGCCGTGCCTGGCACCAATCCGCGGTGCCTGGCACCAATCCGCCGTGCCTGGCACCGACCCGCGGTGCCTGGCACCGTGCCTGGCACCACCACGCCGTGCCTGGCACCAACCCACCGGGGGCGACCCGCTGGTCGGGTATCGTGCCGCTGCCGATGGGAGAGTCGCCCAAGATCACCGATCCACTGCAGCCGCTCGAGCACGCTCGGCGGCAGTTCGACGAGGCCGAGGACTTCACGATCGCGGTCGAGGAGGAGTTCGCCATCCTCGACCCGGCCACGCTCGAGCTGACCCCTGGATACGAGCAGATCGCCGCTGCCGGCGCCGGCCATCCCGGACTGGAGGGGATGCTCGCCGGCGAGTTGATCCTGAGCGAGATCGAGGTCAAGACCGGCAAGTGCTCGTCCTTTGCCGAGGCGGTGGAGGCGATGGCCCGCCGCCGGAGCGATCTGATCGACCTGGCTGAGCAGCTCGGCTTCGCGCTGTGCGCCGCCGGCACGCACCCCTGGTCGCGCTGGCAGGATCAGCAGATCATCAACACGCCGCACTACGCGATCGTCGAGTCGACGCTGCGCTACGTCGCGTGGCGTAACAACACCTTCGGTCTGCACGTGCACGTCGCGGTGCGCGGCGCCGACCGCGCGATCGCGGTCAATAGCGCGCTTCGCACCGTGCTGCCGGAGCTGCTCGCGTTCTCGGGCAGCTCGCCGTGGCTGGAGGGGCGCCGCACGCACCTGCACTCGACCCGCACCGAGATCTTCACGCGCATGTTCCCCCGCTGCGGCATCCCCGACAGCTTTGCGAGCTGGGACGAGTACGCCGAGTTCGTCCGTTTCCTGATCGAGACGCGATCGATCAAGGAGCACACCGAGATCTGGTGGAGCGTGCGGCCACACCAGGCCTACCCCACCGTCGAGACGCGCATCTGCGACGGCCAGACTGAGTTCGCGCGCGCCGTCGCCCTGTCGGGACTGATGGTGGCACTCACGGTCGAGTTCGCGCGTCGGTACGACGACGGCCGGCCGCTGCCAGAGTACCCGGGCCGCGACCTGGAGGAGAACCTGTGGCGGGCGATACGCTGGGGCATGTCGGGCGAGCTGATCGATCTGGGTGGGCGGCGAGCGGTACCGGCCCGTGAGCGGCTGGAGCAGGTGATCGACCAGGTCGCGGATACTGCCGCTGATCTTGGCATCGCGCAGTACCTGGACGCGCTGCGCCTGCCGACGCTGTCCGAGCGTGCCGGCGAGTTGATGGACGACGGCGCCGAGCCGCAGCACCTGTGGCCCGACGCCGTCCAGCGCACGTGCGAGTCGGTCCGCGAGTGGATGGCAGACAGACAGGAGGCACGATGAGCGAGCAGGGGGGACATGGGGACGAGCAGATGCGACTGCCCAGCGTGGCCGAGGTGGTGCTGTCGAGCGCCCAGCTGCTGGTGACGCTGGCGGCCGATGCGATCGCTGCCCGCGAGCAGCTGGTGGATGCGCAGTTGGCTATCGACACGCTCGAGGCGCTGCTGCCGATGGTGGAGCGGCTGGTACCCGCGGAGCAGATGCGACAGTACCGCCGGGCGGTCTCCGAGCTGCAGCTGGCCTTCGTGGACGCCTCCAAGCCCTCCGCCGAGGGATCGCCGCCGCCGCGCGAGCCGGTGGCCGAGGCGCCCGAGCGACCGAAGATCTGGACCCCAGGAGGAGACGTCTGATGAGCAGCGCAGAGATCGGTGTGTTCGGCGGGTCGGGCTTCTACTCGTTCCTGGATTCGGCTGAGGAGGTGACCGTCGACACCCCGTACGGCCCGCCCTCCGACCGGTTCGTGATCGGTGACATCGGCGGTAAGCGGGTGGCCTTCCTGCCTCGCCACGGCCGCAACCACAGCCTGCCGCCGCACGCCATCCCCTACCGGGCCAACCTGTGGGCGATGAAGGAGCTCGGTGTCAAGCGCGTGATCGGGCCGTGCGCCTCGGGCAGCCTGGCCAAGGATCTGCCGCCCGGCACGTTCGTTGTCTGCGACCAGTTCGTCGATCGCACCAACGGCCGCCGCGACACCTTCTACGACGGTCCGGTGACGACGCATGTCTCGGCCGCCGATCCGTACTGCCCCGACCTGCGCCGGATCCTGCTCGAGACCGGCCGCGGCCAGGGCCTCGACATCCGCGACGGCGGCACCGTGGTGGTGATCCAGGGGCCGCGGTTCTCGACCCGGTCGGAGTCCAAGTGGTTCTCGTCGATGGGCTGGGGCGTGATCAACATGACCGCGTACCCGGAGGGCTGGCTGGCCCGCGAGCTGGAGATCTGCTACGCCAACGTCTCGCTGATCACCGACTACGACGTCGGCCTGGAGGATGACCCGGATATCGAGCCGGTCAGCCACGAGGGCGTTGTCAAGGTGTTCACCGAGAACAACGAGCGGCTGCGCAAGCTGCTGTTCGAGGCCATACCGAAGATCGGGGCGCAGCCGGACGACGTCTGCGCCACCGCCCTGATCGGCGCGCGCTTCTGACCAGCACCGGAGTTACAAGCAATCCGAGGAACCCGCTGCACAAGCCGGAGCCGCTGATACAATCGCGCGGTTGTCCTCGACCTTATAAGGAGCTTGATTCGTGAGTTCACTGGCTGACCATGCGGTCCTGATCGCCCTCATCTGCGGCCTCGCCGCCGTCGCGTACGGCCTCGGCCTGACTTCCTGGGTGCTGAAGCAGCCCCAGGGCAACGATCGCATGAAGGAGATCGCCGCCGCGATCCAGGAGGGTGCCGCCGCATACCTCAAGCGGCAGTACACCACCATCGCGGCCGTCGCCGTGGTCGTCGCGATCGCGATCGCGGTCGCGGGAGCCTGGACGAATGATCTCGGCCCCAAGGTCGCGATCGGCTTCGTGATCGGCGCCGTGCTCTCGGCCGTGACGGGCTTCATCGGCATGAACGTGGCAGTGCGCGCGAACGTGCGCACCGCCGAGGCCGCCAAGAGCGGCATGGCACCGGCCCTCTCGGTCGCCTTCAAGGGCGGCACCGTCACCGGCATCCTGGTCGTCGGCCTCGGCCTGCTGGGCGTGGCCGGCTACTACGGCGTGCTGCGGCTGATGGACTACAGCGATCTCAGCGCCGCCAAGGCGCTGGTGGGTCTGGCCTTCGGTGGCTCGTTGATCTCCGTGTTCGCGCGGCTGGGCGGCGGCATCTTCACCAAGGGCGCCGACGTCGGTGCCGACCTGGTGGGCAAGATCGAGGCCGGCATCCCCGAGGATGACCCCCGCAACCCGGCCGTGATCGCCGACAACGTGGGCGACAACGTGGGCGACGACGCCGGCATGGCTGCCGACCTGTTCGAGACGTACGCCGTCACCATCGTGGCCTCGATGTTCCTGGGCGCGCTGGGCGGCTCGCACGCCGCCGTCGTGCTGCCGCTGCTCCTGGGCGCGCTGGCCATCCCGGCCTCGATCGTCGGCACCCTGCTGGTGCGGCTGCCCAAGAGTGGCAGCATCATGACCGCGCTGTACACCGGCGTGGTCGTCACGGCTGTGCTCTCGGCGCTGATCTACATTCCTGTGATCCACTCCGTCGCCGGCCACTTGGCCTACGGCAGCTGGAGCAGGATCTACTTCTGCGCCCTGATCGGGCTGATCATCACGGCGCTGCTGGTGGGCATCACGGAGTACTACACCGGCACCCGCTTCGGACCCGTGC
The DNA here is from genome assembly GCA_038212095.1 of Gaiellales bacterium. Taxonomy (GTDB): domain Bacteria; phylum Actinomycetota; class Thermoleophilia; order Gaiellales; family JAICJC01; genus JAICYJ01. The sequence continues at coordinate 7,955 of JBBQUW010000038.1, read as the reverse complement.
AGCGCATCTCGGCCCAGTCCAATACCGGCCATGCCACCAACATCATCGCCGGCCTTGCGGTGGGCATGCAGGCCACCGCGCTGCCCGTGATCGTGCTGGTGGTGGGGACGCTCGGTTCCTTCAAGCTGGCCGGCATCTACGGCATCGCCACCGCGGTGACGGCGATGCTCTCGATGGCCGGCATGGTCGTTGCGCTGGACGCCTTCGGCCCGATCACCGACAACGCTGGTGGTATCGCCGAGATGGCCGACCTGCCGTCCGAGGTGCGTGACAACGTCACCGATCCGCTGGACGCCGTCGGCAACACCACAAAGGCCGTCACCAAGGGCTACGCCATCGGCTCCGCCGGCCTGGCCGCGCTGGTGCTGTTCCAGAGCTACAACGACGAGCTGGTGAAGCGGGTGGGACACCCGGTCGTATTCCAGATCAACGACCCGTGGGTGCTGGCCGGACTGCTGATCGGCGGTCTGATGCCGTTCCTGTTCGCCTCGCTGGCGATGGACGCGGTCGGTCGCGCCGGCGGCCAGGTGGTCGAGGAGGTGCGCCGCCAGTTCCGCGAGATCCCGGGAATCATGGAGGGCACCGCCAAGCCCGACTACGCGCGCTGCGTCGACCTGGTCACCAAGACGGCGATCCGCGAGATGCAGCTGCCTGCCCTGATTCCGGTGGCGGTGCCGATCGTGGTCGGGTTGATCAGCTACCAGGCGCTGGGCGGACTGCTGGTGGGCACGATCGTGACCGGCCTGTTCCTGGCCATCTCGATGACGTCTGGCGGTGGCGCATGGGACAACGCGAAGAAGCTGATCGAAGACGGCGCGCACGGCGGCAAGGGTTCGCCTGCCCACGCCGCGTCGATCACAGGCGACACGGTGGGCGATCCGTATAAGGACACCGCCGGCCCGGCCATCAACCCGATGATCAAGATCACCAACATCGTCGCGATTCTGATCATCCCGCTGCTGACGAGATAGCCCCGTGCCTGGCAGCGCGAAGCGGTGCCAGGCACCAAGCCTGCGGCGCGGTGCGACGAAAGGGCCGACTCCCGTGCCTGGCAACGCAAAGCGGTGCCTGGCACGTTCGCCCCGGCGTGACGGTGCCAGGCACCAAAAGAGCCGGTGCCAACCACCACCAAGCCGTGCTGAGAGCGGTATAACCACCCAATGCCTGTAAAGCGCCGCCAAGCCGGGGGTCTGCACCGAGTCCTGGGTACGGCGGCGCTGTTCTCGACCGCGTACGGCAACGTCGGCTCGTCGATCTACTACGCGCTGGGACTGGTGACGGTCTACGCCCTCGGGATGACGCCGGTCTCGTTCGTCATCTCGGGCATCATCTTCTTCTTCACGGCGGTCACCTACGCCGAGGCCACCGCCCGTTTCCCCGAGGCCGGCGGCTCTTCGTCGTTCACCCGCCACGCCTTCAACGAGGGCGTCTCGTTCTTCGCCGGCTGGGCGCAGATGCTGAACTACACGGTCACGATCGCGATCTCGGCCATCTTTGTGCCGCACTATCTGGGCAAGTTCTGGCCCGGCGGCCACCTTGACCGCCACCCCAACGATATCTACGGCGGCGCCGTGATCGTGCTGCTGCTCGTGCTGCTCAACATCGTCGGCGTAAAGGAGGCGGCCGGCCTCAACATCTTCCTGGCGCTTGCCGACCTGGGCACACAGGCGCTGCTGGTTGTGATCGGCCTGTTCACGGTGCTCTCGCCGCACGTGCTACAGGCCAACGTCAACCTTGGCGTGTCGCCCACGTGGCACGACTTCATCATCTCGATCCCGGTCGCGATGGTTGCCTACACAGGCATCGAGACGATCTCGAACATGGCCGAGGAGGCGATCGACCCGCCCCGTCACGTGCCCCGCTCGATCATGTACGTGGTGCTGGCGGTGTTTGCCATCTACGCCTTCCTGCCGTCGGTGGCGCTCTCCGCGCTGCCCGTTCACCCGGCCACCGCCACCGACGTTGCCGACGTCGCCATCTACCAGTGCCCGAAGGCGATCCACCTCGGTCAGCCGACCTCCGCGCTTGCCTGCCGCAACGCCGGCGACCCCGTGGCGGGGGTGGTGGAGCACATCGGGCTTCCCGGCACGATCACCGCCGGCCTCGGCTTCTATGTCGCGATCCTGGCCGCGACCATCCTGATCATCGCCACCAACGCCGGCATCATCGGCGTCTCGCGACTGACCTACTCGATGGGCCAGCATCGCCAGCTGCCGGAGGTGATCCGGCGTGTCCACCCTCGTTACAACACGCCCTATGTCGCGATCATCATCTACAGCGTGGTTGCCGTGCTGCTGATGGTGCCCAACGGCGCGATCGGCTTTTTGGGAAACCTGTACGCGTTCGGCGCGATGCTCTCGTTCACGCTCGCCCACGCCTCGGTGATCTGGATGCGAAAGACGATGCCGTCGCACGACATGCCCTGGCGCGGCCCGACCTCGTTCCACGTCCGCGGCTACGACGTGCCCACGTTCGCGATCATCGGCGGCCTGGGCACCCTGGCGTCGTGGCTGGTGACGGTGTTCCTCCACTTCACCGACTTCGTCGCGCCGGTCGGCCTGGTCTGGCTGGCGATCGGCATGCTGCTTTACTACGGCTACCGCCGATCGCAGCACCTGCCGCTGACCGAGACCGTGCTGGCGGCGCACGCCGTGCACGGCCCCGCGATCGAGGTCGAGTACCGCTCGATCCTGCTGCCGATCTCGTCCGACCAGGTGGACGACGTGATGACCGCGACCGCCCTCCAGCTGGCATCCGAGACCGGCACCAGCCTGGTGGTGCTGTATCCGATCGAGGTGCCGCTGACCGAGTCGGCCGCGTCCGGCATGGAACGTGAGACGGAGGAGGCTGAGCGGCAGCTGCGTGAGGCGGCCGCGCTGGGCCGCGAGTACGGCGTGAACGTGATCACGCGTATCGTGCGCACCCGAAACATTGGCCAGGCGATCGTGGAGGAGGCCGAGCGCCGCCGCTCCGAGATCATCGTGCTGGGCGCCCGCGACCGCAACAAGCCGGGCCAGCGGCTGTTTGGCCCTCGCATCGATTACGTGCTGCGAAACGCGCACTGCCGGGTGATGGTCGGTGCCGAGCCGGTCGGCGGCTGATGCTGCAGGCCAATCGGTTCGTGGCCGCGTTCATGCTGGTGCTCGGGGTGGCGATCCTGATCCGCACGGTCTCGCTCGGCGGCGGCCAGCTGGGCTTTCTGCTGGGCGTCGTGTTCATCGCATTAGGCCTGCTGCGGCTGCGGGCGACGCGGTAGGCTGACGGCCAGATGGCGCGCAAGATCCCCGTTCTCGAGCGATTTCTCGGCGCGCCCGCGCTGTACGCGATGGCCTATGGCGAGATCGGCAGCTCGCTGTATTACGCGCTCGGCATCACCGCCGTCTACGCCCTCTCTCTGACGCCGGTGGTGTTCCTGGTGGCAGGGGCGATCTTCGCGCTGGCGGGGGCGGCCTACGCCGAGGGTTCGGCCACCATCCCCGAGCCGGGCGGCTCGGCGACGTTCGCCCGCCGCGCCTTCAACGACATGGTCGGCTTCGTCGCCGGCTGGGCGACGGTGCTGGACTACGTGGTGGCGATCTCGCTCAGTGCGCTCTTCCTGCCGCACTACGTGCTGGGCGCGGTCGGCCAGGACAACCTGTCCGACCGCCAGACGCTGGCGGCCGCGGTCGCGATCGTGGTGGCGGTGACGATCGCCCGGCTGGTGCGTCGCACAAACGTCTACGTGGCCGGCGTCGTGCTCTCGCTGCTCGACCTGGTCGTGCAGGTCAGCCTGGCGCTGTTTGGCCTGGTGCTGCTGTTCAACTACCACAAGCTGACCAACAACATCGACCTGGGCGTGCGACCGACCTGGAGCTCGCTGGCGTTTGCGCTGCCGATCGCGATGATCGGCTTCACCGGGCTCGAGAAGGTGACCAGCCTATCGGGCATGGCGAAGGATCCGGAGAAGACGCTGCCAGACAGCGTCCGCACGTCGGTGTTCACGGTCGTGATCGTCTACGCGGCCGTCGCCACCGCCGCCATCTCGGCCTTCCCATCGCACCTCGATCCCTCGGCGCCGGCCGGCTACTCGAGCCAGCTCTCGACCACCTGGCTGACAGCGCCGATGCTCGGTCTGGCCACGGCCGTCGGCGACCAGTGGGGCCACCCGGCGGCGGTCGCGATGCGGCTGATCGTCGGCTTGACGGCGACGCTGATCCTGCTGCTGGCGATCACCACGAGCTTCTCGGGAGCCGCCCGGCTCTCAGTCGGGATGGGCGAGCGGCTGCAGCTGCCCCGCCAGTTCGCAAAGCGCAGCCGCCGCTCGTTGCAGCCGGCCTCGGCGCTGATCGGCATCGGCGTCCTGGCCTGCGGCTTTCTGATCGTGGCGTCGCTGTTCTCGGGCGAGGAGGTGCTGTCGCTGGCCTCGATCTACAGCTTCGGCATCCTGATCGCCTTCGCGTTGGCGAACGCCTCGATCATCTGGCTGCGCATCTCGGAGCCCGACCTGCCGCGGCCGTTCATGATGCGCGGCAACGTCTGGGTCCGCGGCCGGCTGATCCCGGTGACGGCGGTGGCCGGTGCCGTGACCGCCTTCGGCGCATGGGTGATCGCGCTCGGGACGCATCCCGGTGCCCGCGACGTTGGCGTGCTGTGGATGGTCGCTGGGCTCGGCGTCTACACCTTCGTGCGCGTGCGGGCGCGGTTCCCGATGCTGGACCGCTACGAGCCGGGCGCGCCGCCTCCCGCCGACGTGTTGCAGCTGCCGACCGGTCCCATCGTGGTGCCGCTGGAGGAGATGGGCTCACTGGCCGAGGAGGTGATGGCGACCGCCTGCCGGCTGGCCGTCGATAACAGGGTGCCGGTGGTGGGGGTGAGCGCGATCATGGTGCCGGTACGCGAGCCGCTGGACGCGCCCCGGACGGAGCGAGAAGCCTCGATCGCGCGTGTGCAGCAGATGGCGGCCTCGCTGGCCGCCGACTACGGCATCGAGTACCGCGGCGTGGTGGAGCGCACGCGCAGCCCGGGCCGCACGATCGTGGATGCGGTGGTGGCGCATGGCGCCGCCCTGATCGTGATCGGCTCACCGGAGAAGCACCGGCTGGCGACCACGCGCGAGGCGGCATTCTTCGGTCAGACGGTCGACTTTGTGCTGCGAAAGGCGCCCTGTCGGGTGATCGTGACCCACTTCCCGGCCGAGGCCGAGCTGGAGGACGTGGCGGCGATGACGCCGCCCGCCCACACCTAGCGGCGCCCTCTCTCGTCGGCTTCCGCGACCACCGGCAGCTGACAGATCACCCACAGGAACGTCACCTCGCCCTCCGGCTCTCGCATCGCGACCACCTCGGCCCGGACAACTTCCAGTCCGGCCGCCGCGAGCAAGCGCAGATTCTCGTTCGCGTCGTGGCTGGAGAAGAACATCGGCACGCCGAGCCACTCACCCGTCCAGTCGGGGATGTCGCCCGATCCCAGCGCCGCCAAGAACACCCCGCCCGGCCGCAGCCACCGCCTGACCAGGGCGAAAACGCGCGGATGCTCTTCGCGAGGGACGTGAGAGATCGAGAAGAAGGCGGTGATCCCGTCGAACGAGGCGGCCGGCTGTTCGAGAATCGAGAAGGTCGCCGTGGATGAACGTTGCCTGCGGGACGTTGCGGCGGGCGAGCGCGATCTGCTCTTGGGAGATGTCCGCACCGACCACCCGGAAGCTCTCCGCCAACGTCTTGGTCGACGGAACGCCCGCTCCGCAGCCCAGATCGAGTACCGAGCCCGACGCAGGCAGAAGGCCGATGAACTCGTCAAGAAACCGATCTCGCGGATCGCCCTGGACGCGCGCGGCCCACTCGGCGAACCGGGGTGCGAGCTGGTCGTAGCCGGTCCGAACCGTCTCCTTGCGCGGATCCGGCACCGCCGGGTTCGCTACCGCTCGAGCACCGGCAGCACCACCGGTGCCAGCCGGCTGAACGGCTTCGCGGCCACTCCGGCGGCGGCGGCCCGCACCGCGCCCTCGGGCGAGCGGTGGGTCAGGATCACGATGTGGACGGCGTCGCCGGCCTGGTGCTGCACCACCTGTGCCACCGAGACCTGCTGGTCGGCCAGCTGCTGGGCCACCTGTGCCAGCACGCCCGGCGTGTCCTCGACCGTGAACCGCAGGTAACAGGGGCTCTCGAGCATCTCGGGCGAGAAGCGGCCGACGTCGCGGTAGTGCACGTCGTGCTGGAGAAAACCGGTGCCCTGGGTGCCGATCACGGCCACGAGGTCGCCGATCACCGCGGTTGCCGTCTCGTCGCCGCCGGCGCCGGGGCCTTCCAGGATCACCTCGCGGATCGAGCGGCCCTGCAGCATCACGGCGTTGAAGGCGCCGCCCACCACCGAGAGCGGGTGGTCGGCGGCCAGCAGGCAGGGGTGCACGCGCGCCATCACGGCGCCGTCGGCCATCCGCGCCGAGGCGATCAGCTTGGTGGCATAGCCCAGCGCGGCGGCGTGTCTGACGTCCACCAGGTCGAGCTGGTCGATGCCGACGTGCGAGACCTCCTCCAGCCGCACCCGGGTGTGGAAGGCGATCGAGGCCATGATCGCGATCTTGGCCGCCGCGTCGGCGCCGGTGACGTCCTCGGTGGGATCGGCCTCGGCGTAGCCCAGCCGCTGCGCCTCGGCCAGCGCCTCGGCGTAGGGCGAGCCGTTCTGGATCATCTGCGTCAGGATGAAGTTGGTGGTGCCATTGACGATGCCGTCGATCCGGTGCACGTTGGTCACGATCATCGACTCGCGCAGCACCTTCACGACCGGGATCGCAGCGCACACGCTGGCCTCGAACCGCAGCTGCACCCGGTTTGCCTCGGCCGCGCCGAACAGCTGGTCGCCGTGCCGGGACAGCAGCTGCTTGTTGGCCGACACCACCGACTTGCCGGCGCTGAGCAGCTCGAGCACGTGCTGGCGGGTGGGATCGATGCCGCCCATCACCTCCGCCACCACCAAGATCTCGGGATCGTCGCGGAGGCGGGCGAAGTCGGTCGTCAGCAGGCCGGCCGGCGCGTCGGGGTGGCGGGACGGGTCGCGCACGAGCGCGGCCGAGACCGCGACCGGGTGGCCGGTGACGCGCTCGATCGCCTCGCTGCTCTCGGTCAGCAGGCGGTGGACGGCCGAGCCGACGGTGCCGAATCCCAGCAGTCCGACCTTGATTGGGGTGGGGGTCGCCACGGGGCGGCACGATACCCAATGCCCAGGCCACGGGCCGTCGCACCCACTTGATCGACGTTGTACGCTAACCGTATGAAACTGCTGATCGTAGGCTGCGGACGGGTTGGCTCCGCGATCGCCATCAAGATGGCCGCGGACAGCCACGACGTGACGGTGATCGACGAGGACGGCGAGGCGCTGCAGCGGCTGCCCGACGACTGGCCGGGCCGCTTCATCCATGGCCACGGCCTCGACACCGTGGTGCTGGTGGAGGGCGGCATCGAGACGGCCGACTCGGTCGTCGTCTCGACCTCCGGCGACAACACCAACATCGTGATCGCGCAGGTCGCGCGCACCCGCTTCGGCTGTCCCTGCGTGGTCGCCCGCGTGCTCGACCCGGGCCGGGCCGCCTTCTACGCCGCCCAGGGGCTTCAGACCGTCTGCCCGACCTCCGGCGCGATCGATGTCGTCACCGAGGCAATCTGCGCCACCCCCGGCCGGGCCGCCTAGTGAGCGAGCGCTAGATGTACATCCTGATCGTCGGTGGCGGCAAGGTGGGCAGCAACCTCACCTCGACGCTGATGCACGTGGGCCACGAGGTGACGCTGATCGAGGGCGACCGCGAGCGCTACGCGCTGCTCGAGGAGCGGTTCGAGCACGTGGTGCGCTCGGGCGACGCGACCGAGCTGTTCGTGCTCGAGCGGGCCGGCATCGAGCGCGCCGACCTGGTGGTGGCCGTGACCGGGGACGATGAGGACAACATCATCGTCTGCCAGGTGGCGAAGGAGAAGTACGGCGTTCCG
>JBBQUW010000037.1:0-32769 GCA_038212095.1 Gaiellales bacterium | reverse complement strand
GACGTGGACGAGGTGCATCGCTTCCTCTCCGGGCACGCCTACTGGGCCAGGGGCCGAACACACGAGACGGTCAGCCGGTTGGTGCGGGAAGCGGATCGCGTCCTTGGCCTCTACCTTGACTCCGCCCAGATCGGCTTCTGCCGCGCAGTCAGCGACAGGGTCGCGTTCGCGTACCTTGCTGATGTCTACGTGCTGCCCGAGCACCGCGGCCGTGGACTTGGCGAGCAGATGGTGAAGGAGATCGTGGACGGCTCCGGCTGGAACGTGCGCTGGCTGCTCCACACAGGCGACGCGCACGGCCTGTACCGGCGGTTCGGGTTCGGCGATCCCGGCCCGCGTCTGATGGAGCGGTCCGGGTAGTTCTCAGTCGTCGCACTCGCGGACGCGGATGCCGACCACGGCCGGCGTTGGATCTAGTCGGCCGGCGTGGCGGAGCGATTGTTCTCGAGTCGCTCGGCGATCCGCGAGCGGATCTGCTCGGCGACCGAGGGCATCTGTGACGCCATCGAGAGGAACTCCGTTCGGCCCATCACGATCAGCCGCATCGGTGTGGTCGCGCGTACTGACGCGCTGCGGCGCACGCCTTCCGTCAGTGCGATCTCCCCGAAGAAGTCACCCGCGACCATGTCCGCCAGGTGATCATCGCCGTCCATCACCTCGGCCGTACCGGACAGGATGACGAAGAACTCGTAGCCGAAGCCGTCCTGGCGGATCAGGTGATGGCCGGTGTCGACATCGATCTCGTCGGCCCACTGGGCGAGGCGTCTGCGCTGATCATCCGAGAGCGAGGCGAACAGGTCGACCGACTTCAGGTGGCTTTCGTCCACGGGCCGATGTTAGAGCAAACGGGCGCGGCGCTCAAATGCGCGAGCGATATCCGACACCGACACCAGTCCCACCAGCCGGTCGTCCTCGATCACCAATCCCCGCTGCAGCTCGCTGGAGGCCAGCCTTCCAATGGCCTCGCTGAGCGGTGCGGTCTCCTCGAGCAGCACCACGTCAGCCAGCGGCACCATCGCCTGCTCGATGCGGGTGTCGTCCCACTGGGCCCGCGGCACCGCGGCCACCCGGCCAAACGGCAGCAGTCCGACCACTCGTTCGCCGTCGAACACCGGGTAGGTGGTGTGTCGCTGCGACCAGACGACCTCTGCGAAGAACTCCGTCAGGGTCAGCGTGGGCAGCACGCAGATCGGATCGCGCTCTATCACGTCAGCCACCGTCAGCCCCGCCAGTGCGCCGCGCACAGCCTCGCTGCGCGACTCGCCGGTGGCCGCCGCCATCACGAACCAGCCCATCGTCATCAGCCACAGCCCCACCACCGCTCGGCCCGGCCACGTCAGTGCGAGGAAGATGCCGCCGCCGATCAGCACGTAGCCGCAGATCCGCCCGACTGCCGCCGATACCTCGGTCGCCTTGCCGCGGTCGTCGCGCACGCGCCACAGCACGGCGTGCAGGATGCGGCCGCCGTCCAGCGGATAGGCCGGGATCAGGTTGCCGACCAGCAACACCATGCTCAGCATGCCGAGCCAGAACAGCACGCCGTCGGCCACCGCGGGTAGCGGAAGCAGCAGCGCGGCTGTCAGCGAGACGGTGCCGATCACGAGCGTCGCCGCCGGGCCGGCGGCCGCGATCCGCAGCTCGGCGCCGGCGCCGGGGAACTCTCCGCTAAACCGCGCCACGCCGCCGAACAGCCACAGCGTGATGCCCTCCACGCGCATGCCGTCGCGGCGCGCCTGCAGGCCGTGGCCCAACTCGTGCGCCAGCAGGCCTGAGAGGAGCAGCACCGCCTCGGCCACCGCCATGCCGATGTACGCCCCGTTTGAGAGGCCGGGGTTCTGCCGTGGGAAGAAGTCGACCGCGGCCAGCCAGACCAGTAGGACGACGACCGGTAGCCACGTCCAACTGGCGCCGATCGGGATACCCGCGATCCGCCCGAACGAGATGCTCTGTCGCATGTCCGAAGTGTAGTTGGCGGGCGTCGCCGGCTCCGGCAGCCTCAGGCGGAGGTGGTACCGAAATCGTCCAGCAGCACCTCGATCCGGCACACCGGGCGAAATCCCAGCCGTTCCAGGATCGGCAGCGACATCTGTCCGGCCTGCGTGATGAGCACCGGCGTGCCGGCCGCCCGGGCATCGTCCCAGCGGGCGCGCACGAGTGCGCGGTAGGCGCCGCGGCCGCGGGCGTCGGGCAGGGTCGAGCCGGCGTTCAGCACGACGCCGTGGGCGGTGTGGGTGGCGGTGGCGGTGGCCACGTCGCGGCCGTCGACGCGGGCCAGGTAGCGGCGGGACTGCTCGTGGCGGCGCGCGTAGCTTTCGGCCAGTTGGTGATCGCTGGGCTCGGGCATGCCGAAGCAGCGATGGGCGATCCGTTCGCTGGTGGCGTGGTCGGCCGCCGTCTCCACCCGCCGCACGTCGACCCCGGCGGGTGCGGGTGGAGGCGCGGCGTCCAGCACCATCCCGATCTGGATCGGATCCGGCTCGTCCTCCACCAGCCCGCGTTTGCGAAGCAGCGCGGCCAGGCCCTGCGGCGTCGCCGAGCTGCCGACCTCCCAGGTGCACGCGCCGCGGCCGCGCGCCCGCAGCACGCGATGCACCTCGCAGCGCACCTCGTCCACCTCGTCCTCGCGCATCCGCAGCCGCTGTGCAACGTTCCAGTGCGGTTCGGTGCCGGGTCCCATCCACAGCACGAAGCGCGGCTCGACGATCCGTTCGTCGCCCTCGCCGAGCGGCGTATGGGTGTTCGCGTCCTCGGCCAGGCCCAGCACCTGCTCGCTGATGGGCGTCACGCTACCAACGGTCCAGCAGGACGTCGATGCGGCCGACGACGTCGAAGCCGAGCCGGCGCAGGATCGGCTGGGACATGGGCTCCGACTGGGTCACCAGCAGCTCGCGGCCGGCGGCGAGGGCGGCCTCCCAGCGGGCATGCACCAGCGCACGGTAGGCGCCCCGTCGGCGCCACTGCGGGTGGGTGAGGGCGCCGCCCAGAAAGGCCGCCCGCTCATCCTCCAGCCACGTGATGTCGGCTGTGGCAACGGCGCGGCCATCGATCCGCGCCAGGAACCGGGTGACGAAGCCGGAGCCGTGCAGCCACTCGTCTCCGGGTGCCCAGCCATCCGCCTCCAGGTACAGCTCGCGCACCTCCTGGAACTGCTCCTCACGCTCCACCCGCTCCACGGTCACACCCTCGGTGGGGCCGGCCGGCTCGTCGCTGATCGCCAGGGCCAGCACCGACGCTGTCTCGTGGTCGACCAGCCCGATCTCCCGCAGCCGCTCGAGCAGCCCATCCGGCGTGGCGCTGCTGGCAACCTCCCACGTCGCCTCGCGCCGGCCGGCGGCGTCGAACAGGCTGCGCGCCTGGTTGCGCACCTCGATCAGGTCGAGGCCGTCAAGGCGAAGCCGCAGCACGATGTTCATGTCGGGCGACGGTTCCGGCCCGACCTCGACGACGTATGCCTCGGTGACGAACCTCCGACTGGAAGCTCCCGGCGGAGGAGGGGGCGCAAGCGCATCCTCGGCGAGCATGCGTAGCACCTCGAGCGTTGCCGTCATCCGCCGGCCACGGCGAGGCAGGCCCGCTGGACGTTGCCCGCGTGCTCGGTGGAGTCAGCGCGGTCGGGGTGTGGAACGTCGGCGAACCGATCGGGATCGCCGCCCGCTTCGGCGAAGGCGATCACTGCCTCGACGTAGGCGGCGTCCTGTTCAGCTATGCGCAGCGCGTCGTCGGAGGGCTGCGGCCGGCCGTGGCCGACCACGACCAGCGCCGGCCGCTCCCGCTCGATCAGGCCGGTCAGCAGCTGCAGTGTCGATCGGTAGCGCGATGCCGAGTCCTGGATCAGGGGCAGCTCGAGGTGGGAGAGATGGTCGCCTGCGACCAGCAGCCGCTCCTCAGGCAGCCAGGTGGCGATCCCGTCATCGGTGTGCCCGAGGGCCGCGTGGCAGACGGCGGTGAAGCTGCCGAGCAGCGTCTCGCCGCCGTCCTCGGGCAGCAGCTGGTCGACGCGCATGCCGTCGAGCCGTTCGAGCGGAATGGCGAACGCGCCGGCCTCCCGCTCGATCGATTCCCGTGCCTCTCCACCGGCGATCCGCCGGGCGGATGCGGCGGAGGCGTGGACGCGGGCCTCGGGCAGGAGGCCGATGCCCATCACGTGATCCCAGTCTGCGTGGGTGATCAGGATGGTGGCGACGCCGTCGCCGGCCGCCTCGAGCACCTCCCACGGCGCGATTCCCGGGTCGACAAGCAGCCGCTCGCGCCCGCGCACGAGCTCGAGCGTTGTCGTCTGCCACAGCACGCTCGGCCACCAGGTTGCACTCTCGGTCAGCTGGACGGAACGGCTCACGCCGTCAACCCTACCAACTCGCGGGCCAATAATCGGAGTCAAAGCCCTGTACAGGGGGTGGTGGCGAATCGTTGCGTGGCCGTGCCGGCCGCGGCATCTAGACTGCGCCGATGCGGGTCGGCATCGACATGATCGAGATCGATCGCGTGCGTGCTGCGCTGGAGAAGCGCCCGCGCTTCGCCGATCGAGTCTTCACGCAGCGCGAGCGTGACTACTGCTTCTCGCGGCCCAACCCGGCGCAGCACTTCGCCGCGCGCTTCGCCGGGAAGGAGGCGGTCGGCAAGGCGATCGGCTGCGGCGTTGAGTTCATGTGGCGCGACATCGAGATCGCCGGCCGGCCGAAGCCGTCGGTCACCCTGTCCGGACAGGTGGCCGCCCTGGCCGAGCGGTTCGGCGCCGGTGCGATCGACCTCTCGATGACCCACTCGCGGGGAATGGCGGCCGCCGTCGCCGTTGTGCACGAGCCGTGAGCGGCCTGCTCCCGCTGTACGACAGCGACGAGATCCGGGCGTTGGACGACGCGGCCATCGAGGGCCTCGGGCTGCCCGGCGCCGTGCTGATGGAGCGAGCCGGCCTCGCCGCCGCGCACGAGATCGGCGAGCGGTTCGCCGATGCCCGGCGCGTCGCCATCGTCTGCGGATCGGGTAACAACGCCGGCGACGGCTTCGTCGTCGCCCGCCACCTGCACGCCGCCGGCCGCTCGGTGCAGGTGCTGCTGGTGGGCGTTGCCTCCAAGCTCTCGATCGACGCTCGCGCAAACCTGGAAGCCGCCGAACGCCTGGGCGTCGCGATCGTGCGCCGGCCGGGACGCGCCGCGCTGCGGGCCGCGCTGCGCCGCGCCGACCTGGTTGTGGATGCGCTGTTCGGCGTCGGATTCAGCGGCCGCGCCCGGATCGACGCCGCAGCCGTGATCGCTGCCGTCAACGCCTGCGGCAGGCCGGTGGTGTCGCTGGATGTGCCCTCCGGAGTGGACGCGTCGACCGGCGTCGTCGAGGGCGAAGCTGTTCGCGCCGCCCTGACGGTCGCCTTCCATGGGCCCAAGCTGGGACTGGTCGTCGCGCCCGGCAGCCGCCACACCGGCGCGATCGTGGTCGCCGACATCGGCATCCCGCCGCAGCTCGAGCGCCCCACACGGGCCGCGCTGGCAACCCGCGACCTGCTGCTCCAGGTGCCTGCCAAGTCCCCAGCGTCCACCAAGTACAGCGCCGGCTCGGTGCTGGTGGTGGGCGGCGCAGTCGGCATGCTGGGCGCGCCGCTGCTGTGCGGCACCGCGGCGCTGCGGGCCGGAGCTGGGCTGGCCTGGCTGGCGGTACCCGGCCACCTGGTGGCGCAGATCGAGGGCCGGCGCCCGGAGTTGATGGTGCGTCCGCTGCCCGAGGCACTCGAGCTGGCGTCGCGTGCGGGAGCCGTCGCGCTCGGCCCCGGCCTGGGTCGCGACGCCGAGGCGGGGACGATGGCGCGCCGGCTCGCGGCTGGGCACCGCGGCTCGATCGTGATCGACGCGGACGCCCTGTTCGCGCTGAGCGGCGATCTGGAGCTGATCGCCCGCAGGCGGCGGCCGGCCGTGCTGACGCCGCATGAGGGCGAGATGGCGCGGCTGCTGGGCCGCGATGCCGGCTGGGTGCGAGAGAACCGGCTGGCGGCGGTGCGCGAGGCGGCCACTCGCGGCCGCGCCGTGGTGTTGCTGAAGGGCGCCGACACGCTGATCGCGGCGGCCGACGGCGAGCGGGTCGTGGTCTCGGTCTCCGACACGCCGGGCCTGGCCACTGCCGGATCGGGCGACGTGCTGACAGGCATCATCGCCTCGATGCTGGCGCGCGGGCTCGACCCATGGACGGCCGCGTGCTGCGGAGCTGTCGCACATGCCCGCGCCGGTCGGGCAGCGGCGGAGGCGCTCGGCCCCGACGGTATCATCAGCAGCGACGTGATCGACGCCCTGCCGACAGTCTTCAAGAGAGCGACGGACAGATGATTGACGAGAAGGTTTCACAGCGGATGCGCGCCGGCGGCCCGACAGTCGCCCCCGACACCGGCATCGCCGAGCTGGCGCACATCCTGTCCGAAGAGGGTCTGTCCAGCGTACCGGTTGTCGCCGATGGAAAGCTGGTCGGCATGGTCGGCCAGGCCGACCTCGTATTCCAGGAGCTGAACGACGACGCCGACATGCCTCACACGCTGCCGCTGCTTGGTGGGGTGATCTTTCTCGAGCGGATGGATCACTGGCGTGAGCGGTTCCGGCGGGCGTTCGGCACCACGGTCGAGGATCTGATGTCGGCCGAGCCGGTCACCATCACCGCCGACGAGACGGTGCACGAGGCCGCCTCCCGGATGGTCGAGCACAACGTCAACCGACTGCCGGTGGTCGATCAGACCGGAGCGGTGGCGGGGGTGATCTCGCGGGCCGACATCGTGCGCGCGCTCGCGGAGGAGTGGTAGCCGACTCATCCCAGCGCGTCTCGCGTGCGACGGTGACGGTCGATCTGGGCGCGGTCGCCGACAACGTCTCGCTGCTGTGCGAGCGGGCCGCCCCGGCCGAGCTGTGGGCGGTGGTAAAGGCGGACGGCTACGGCCACGGCGCATCCGTGGTCGGCCGGGCGGCGCTGGCTGCCGGTGCCGCCCGGCTGGCCGTCGCGACCTGGGAGGAGGCGCGCGCGTTGCGAAGCGATATCCCGGACGCGCCGGTGTTGGTGATGAGCCCGCTGGCGCCCGGCGAGGAGCAGGACGTCGCCGGCGTGGACGTCGCCGTCTCCTCGCTGGAGGCGCTCGCCCGCCTGCTGGCCGGCGCTCGCCAGCCGCTGGCGGTTCACGTCAAGGCTGACACGGGCATGGGCCGGTGGGGCATGTCGGCTGACGACGCGTTGCGGGCGGCCGACCTGCTGGGCGCATCGACCCAGCTGCGGCTGGGCGGCTTGATGAGCCACCTCGCCGTCGCCGACGAGGACGCCGACCACACTCGCCTGCAGCTGGAGCGGTTCGCCGCTCTGGCGGAGCGCTTCCCGCCCTGTCCGCGTCATATCGCAAACAGCGCCGCCACGCTCATCACGCCGGGCGCGTGCTGGGATGCGGTTCGTTGCGGCATCGCCGTCTATGGCCTCTCGCCCTTCCAGGATGCCGGTGGCGAACATGGCCTGCGCCCAGCGCTGCGGTTCGAGAGCTACGTCGCCCAGGTCAAGCTGCTGCAGCCGGGCGAGAGCGCGGGGTACGGGCGCCGCCTGATCGCCGATCGGCCGACCTGGATCGGCCTCGCCCCGGCCGGCTACGCGGACGGCGTCCCGCGCGTCCTGTCGGGCAAGCTGGACGTGCTGGTGCGCGGCTGCCGTCGGCGGGTGGCAGCCACCATCAGCATGGACCAGCTGACCTTCGTGATCGGCGACGAGTGCGACGTGGAGCTGGGCGACACCGTTGTGCTGATCGGTGCCGACGGCGACGAGCGGATCGGCGCGGAGGAGTGGGCGCAGCGATCGGACACGATCAGCTACGAGATCGTGACCGACATCGCCCCCCGCCGCCGGAGGGTGGAGCATGTCGTCGTCGGCAGCTGACCGGCTCTCCGAGATCCGGTCGCAGGCGCCGGTCGCAGACGCCTGGCTTGTCGGCGGCAGCGTTCGCGACCTGCTGCTCGACCGGCCGGTGCTTGACATCGACCTGGTGGTGGACGGCGATCCGGCCGCAACCGCCCGGACGCTGGCAGGCAGCATCGGCGGGTCGCCCTTTCCACTGTCAGAGCGCCACGGCGCGTGGCGGGTGGTGGGCGATGGCCGGACGATCGACGTCACGCGCTGCCGTGGCACCCTGAAGCAGGACCTCGCGCTGCGCGACTTCACGGTCAACGCGATCGCTCTACCTCTGGCCGGCGGCGAGCCGGTCGACCCGCTCGGTGGCCGCGACGACCTCGCCGCTGGGCTGTTGCGGGCGGTCTCTCCGCAGGTGTTCGACGACGACCCGTTGCGGCTGCTGCGGCTGCCCCGGATCGCGCACGAGATCGGCTTCGAGATTGACCACCAGACGGCGCGTCTGGCGGAGGAACGGGCGTCGCGGGCCAACGAGCCCTCCGCGGAGCGGATCTTTGCCGAGCTGTGCCGCCTGCTGGGCGGCCGCCGTCCGGCTGAAGGTCTGCGCCTCGCCGACCGTCTGGGGGTGCTGGAGGTGGTTCTGCCGGAGATGGTGCCGCTGCGCGGCTGCCTGCAGAGCCCGCATCACCAGCTCGACGTGTGGGAGCACACGCTGCACGTTGTCGAGGCGGTCGCCGATATCGGCGACCACGAGGGGCACTACCTGCCGGGGCACGCAGATCGCATCCGCCAGGAGCTCGACCGCGTGGTCGGAGACGAGCTGACGGCTCGCCAGGGCCTGCGGCTGGCGGCGCTGTTCCACGACATCCGAAAGCCGCAGACGCGGCGCGAGGTGGACGGCCGGATCGGCTTCATGGGCCACGATCGCGAGGGCGCCGCGGCGGTGTCTGCCATCCTCGGCCGCTGGAAGGCGTCCAACGACCTGACCCGCTTCTGCTCCATGCTTGTCCGAGAGCACCTGGCGCTGGGCTTCTCGATCCCTTCACGGCCCCTCGGTCTGCGCGTCGCGCACCGCTACCTGAACGAGACGTCGCCCTGGTCGAGCTCGAGCGTCACGCTGTCTCTGGCCGACCGACTGGCCACACGCGGGCCGAGCTCGCGGCTGCGGCATCTGCGCCGCCACCTCGAGACCGCGGACGAGATGCTGACGCTGATCGCAGAGCTGGAGCGCGATCGGCGCCCACCGCTGCTGCGCGGCGACGAGATCGCGCAGCAGTTCGACGCCCGCGGCGCGACGATCGGCCGGCTGGTTGCGCTGCTGGCCGAGGAGCAGGCGGCCGGAGCCGTGGCGACCCGAGAGGAGGCGCTGGCCTATGTCAGAGAGCAGGTTCGACAGGACGGCTGACCGGTACACCGCCGCCGCTCGCGAGAAGGACTGGTCGGGCTTCGTCGAGTGGTGCCGGCCGTTGCCAGGTCAGCGCGCGCTTGACGTCGGTGCCGGACCTGCGCTGCTGTCCGCCGCACTCGCCGGTATGGGTCTGGAGGCGGTGGCGCTCGACCCGTCTCAGGCACTGCTCGCGTACGCCCCGGCCGGCGTGCGGGCCGTGGTCGGCGATGCTGAGTCGATGCCGTTCGACGATGGCGCCTTCGACCTGGTGACATGCGTCAACAGTTTGCACCACGTGTCCGACGTGCCGCGCACGCTGGCCGAATCGGTCAGGGTGCTGGCGGATGGCGGCGCGATCGTGGTGCAGGACTACCTCGCCGACGTCGACCGCGGCCGCGCCGATCGCTGGGAGCAGATCGAGCGGCTGCGCGACGCCGAGCACCGGCGGCTGCCGCGCGAGGGCGAGGTCGCGTCCCTGCTTCGCCCGCTCGGGATCGAGCTCGCCGAGGAGCGGCGGTGGGACGCGACCTGGCAGGTCGAGCCGTGGCTGGCGATGTCGGATCCGCCGCAGGAGGCGGCCGACCGCATTCGCGAGCTGATCGGCGGCGAGAGCTTCATCGCGACCGTCTGGCGGGCCCGGTTCGTGGACGCGCGGGCTCGCTGACGGTGTTGTGCGCTGGCGGTAGACCCGACGCCGGGTCAGGCGGCGGTCTGCGTCGACAGCTGGGATCGCTCCACCTGCCGCAGCAGTTCAGCCAGCTTGCACTCCAACTCGTGCGGCGTTCGCACGGGGTAGCCGGACTGCCACTGCCCGCTGATCTCGGTCAGCCGGACGCAGTACATGAGAGTCTGGATGTCGCGTCGATCGATCACTTCGGACACAGGTCGTCGTTCGACGCGCGGTCGGCCATCCCCTGCTTGGGGTATTCCGCCTACCGGTGGTTGTCGCTACGTTGGCGGGACAAGCTGATAAAGTTGCCCGCGCGATGATCAAGGTCCTAGTAGCAGCTCTCGTCGGCACCATCGTCGGCATCGTGGTGATGGTGGTCGTGATCGCGATCTCCGGCACAGACACCAGCGGAGCGACCAGCGTCGGCATCGGTCCGCTGCCTCTTTCGACCTACTCCTCGACCCCGTCGAGCTCCACTCCCAGCACGACCACCAGCAGCGGTGGCAGCAGCACCGGTGGCAGTTCGTCCGGTTCCACCGGCGATGCCACCGCAGGCAAGGCCGTCTGGGACTCGAGCGGCTGCGGCTCGTGCCACACGCTGGCCGCGGCCGGCTCGACCGGCGCCGTCGGCCCGAACCTGGACACCGCGCTTGCCGGCGATGCGGGCAGCACGCCGCTGCCGGCCTTCGTCCTGGAGTCGATCGTGAATCCCGAGAAGGTGATCGCCAAGGGTTTCAACGGCGGCATCATGCCTGCCGACTTCGGCACCAAGCTGTCGACCACCGATCTCAACAACCTGGTGGCGCTGATCCTCCAGGGCAAGTAGCTCTCGCAGCCCGCCGATCGCGGCCTCTGGTAGCGTGACCGGCATGAGCGTTGCCGCGGGGACGAAGGTTGTGAACGGCGCTGAGCTGCTGGTCTCGGCGCTCGAGGCGCACGGGGTCGAGGTGGTGTTCGGTATCCCCGGACAGCACGCGCTGAGCCTGTGGGAGGCGCTGCACAGTTCGACGATCCGCGCGGTCGTCGTCCGCCACGAGCAGGCCGCGGCGTTTGCCGCGGTCGGCTACGCGCGCACGACCGGGCGGGTCGGCGTCTGCGTCACCAGCACCGGCCCGGGCGCGTTCAACGCGTTCGCGGGCATGGGCGAGGCCGACGCGTCCAGCCACCGTGTGCTGCACGTCACCACCCAGGTTCCCAGCGACGCCGGCGAGCGCGGCTGGATGCATGAGACGGCCGGGCAGCGGGCGGCGTTCGAGGCGGTCACCCGCCACCATGTGCGGCCGGCTTCACCGCGGGCGCTCGCGGCGGCCGTCGACGAGGCGCTGTGCGCGATTGCCAGCCGCCCGGGTCCGGCCATGATCGAGGCCATGACCACGGTGCTGACGGCCACCGCCGAGCAGGCACCGGTCACGGTCACGCCGCTCTCCGCGCCCGCTCCCGACCCGGCTGCCGTCCAGAGGGTACGGACGCTGCTGGCCGGAGCGCAGGCGCCGCTGGTGTTCGCAGGTGGCGGCTGCCGGCTGTCCGCCGAGCGCGTGGTGGAGCTGGCAGAGACGCTGGACGCGCCCGTGGTGACCAGCTTCAACGGCAAGGGCGTGCTGCCTCCCGGCCACCCGCTGCACGCCGGGTCGTCGTGTGAGGAGCCGTCCGTGCGGAAGCTGATCGCCTCCAGCGACGTCTGTGTCGCGCTCGGCACGCGCTTCGCCGAGGAGTACACCTGCCATTGGGCGGTCGCGTTCCCCGAGCGGCTTGTACAGGTCGACCTGAATCCCGCCCGGATCGGGCGCAACTATCCGGTGTGCGAGGGGATCGTGGCTGACGCGGGGCTGTTCTGCGACGCGCTGCTAGCGGCAGGCGTGAGCGGCGGAGCGCGCGACGGCGCGGCGGCAGCGCGGGCGGCGCTGTCCGGGCGGCAGTCCGAGGTGGCCGCCCACGGCTTCGCCCGTGAGCGAGAGCTGATGTGGCAGCTGGACGAGGCGCTGCCGGACGACGCGATCGTGATCTCGGACATGACCATCCTTGGCTACTGGGGCGTGCTGTACCTGGATGCGCGGCGCCCGGGCGGCTTCGCGTATCCGATGAGCGGAGCATTGGGCTCCGGCGTCCCGACCGCCCTGGGTACGGCGGCCGCACATCCCAACAGCCCGACCGTGGTGCTGGTCGGCGACGGCGGTTTCCTGATGGGTGGCCACGAGCTGGCAACGGCGCAGCAGAATGGTCTGCACTTCGTCACGCTGCTTGTCAACGATGGGTGCTACGGCGTGCTGAAGAACTACCAGATGGAGGCCTACGGCCACTCGTCGTCGGTCGACCTGCGCTCGCCCGACTTCGAACAGCTTGCCGCCGGATACGGCGTCGGCTATCGGCGGATCGACGAGCCCTCGCAGCTGGGCGAGGCACTGCGCGATGCGATCGCCGGCCTGGGTGACGGCTGCCGGATGATCGAGCTGGCGGCCGTTCTCGAGGCGCCGCCGCAGTCGCTGTGAGCGTGCCGCTGGTGGTGACGGTGGCGCCAACCGGCGCTGACACCGGCCGTGACCGCACGCCCCACGTGCCGTTCACAGCCGAGGAGATCGCGGCCGAGGCAGCGGCATCAGCCACCGCCGGTGCGACCGTGATCCACATCCATGTGCGCGATCGGGATGGCCGCCCCAGCATGGATCTGGGTCTCTATCGGGATGCCGTCGGCGCGGTGCGCGAGGCGGCGCCGTCGCTGCTCGTCAACCTGACGACTGCAGGCTCGTGGCAGATGGAGGAGTCGCAGCGGCTGGCGGTGGTGGCGCTGCGCCCGGACATGTGCTCGTTCGACGCCGGCACCCTCAACTTTGGTGAGAGCGTGTTCCTCAATCCGCCGGCCTTTCTGCGCGCGCTGGCGGAGAGCTGTCTGGAGCACGGTGTCAAGCCCGAACTGGAGTGCTTCGACGTCTCGCACGTCGAGTACTGCCGGAGGCTCGCCGAGAACGGTCTGCTGGTGGCGCCGCTGTGGTTCCAGTTCGTGACCGGGATCGCCGGGGGCATCGCCGCCACGCCCCGCAACCTGATGCACCTGGTCGGCAGCCTGCCGGAGGGTGCCGCCTGGTCGACGATCGGCGTCGGCCGCGCCCAGCAGCTGATCACGACGCTGGCGATCGCCGCCGGCGGCCACGTTCGTGTTGGCATGGAAGACAACGTCTTCCTGAGCCGCGGTATGCTGGCCACCAGCAACGCACAGTTCGTGGCTCGCGCCGCCGAGCTGGGCCGGCTGGCCGGACGTCCACCGGCCACCCCCGAGCAGGCGCGTGCGGTGATCGGCCTGCCCGCGGCGCCGGGTGAGCCGGGCGCCCGGTAGAATCGGAGCCATGGAGGCCTCCCCCACCGACGCGGTCCGCGTCGACTACTCGATGACCGCCGGCGAGCCGCTGCCGGTGGCGGTGCGCGCTCAGGGCTGCCGGATCGAGACGGCGGACGGGCGCAGCTACCTGGACGCGTGCGGAGGGGCGATGGTGATGCTGCTCGGCCACAGCCACCCGGCCGTCATCGAGGCGCTGCAGCGCCAGTCGACCGAGATCAACTACGCGTATCGATTCTCGTTTCGCAACGAGCCGATGCTGGAGCTGGCTGAGCGGATTGCGGGGCATGCTCCGGGCGAGCTGGAGTGGTCGTTCTTCAACTCGTCCGGCTCGGAGGCCAACGAGTCGGCCATGCACCTGGCGGTGCTGTACTGGGAGCTCCTGGGCAAGCCGGCAAAGATCGAGTTCCTCTCGCGGGTCACGTCGTACCACGGCTCGACGATGGGCGCGCTCTCGCTTTCGGGGTCGCGCTGGCGCGCGCCGTTCGAGTCGCTGCTGCACAAGTACGCCGCGGTACCCAACTCCGAGACCGCCGAGCAGGGTGCGGCCGAGCTGGAGGCGGCGATCCTGTCTCGCGGCGCCGACCACGTCGCTGCCTTCATCGTCGAGCCGGTCACCGGCTCGTCCGGCGCCGCCGTCGACCTGCCGCCGGGCTACCTGCAGGCGGTGCGCGAGGTCTGTGACCGCCATCAGGTGCTGCTGGTGGCGGACGAGATCATCACCGGGTTCGGACGCACCGGCCGGTGGTTCGCCGTGGAGCACTTCGATGCCGTTCCCGACGTGATCACCTTTGGCAAGGGCATCGGCGGAGGCGTGGTGCCGCTGTCGGGCATGGTGGCGTCGAGCGCCATCCGCGAGGTGGTCGGCACGGCGCCGAACGGCTTCTCCTACGGGCACACCTTCAGCGGCTATCCGCTCGGCTGTGCAGTCGGCTGTGCAGTGATCGAGACGATCGAGCGCGACGGGCTGGTCGAGGCGGCCGCCGGGAAGGGTGCGCGTGTCCGCGCCGAGCTGGAGCGGATGGCCGACCGCCACCCGCTGATGCACGCCGTCCGCGGCCGCGGCCTGCTGCAGGGCGTCGAGCTGCGCCACCCGACGACCGGGGAGCGGTTCCAGGCTGCGGAGCGGATCTCGGGTCGCGTCGTGGGCGCCGCCCGCGAGCGTGGGCTGATGGTCTACTCGTGCCCGACGCCGATCGTCAACCTGCACATGGACGCGATCATGCTCGCGCCGCCGCTGATCATCTCGGACGCCGAGATCGACGAGATGCTGACCACGCTCGAGGCAGCCGTGGCCGCCGTCGAGAGCTCGCTCTAGCCGCTTCTCTCGCGTCGCGCGCCACGGTGCCAGGCACCGAATGGGTGGTGCCTGGCACCGAGGGGGTGGTGCCTGGCACCGGGGGCGTGGTGCCTGGCACCGGGGGTGTGGTGCCTGGCACCATCGGAGACGTGGGGCGACGCCGTTCCGTCCGGGCCGCTGGCTAGCATCGGCGGTTCATGCCGACGATCGACCTGCCCATCGCGATCCTGCTTGGTTGCGTGTTCCTGACGGCCGGCGTGGGCAAGCTGATCCGCGTCGATCGCTTCCGTGCCTCGTTGTCCAGCTACCGGCTCGCGGCGGCCCGGCCGCTGCTGGCGTGGTTGGTGCCGATCGCAGAGATCGCAATCGGCGGCGCACTGGTGGCCGGCGTCGCGGCCGCCGGTTGGGCCGCGTTGGCGCTGCTGGCGGCGTTCTCGCTGGCGCTGGCGGTTGAGGTCGCGAATGGCAGCGAGCCGGCCGACTGTGGCTGCATGGTGCCGGGCACCGGACTCTCTGCCCGGATGGCGCTGGCGCGCAATGGCCTGCTCGCCGTGGCCGCCGCGGCGGCCGCGATCGGCGTCCGGCCCCGCCTGGGCGAGGCGTTCTGGCTGGCAGCCTTCGCCGCGCTGTGGCTGCTCGTGGCGGCGCTGGCGGCGCTGGTGTTCGCGCTCTACCGGCAGGTCGGCGTGCTCCACCTGCGGCTCGGGCCGCGCGGCGCGTTCGAGCACGAGGCGGAGAGCCTGCCGCTGGGCGATCGGGCGCCGGAGGGCACCGCCGGCTGCCTGGTCGTGTTCACATCGCCCAGCTGTCCGGTCTGTGCGCAGATCGTGCCCGGGCTGCGCGCGATCGGGCGCGACCACGAGCTGGTGGTGCTGCATGCCCAGGAGGACGACGACGCAGGGCGCCGGCTGCACCTCGCGTTCGAGGTGCCCGGTACGCCGTACGCGGTGTATGTGGGCGAGGATGGCGTCGTGCGGGCGAAGGGAGCGGTGAACACGCTCGAGCAGCTCGAGAGCGTGGTCGTGACCGGTCGCAGTCGGGAGCGCGAAGGGCTGGTCTCGAATGCGGCCTAGCGAGGCGTCCGAGCGACTCGCGCGGCGGCTGGCATCTGGCCACACACGCCGGAGCTTCCTGGGCCGGATCGGCGCAGCGGCCGTGGCGGGAACGGCCGGTCGGCTCGCGGCCGGGGCCGTCGCACCCGACACCGCCGAGGCCTACTACGGCTTCTGCGGGCACACCTACACGACCCACGCCTGTCCCGGCCCCTTCTTCCCTCCGCGCATCGATCGCTACGGCTATCCGCTGCGGCCCAAGGATGGTGCGCCGGTGGACAACCTTGGCCGGTTGATCAACGCCGACGGCTACGCGGTCGATGCCTCCGGACATCTGCTGCTGGGCCCCGACGGTCAGCCCTTGCCCAAGGCGCCACGCACCCGCCTGTGCCAGGACTGGGTGCTCGAGCGGTACGACCTGCATGCGCGTTTCGACGGCGGCTGGTATCGCTGCTGCGGCGGCACCATCCGCAAGCTGGTGGACTGCTGCGCCTACACCGCGACCCGCATCAACGGCGATGCCGCCCTCACCGGCTACTGCTACAACGGCCGCAAGGTGTTCTGCGTCCTGTACTACCAGACGAGCGTGCCATGCTGATTGCGCTCGACGCCAACCCAGACGCGGCGCTGGCCGCGTGTGCCCTGCTCGCCGGCGTGTCGGGAGCGTGGTCGCCTTGAGGCTTCTCGATGGTCGAGACCATCGTTCCCGTCGTGCACGGGACGCGCATATGGCTGGTCTCGTTGGTGCTGTTCGCGGCCGGGGCGACCGCCGGCGCTGCCATGCTGGGATGGCTGCTGGGTGCCGCACTGCCGAACGGCGGTCCGGCGGCGGTGGCCGGGGTCGCCCTGTTCGCCCTGGTCGAGGCGGCAGGTGAAGCCGGGCTGGTGAGGCTGCCGGTACCTCAGATGCGCCGTCAGGTGCCGGAGCGGTGGCGCGAGCGGTACCCTCAGCCCGTCGCCGCCCTGCTGTACGGCGCCGGGCTGGGTGTCGGTTTCGCCACCTACCTGCCGGTCGCAACGCTGATCGTGGTTTCGGTGGGCGTCGCGGCGCTGGCCGGTGCTGGCACCGGCGCCGTCGTGCTGAGCGCGTTCGGGCTGGGACGGGCGCTGGCGCTGGCCGTCGCGACCAGAGGCGTACGCAGCTACGAGCAGGCGACCGGCCGCATCGAACGGATGGCACTGCTCGGCACCGTTCGGTTGCGTCGAGCGAACGCGGTCGCGCTGGCGACGCTGGCCGCGGTGCTGGCCCTGGGGCTGGCAACGGGCGTCGCCCGGGCCGCAACAGTGGTCGCGCTCGGCACGTCGCCGGTGGCAGACCCCTCGGCATCTCCCGGGCTGCTCGCGTTCAACCGCATCAACCCGGATGGCTCGCTCACCGGAGTGGTGCGCGCGGGCACTGTCTTCACCGACCTGCCGGGCGTCAACCCCGACCTGGACGGCACCCGCGTCGTGGTCGATACCGGGCCCAGCTTCGAGATCATCGATACGGGTACGATGGCCGTCCTGCAGACGCTGCCGCTGGTCGGCAACCAGCCCGCGCTCTCGGGCAATTGGCTGGTGTACAGACGTGGGCTTTCGAGCGGTCGCGAGATCGTCCTCTACGACCTCACCTCCAACACCGAGAAGGTGATCGCCAGCGCACCGTTCACGGTCGACCTCGGTGCGCCCGACGTCTCGTATCCGCGCGTCACCTACCACCGCACCGGCTCCACTCGCAGCTCGGTGATGGTGTACCGAATCGACACCGGCGCCTCCGGGCGCTTGCGCTCGAGCCTCCGTTGGGCCTACTCGAACCCGTCCGTGGACGGCTCGATCGTGCTGTACGTGCGCCAGACACTGTTGGGCATGCAGCTCTACCGCCTCAACCTCGCGACCCACAGCGAGGCTGAGCTGTACGCGCTCAAGAAGGGTGGCGGTCGCTTTCTGTGGACGACCGGACTGTCGGGCTGGCGGTTCTACTTCACGATCTACACCCTCTCGGGGTCGTCGATCTACGTCTCCTGAGCGGTCGCCATCGGCGATACTCAGCCCGTGAACCGGCCAGCCGCCACCCCTCCCGGACCCTCGCCGGCCGACGTGCGCGCGGCGCTCGCGGAGGCATCGAGCTGGGTCGGCGACTATCTGGAGTCGGTCGGCGACAGGCCGGTGCTGGCCCAGGTCTCCCCCGGCGAGATCGCCGCCCGGCTTCCGGAACACCCACCGCACGAGGGCCAGCCGCTGTCGGCGATCCTCTCCGACGTCGACGCGCTGCTCTTGCCCGGGATCACCCACTGGAACCATCCCGCCTTCTTCGCCTACTTCGGCATCACCGGCTCGGGGCCGGGGATCGTCGGCGAGCTGATCGCGAGCGCGCTGAACGTCAACGCGATGCTGTGGCGCACCTCGCCGGCGGCGACCGAACTCGAGCAGCGGACGCTGGCGTGGGTGCTCGAGATGCTGGGGCTGCCGGTGAGCTGGTTCGGCCAGATCACCGATACCGCGTCGTCCTCGACGCTGTACGCGCTGGCCGCGGCGCGGGAAGCTGCCGATCTGGACATCCGCCGCCGCGGCATGGCCGGGCGGGACGACCTGCCCGCGTTGCGGGTGTACACCTCAGCCGAGGCGCACAGCTCGGTCGAGAAGGCGTGCATCACGCTTGGCATCGGGCAGGAGGGGTTGACCAGGATCGAGGTCGATGATCGGTTCCGGCTACGGCCGGATCTGCTCGCGGCAGCGATCGAGCGAGACCTCGCCGCCGGATCTCGGCCGCTGGCCGTCGTCGCCACGGTCGGCACGACGTCAACCACCAGCGTCGACCCGGTCGAGGAGATTGCCGAGATCTGCGCCCGCCATGGGATCTGGCTGCACGTCGACGCGGCGTACGGCGGCGCGGCCGGGCTGGTCGCGAGCCATCGGCATCTGCTGGCAGGCTGCGCGCGGGCAGACTCGCTGGTGTTCAACCCGCACAAGTGGATGATGACGCCGATCGACTGTAGCTTGCTGTACACATCCCACCCCGAGATGCTGCGTCGGGCCTTCTCGGTGGTGCCGTTCTACCTCACGTCGAGCGAGTCGGACGTCGTCAACCTGATGGATTACGGCGTCGCGCTCGGGCGCCGGTTCCGGGCGTTGAAGCTCTGGATGGTGATCCGCGCCTACGGTCGTGACGGGCTTGCTGCGATCGTCTCTGGCCACATCGCGCTGGCCGGGCGCCTGGCGTCGCTGATCGAGCACGCGGACGGCTGGGAGCTGCTCGCCCCTGTGCCGCTCTCCACCGTCTGCTTTCGCGCCCATCCGGCGGCGATCGACGATGAGCGGGAGCTGGATCGCCTGAATGCGGCCCTGGTCGATCAGGTCAACGGCGGCGGCGCTGCCTTCGTCTCGCACACCGAGGTGGCTGGGCGCTACGCGATCAGGATCGCGATCGGCAACGCCGCCACCGGCTGGGAGCACGTCGAGACGGCCTGGCTGGCGGTGCGCGATGCCGCCACGCAGATCGCTCGCTGAAGGCAGCCCGAGGCGGTCAGCGAGCGGGCAGCAAGTTCGGGCCCAGGACGATCGCCACGCCGGTGGTTGACGAGGGCACCACGCCGGTGGCGTTGGAGATCGCGATCGGCGTGCCCAGGCCCAGCTTGCGCGCGACGGCGATCGCCTCCTTCTTGTGGCCCGACAGGTAGACGACCTCGCTCTGGGTGATGCCGCTCGCATTGCCGGTGGTGCCAACCTTCCAACCCTGGGCGCGTAGCGTCGCCGCCGTCGTTCCCGCTGCGCCCGCGCCACCGTACCCGTTCAGCACGTCGACGGTCACCGTCCGCCAGGTCACCTTCCCGCCGGCGGGGCCGGTGCCGCCGCCGCCGGTCGACGTGGAGTGACCGCCTCCCGTCGAGGGTGCCGGGGTGGGCGTGGTGGCGGCCGTCTTGGGCCCGACGCTCGACAGCGCCCACAGCAGCCCCCCCAGCGAAAGCACGAGCGCCACCACCGCGGCCAGCCGCGCCAACGACGGCGCGCCCAGCCGTGAGGGGATGCCCTGGGACTGCAAACGGCGCGCGAACCACTCGTCGAGGTGCTCGTCCTCGGCGCCATTTCCTGCGGTTGGCGTGCCTTGTTGTGTCTCGACGCGTGCCATCGGTGGAAAAACGATACCTCTAACATGCCCGGAATGCCGTTGAGCTCAATCGATACGTGGGTCGCAGAGGGCGACGTCCCCGCCGTCGCCGCGGCCGTGGTCGACCGGCGAGGCATCCGCGAACTGCGCGTTGCGGGGGCCGCGGACGAGCGTTCGCTGTTCGCGCTGGCGTCGCTGACCAAGCCGCTGGTCGCGATTGCGGTGCTGGTCGCCGCGGAGGAGGGGTCGCTCGATCTGGACGCCCCCGTGGCCGACCACCTGCCCGGATACGGGTCGTCCGCCCGCGACCCGATCACGGCCCGCCATCTGCTGGCACACGCCTCCGGCCTACCCGAGTCGGTCAAGGGGATGGACGCGCTGGCGGTCGAGCCGGTGCACCCTCCGGCGGTACGGCGCGTCTACTCGAACGAGGGCTTCCACGTCCTGGGCGCACTGCTCTCGGCCGCCACGGGCATCGACCACGGTCGCTACGTCAGCGAGGCGGTGTTCGAGGCGGGCGCGATCGACGCCCATCTGCCGCTGGCCGATCGCGACGCGGCGCGGGCGCTAGAGGTGCGCGAGCCCGGCCTGTCCGCTCCCGGCATGCCGCTTTTCAACGCTCCCGAGTGGCGGCGGCGCGGTAACGCGGCCGGCGGCGGATTCGCCACCGTCGCCGCATACGCAGAGGTGGTGCGCTGGCTGCTGACGGAGACCGGGCCGATCTCGGCCGAGTCGCACGCCGAGCTGCGCTCCGTGCAGTGGCCCGGGATACCGGGCGGTCTGGAGTCGTTTCCCAAGCTGCACTGCCCGGACTGGGGCCTGGGTGTGAACATCCGCGGCTCGGGGTCGCCTCACTGGTGCGGCGATGCCGTTTCGCCCGGGACGATCTCGCACTTTGGCGCATCGGGCACCCTGATGTGGGCCGACCGCGACGCCGGCGTCGGGCTGGTCTGCCTCGCCAACCGTGGCACCTATTCCGGATGGATGCTGCGGCCGGGCCGTTGGGCCGACCTGACGCGGTCGGTGATCGAGGCGTGAGCGTGCACGATGGCTGGCGTCACTGCCCGCGCTGCTCCGCGCCCCTCACGCATGGCCCTCGGGTGCACGAGGATCGCGACGTTCTGCACTGCACCACCTGCGGCTTGGCGATCTACGAGAATCCGGCGCCCACCGCCAGCGCGCTGGTGGTCAGCGACGGTCGTCTGATGCTGACGCGCCGGGCTCGACCGCCGTTCGAAGGTATGTGGGACGTGCCGGGTGGCTTCGTCGAGCCGCTGGAACACCCCGAGCAGGCTCTCCGCCGGGAGCTGATGGAGGAAACCGGCCTGGAGGTCGATGTCGGCGAGCTGGTGGGCGTGTTCACCGACACCTATGGTGATGGCGGGGCCGCGACGTTCAACCTCTACTACCGCGCGTCGGTGCGTGGAGGGGTGGAGCGGGCGGCCGACGACGTGAGCGAGATCGGCTGGTTTCCGCTCGATTCGATCCCGCTCGAACAGGTGGCGTTTGCCAATGGTCGCGAGGCAATTGCGACACTTGTACGGAAGTCGTAAAGCCGGTGCCCACTGCGGCCGATTACTGAACCATCAGGCCGCGGAAACGCGTTCCACGCTCTACGCGGCACACACGAGTCGTCCGGAGAGACCCCTCCGGAGGAGACGACGATGGATGAGCTGCACGACAGGCATGTGGAGATCGATGAGCGGTGGCTCTCGGAGTGGTTCGAGTTCGGTTTTGCCGAGCTCGGCAGCTACCTCGCGAAGTACGCCGCGTTCGACGACTACTGCCACCGGCACGACAGCATTTGATCCCTGGATGATCTCGCTCTGACACCAGGTACCGGACGCCCTGCGCGATCGCGCTCGGGTACCGGTCTTGTACGGCCCTCCGCCGCGTAGAATCCGGCGATGCCGCCGTTTGCACCTGTCCCGAAGCAGCCCGACCATGGCGCGCTCGAGCGCGCGGCACTCGCGCGGTGGGAGGCTGAGGACACCTTCGGCCGCCTGCGCGAGCAGAACCGCGGCGGCCCCACCTTCTCGTTCCTCGACGGTCCCATGACGGCCAACAACCCGATGGGCGTCCATCACGCCTGGGGTCGAAGCATCAAGGACACGTGGCAGAGATACCACGCCATGCTTGGGGACGACCAGCGCTACCAGAACGGCTTTGACTGCCAGGGGCTGTGGGTCGAGGTCGAGGTGGAGAAGGCGCTGGGGCTGAACTCCAAGCCCGAGATCGAGAGCTACGGGCTGGACAAGTTCGCGCGGGCCTGCCGCGATCGGGTCGCGAAGTACGCCGCCGTGCAGACCGAGCAGTCCAAGCGGCTCGGCCAGTGGATGGACTGGGACGCCAGCTACTTCACGATGACCGACACCAACATCAGCTACATCTGGGGCTTCCTCAAGGAGTGCCACGATCGCGGCTGGCTGTACAAGGGGCATCGATCGATGCCGTGGTGCCCCCGCTGTGGCACCTCGCTGTCGCAGCACGAGCTGATCGACTCCTACCGTGAGATCACCCATCCCTCGCTGTTCGTCAGGTTGCCGCTGATCGACCGCGACCGCGAGTACCTGGTGGTGTGGACGACGACGCCGTGGACGCTGCCGGCCAACGTAGCGGCGGCCGTGCTGCCCGACGCTGAGTACGCCCGCGTCGAGACATCCTCGGGCACCGCGTACGTCGCCGCCGCGCGCCGCGACCACGTGCCGCTCACGGGCCGGCTGATGGGCACCGTCAAGGGATCCGAGCTGGTCGGCCTGCGCTACCAGGGGCCGTTTGACGAGCTGGCGGCCCAGGCCGGCATCGAGCATCGGGTCGTGGGATGGGAGGACGTCTCGATGGAGGAGGGCACCGGGATCGTGCACATCGCACCCGGCTGCGGTGCCGAGGACTTCGACCTGGGCCAGCGGGAGGGTCTCGCCACGGTGGTGCCGGTTGACGAGGCGGGCGCGTTCTACGACGACTTCGGCTGGCTGCACGGCCGCCACACCGCGGACGCCGCCCAGCAGATCGTGGAGGATCTGGGGCAGCGCGGCCGGCTGGTGGAGGCGGCTGAGATAACCCATCGCTACCCGGTCTGCTGGCGCTGCGGCACCGAGCTGATCTACCGGCTGGTCGATGAGTGGTTCATCCGCTGCGACGAGGTGCGCCAGCCGATGATCGAGGCCGCCCGCACGGTCGAGTGGACGCCCGCCCAGTACGGCAAGCGGATGGAGGATTGGCTGCGCAACATGGGCGACTGGTGCATCAGCCGCAAGCGCTACTGGGGCCTGCCGCTGCCCTTCTACTTCTGCGAGGACGGCCACATGACCGTGATCCGGTCGCGCGACGAACTGCTCGAGCGCGCCATCAGCGGTACCGAAGGCCTGGAGGAGCTGCACCGGCCATGGATCGACGACGTCGTGATCGCGTGCGCCGAGTGCGAGAAGCCGGCCGAGCGGTTGGCGGACGTCGGCGATTGCTGGCTGGACGCGGGCATCGTGCCGTTCGCGACGCTGGGCTGGCATAACGCTCACCACATCGAGCATGGCTACGGCACCGGTGCCGGGGCGGACGTGACCGTGGCCGACCTGCCGTCGCACGAAGAGTGGCAGCGCTGGTTCCCCGCCGACTGGGTGACCGAGATGCGCGAGCAGATCCGGCTCTGGTTCTACTCCATGCTGTTCATGAGTGTGGTGCTGGACGGGCGTTCGCCGTACCGGCGGGTGTTGACGCACGAGAAGGTGAACGACGAGACCGGCCGTCCGATGCACAAGTCGTGGGGCAACGCGATCTGGTTCGATGACGCGGTCGAGAATATGGGCGCCGATGTGATGCGCTGGATGTACGCCGCGCAGGCGCCGTCGCAGAACCTGAACTTCGGCTACGGCCCGGCCACCGAGGTGAAGCGGCGGCTGCTGACGGTCTGGAACACCTACAGCTTCTTCGTGCTGTACGCGAACGTCGACGAGTACGTGCCGCGCTACGAGATGCTCCGCAGCGGACCGCTGTCGGTGGGGTCGCGTCCGATCGACCGTTGGCTGACCGCGCTCACCCAGCAGCTGGTGGCCGAGTGCCGGGCGGCGCTCGACGGCTACGACTCGCCGCGCCTGGTGCGGGTGGTCGAGGCCTATGTCGACGACCTGTCCAACTGGTATGTGCGCGCCTCGCGGCAGCGATTCTGGAAGGCATCGGACGCCGACGACAAGCGGGCGGCCTACGACGTGCTGTGGTACGCGCTGGTGCAGCTGGCCCGGTGCGTTGCCCCGGTGATGCCGTTCCTCGCCGACGAGCTGTGGCAGAACCTGGTGCGAGGCGCCTGCCCCGATGCTCCCGACAGCGTCCACCTGTCCGGCTATCCGGTCGTGGATCCGACGCTGGCCGATGACGGCCTGGTGGCCGAGATGGCGAGCGTCCGGGCGGTGGTGCGCCTGGGCCACCAGGCGCGCTCCGGCGCCAACGTCAAGCTGCGCCAGCCGCTGGCCGAGGTGATCGTCGCCACGGACGAGCCCGGCCGGCGGGAGCACGTCGCCCGGCACGTGGCGCTGGTCGGCGGTGAGCTGGGCGTGAAGGCGGTGCGTCTGGCGACCTCGGCAGAGGAGTTCGCCCAGATCGAGGTGATGCCGCTGCTGAAGGTGCTGGGACCGCGCTACGGGCGCGACCTGGACGTGATCCGGGGACTGCTCCGCGAGGGCGAGTTCCGGCTCGAGGACGGCCGCGTCTCTGTCGGTGACTGGATGCTCGAGCCGGGCGAGTTCGAGCTGCGTACCCGGGCACGTGAGGGCTTCGCGGTGGTGGACGGCGACGGCTTCGCGGTCGCACTGGACACGGAGATCACGCCCGAGCTGGAGCTCGAGGGGGAGGCACGCGATCTGATCCGTCAGGTGCAGGTGATGCGGCAGGAGGCGGGGCTCGAGGTGACCGACCGGATCCGGCTGACCCATCCGCCGGCGCCGGTATGGGACGAGCACGGCGGGTGGATCGCGGGCGAGACGCTGGCGTTGGAGCGCGGCGAGGGTCCCGTGCTGGCGATCGAGAGAGTTCCCGCATGAGGCTTCTGGTCCTCGGCGGAACGCAGTTTCTGGGCCGCCATATCGCCGCGCTGGCGCTGCAACGCGGCCATCAGCTGACCCTGTTCACGCGTGGCACCACGAACCCCGGCCTGTTTGCCGACGCCGAGCATCTGCACGGCGACCGCGACGGAGGCTTGGACGTGCTTCGCGGCCGGGAGTTCGACGCCGTGGTCGACACGTCCGGCTACCTGCCGCGGGTGGTCGCGGCGTCGGCCGATCTACTCGCTGCGGTGGTTGGTCACTACACGTTCATCTCCAGCGTCTCGGTCTACGACGGCAACGGTGGCGCGGGCACCGACCCCGACTCCCCGGTCGCGACGATCGCGGACGAGACGGTGGAGGAGATCACCGAGGAGACGTACGGCCCGCTGAAGGCGCTGTGCGAACGCGAGGTGCTTCGGGCGCTGCCGGATCGGGCGTTGGTGCTACGTCCGGGGTTGATCGTGGGACCGGACGACCCGACCGACCGGTTCACCTACTGGCCTGCGCGGATCGCAGAGGGCGGGCGCGTGCTGGCGCCGGGCAGTCCGGAAGCGCAGTCGCAGGTGATCGACGTACGAGATCTGGCCGCGTTCGTGCTGACCGCGTGTGAGCGTCGCCTCACCGGGACGTTGAACACGGTTGGCCCGGAGCTGCCCAGAACGATCGGCAGCGTGCTGGACGAGTGCGTGGCCGTCACCGCGTCCGGCGCCGAGCTTGTGTGGGTCGAGAACCAGCTGCTGCGCGATCGTGGCGTCGAGCCGTGGAGCGACCTGCCGCTGTGGTTGGGCGGCGACCCCGAGCTGGAGTGGATCGAGCACGTCGAGCCGACGCCCGCGATCGCAGCGGGACTGCGGCTGCGACCCCTGGCCGAGACGATCGCTGCCACGTTGGCCTGGCACCGGGAGAACATCGACGCGCCGGGACGGGCTGGATTCGCGATGTCGCGCGAGCGCGAGGCGGAGTTGTTGGCTGCGGCCGGCGCCTCGGCTCGTCCGTAGCGACCACGCGTCACAACGGTGCGCGCACGGCGGCGGCGCTCAGGCGTTTGGCCCGACGGCGCGGGCGAGGCCGCGAGGAAGCGAGAAGTGGACGTTCTCGTCCACCAGCTCATGCGACTCGACCCGCTCCACACCCAGCGCGCGGAAGTGGGCGACCACCCGCTCGACGAGGGACTCGGGCGCCGACGCGCCGGACGTGATGCCGACCGTCTCGATGCCCTCCAGCCAGGCCGGATCGATATCGGTCTCGTCGTCGATCAGGTGGGAGGGCACGCCCTGCTCCCGGGTCACGTCCACCAGCCGGTTCGAGTTGGAGGAGTTGCGCGAGCCGATCACCAGCACCAGATCAACCTCTTGGGCCAGCTCCTTGACGGCGTTCTGGCGGTTCTGAGTGGCGTAGCAGATGTCATCGCGCTTGGGCCCGACGATCGACGGGTAGCGAACCCGCAGCGCTGCGATGATCTCGAGCGTCTCATCCACCGACAGCGTGGTCTGCGTGATGTAGGCAACCTTGTTGGGATCGGGGATCTCCAGTCCATCGATCTCTCCGATCGAGCCGATCAGCCGGATCGCGTCTGGCGCCTCGCCCATCGTGCCGACCACCTCCTCGTGCCCCTCGTGGCCGATCAGCACGATCGTGTAGCCGTCAGCGGCGTAGCGCTTGGCCTCGACGTGCACCTTCGTCACCAGCGGGCAGGTGGCATCCAGCACCTGCAGCCGCCGGGTGGTGCTGTTGGCGTACACCTCTGGAGCGACGCCGTGGGCGGAGAGCACAACCACCGCACCCTCGGGCACGTCCAGCTCAGAGTCGACGAACACGGCGCCGCGATCGGTCAGCTCCTGGACGACGTGTGAGTTATGGACGATCTCCTTGCGCACGTACACCGGTGCGCCGAAGTGTCCGAGCGCGCGTTCGACGGTGTCGACGGCGCGGTCAACGCCGGCGCAGTACCCGCGCGGCGAGGCCAGGACAAGGCGGGTCGGAGTCACGCGAGGATGGTAGATGACACGGCCGTGTGGCGGTCGCGTCGGTGCCCTACCCGATCAGCGGTGGCCGAAGTCGACCGTCCACACGGCCGCGGCCTCGAAGCCCTGGAATCGACCCACTGTGCGGCCGACGCCGACGTAGCCGTAGGTCGGCGACAGCAGGATCGCGCGATGCTCGGGACTGGCCAGCCACATCCGGATCACGTTGCGCGGCGAGCCGATCGTGCCCGTGCCCCAGGCCAGGTTCTCGCCCGCCCACCAGGTGCCGGTGGTTCGGAACATCGAGTGGACAACGCGATAGCTGAGCGTCGATCCGGTGGGACTGGTGTGCGCGAAGTAGTTGCGCCCGACCATGTCGTTCGAGTGGGCCTGCGCGATGGTGCGCAGCCCCGATGCGATGTGCACCGGCGCCAGTCCGTGGCCGGCCCGCACCTCGTTCAGGGCAAGGAACAGCCGCCAGCGGTACGTCGAGTTGAGGGTCGCCGACGCGGTGCCGGCGGCGGAGATCATCAGCAGCGCGGCGAGCGTCAGGGCGGCGATCAGGGTGCGGATCCTCACCGTGCATTCATCGGCCGCCACTCGAGAGTGGTTTAGTGAGAAATCTGTAAAGACGGCGCCGTCCGGCCAGGCACCAGCGGTGACGCTACGCGCGGGTGTAGGTGAAGTGCGCCGCGGCGGGCGAGCTGACCAGCTCGATGCACGAGTAGTGGTCGAGCGCTGCGCCGATATCGTCGAACAGCCGCTCACCGTGGCCGAGCAGGTGGGGGACGACGTGGAGGCTGATCTCGTCGACCAGTCCCGTGCGCAGGTACTGGCGGATGGTGTCGGCGCCACCGCCGATGGAGACGTCGCGGTCGCCGGCCGCATCGCGTGCACGCTCGAGGGCGTCCTCGATGCCGGTGGTGACGAAGTGGAAGGTGGTGCCGCCCAGCATCTCGACCGGCTCTCGTGGATGGTGGGTGAGCACGAAGACCGGGCTGTGGTAGGGCGGCTCGTCGCCCCACCAGCCGTCCCAGCTCTCGTCACCCCACGGGCCGCGGATCGGCCCGAACATGTTGCGGCCCATGATCGTCGCGCCCGTGTTCTCCTTCCAGCGGCCCGCTTGGCGGTCGTCAAGCCCCGTCTCGCCGCCCTCGCGGCCATGCATCTCGTTGAAGGTGCGGGTGGCGAAGGCCCACCGGTGCAGCTCCATTCCGCCTTCGCCCAGCGGGTTCTCGCGACTCTGGTTGGGACCGGCGACGTAGCCGTCGACGGACATCGTGATCGAGAACTTGAACGTGCTCATGAGCGGCCTCCGGTCGGGTGTGCTGCTTCTAGGACGCCTGCGGCGGGCGAGACTCATCGCTTGCGGCGGTGGGATGATGCCAAGGGTAGACGCGTCCACTCAGCTCCGTATAGTGGAGGTGTGACGGGAGCGGTGATCAGGCGTGCCCGAATCCCTGGTCGACGAGCGGTCCTGGTCGGGATGATCGTGGTCGGAGTCGCAGCGGGGTGCGGCTCACAGGCCGGTGGCTCGGCACACGACGGTCAGGCGCCGTCGGTGTCCAGTCGGTTGGTCGCCTTGCGCAGCTTTCGCGAATACCCGTTGTTCTGGCTGGGGGAGCGCTATGGCAAGCTTCGGCTGACGGGCATCAGCATCGACCGGGTGGATGTCCGTTCCGCTGATCGCTCGAGGATCATTCGCACCCACTCCCACACCGTCAGCTTCCTGTACGGCACCTGCGACCCCTCGGGAGGCGAGGAACACAGCTGCGGGCCTCCGTTGCAGGTGCAGAACTGGCCGGCGTGTGGACGAAATGCGGCGCTGTACGGGTTCCATCTGCCGCTCAAGCTTGAGGTGCGCGGAGTGCCGGCCCGACGGTTCGGCGATCGGATCGAGATGTGGACGGGAACAAGCGACGTCGTCATCTTCTTCTCCGACGCAGCTCAGGCGGCGGACGCACTTCAGAGCTTTGGATCGCGCCCGCATATCGCGGCCGCAGAGCCCTTGCCTCTACCGGCGGATGGGGCGATCGAGGGTCTGCTTCGCTGTCGACGGTAAGGAGCCGGGACGTGCGACCAACAGAGCGGGCGAAGAGAATCGAACTCTCGTCGTAAGCTTGGAAGGCTTCTGCTCTACCATTGAGCTACGCCCGCGCGGCTACCGAGGATAGCCGACGGGGTGCCGGGTTCGCGCCCGGTCGACGGCTACCATCCCGGCCCGATGGAGCGACTGATCCTGCGCACCGCCGGCGCCTGCGCCAGACGCCCGTGGTGGGTCGTCGCCGTCTGGGTGCTGCTGGTGATCGCGGCGCTGCCATTCTCGGGCAGGGCGCAGGGCGTGCTCTCGTCCGGCGGCTTCGAGGTGCCGGGCTCGCAGTCCCAGCTTGCGATCGATTACCTCAACCACGTCTCCGGCCGGGGGGCGTACTCGTTCTCGTTCCTGGTCGATGCGCCGAACGGTCAGGCGGCCCAGGCGCGTGTGGCACAGGTGCGGTCGTCGGTCGCCCAGCGCTATCCCGAGATCCACTTCACGACCCAGCCGCAGGCGTCGCCGGATGGGCGGACGATCTCGTTCGTCGGCTTCGCGTCGGTCGACCAGAACCGATCGCTCACCATCTCGCGCGACCTGAAGGCACTGATCCAGCACACCGACGGCGCGGTGCGCACCTTCCTGCTCGGCCCATCCGCGAACTACGCCACGTTCCAGGACATCACCGAGAATGGCCTGCGCCGTGCCGAGACGCTCTCGTCGCCGGTGATCCTGATCGTCCTGCTCGTCCTGTTTGGCGCGGTGGTGGCGACGCTGGTGCCGGCCGTGCTGGGGGCCCTGTCGGTGCTGATCACGTTTGCCCTGGTGTACGCCGTCGCGCTGCATGCCGACGTCTCGGTCTACGCCACCACGATGGTGACGATGATCGGCATCGGGGTGGCCGTCGACTACTCGATGTTCATCCTCGCCCGGTTCCGCGAGGAGTTGGCCGCCGGCACTCGATCCGACCTGGCCGTCGCCCGCGCGATGAGCACGTCGGGCACGGCGGTCGCTTTCTCGGGCATGACGGTGGTGGTGTCGCTGGCGTCGATCTGGATCGTGCCGGTGCGCGCGGTGCAGTCGATGGCATTGGCGGCGATCATGGTCGTCGCGGTCGCGGTGCTGGCCGCGATGACCTTGCTTCCCGCCGTGCTGTCGCTGCTGGGCGAGCGGATCAACGCGCTGCGCGTGCCGGGCCGTCGTGGCGGCCGTGATCGCGGCCGCTTCTGGATCGCCTGGACGGAGCGGGTGATGCGGCGCCCGCTGCTGGCCGCCGGCGGATCGGCCGCGGTGCTGATCGTGCTGGCGCTGCCCGCCTTCTCGCTGGTGACCGCGAACCGGTCGCTGGAGCAGCTTCCGCGGTCAACCGACGTGCGGGTGGGGAACACCATCCTGACCAGCCGCATCACCGGCCCCGGCCAGGGCCGGGAGGGCGCGTTGACGATCCTGGTTCGACCGCAGGATGCCGGCGCTCCCGGCCCGGCTGCCGTCGCCGCCCGCCTGCGCGCCCGGCTTGCTCGCGACCCTCTGATCGCCGCCGCGTCGCTCGACCCGGTAGCCGACAGCGTGATCGTGGTCGGCCAGCTGCGGGTCGACCCCGAGTCTCAGGCGGCCGTCGACCAGCTGGTGCCGCGCGTCCGTTCGTGGGTGCGCGGCCAGGGGCTGGTGAGTGGGCTGTCCGCGTTCAACCACGACTTGAATAGCGAGGTCGGCAACGACCTGTGGAAGCTGATGGCGCTGGTGCTGGGCCTCTCGTACCTGGTGCTGCTGGTACTGCTGCGCTCGGTGGTGTTGCCGCTCAAGGCGGTGGTTATGAACCTGCTCTCGATCGGCGCCGCGTACGGCGTGATCGTGGTCGTGTTCCAGTGGGGCTGGTTCGACTGGACCGGCTACCACTCGTTGGGGCACATCAACACGCTCAACCCGGCGCTGATGCTGGCCATCACCTTCGGCCTGGCGATGGACTACGAGGTGTTTCTGCTGGCGCGGATCCGCGAGCGATACGAGCAGACCGGCGACAACCGGCGGGCGGTGGCCGAGGGGCTGTCGGGCAGCGCCCGCATCATCACCTCTGCTGCCATGATCATGACCGTCGTCTTCGCCAGCTTCGTGATGACGGGCGTGCCGGCGATCAAGGAGATCGGACTCGGGTTGGCGGTGGCGATCGCCCTTGATGCAACGATCACGCGGCTGGTGCTGGTTCCGGCCACCATGAGTCTGCTGGGCGAGTGGAACTGGTGGCTGCCGGGCTGGCTCGACCGGATCCTGCCGCACATGGCACACCAGGCCCCCTCCGGCCCCGCCGGCGGCGACCTCTGAGCACGCTCCGTCCGACCGCGCTGCGATAGTCCTTTGTCCGGCCCGTGTAAGGCGTCGGTGATGAGAAGGGACGGTCTGAATATGCTGTGGCTGATCGTGGGAATCGTTGTGGGTGGGGCGCTGGCGCTGGTCGCGCTGCGGCCCCGGCTGGTCGAGACCGCCGCCCTGCGGCGCGAGCGCGATCTGCTGGCAGCCGACGCGGCGCGGCTCGAAGGTCGCCTCGAGAGCGAGCGGGCGATGGCCGAGGATCGGTTTCGGGCGCTGTCGGCGGACGCGCTCAAGAGCAACAACGAGCAGTTCCTGACGCTGGCCAAGCAGACGCTGGGCACCTATCAAAGTGAGGCTCGCGGCGAGCTCGAGAAGCGCGAGAAGGCGGTGGCGCAGCTGGTCGCGCCGATCGCCGAGCAGCTCGGCAAGGTCGACGTACGGCTCGAACGGCTCGACCGCGAGCGGCTGCAGACCACCACCAAGCTCGACGAGCAGCTGCGCGCGATGGTCGTCTCGCAGGATCGCCTGCGCGGTGAGACCGGCGCGCTGGTCGCCGCGCTGCGAAAGCCGCAGGCGCGCGGGCGCTGGGGCGAGATGCAGCTGCGCAACGTGGTCGAGATGGCCGGCATGGTCGGCTACTGCGACTTCGCCGAGCAGGTCACGGTGCGCGACGACGACGCCCGCACCCTGCGGCCCGACCTGATAGTGAACATGCCCGGTGGCAAGAAGGTGGTGGTCGACGCCAAAGCGCCGCTGCAGGCCTTCCTCGACGCCTACGACTCAACCGACGACACGGCTCGCGATCACCACATGGCCGAGCACGCTCGGCTGTTGCGCGACCACATCCGCAAGCTGTCCGCGCGCAGCTATTGGGCACAGTTCGCCGATGCGCCCGACTTCGTGCTGCTGTTCCTCCCAGGCGAGCACTTCTACAACGCGGCGCTCGAAGCCGACCCCTCGCTGATCCAGCAGGGCGTCGACCAGCAGGTGCTGATCGCGACGCCGACCACGCTGATCGCGATGCTGCGCGCCGTCCATTACGGCTGGCAGCAGGAGAAGGTGGCCGACAACGCTCGCGAGATCATCGAGCTCGGCCGTGACTTGCACACTCGCGTCGGCACGGTCGCCGAGCATGTTCAACGCCTCGGTAAGCGGCTAGGCGGTGCCGTCGAGGCATACAACCAGGCTGTGGGCTCGCTCGAGACGCGCGTGCTGGTCAGCGCACGCCGGTTCGCCGATCACGGCGTCGTCGGCCACGACAAGCAGATCGCGCCGCTCGAGCCGGTGGACGTCGTGCCGCGAACGCCGCAGGCGCCGGAGCTGACCGCGGTCAGGGATGTGGTGGAGGCGCCACGCACTCTCGGCGCCGCCTGACTCGGGCGGCTGCAAACCTTCGCCTCGCGGCGTCGCTGCGGTCGGGCCGTGCGAAGCACTGTCCCTCCCTTGCTCCTGGCGACGCTCGGTTTTCGCCGCCCTAGCTTGTGGTAGCCCCTTAGGGCGTCGCGCTCACTCACGCCCATGGCACTCTTCCTCCCTCGCTTCTGGCGACGCTCGGTTTTCGCTCGCCCGTGGACGGCTGCAAACCTTCGCTCGCGGTGTCGCTCACCGGCTTGGCTCACGGGTGCTAGCTGTAGTTCCTAGGAGCGTTGTTCATCCGGGGCCTCCTGGAGAGTTGGGTTGTCCAAGACCCTGACTTCCAAGGAGGCCCCAGATGAGATTGCACCGTAACGCTCGGACGTGCCCGGCCAGTCGCCGGTTGTTGGT
>JBBQUW010000036.1:0-32973 GCA_038212095.1 Gaiellales bacterium | reverse complement strand
AACGCACCCACAGCCTGCCCGGCTGGCTCGACTACTACAATCACCACCGACCACACGGCAGCCTCGCCCACCAGCCACCCGGACACCGGCTCACAACACTACAGGCCGAACAACGTGCCTAGGCACTACAGCTAGCCGTCGTCTGTCCCGTCGAGTAGTTGCTCAGGTACTCGTCGTAGAGCAGGGAGCCGCCGGTTGGCGCCCAGGCCGGGTTGTTGTCGAAGATGTAGTTGGGCACGGCCAGCTCGTGAGACGCTCCCGTGCCGACGTTTAGCCAGTCGATCTCCCGGCGGATGACGCTGTAGGGGTCGTTCGGATCTTCCCGGCCGTTCATGAACGCGATTGACAGGCCCTTCGGCCCCCAGTCAGCGGCGCAGTTGATGCAGAAGGTGAGATGCTTCAACGTCGTCGCGCCGGTCACCAGATCGATCTGACAGCAGCCGCCATCGCTGGACGATTCCGTGGCACGGACCACCGCCATCGTCCCGGTGGATGACCATAGCGCCTGGTACACAGGCTCGTAATCTACGCCTTCGGTGTAGATCGCAACTGGCGAGCCGAACGGCTTGGTCGAGTTCAGCTGGTAGACGGTGCCGGCGGGGTTGCGGTACGAGACGAAGGCGATCTTTGACCCGTCCGGCGACCAGGTGGGACTGAACTCCTGGCTGGCTGCCGTGGTAACGCGCAGCTTGTTCGTTCCGTCGGCGTTCATGATCCAGATGTCGCCCGTTCGCACGTAGGCGATCCGTTTACCGTCTGGCGACCAGATGGGGTCCGTGCCGTAGCGGTCAAGCAGCGTCTTGCCACTTCCGTCTGCATGCATCGTTCGCACGCCCTGGTTGACGTAGGCGATCAGCCCGTTCTTCGTTCCGGGGTACGAGGCCATCGCCGAGCTGCTGAGTCCACCGCACACCACGGCGACGACGCCGCACGCGGCGACCAGCTTCACCATCGTGGTGCATCTCTCCACCGTGCCTCCATCCAGCGAGGATCAGTCTCCTTTACAATCTAATTACATCTAGGCGATGTCAACTTCATCGCTCCATGACTATCCGTACGCAGCCCAACCCTGCAGCCCTTCACGCACCTAATCCCGGGGAGAGTCTGGGGTTGGGGCCGTAGCATGGAGTACAGACCTCTGTCCGGGAGTGGCTCTAGAGCCGGGCCTCTGCGAGGCGTCAGACCGGCCCTATGATTCGCAAGAAGATGGTTCGTGTCGCAACAGTCACGCTGCTTTGCATGCTCGCGATCCTTACTGGGGTCGGTGGGCACGTGGCCTCCCCTGTGTCCGCACCACGGGCGACCCGAACTCCGATCTCGCAGAGCGTGCTGTCCGTAACTCCCAACGCCAGTTGGGCGTGGCGCGGCACGAGTTGTGCCATGAATCACTGCGAGAACCAAGCCTCTCGCCGGCCGTAGACGTGCTGGCAGGCAGGTGTAGGGTTTGGCGGTGGATCCAAGGCGTAATCGATTCATCGCCCGAGGCTGGAGGCGGCTACCACACGCCGAGAGGGAGCGGCTGAGGATGGCGGCTCCTGCGGCTTCGCAGCGACCGGGCTGGCGGGGACTTCTGGATCGACTCCGAGGCGATTGGGATCGGCTCTGGTAGCTGTTGTGCCCCTGGGCCAGGCGCGGCCTGTCCGTGCGCGCTACCCCCGCAGCGCTGCGACTCTCAGATACGCGATTCGAGCGCAAGCACGTCGGCGATGTAGATCTCGCTGACGGGGAGCACGCCGAACGCATACACGGCGCCGGGGCCCTCGTAGTAGGCGGCCAGCGCCAACCGCTGGCTGCCGTGGAACTCGTTCAGCAGGTGGTGGAGATAGGCGACGCCGATGCGGACGTTGCCGTCGGCGGTGCGCGGTACCCGGTGCCCGATCAGGGATGTCTCGACGAAGCGCCACGTGTCGGGCATCACCTGCATCACGCCCCAGGCGCCCACCGACGAGACGACGCCGGTGTGGTACCCCGACTCCATCCACGCCACGGCGCGGGCGAGGTGGCGGTTGACGCCGTAGTGGGCGGACCAGCGGTCGATTGAGCGCTGCACGCTACCGGGCCGCGGATTGCGCAGCGCGACGGGCCGCGACGAGTGGTGGGCGTGTGCCGCCGGTACGCGAAGCCGCGCGCCGGTGAGCAGCACGCCGTAGGGATCGAGGTGGTTCAGCCGGGCGATCGTGAGCAGACTGGTGCCGTGCCGCGCGGCAATGCCGGTCAGCGTGTCGCCCCAGCGGACGGTGTAGCCCGTGGTGCGGACGCGGCGGCGCTGGGCCGTGTGGTGACGGTGGTGCGAGACCCCCGGCGAGCCGGCGGCGGCGTGAGGGTGGCGGCGTGCCCGGGGGATGTGCAGCAGCGTCCCCTCGACCAGCACCCTGGACGGATCGAGACCGTTTGCCTGCGCCAGCCACCGCAGCGATATGTGGTGATCGCGCGCGATCCAGGTCAGCGTGTCGCCCCAGCGCACGCGGTGGCTGGTGGAGGCCTGGGCGGGGGCCGCCGCGAGCAACATCAGCAGCACCGCGGCAATTGAGGTGGCGGTCTTGAGGCGAAGCATGGACGGACCTCTTTCGCCCCTAGCCGCCGCCCTCCTGCCGACCGACGCGGTCGTTAACCTCTGCGGCCAATCGCGATCTCTCGTGGGAGCTGACGACATGGACCGAGTTCTGGCACGAAAGATGGTTGTCGAGGGCGTTGGTGCGCTTGCGCTCTCGTTCATCGGCGTGGGAGCGATCATCTATGGCGGGGCCGCCGGCGGGCTGACCACCGTCGCCCTCGCGCACGGCCTGGTGATCGCCGTCATGGTGTGCGCCTGCGGCCACATCTCCGGCGGCCACTTCAACCCCGCCGTCACGATCGGCTTCCTCGCCACCAAGCGGATCGCCGTCAGCGACGCGATCGGATACGTGGTCGCGCAGCTGGGCGGCGCTGCGATCGGCGCGCTGCTGGTCAGCCTCACGCTGCCAAGCAACGTCGCCAACATCGAGGGCGGGCTGACGCGGCTGGCGCCGCACGTCTCGGTCGGCAGCGGCCTGGTGATCGAGTTCGTGCTCACCTTCTTCCTGGTGTGGGTGATCTTCGGCGTGGCCGTCGATCCCCGTGGCAGCTTCGCGGCCGTGGCCGGTCTACCGATCGGCCTCACCGTCACGCTCGACATCATGATGGGCGGCCCGCTGACGGGGGCCAGCATGAATCCCTCGCGCACCTTCGGCCCCGATCTGATCGCCGGCGTATGGGACAATGCCTGGCTGTACTTCGTCGCCTGTCCGCTGGGTGCGATCGCGGCCGCGCTGCTCTACGATCGTCTGATCCTTGCCCATCGCGAGTGACGTGGGTCGGCTTCCCGCACGCCGATCGGTGCGCTATGCTGGATCTGACTGACTAGTCAGTCAATGGCCGAACGACGCGGAGGCAGATGGGATGGCGGATCGCAAACTCGAGATCCTTGAAGCGACGTGCCGTGTGATCGCACGCGAAGGCACCGACGGGCTGCGCATGGGCACGGTCGCCCACGAGGCCGGCGTGTCAAGCGCGCTGATCCATTACTACTTCGCCACCCGCGACGACCTATTGGCGCAGGCGTTCAATCACGCCGACCACAAGGCTGATCTGGCGGCGGCCGAGGCGCTGGTCGGGATCGACTCCCCGCTCGACCGGTTGCGCAGGCTGCTGCTGGTCTACTCCGGCAACGAGGTCGTGTTCCGCGAGGACTGGGTGCTG
Source organism: Gaiellales bacterium (assembly GCA_038212095.1). GTDB lineage: Bacteria > Actinomycetota > Thermoleophilia > Gaiellales > JAICJC01 > JAICYJ01. The sequence goes on along the minus strand of JBBQUW010000036.1, from coordinate 29,256 downwards.
TGGGTGGAGATGTGGCGCAGCGCGATCTTCGATGAGCGCCTGGCCGAGAACGTGCGGCGCGCCAACGCGGCCTGGATGCAGCAGATCGAGGAACTGATCGAGGAGGCCGCCGGGGAGGGCTCGATCGCTCCCGACGTCAACGTCGTCGATGCCGCGCTGCGCCTAGCCGCAGTGGTTGACGGGCTGGGGCTACAGATTCTGCCCGGCGTCCTCACGCGTGAGCGCGCGGCCGAGCTGATCTTGTCCGCGATCGATCTCGAGCTTGGAGTCTTACCAGCCAGAAGGAGCCGTGCATGAGCGTGGTACCAGAAGCCCGGGGCACGACGCTGCCCGCCCGCGCGTACACCTCGCCGGAGGTGTACGAGGCGGAGATGCGAGAGGTGTTCATGAAAGGTTGGAACTTCGCGTGCCACGTCAGCGACGTGGCCGAACCGGGCAAGTTCTGGACGACGAACATCGCCGGCGAGCCGGTGGTCGTGCTGCGGGACAACGACGGTCGCCTGCGGGCGCTATCCAACGTCTGCCGCCACCGCGCCGCCCGCATCCTGACTGGCCAGGGAAGCTGCCCGAAGGTGCTGCGCTGCCCGTACCACGGCTGGACGTACCGCCAGGATGGCCAGCTGGCCGCGGTGCCCGAGGCGCGCGGCTTCGCGAACCTCGACCGCGACGCGGTCAAGCTGCCCCAGTTCCGCGTCGGCGAGATGTGCGGGCTGGTATTCGTCTGCATGAGCGACGAGACGGAGTCGCTGGACGGCTACTTCGGCGAGCTGCCCCAGAAGCTGAGCCGCCTGCGGCTGCCCGAGCTGCAGGCAAGCCCACGCTACCCGGCCGACTACCACCACAACTGGAAGGTGATCGCCGACAACTACCTGGAGGGCTACCACATCCCGGTCGGCCATCCCGGTCTGCTGCGGCTGCTGGACTACAAGCGCTACATCCCCACGATCGGCAAGAACCACGCCTGGATCGACGGGCCCTTCCGCGACAAGCCGTCGCGCAACTACCAGGAGCGCATCTACCAAAAGCTGCTGCGGCCGATGCCGGGCTTCCCGGAAGATCTGGAGGGCGCGTGGACGTACGTGCACCTGTGGCCCGCCACGTTCATCGACATCTACCCAGACCAGATCGACACCTGGCAACTGTTCCCCGACGGCCTGCGTCACACCATCACGGAGTCGCGTGTCTACCTCACCGGCGGCGGGTCGGTGCGCGACCGGATGGTGCGCGCGATCAACTGGCGGTTCAACAGCAAGGTGATGGACGAGGACGTGGAGCTGTGCGACATGGTGCAGCAGGGGCTGGAGTCGCGCACCTACGAGCGCGGTGTGCTCAACTCGAACGAGGCCGCGGTGCTCAACTTGCACAACCTGCTGCGCGAGGCCGTGCCGGGTATCGACCAGCCGTGAGGCTAATCCACCACGACGATCGCTGGCTGTTTCTGACGCCTGAGATCGAGCGAGAGGTGCCGGCGCTGCTGGAGGCGATCGGACAGGGCGAGGCCGCGATCGAGCAGTGGCGGATCGACTGTCTGATCCGCAGCGGCACGATCGCGCGCTGGTTTGCCTACCTGCGGGACTGCCGGCGGCGGCTGGAGCTGGCCGCGAACGACGCCGACCCAGCCGCCATCGCCCGGCTGGCGGCGGTACTGCGCGAGCAGTACCTGCTGGTGCCGGCGCTGCGGGCGGACGAACCGCAGGACGAGCCGGAGCGGCGACGACTGGAGGAGATGGCATGGACTTCTCACTGACGAGTGGCCAGCAGGATCTGCGTGGCCGCGCCGCGGCGTACGTGGATGAGGTGCTGATCCCGCTCGAGGTGCAGGCCGAGCTGGCCGGCGGACGGCTCCCCGACGAGGATCGCACGCGGGTGCGGGACGAGGCGAGAACGCGCGGGCTGGACGGCGGCAACCACCCAGTCGAGTTGGGCGGACGCGGCTGGACGAACCTCGAGCAGGCGCTGGTGCACGAGGAGCTGGGCCGGAACACCAACGCGATCTGGTGGAACATGGCGGGCGCTTACAACGTGTTGTCACGTGGGACGTCGCAGCAGCTCGAGCGATACCTGGCGCCCACCCTGCGCGGCGAGCGCAGCGATGCCTACGCCGTCACCGAGAGCGGCGCCGGGTCCGATGCCGGCGGCGTGGCGGGTACCGCTGTGCGGACGGTGGAGGGCTGGCACCTCCGCAGTGAGAAGTGGTTCGTCACCACCGGCGACGTGGCCGACTTCTTCATCGTGATGGTGAACGTGGTCGACGGGGCGGAGCGGCTGCCGACGCTGTTTCTGGTCGACCGCGACGTGGCCGGCATCGAAGTGGTGGACGACCCGCCATTCACCCACAACTATCCCCACGGCCACCCCACGATTCGGTTCGATTGTGAGCTGCCGGCCGACGCGGTGCTGGGCGGCGAAGCGATGGTTGGGCAGGGCGACGAGATGCAGAACGAGTGGTTCGTCGAGGAGCGGATCCACATCGCGGCCCGCTGCGTCGGTGCGATGCGGCGCCTGCTGGCCGAGACGGTCGGCTGGACGCTCGAGAGGCAGCAGTTCGGCAGCCGCATCTTCGACTTCCAGGGCGTCAGCTTTCCGCTCGCCGATGCCGCGACCAGCTGCATGGCGGCGCGCCTTCTGACGTATCACGTCGCCGAGCTGGCCGACGATCCCGGCGCCGATCGCAAGCTCGTTCACCATCGCGCCAGTGCCGCGAAGCTGTTTGCCAGCGAGGCCGCCAACCGCTGCGCGGACAGCTCGGTGCAGGCCTTCGGCGGCCGCGGCTACATGCGCACCAACGTCGCCGAACGGTTCCTACGCGAGCTGCGCGTCGATCGCATCTGGGAAGGCACCAGCGAGATCCAGCGACTGATCGTGGCCCGCGGCTTGGAGCGGCGGGGAGTTGCTGCGCTGCTGGACGTGACCGGTAGCGGGGTGGGGTTGCCGGGGTAGGAGATACGTATAACTGAGCCGGTCTCCGATCCACGGTCCTGCGCCTCGGGTCTCAGCCGGCTGAGCGGCCGGCGCTCGGAGAGACATTCCAACCGACCTGAGTGTTTAGGGCCGTAACGGTCGGGGTAGCCGACACGCATGGAGATATCCGAGGGGGCAGTCGGCCGGGGGACCGGCGCGACGCTACAGGCCGTGGAACCTCAGAAGTATGTGGCGGTCAGTTGATGACCCTCGCTCGTCCGCCTGTCGTCAGCCAGAGCGAATGGGATGCGGCTCTGATGGCGATGACCGAGCGCGAACGGAGCGTCGCCGCCGCGATGCACGAGCTCGCCGCCGCACGGAAGCGCATGCCGATGGTACACGTCGAGCACGCTTACCAGTTCGAAGGTCCTGACGGTCGGCGGTCGCTGTCCGAGCTGTTCGACGGGCGCAGCCAGCTTATTCTCTACCGGTTCTTCTTCGAGGACGGTGTCGGCGGATGGCCGGACGCAGGATGCGTCGGCTGCTCGTCCGTCGCCGACGGAATCCCCGGCCTCGGCCTCCTGCATGCACGCGACATCACGTTCGCCATGGCATCTCCGGCACCTCAGGCGAACCTACGCCGCTACGCCGAGCGCATGGGTTGGACCGATCTACCCTGGTACACGATCTGCACCTCCCGTTTCTCGGCGGACTTTGGGGTCGACGAGTGGTTCGGTCTCAACGTCTTTCTGCGCGACGGTGACGACGTGTACCGCACCTACTTCCTCCAGCACGGGGCGATGGTCCAGTGGATCGGCAGTCTCTGGAGCCTGTGGTCACTCACGCCGTACGGCGGACAATCCGATGACGAGGACGCGCCCGAGGGCTGGCCGCAGGCACCCCAGTCGTTCTGGTTCCACCGTCACGACGAGTTCGACGATCCGCCGCCGTCAGTCAGCCGCGGAGCCAACGCGGACTAACGCCATCGGCAAGAGCCGGCCGGCTGGGAGTAGCCACGCTCTCCCCGGTGCCTAGCTTTGCCGGTATAACGGAGCCGTCGTCCGCGCTGCCCGCCCCACATACGGTGTCGCGATGCTCGTTCGCGTCCTCGTTATCGGCTTGGCGCGGCCGCAGCGGTGGTTAGTTGCGGGGCAGCGGCGCATCGAACAGGCGTTGCTCGGCGCTGCTCGGCGCCTGGAACGAGGATGCCCACACGGCCAGCTGCTCAGCACTTATCTCGGGCGCGGTCTCGGGCACGTCGGCATAGCGCTGAGCGGTGCGGCGCACCAACTCGGCCAGCTCCGCGTCCACGAAGTGCAGCTCCACCCTCACCCCCAGCCGGCGGGCACGCAGGCGCAGCGCGTCGCGTTCCTCGCGGCTCCACAGTCCGAAATCGAGGATGCAGCTTCTGCCCGCGGCCAGCAGCTCGAAAGCCAGCTCGATTAGCTTGCCTTCCAGCCGGATGCGGAACTCCTCGTCCCACAGGTCGCCACCCAAGTCGCGCACCCATTCGTCCTTCGTGAAGCGCTGCGCGTCACGCTCGACCGCTAAGCGGCGGGCGAGGGTTGTCTTGCCCGAGCCGGGCAGGCCGCAGGTCAGCAGCAGGCTAGTGGGCATACCAGGTTGAGGCGGTCACGGCCCGACTCTACTAGGCGTCGGCCTCGTCAAGCTCCGCGAGTCGGACGAGAACCTCGGCCAGACGACGGGCTTGAGTTGCGCTGATCTCGACGGGATCGCCGGACGGCTCGGCTGCCTTTATCGTCACGCCTCCGCCGCTGTCCAGCCAGACCGCCACATGGTCGTCAATTCGAATCTGAACATCGGGCTCTACGTCGTCCATCGGCCGTCACGCTACACCACGCCTTGCAGTTACTGATTTCGGGCTGCGGCGATTGGCGCCTGACTACCGCTCGTGCGGGGCGTAGTCTGGATGCTGGGCTGAGATCGGATCGTTGTCCGCCCTCGGGGGAGTATCGCAGCGGCCGAGACGGGCTCAGGTGCCTGAGTATGCCGGTATCACCGAGTCGTATCAGGCGCCTGCCGGGAAAGCGCCTCCGTAGTCGGGCCGGGTCGTCGCATACAGCACCATGTCGCCGCACAGGCCCTCTAGCGGCCAGATGTCGCGGAGCACGCCCTCTTGCACAAAGCCGAGTCCGTCGAAGAGCCGGATCATCGGCGTGTTCTCGACGTGCGTACGGCCTTGAAGGCGAATGGCGTCATTGGCGAAGACGCGTGGGATGAATGTCTCAAGCACACGCCTGCCGAGGCCGCGCCCGCGGTCGCCCTCGTCGAGGAACTCGATTCCCAGCTCGTAGACGTTCGGCGGAAGCCGGTAATACCTGCCAACAGCCTGTACTGCACCCGTCGACCGCCCCTCGAACTCGACGGCAAAGTCGATCCCGTCCTCGGCCCAATCCCCCGACTCGGAGACGCGCTTCTGAGTGAGCGATCGCCAGTACTCCTCGTCCGCCGCTACGGCCTCGGGCTTCCATCCCCGGAGGCGGTCGAAAAGCACGTCGAACTCGTCATCGCGGAACGGCCGCAGAACGATCTCTTCGTTCGTCACGAGCCTATGATCTCATTAGTACCGATCGTCGAGGAGAAGGATTCGCTCTCGTCCCGATCGTCCCGATCGTTCCGGAGACCGATGGCGGCGATGGCTCGCGCGAGCGGCCTACTCCTCGACGAGCAGCACGAGCGTCTCTGGCAGCACGCCATCATGCTCCATCGCCGCGCCCCCGGCTGGGGTCTGCATGAAGGCCATGACGGCGTCCATGTCGGCAACGTCCATCAGCACCGCAACGTGGGTCGGATTCTGTGGATCGACGAACGTGCGGATGTTCGTGACGCCGAGAGGGCCGAACACCTCTTCGCGCTTGGGCGAGGCGAGCCAGTGCTTGGTGTCTTTGACGTCGTGATGGCCGATGACGGTGGGCATACGCTCTCCTCGCGCCAACGCCCGACGGTATGTCGGACGAGTGGGACAGATCGTACGCCCTTTCGCGCGCCGGCGGGCAGCGCTTGCCGCTGCCGGCATCACGTTCCTCGCGCCTAGAGTTCGTGCACGCAGACGTACACGCGGATAAGGGCCCTCATCGTGGTGGGGTCGATCCTGCCTTCCGCCACACAGACGACGTCATTCAGCCACCGATACCGCTCGCGCTCCGCCTCGAACAGTGCGTGCAGGCTCTGAACGCCAAGGCTTGCGTCATCCGCGAAAGTCGTCCGGCCGCTGAAGCTGAAGATGATGTCCGCGCCGTCGTCGGTGCGGATCACTCCATGGCCGTCCGGTAAGAACGCACCATCGCTGCGCCGCCTCGGATGATTCGTCCAGCGAACGTCGCCGCGGAGTCGATCGCCGACAACGCTGCCGTCGCCTTCTCCATAGGCCGACGACTCCGTGGTTCCATACGGAGCTACCAGGACGACAGCCTCCCCAAACAGGTCGCCGCGATAGCCGAGATCAAAGTCGCAGAGATGATCCAATCGCACGGTTCGCTCTTTTCACAACGCTGAGTCTACGGTCGGTGCCCGCCGCTCTTTGCAGCGGTCAACCTCAGTGCCATCTAGAGCCGCCGCTCCAACCAGATGGTGGCGTTCGGGTTACGGTTGTAGTCCTCGATCTCGACGTAGCCCGCGCTCTTGTAGAGCGCTACTGCCTCCGCCAGCGGCTCTGTCGAGTCGAGCCGGGCGACGTTGCAGCCGAGTTCGACCGCCGTCCGCTCGAGCGCGTCGAGCAGCGCTCGGCCCAGCCCACGGCCACGTACGCGCGGCGCGACGAACATGCGCTTCACCTCCGCGATCCCCGGGGCGATCACGTGCACGGCGCCGCAGGCCACGGCCTTGCCGTCCTGGTACCCGACAAGGAGCGCACCGGCAGGCGGCCACAACTCGTCGTCGGCTGCGTCGACGTACCCGGCCCGCGTCCAGTGGCTGAGCCGGCGCTCCAGGTCGTCGAGGTACTCCGGCCAGCAGGCGGCTGGCGTCGGGGGACTGCGGCGGCACAGGGCGGATGTCCACGCTGCCATGCTATCGACCGGCACGGAGGGCGACGGCACAATCGCCGTGACGCCAGGTCGGCTCGGGCCGTTACCCGGTATTGTCTCGTGCATGTCGGACACTTCAGAGCCTGACGATCGGTCAGCGGCGGGCGAGCAGGACGTCGTCCCGGCGTCGGAAGACTCGCCCGCGCCGCCGCCGCCTGATCCAGATGGCCACGAACGGCCCCTGGGCATGCTGCCGGGAAGGGAGCGGCGCAGAACCGTGGTGGAGCGCGGTTTCGTCCGTATCGTCGCGACCGGCGGTATCATCGGCATCGCGACGATCCTCGGTGCGGTGCTCGTCAGCCAGGACGTGGCGGGGTGGATCGTAGGTCTCGCGGTCGGACTGACCTCGGTGATCCTGGCCGCGGTGCTCTGGTCGTCGCGCCAACTCTAGGGCACTGCGCTCCCGACCCGTAGATATTGCTCAAGGATCTGGCTTGTTACGACTCCGACGTCTGCGCCTCGTCCGTGCCGGTACCACGCGACTCCGCCATCCGCGCCAGCAGCACCGAGACGCGCTCCTCGGCCTGGTCGAGCTTTGCCCGGCACAGCTCGTGCAGCTGCTCGCCCCGCTCCCACAGCTTGAGCGCGTCGTCCAGCGACGTCTGGCCATCCTCCAGCCGTCGCACGATCTCCTCCAGCTCGTTCCGGGCCTGTTCGAACGTGATCTCGTCGTTCACTCGCGCACCTCCTCGACGCGGGCCGAGATGCGGCCCTTTGACAGCCGTACCGCGATCGGGTCGCCGGCGCCCAGCGAGACAGCCTCTCGCACGACCGCACCGTCCGCTCGCTGCACGATCGCATAGCCACGCTCGAGCGTCGCCGCCGGCCCCAGCAGCCGCAGCCGCTGGCGGGCGTGGTCGAGCCGCGTGCGCTCGCGCTCCAGCCGCTGACCGGGCCAGCGGTCGAGCGCGTTCCGGTTCATGGTGAGCGTGAGCCGGCGTGTGGTGATCCAGCTGCGTGGGTCGGCAAACGCGGGACGGGACACCAGCATCACCAGCGACTCGCGGCAGCGCCGCGCCCGCGTCTCCAGCGCCCGGCCGGCCCGCTCCCCGATCGCGTCCAGGTCGGCGGTCACCTGGGCGTAGTCGGGCACCACCAACTTCGCCGCCAGGCTGGGAGTTCCGGCGCGCACGTCCGCCGCCAGGTCGACGATCGGCATGTCCTGCTCGTGGCCGATCGCGGACACCACCGGCGTCCGGCAGCCCGCCACCGCCCGCACCAGCCGCTCGTTCGAGAACGGCAGCAGATCCTCGAAGCTGCCGCCGCCACGCGCCAGCACGATCACGTCCACGCGCGGCTCGTGATCCAGCCGATCGAGCGCGGCAAGAATCTGCGGCACCGCCCCAGCTCCCTGCACGGCCGCCTCGACCACCTCGAACCGCACCGGCGGGTAGCGCACGGCCGCGGTCTCGAGCACGTCCTTCTTGGCAGCCGCGTCGCTGCCGCAGATCAGGCCGATCACTCGCGGAAGGAACGGCAGCGCTCGCTTGCGCTCGGACGCGAACAGCCCCTCGGCCGCAAGACGGCCCTTCAGCAGCTCGATCTCACGCAGCATCTGGCCTAGCCCAAACTGCTCGATGGCCGAGACGTGGAACCGCAGCTCCCCCTTCTTCGGGTACAGCTTCGCCCGGCCCAGCATGTGCACGCGGTCGCCCGGCTTGAGCGGCGGCTGCACCGCATCCAGCCGGGCCCGTGGGATCAGCGCCGGCAGCGACGCACCCCCATCGGCATCCTTCAGCGTGAGGTAGGCCAGCGACCATCGCTCCTGGCGCTTCAGCTCGGCGATCTCGCCCTCGACCCACACCTCCGGCAGCCGTGCCAGCCAGCCGGCCACGCCCTGGTTGAACGAGGCCACGGTGTAGACGGCGCGGTCGCCGTACTGGGTGGGCTCCGGTTTCGCGCTCATGGGCGAAGTATCCTCGCCGGGAGCCGCGGGCGGTCGGTCAGACCAGGATCCGCGCGGCCATGTGGGGTGAGCATCCCCGGTCGAGCATCCGGACGGCTCGATGCAGGTCGGCATCGCTTTCTGCGATCCGCTCTGCCACCTTCAGTGGGTAGCCGGCCTGCAGCAGCACGTGCAGCCGCCACGCCTCCACCTCGGCGGAGCCGCTCTTGAGGGGTTCGATCAGCTGTGCCGCAGTCATCTCGGTCATGGTAGGAAGGCGGTCGGACGAACCCGGGCCGGCGGGTGGCCGCTGATATCGTCAGCGGCATGACCCCCTTTCTTCGCGGCGTCTGGCTCGAACTGCGCGTGATACCCGTCCTGCTGTGGAGCTTTTCGGCCATCACGTTGGGAACGGCGCTGTCCGCCCACCACCGCCACGAGTTGCGCGGTTGGTACTACCTGGGCGCCGTCGTGCTGGGGGTGATGATCCAGGGTGTGTTGGCTCACACCGTGAACGAGATCGAAGACTGGCGCTCCGGCACCGACCGCCACGACTCGCCGCGCGTCATCTCAGGCGGCAGCAAGGTGCTGGTGGCGGGGCTGCTCACGCAGCGCGCGCTGGTCGGGCTGTTCGCAGTCGCGTTGCTTGCGACCACCGTGCTGGGTCTGGCGATGGTCGCGGCGCGCGGCGCCGTGATGCTGCCGTTCGGGCTGGCCGGCGTGGTGGGAGCGGTGCTGTACACGCTGCCACCGGTGCGAGCGGCGTACCGGCCGTTCGCCGGGGAGGCCGTCGCGTTCCTCTGCCTCTGGCTGTGCGTCGCCGGTGCCGCCGTGCTGCAGGGCGGCGCGGTCGGTGCCGAGTTCGCGCTGGCGGCGGTGGCCGTCGCGGCATACGCGGTCGGCATGCTGATGATGCACCACTACCTCGACCATGACGCCGATAGCCTGGCCACGCCGCGCAAGCTGACGACGATCGTGCTGCTGGGACGCGAACGGGGCCGCCTGTACGCGACCGCGTGGTGCTCGGTCGCGCTCGCGGCGGCCACCATTGCCGCGGTCATGCAGCCGCGGCTGGCGCCAATGGTGGTGGCCTACGCCGCCGCCGTGGTCGTGCATGCTCGCTGCCAACCTGGCGATGTCGAATCGGTGACGCGCAGCGAGCTGGCCGTGATCTTCCTCGGCATCGCCGGCGCGCTCGTGTCGGCGGCGCTGCTCGCGCCCCCGCTGGCGCTGGTGTTGCCGGCCGCGGCGGCGCTGATCGCGCTCGAGCTGCGGCTGGCCGTTCAGCCCGCCGGGTCGCCGGCGGCATGACCCTGGCCGACGAGCTTGAGGCGGTGCACGCGGCCGCCGGCAGTCGCGCCCTGGCCGGCGAGACGGTCGCGGCGGTGATGGCGGCCGAGCCGGGCCTGGGCCGGCGCGTCTACCTGGTCGCCTTCGAACTCGACGGCGAGCTGTCCTACCTCGCGCTGAATGCTGAGCTGGCTCCGCTAGACGATCAGCGGCTGGTGCGCGAGGCGGTGACGATGCTGGGGCTGGCCGAGCGGGCCGAGGAGGCCTCGATCGCGGTTGCCGCCGAGCGGCTGGGCGAACCCTTCGCCGACGCCGCACAGGCGCTGGAGTCGGCCGGCGACAGCGATGCGGCGGCGTCGGCCCGCGCGGTCGGGACGGCGCTCGCCGCGCTGGCCGTCGTGGCCGATGGGCCGCGGCTGGCGACGCCGCTCTACCTCGACCGCATCGGCGCCGCCGCGTCGGCCCTGGGCATCGCGCTGGACGAGTATCGCCAGCACGTCGAGCAGCTGTCCGAGCGGGCCACCGCGCCGTCGGCCGCGGCCGAGGCGGCGTGGACGGCATTGGCCATGGCCACTCAGGCCGGCGACCCGTCCGACTTCTCCCAGGCCATGACCGCTACCACCGGCGCGGTCGAAGCACTGGCTGACGACGTGCTGCAACGGCTGCGCTCCTATGATTGAGCCGGCATGAGGAATCCCCGGTAGTGCGCATCGTCGACCGCCTGATTGCGAACTCGCTGCCGGCCATCCCCAGGCCGCTGGTGCGCCACTTCGCCGATCCGTACATGGCGGGCGAGACGATGGATGACGCGATCGCCACGGTCCGGCGGCTGAACGCCCTCGGCGCGGCGGCCACCGTGGACGTGCTGGGAGAGTTCGTGGACGACCCCGCTCAGACCGAGCAGACCACCGTTCAGTACGTCGAGATGCTGGATGCGATCGCCCGCGATGGACTGGACGCGAACGTCTCGGTCAAGCTGTCGGCGCTGGGCCTCGAGATCGACCCGGCGCTGGCCCGCGCCAATGTCGACCGGGTGGTGGCCGCGGCCGCCGCGCACGGCAACTTCGTCCGCATCGACATGGAACACAGCGCGCTGACCGATGCCACTCTGGGCGTCTACCGGGCTCTGCGCGAGGACGGCTGCGACAACGTCGGCATCGTCCTGCAGGCATACCTGCGGCGTACCTTCGACGATGTCCGGTCGCTGGCCGATCTCACACCCAGCGTGCGGCTGGTGAAGGGCATCTACATCGAGGCGCCGGAGATCGCCTACACGGAGCGGGCGTTGATCAACCGCAACTTCGTGGCGTTGATGAACGACCTGGTCGAGCGTGGTTGCCGGCTGGCGGTGGCCTCCCACGACGATGCGCTGGTGGGCGAGGCTCGCCGGCTGGCAGACCAGCGCCGGCTGGCCGGAAACCAGCTCGAGTTCCAGCTGCTGCTGGGAGTCAAGGAGAGCCTGCGCGACGCGCTGATCGCATCCGGCCACCGCGTTCGCATCTACGTGCCCTTCGGCCAGGCCTGGTACGGCTACTCGGTACGGCGGCTGAAGGAGAACCCGAGCATCGCCGGCTACGTGGCCCGCGACGTGCTGCGCGGCCTGGCGGGTCGGCGGTGACGGCGGACGGTCTGGCGGCGCCGGCCGGGACAAGGGCCGGGCCGCGCAGCGTGCAGCTGGCCGGCGTGCTGCGCGCGCACGAGGGACCGCTCGGCGATCCCTCGCTGCCGCCGATCGTCTGGAGCAGAGCCGAGGGCGCGACGGTGTGGGATGCGGACGGCCGCAGCTACACCGACCTGTCCAGCGGCTTCGGCGTTGCCGCCGTCGGGCATGCCAATCCGCGCGTGGTGGCGGCCGTCCGCGAGCAGGCCGGGCTGCTGCTGCACGGGCTGGGCGACCTGCACCCGACCGAGATACGGGCGCGGCTCGCCGAGCGGCTGGCAGGCGTGGCGCCGTTTGGCCTCACCCGGATGCTGTTTCAGCTGACCGGCGCCGGCGCCGTCGAGCTGGCGCTGAAGACGGCGCACCTGGCAACGGGACGCAGCGAGGTGGTCGGGTTCGAGGGCGGCTACCACGGTACCGGCCTGGCCGCGCTGGCGGCGTGTGGCTGGCCCGAGTTCCGCGGCCCGATGGAGGGCTGGCTGCCGCCGGGGCGGATCGTCCCCTACGGCGAGCTGCCCAAGCTGGACGAGGGGGTCGCCTGCGTCGTGGTCGAGCCGATGCAGGGACGCGGCGGCGTGGTCGAGGCGCCCGCGGGCTTCCTGGCCGGGCTGCGCGAAGCGTGCGACAGGGTCGGCGCGCTGCTGGTGGTGGACGAGGTGTTCACAGGGCTTGGCCGCACCGGGAGCATGTGGATGTGCCAGGCCGATCGGGTCGCGCCCGACCTGCTGGTGTGCGGTAAGGCGCTGGGCGGAGGCCTGCCGCTGTCGGCCTGCCTGGGCAGCCCGGAGCTGATGGATCGTGCCTGGGGAGGCCGGGGTGAGGTGGCGATCGACACCCACACCCACCTCGGCAGCCCGCTCTCGTGCGCCGCCGCGCTGGCTGTGCTTGACGAGATCGAGCGGCTCGAGCTGCCGCGCCGGGCGATTGAGCTGGGCGAGCAGGTGCGGCGGGCGCTGCCGCGGGTGCGCGGCCGCGGCCTGGCGCTGGGCCTGCCCTGCGACGCGGTCGAGATCGCCCAGAGGCTGCTCGGCCGGGGCGTGATCGCGGTGCCGGCCGGCCGCGCCGCCGACGTGCTCGAGATCTCCCCGCCGCTCACGATCGCGCCGGCGCAGCTGGACGCCGCGCTCGCGCTGGTGGTCGAGGTGGCCGCGTGACCCGGCCGACCGCTGCGCCCATCTCGGGCCGCTTCGTGACCGTGGCATGCGTCTTTGTGACGTGCCTGATCCTGTCCAACATCCTGGCCGTGAAGCTAACCGAGTTCCACGGCCGCGTGCTCGATGCGGGGAACGTCGTGTTCCCGATCAGCTACATCATCGGCGACGTGCTGACCGAGGTGTGGGGGTTCAAGGCGGCGCGGCGGGTGATCTGGACCGGGTTTGGCTGCAACCTGCTGGCGGCGATCGCGATCCAGGCCGCGATCCACATCCCCGCGGCCGGCTTCTGGGGCGACCAGGCCGCCTACCAGCGGATCCTCGGCTTCTCGACGCGGCTGCTGATCGCCTCCTTCTGCGCCTTCCTGATCGGGGAGTTCACCAACTCCGCGATCATGGCCAAGATGAAGGTGGCCACCGAGGGCCGCTGGCTGTGGTCGCGCACGATCACGTCCACCGTGTTCGCTGAGGCGATCGACTCGACGGTGTTCGTCACGATCGCCTTCGCCGGTACCGGGGTGCCGCTGATGAACACGATCACCACCAACTGGGTGTTCAAGACCGGCTACGAGATCATTGCCACGCCGCTCACGTACCTGGTGGTGAACTACCTCAAGCGCAGCGAGGGCGTGGACGTGTTCGACCGCGACACCAAGCTGCTGCCGCTCGAGCTGTGAAGCCGGCGTAGCAGCGCTGTTCAGTGGCCGTTCTCGTCGCCCTTGCCAGTTCCCTGGCCGAGGCGATCGAGGTCGGTAAGCCGCTGCATGCCGTAGACCCGCACCGGGCCGGACGAGGGCAGGTCGGCGATCAGCACCCGTAGACGCTCGGCGATCTGGTAGGCGAACTGCGGTGTCGCAGGGCCCCAGAGGGCATCGATGTCGCGTGTCGAGACGGTGCTCATGCCGCGCGTGAGTGTATCGGATGGTCGGTACGACCGGCTCACGCAGCGGTGATGGCTGCGCCCGTGGCGCCGTCGAAGAAGTGCAGACGGTCGGGTGAGATGGCCAGCCGCACCGGCTCGCCCGCCCGGCTTCCGCTGCGGGCGCTGACGCGGGCGGTGCAGATCGTCTGGCCGGCCCCGGCCGCCAGCGGCGCCGGCGTCGCGTCGCCGCTCTCGGCCTCCGCCGCCGCCCGCACTGCCTCGGTCATCACCGGCTTGGTGTCGACGCGGAAGAACACGTTCACCTCGGATCCGAGCTCCTCGACCACGTCGGCTCGCACTTCGAGCGTGGGCAGACCCTGCTCGTCGGCGTGTGCCGCGTCCTCGAAGTCGGCCGGCCGCATGCCCAGCACCAGGCCGCCCGCGGAGTAGGGCGAGAGGTCGATGCCCGGCGGCACCGGCAGCGTGTGCTCGGCGAAGCGGACGGCGCCGTCCCGGAAGTGGGCGTCGATCAGGTTCATGGCCGGCGAGCCGATGAATGCCGCCACGAACAGGTTGGCGGGCCGGTTGTACAGCGCTTGCGGAGTGTCCAACTGCTGGACGACGCCGTCGTTCATCACCGCAACCCGGTCGCCCAGCGTCATCGCCTCGACCTGATCGTGGGTGACGTAGATGGTGGTCGTCTTGAGCGTGTCCCGCAGCCGGGCCAGTTCGGCCCGCATCTGCACTCGCAGCTTCGCGTCCAGGTTGGACAGCGGCTCGTCCATCAGGAACGCCCGCGGCTCGCGCACCATCGCGCGGCCCATCGCGACGCGCTGGCGCTGGCCGCCCGAGAGCTGCGCTGGCCGGCGGTCGAGCAGTCCATCCAGTCCCAGCACCCGTGCCACCTCCAACACCTTGCGGCGGCGATCCGCCTTGGGGATGTGGCGCAGCTTGAGGCCGAGCTCGATGTTCTGCTGCACCGTCATGTGCGGGTAGAGCGCGTAGTTCTGGAACACCATCGCGATGTCTCGGTCGCGCGGCTGCATGTCGGTCACGATCGTGTCGCCGATCACGACCTCGCCGTCGGTCAGCTCCTCCAGCCCGGCCACGATCCGCAGCAGCGTCGACTTGCCGCAGCCCGACGGACCCACCAGCACCATGAACTCGCCGTCGGCGATCTCGATCGAGACGTGGTTGACAGCGACGACGTCCGCGCCGAACACCTTGGTCACCTCGTCCAGCACGATACGGGCCACGTCACCTCTCCCTTCGAGATCCGGTCATCCGGTCGTGCGTCAGCGCCGAGCGGACACGTCCGTATGCTCCTTTGCGGGCACCGAGCTCGTCAAGCCCAAGCAGTGCCGAGCCGATCACGGGGGGCGCGTCGACGACGTGCACCGAGGCGCTCGGCGCGACCGCCGCCACGCCGGCGCGGATGCGGCCCAGCAGCTGCGGATCGCGGCCGCGGGCGACGCCGCCGCCCAACACCACCTCGGTGTCCTTGCGGGTCATGCGCAGCCGTCGCAGCGCCGAGATCACCATCGCAACGATCTCGTCCGCCAGCCGGTCGACGATCTCGCGGGCGGCCACGTCGCCGGCACTCGACGCTTTGAATACCAGCCGCGGCAGCTCCGTCAACCGGTGCTGATCGATGCGACCGACGTAGATCGCCTCCATCACCTCGCTGGGCGTGCGCATGCCGAAGTGGGCCGGGACGTCGCGCTCGAGCACGGAGTGGGGGCCGCGCAGGTCGCGACCCCGGATCGCGGCCCGCAGCGCGTGCAGCCCGAGCCAGTCGCCGCCACCACCGTCGCCCGAGATCTCGCCCAGCGCCGCGTAGCGCACGATGCGGCCCTCCGGTGACACGGCGGCGCAGTTGAGGCCGGTGCCGCACACGACGCCGACTCCCCAGGTGCGGTCGGTGCCGGCCCGCAGCACGGCGAAGGTGTCGTTGCGAAGCACGATCCGGGGCGACCAGGCAAGGTCCTTCAGCCGCTTCTGCAGCCGCCGATCGTCGACCGGCAGGTCGGCACCGGCCAGGCAGTGGACACCGACGCGGGCGATCGTTCTGCGCTCCGGGTCGATGCCCGCAGACCGTGCGGCGGCGTGGACGGTGCGTGTCAGCTCGGCGAACGAGGCCTCGTGATCGAGCGGCGAGAAGCTGGCGCCGCTACCGCGTGCCGCGCCCAGCACGCTGCCGTCGGCGGCGATCAGCACGGCGTCCAGTTTGGAGTTGCCGCCGTCCACCGCCAGCACGGCGGCCGGGCCTCTACGCGAGCTCATCCAGTCCCACCAGATCGGCCCCCGCTGCGCGCAGGCCGGTGATCATCGCCGGCATCGCCGCCAACGTGGCGTCCGGCCACGAGTGCAGCAGCACGATTGCGCCGTCGCCGTAAACGACAACGTCCCGGACAACGCCGCTGACCAGCTCGTCCGCGCTGCGGCCGGGCCGCCAGTCCTCGTGGTCGACGTCCCACGGGACGTTGCGATAGCCCAGCTCCTCCAGCACCCCGAGCACCCGCGGATCGTCCTCGCCCTCGCCGTAGGGGCAGCGAAACCACGGGCGCGGTGACGTGCCAGTGGCGGTCTCGATCGCTCGCTCCGCCTTGCGGACGGCGTCGCGGATGCCCTCGTCGGTCAGCATCGGCATCGGCGCGTGGGCGTTCGAGTGGTTGCAGACGAGGTGGCCGCGCTCGGCGATGCTGCGTGCCAGGTCGGGCTGCGACGCCGCCCAGCGGCCCTGCAGGAAGAAGCTGGCTCGCGCGTCCGCGGCGGCCAGGGCGGCGACCAAGCGGGAAGGGTTGCCGGCGTCCGCGGGATGGTCGGGATGCTCGGTGTCGATCGTCAGTGCGACGCGCAGGTCACTCACGGGTGGTCACCTTCCCGGCCAGGGCGAACTCCCCTGGCGTCAGCCCGCGCGAGCGCGCCAGGCGCCACGCGAGCAGCTGAGCCGGCACGGTCGCCGCCGCCGCGGCCAATCCACCGCTCAGCTGCCCGATCGAGATCGCCAGCGCACCGTCCGGGGCCTCACCGTCCTGACTGATCACCAGCACAGCGGCGCCCGCCCGCACCAGCTCGCCGGCGAGGCCCAGCTCGAGCTCGCGCGTGCGCGGCTCGGTGGCGATCACGATCACCGCAAGCCCCGGCCCGGCCAGCTCCAGCGGGCCGTGGCGGAACTGGGCCGCCTGCAGCGACTCCGCCGGCAGCCGGGCTGCCTCCTTCAATGTCAGCGCGCCCATCTCGGCGGCCGCTCGCGCCGACCCGCGGCCCACCAGCGCAACGTTGGGGCGGCCGTCGATCCAGCCAGCGAGCTGGTCGGCAACCCGCTCGGGCTCGGCCGTGAGGCGTTCCATCTCGAGCGCCGCGCGCTCGATCGGAGGATCGCGGTCGAGCAGCGCGTCCAGCACCGCCAGGGCGGTGGCGAACGTCATCGTGCTGGGGCCGTGCTCCTCGCCGGCGCAGCTGTCGATTGCGATATCGGCGCGGGACGCCAGCGTGTTGCCGCCGCCGTTTGTGATGCTGGCGAGGGTGGGGCGAGCGTCGCCGGGCAGAGAGTCCAGCAGCCGAACCAGCTCGGCGCTCTCGCCCGACTGGCTGACGCAGACCAGCAGCATCTCCGGCCTCAGGGTGGGCAGGCGGAAGTGCAGCAGCTCGGCGGTGTCCAGCATCGCGGACGAGACGCCACGGCCGCTGAGCGCGGTCACCGCGGGGTAGCAGGCGTCGTAGGAGCTGCCCATGCCGGTGAACAGGATCGGCGACGCGCCGGCGGCCGCGGCGCGCAGTCCCGACATCTGCGGCGCCTGCTGGTGGAGGCCGCGCGCCGTCCTTCGCAGCGCCTCCGGCTGGCCGGAGATCTCGGCGACGAATCTGTCAGGAAACTTTCCTAACGATTTCACTTCGAGCGCAGAATACCGTAGGATGCCGCCGTTGTGAAAGTGGCAGTTATCGGAGGCGGCAGCACCTACACGCCCGAGCTGGTCGAGGGCTTCGGTCTGCGCCGCGACGTGCTGCCCGTCGAGGAGCTGGTGCTGCACGACATCGACCAGCGGCGGCTGGACGTGGTCGGCGGCCTCGCTCGCCGGATCCTGCGTAAGCTCGACTTTCCCGGCCGCCTGACCCTGACCACGGATCGCGAGCGGGCGGTGGAGGGGGCGGACTTCGTGCTTGTCCAGCTGCGCGTTGGCGGCCTGCAAGCGCGGCTGCAGGACGAGACGATCCCGCCCAGGTTTGGCTGCATCGGGCAGGAGACGACCGGTCCCGGCGGCTTCGCGAAGGCGCTGCGGACAGTGCCGGTGGTGCTCGACATCGCGGAGGACACCGCCCGCCTCGGTGCCGACGGCGCGTGGCTGCTCGACTTCACCAATCCGGCCGGGCTGGTGACGCAGGCGCTGATCGACCACGGTCATCGCGCCATCGGCCTGTGCAACATCCCGATCGGCTTCCAGCGGGAGCTGGCCAAGCAGCTTGGCGTCGAGCCCGCCCAGGTGCAGCTCGAGCACGTCGGCCTCAACCATCTGTCGTGGGAGCGCAGGGTGCTGGTGGACGGCGTCGACCGGCTGCCCGAGCTGATCGATGGCTACGCCGACCAGCTGGGCGAGGACGTCGACCTACCGGGCGACCTGGTGCGGCTGCTGCGCTCGATCCCGTCGTACTACCTGCGGTACTTCTACCTCACGGACGAGGTGCTGGAAAAGCAGCGCGGCGAGCAGCCGCGGGCCGAAGAGGTGATGGAGATCGAGCGTAGCCTGCTCGAGATGTATGCCGATCCAGCGCTGGACATCAAGCCGAAGCTGCTGGAGAAGCGGGGCGGCGCGTTCTACTCGGAGGCGGCAGCGATGCTGGTCGAGTCGCTGCACACGGATCGCGGCGACGTGCAGGTGGTGAACGTGCGCAACGCCGGCGCGATCCCGAACATGGCCGAGGATGCGGTGGTCGAGGTGGCGTGCCGGATCGACGCGTCAGGGGCGACGCCGCTGCCGGTCGAGCCGCTGGCGCCGGAGATGCTGGGCCTGGTCGAACAGGTGAAGGCGTACGAGCGGCTGACGGTTGCGGCTGCGGTCAGCGGCGACCGCGATCTGGCGCTGAAGGCGCTGATGGCGAACCCGCTGACGTCGCAGTACCGCATCGCCATGCCGCTGCTGGAGGCGCTGCTGGATGCGAACCGTGCGTACCTGCCGCGCTTCTTCTGACACTCGCCGCCACCACCACGCGGCGCGCTGTGAGCCGCTAGTCGCGCGTGTTCAGGTAGTCGACCGTGGCGGTGCGCAGATCCGTGAAGTCCTCCAGCTGGATCCGGCCCCAGCCGGTGCTGGTGCCGGCCGCCCCGCCGAACGGCGGACGCCCCTCCCAGTAGCCGACCGACTCGTTGATCTGGATGCTGCCTGAGCGGATCTCGTGGATGAACCGGAAGGCGCGCTTGAGGCTCGCCGTGTAGACCGCCGCCTGCAGCCCCAGGTGGCTGTCGTTGGCCAGCCGGATCGCCTCGTCGTCGTCGTCGAACACCGTGATCGGCACCACCGGCCCGAACGACTCCTCACGGAACAGCAGCGCGTCTGTGCCGACACCGTCCACTACCGTCAGGTCGTAGTAGAGGTCGGTCGGGAAGCCGGCCGCCCGGCCGCCTCCCATCAGCACCCGCGCGCCGCGGTCGGCGGCATCGCGTAGGTGACGATCCATCTTGTCCGCCACGGCCGGGTTGTTGAGCGGGCCCATCGTCGTATCCGCCTCCAGCGGATGGCCGAGCACCACCTCGCCGGCATGCGCCAGCGCACGCTCGACGAACTGCTCGCGTAGCTCGTGCGCCACCAGCACGCGTTCGGTCGCCACGCACACCTGCCCTGCCAGGTAGGCCGCCCCTTCCACCGCCGCGGCAGCAGCAGCGTCGACGTCGGCGTCGGCCAGCACGATCAGCGGGCCGTTTCCGCTGGCCTCGATCAGGGTGCGCTTGAGCCCGGCCGACCGGACGATCGCCTCGCCCGTCGTGTGCGACCCGACGAACGCGATCGCGTTCACGCCGGGATGTGTGACCAGCGCCTCGCCCACCTCGCGGGTGCCGAACAGCAGGTTGACCGACCCAGCCGGGAACCCGGCCTCGTGCAGCAGCTCGACCAGCCGCCGCGCCGCCAGCGGCGTGTACTCGCTGGGCTTGAGGATGATCGCGTTGCCAGTCGCCAGCGCCGGAGCGATCAGCTCCGACGGGATCATGATCGGGAAGTTCCATGGCGTGATCACGGCGAACACGCCGTTGGCCTTGCGGAAGGTGAACACCATCTTGCCCCGCCGCTCGCTGGGGATGACGGCGGTGTCCAGCCGCTTGACGTCCTCGGCCGCCATCCGGAAGTTGCCGACCGTCTCCTCGACCTCCTCGACCGCCTCGCTGCGCCACGGCTTGCCCTGCTCCAGCGCCAGATCACGGGCGATCTGCTCGATGTCCGCCTCGATCAGGTCGGCGGCGGCATGCAGCAGCTCGGCTCGCTCGTAGACGGTCATCGCCTCCAGCGCGCGCTGCCCCTGGCGGGCGGCGAGCACCGCGGCGTGGACGTCGGCCAGGGTCGCAACCGGCACCTCGCCCAGCCGTTCACCCGTTGCCGGGCTGGTCACCGTGATCGCATCACGGGCCTGCCCCTCGGTCCACACCCCATCGATGTACATCGTCGCGTCGCTCATCATCCCTCCGGTTGACGCGTCAACTCTACGCGCTTGCTGTGCGCACGGGAACCAGTTCGTGCGCGTGCGCCTGCACCTTGGCAAGCGCCGTCACGACGTCCTCGACGCCCTGGCGCCCGGCCCGAAACACGTTCTCGTTCAGGTACACGGCCTCGCGCTCTGCGGCCGACTCCGCCACCGGGAAGCTCATCTTCGAGACGTCCAGGCGATCGGCGTGCTCGACGCATACCGGTAGCCGCGACAGCGATGGCTGGAACAGGTCGTAGCGGCTCATCGGCGGGTACTGCACTTCGGCGGCGACCCCCTCGGCCTCCAGCGCGTCCGCAACCGCCTCGCAACCGGCACCCGCGAACGCCTCGGGGTCGATCCGAAACAGGTAGCGGTAGAAGCTCCAGCGGCTGACCCGGTGATGGATCGGGTTGATGCTGACGCCGGTCAGTCCGGCCGCCAACTGCTCGAACAGCCGCGCACCCTGCTCGCGCTCGGCCCGCTGCGATTCGAAGCGGTCGAGCTGTGTGCACAGGAGCGCGCAGTTGAGCTCGCCGAGCCGATAGTTGGCACCGAAGGTGTACTCCCGGCCCTGCTCGTCTTTGGGCCGGCCGCAGTCGATGATCGAGTGGGCGCGGCGGGCCAAGCTTTCGTCGCTGGTCAAGAGCGTGCCGCCCTCGCCGGAGGTCAGGATCTTCGAGGACTGGTGGCTGAACGAGCCGAAGGCGCCGATGCAGCCGGCGCCGCGGCCGGCCCACTGCTGACCGTGAGCGTGCGCACAGTCCTCGACGATCACCAGGCCGTGGCGCAGGGCGATCTCCTCCAGCCGATCCATGTCGGCCATCTGCTGTCCCAGGTGTACCGGCATGATCGCCCGCGTGCGCGGCGTGATCGCGGCCTCGACGGCGTCGGGGTCGATCGTCCAGCGCTCTGGCTCGACGTCCACGATCACCGGCAGCGCTCCGGCTGCGATCGCCGCATACGCGGTGGCCGCGAACGTCAGGGCGGGCACGATCACCTCGTCGCCCCAGCCGATGCCCAGCGCCTTCAGTGCGACCTCCATCGTGACCGTGCCGTTCACCATCACGATGCCGTGGTCGGCGCCCTGGTACGCGGCGAACCTGGCTGCGAACTCGGCGTTGCGCGGCCCTGGCTCGGGCCAGCCGCCGATCTGGCCGCTCCGCACCACCACGGCCACCGCCTCCGCATCGCGCTCGTCCAGCTGCGGCCAGCGGGGGTAGGGATCGCTGCGCACCGGAGTTCCACCACGGATAGCGAGCTCGCTCATCGTCACCGCTCCTCGTTCGCGTCTTGACTTCCATCCGCCCGGGGGCGTATTTTCTCTCACTGTCAGTAAGGTTTCCTTACTATACGCCCTGAAGGGGGATCGTCACGGCCGTCGAGGGAATGAGCTTTGCAGCGGGCCAGCCAAGCCTGCTGCGTGCGATCAACGAGCGCACCGTGCTCGAGCTGATCCGCCGCGCCGGCGCCAGCTCGCGCGCGCAGATCTCGCGCTCCAGCGGCCTCTCGAAACCGACCGTGTCGCTGGTGCTGGGCAGCCTGTTGGATGCCGGCCTGGTGCACGAGGTGGGCCGGGCGACGGGAGGCAAGGGTCCCAGCGCCGTCCTCTACGAGCTGAACCCCGGCTCTGGCTGGGTGGTCGGCATCGACGTCGGGGCGCACCGGCTGCGAGCGGCGCTGGCCGACATCACCGGCAGCATCGTCGCCCACCGAGACGAGCGCTCGCGGTCGCGCAGCTCGGGTGCGCTGATCACTCAGATCGGCGAGATCGCACGCCAGGTGGCTGCCGACGCCGGGCTCCAGTGGCGGCAGGTGACGCACACCTGTGTCGGCAATCCGGGCGTGCTCGATCCCGCCCGCGGTCTGCTGGCGCACGCGCCGAACCTGCCGGGTTGGGGACGACAGGGGCTGGTGGACGCGATCCGCGGCGAGCTTGGCTCGCTGGTCAGCTTCGAGAACGACGTCAACCTTGCGGCGCTGGGAGAGCGCAGCGACGGCGCCGGCCGGGGCGTCGCGAACTTCGTCTTCCTCTGGGTTGGCACCGGCGTTGGCATGGGCATCGTGATCGACGGTGACGTCTACAGGGGCGCCGGCGGCGCGGCCGGCGAGATCGGTTACATGCCGATCGGTGCCGGCGATCCCCACGACGGCGGATTTCGCCGCCGTGGCCAGCTCGAGGAGGAGACCGCGGCCTCGGCGGTCGTCCGCCACGCCCGCGCGTTGGGCATGCCGCCGCCGCTCACGCCCAAGGCGATCTTCGCCGGCGCCCGCCGCGGCGACTTGGACGCACGGCGGGTGGTGGAGGCCGAGGCGGCCCGGATCGCGCTTGCGATTGCCGCGGTGGCGCCGGTGCTCGACCCGCAGCTCGTGATCTTGGGCGGAGGCATCGCCGGCAACGGCGACCTGCTGCTGGCGCCGCTCGAGCGCGAGCTGCGCTCGCTGTCGCCGTTTCGGCCCCGCATCGCGATGTCGCAGCTCGGTGACGAGGCCGTGCTGCGGGGCGCCGTGGCGACCGCGTTGGCGGCCGCCCAGGATCAGCTCTTCGACAGATCTCGAGACCTCGAACGCAGGGAGATTCCGGCATGATCGTGTACGCCCACCCGATGCAGGCAAGGCCGACCGTAAGGAGATTCGCATGAGACGCTGGGGACTGACAGCCGCGCTGGCGGCGGCGGTGTTCGCAATCGCCGGCTGCGGCGGGGGAAGCTCGAACTCCGGCAGCTCGGCCGGCCCATCCAGCAAGATCGACAAGACCCCGGTCACGATCACGATGTGGGATCTGTGGAGCGGCGAGGAGGGCAAGCCGTTCAACGAGGCGTTGAAGGGCTTCACCGCCAAGTACCCGTGGATCACGGTCAAGCAGCAGGTGCAGCCCAATACCAATAACGACACCTTCGACCCCAACCTGCTGAATGCGATCAACGGCGGCAACCCGCCCGACGTGGCGATGCCGTTCGGCCCTGACTACATCGGCCAGTACTGCTCCAGCGGCCTCTGGCAGGACTTGACGCCATTCATGTCGGCCGACAACCTCACCATCAACGACTTCGCGCCGGCCGCGATCACCTACACCAACGTCGCTGGCAAGCAGTGCGCGCTGCCGTCGCTGACCGATGCCTATGGCCTGTACTACAACAAGAAGCTGCTCGCCCAGGCCGGCATCACGCCGCCCAAGACGATGGACGAGCTGATGGCGGACGCCAAGAAGCTGACCGTGCTGAACCCGGACGGCTCGATCAAGGTGGCCGGGTTCGTGCCGCTCAACCAGTGGGAGGAGATTGGCCCCGGCGACCTCGCCAACGCATGGGGCGCCAAGTGGTTCGACGCCAACAACGCGCCGCAGTTCGGCACCGATCCCGGTTGGGCCTCGGCCTTCCGCTGGCAGAAGCAGCTGATCGACTGGTACGGCTACGACAACATCACCAAGTTCTACGCCGCCAACACCAACAACGAGTTCAACAAGAGCAACGCCTTCGAGAACGGCAAGGTCGCGATGACGTTCGACGGTGAGTGGCGGACGGCGTTCATCAAGCGCGACAACCCGAACTTCCAGTACGGCACGGTGCCGATGCCGGCGGCCGACCCCTCGGTGTACGGCTCGGCTCGCGTCGGCGGCACCGTGGTCGGCATCCCCAAGGGCGCCCAGCACCCGGCCCAGGCGTGGCTGCTGGTCAAGTACCTGGCGTCCGACACCAACTACCTGGTGCAGATGGCAAACGCGGTCGGAAACGTGCCGACTACGCCTGCCTCGATCGCGTCGCCGGCCCTGGCCGTGCCGCCGCAGTTCAAGGTGTTCCTCGACGTATGGAGCAACCCCAAGTCGGCGTTCGCGCCTCCGCTGCAGACGTCTGGCGGTGGCTACGCAAACCTGCTCGATAACTTCGAGAGCAGCTGGCAGGCCGGCAAGATCAGTGACGCCGACCTGCAGGCGACGTTGGCCAAGCTCGACCAGAACGTCGCCAACCAACTCGCGCAGGGGACGGCGCCGTAGCCGCGGTCGCTCCCAGCGCGGCGTCCTACCCGCAGCGCACGCCTGCCGAGCGCCGGCGTGCGCGGCGGCGGGCGTCGCTGCGCAAGTACCGGACGGTGATCGTGCTGCTGTCGCCCTGGATCGTGGGGTTCGTGGCGTTCACCGGCGGCCCGATGGTGCTCAGCTTCTACTACTCGTTCACCCACTACGACCTGATCAGCGCGCCGCGCTGGATCGGCCTGGACAACTACCGGTTCATGTTCGGCAAGCTGACGCTGAACGGCGCCCCCAACCAGGGCGACCCCTTCTTCTCCACGTCGGTGCGAAACACGCTGTGGATCATCGCCTTCGGCGTGCCACTGCGGATCGTGTTCGCGATCGCGACGGCGATGCTCCTGACCCGGCCCAAGCGTGGCGTGAACGTCTATCGCACCCTGTTCTTCATGCCGTCGATGGCGCCCACCGTCGGCGCCACGCTGGTGTTCGTCTACCTGTTCAATCCCACCACGGGCCCGATCAACCAGTTCCTGGGCCACCTGCATCTGGGCCAGCCGCTCTGGTTCTTCGACCCCATGTGGGCCAAGCCGGCGTTGCTGGTGCTGGCGCTGTGGGGCATCGGGGATGCGATCGTGCTGTACCTGGCGGGTCTCTTGAACGTGCCGCGCGACCTGTACGAGGCGATCTCGATCGAGGGCGCCAGCGCCTGGCAGCGTTTTCGCTACGTCACGCTGCCGTTGATCACGCCCGTGATCTTCTTCACGCTGATCACCGGCATCATCGACGGCTTCCAGTACTTCGACCAGGCGTATGTCAGCGCCACCACCGCGGGCAGCGGCGTCGGCGACCCGCAGAACTCGCTGCTGTTCTACTCGGTGTGGCTGTATGAGCAGGCGTTCAGCTACTTCCACATGGGCTACGCGTCTGCCATGGCGTGGGTGATGTTCGTCGCCACCATGGTGCTGACGGCGATCCTGCTGCTGACGTCCCGGCGATGGGTGCACTACGGCGGGGGCCTGTCATAGCCGGCGTTGCCGAACCCGTTCCCAGCACCGCGGTCACCCACCGCCGTCGCCCGGCGGCGGTGCGCCGCCGCCGACTGCTGATTGCGGTGGCCGACCACGCCGTGCTGATCGGCGTTTCCGCCGCGTTCCTGTTCCCGGTCGTCTACATGTTCCTGACCGCGGTGCAGAGCGACAGCCAGGCGCTGACGGGCAAGGTTTGGCCCGACCCGTTCGTGTGGTCGAACTTCCGCCGGGTGTTCAGCGACATCAACATCCCGCGGTACCTGTGGAACACCTTCCTGTACGCCGGGCTCTCGACGGTGGGAGTGGTCTGCAGCTGCGTGCCGGTCGCCTACGCCTTCTCGCGGATTCAGTGGCGGGGCCGCAACATCGTCTTCCTGCTGGTGCTGTCGACGCTCATGTTGCCAACTCAGGTAACGTCGATCCCGCTTTACATCCTGTGGGCGAGGCAGTTCCATGACTGGACGGGCATCCAGTTCATCGGCACGCTCAAGCCGCTGATCATCCCCAGCTTCTTTGGCGACGCCTTCTCGATCTTCCTGCTGCGCCAGTTCTTCATGACCATCCCCAAGGAGCTGACCGACGCCGTGCGGGTGGACGGCGGCGGCGACCTGCAGATCCTGTGGCGCGTGATCATCCCGCTGGCCAAGCCGGCGATCGTGGCCGTCGCCCTGTTCAACTTCATCTACGCCTGGAACGACTTCTACGGGCCGCTGATCTACCTCGCCACCAACCCCGACTCGCAGACGCTGTCGGTGGCGCTCTCGTCGTTCCGCGGCATCCACCACGTCGACTGGAACCTGACGATGGCTGCCGCACTGATCTTCATGCTGCCGGTGATCGTGATCTTCTTCCTCGCTCAGCGTGTCTTCATCGAAGGCATCACGCTGACCGGCGTGAAGGGGTAACTTCCGCGACATGCGGATAGCGCTGTTCGGCTCTGGCTGGATCATGGATTACCACGCCCGCGGCGTGCTCGAGCACCCGCATGGGGAGTTGGTCGCGGCCGCGAACTGGCGTCCCGAGTCGCTGGCGGCAGTGGCGGAGCGACACGGCATCCCGCGTATCACCACCGATTGGCGCGAGCTGGCGGCCGATCCCTCGATCGACGCCGTGGTGATCGGCACGCCCAACGCGCTGCACGCGCCGCAGGCGATCGCCTGCCTGGAGGCGGGCAAGCACGTGCTGGTCGAGAAGCCGATGGCGCGCACGCTGGCCGAGGCGGAGGCGATGAACGCGGCCGCGGCCGGCTCGGGTGCATCGCTGATGGTCGCGCACTGCTGGCGCTTCCATCCAGACGTGCAGGCTCTGCGGCGGAAGATCACCGCCGGCGAGCTGGGTGAGGTGGTGAAGACGCGCGGGTACGGCGTGCACGCCGCCTGGGGCCCGGCCGGATGGTTCGTCGATCGTGAGCTGGCGGGCGGCGGGGCGCTTGTCGACATGGGCGTCCACGCGATCGACACCGCTCGCTTCCTGCTCGGTGATCCCCTGCCGGAGCGGGTCTGCGCGACCATCGGCACGCGCTACCGCGAGCTCGCGGTCGATGACGATGGCATTCTGCTGATCTCCTGGTCGGGCGGCGTCAACTCGATCGTCGAGTGCGGTTGGTGGCAGCCGCATCTGGCCGGACTCGAGGCCGACACCGAGGTCTACGGCACCGGCGGCTACGCTCGCGTGTGGGACTTCATCGAGGGGCCGGAGGGGTACGAGCACTGCTCCCAGCCGATGTACTCGGCGCAGATGGCGGAGTTCATCGACGCTGTCACGGCCGGCCGGCCGCCGCGCCCGGACGGCGAGGACGGCGCCGTCGTGATGTCGGTCGTCGACCAGGCCTACCGATCGGCGGTGCGATGACGGTCGTGATGGGCGTCGACGGTGGCGGGTCGAAGACCCACCTGGCCCTGTGCGACGAGACGGGGGCGGTGCTGGGCGCCGCCACCGGCGGCCCATCCAACTGGGAGACGGTCGGGCTGCGGGGCGCGTCCGACACGATCGGCGACGCGATCGACAAGGCGTTGGCGGCCTCGGAGCTTCGCCGCGACCAGATCGATGCGGCCGTGTTCGGGCTGGCCGGGGTCGACTGGCCTTCGGACGTCGGCCGGCTGGAGACCGCGTTCGAGCCGTTGCGGCTGACCTGTCCGCGTACGATCCTGAACGACTCGTTCATCGCGCTGCGGGCCGGTGCCCGGGCGCCGTGGGGCGTGGTCGTGATAGCGGGCACCGGCACCGTCGTTGCCGGCCGAAACCGGACCGGCGAGACGTTTCGCACGCTCGGACTTGGGCGGCTGCTGGGTGACGAGGGCAGCGCGTCCGACGTCGCGGAGCAGGTGATCCGCGCGGTGGCGCGGGCGTATGTCGGCCGTGGCCCCGAGACGTCGCTCAGCGAGGCTCTGTGCGCGCTCACGGGCGCTGATTCGGTCGAGCAGATGCTCGAGGTGTACAGCCGCGGCGGCGAGGGAGAGCTGAACGCAGCGCCGCTCGCGCTTGAGCACGCGGCTCAGGGGGACGCTGTCGCGGTCGGGATCATCGAGTGGGCGGCGGCCGAGCTGGGCGGCGCGGCGGCAACGGTTGCACAACGTCTCGAGCTCGACGCTGGACCGTACGAGCTGGTGCTCTCGGGCGGGCTGTTCCGAGGCGGGGGCGAGCTGCTGGAGACGCTGATCTCGCGCGCCGTCCCAACCGCGCTCTTGACCCGGCTGGAGGCGCCGCCAGTGGTCGGCGCGGTGCTGGCGGCGCTGGAGATGATCGGCGGCCGGCCGACACCGGAGGTGCACGAGCGCATCTCCCGGGGGCTGATCGCCAGCTTCCGATGACCAGCGGGTAACCTCCCGCGATGCCGATCGCGTTCGCGCTGTGCGCCTCGCTGTTCTGGGGAGTGGCCGACTTCATGGGCGGGTCGCTGAGCCGACGGCACCCACTGCTGGCCGTGCTGCTCGTCAGCCAGACCGCGGGGATGATCGGGATCGTGGTGGTCGCCTTCGTGCGCACACCGCACCCGGCCGGCGGGGTGCTGCTGCCCGGCATCGCGGCCGGGCTGGCGGGGGTGATCGCAGCGCTCGCGTTTTACCGGGCCATGGCGGTGGGCTCGATCAGCGTGGCCGCGCCGATTCTCGCGACCGGAGCGGCGGTGCCGGTGATCGTCGGGCTGGCAACCGGCGAGCGGCCCTCACCGATCCAGCTGGCCGGGATCGGGATGGCGCTGCTGGGCGTGGTGTTCGCGGCCCGGGAGCGCGATGCAGGCGGGGGCGCGGTGCGTGGCGCCGGGGTGCTGTTCGCGCTGCTGGGGGCGCTGATGTTTGGGCTCCAGCTGATCGGCCTCGACCACGCCGGTCGCTTCGACGCGCTGTGGGGGGTGGCGCTCGCTCGCGTGACGGCGGTCCTGGTGCTGGGATCGCTTGCGATCGCGGCGCGGCCCGGCATCCCGCGCGGCACGCTGACGCCGCTGATCGCGATCGGCATCCTCGACACCACCGCAAACGGCGCCTTCGCGCTGGCTTCCACCAAGGGGCTGCTGAGCGTCGTGGCGGTGCTGGGATCGCTGTTTCCGGTGGTCACGGTGGCGCTGGCGCACATCCACCTGCACGAGCGGCTGGCGATCTGGCAGCGGGTCGGCGTCGCGATGGCAGTGACCGGCACGCTGGCGATCGCCGCCGGCTAGCTGTAGTTCCTAGGAGCGTTGTTCATCCGGGGCCTCCTGGAGAGTTGGGTTGTCCAAGACCCTGACTTCCAAGGAGGCCCCAGATGAGATTGCACCGTAACGCTCGGACGTGCCCGGCCAGTCGCCGGTTGTTGGT
>JBBQUW010000035.1:0-33062 GCA_038212095.1 Gaiellales bacterium | reverse complement strand
CCAGCGCTGCCACCAGTGCCATGGCCACTGTCACCAGCCACACCAGCAGGCTGCGTCCATGGTGGCTGGGCGCGGCGACCACGGTCTGGCCGGCCCCGCTGCCGCCGTCCTTGTGGATGCCATGGCTGGGCGGGCCGGTGCGCTTTCCACGGGGCCCTCCCAGCACCAGGCTCTGGGTGATCGGCGCGCTGGCGTTCGGCACGCCGTGCAGAAACACGTCCGAGTAGCGCGCGACCTTGGAGAAGACGCTGCTCGAGGTGGAGGCCTGCTGCGTCAGCGCGCGAGAGGGCGTGGGATCGAACGGCAGCCACCCGTAGCCCGGGAAGTACGCCTCGACCCAGGCGTGGGCGTCGCGATCCTGGACGACGTAGTGGTTGGTCGAGCTCGCGCTGCCCTCGGTGAATCCGACCGCCACCCTGGCAGGGATGCCGTGGGTGCGCAACACCAGCGCCATCGCGCCGGCGAACATCTGGCAGTAGCCGGCGTGCGCGCGGGTCATGAAGTCGACCAGCACCGGCACACCGTTGCGGTACTGCGGCGTCTGGTCGTAGCGGAACGGCTTTGCCCGCAGGTAGGCCTCGACCGCGACCACCGCGCCATACTCGCTGCCGGCCTCGTCGGCGCTCGAGGCATGCCACACCTGCTGGACGGCGCTGCCGAACTGCGGGCCGAGGATCTGGGCGAGGTTGGAGGGATCGCTCTGGGTGGGGTAGATCGGAAGTCGGTTGGTGTTGACCACGATGCCGCCGATGACGTCTGGCGGGAACTGCGCGCCGGCCCGGGCCAGCTGGCGGGGCGAGGGATCGGGGGCGTAGGCGCGGATGGTGTAGCTGGTGCCACGCGCGAGGTCGCGTGTCGCGTAGAGCGTTCCATCGGTATAGAGGGTGGCGGAGATCGCGGGGCTGATGTCGTAGCGCAGCGGCTGACCGGTCGAGAGCAGGTGCTGGTCGGCCAGGCCGTCGACCTTTATCGTGGCCTGGACGATGTCGCCGCGGCGGTCCGGGCTGACCGCCTTCTCAGGAAGCAGCGTCGGCGGAAAACCGACCGAGTCGGTGCTGGCGTATGGGTACAGGATCGCGGGTGTGCTCTGCCAGTGGTCGCCGTTGAACTCAGACAGCGTGGTCGCCTTCCAGTACAGGGGCCGCGGTGAGACGACCTCGAACACGGTGGTGCGTTTCTTCGGCCACTTGAGCGGGCCGTAGTGCTGATCCCACACGTAGCCGACGCTGACCTGGCCCGGCGCGCCGCCCAGCGGATTCCAGTTGCGCCAGTCGAATAGCGCGCCCTTTGCCACGCCGGGCGCGGCAGCCACCACCAGGCCGGCCACGACGGTGGCGGTGCCCAGCACCGCCAGCTGGCCGAGCGCGATGCCGCGGACGGTCGAGCCCGGCTGGCAGACGGTCAGGATCGCCAGCGCGAGCACCAGGAACATGGCTGCCCGCAGCCCGCTGCTGCCCGACGTCAGCGCCGTGCTGGGGATGGCGAACAGCGCGAAGGCGGCGGCCACCGACGTCAGTGCGTGGCGACCGTCCAGCAGCAACCAGGCGAACACCGCGGCCAGCGCGAAGAACGCGAGCTGCACCAGGCCGTCGGTGAGCGGGAAGTGGCCGGGATCGAACGGGGTGACGGCGTCGAACCAGCTGCGGGCGCCGTCACGCAGCCCGGCGGCCACCCTCAGCGGGTACAGCTGGTGGTCGAGCTGCCAGGGCTGGTATCCGAACGCCGACCACACCGCCATCCACACCGCCAACGGCAGCGCCGCAAGTGCCCATCGGCGGCGGCCGATCGCATCCAGCATGGCCGGCACAATGGCCAGCACCACCAGCACGGCCAGCACCGCAGCCGAGAGCTGCGGCCGCTCCAGCTGCGACCAGTGCCAGCCCGAGAACAGCATCACCGCCACCAGCACCGCGAGTCGTTCAGGCATGCCCGACGCTCCGCGCGATCGTGGCCGAGAGCGCGGCCGCGACGTCGTCGCTCGCGCGCAGGTGTGCGACCGAGACGCCGGCCCGCGCCAGCACCAGCGAGGCTGCGTCAGACTCACCGGGCAGGCGCTCCACGCCGGCAAAGGTCGGCGCGTCCACCCACACCACCGCCACGTCTCGGCGGGCCGTGCGCAGCGCCACCAACCGCGCGGCAAGCTGGGGGTTGAGCGAGGCGGTGACCACGTAGAGACGGGCGGCATCGATCGCCTCGGCGGCGCCGGTGGCGCCCAGCGCCTCGCGCACGAGGCTCGCCAGCGGCCGGTCGGCGTCGGCCCGGGCGGCTGCCAACGCCGCCAGCGCGATGCCCCAATCGCCCCCGCCGGCCTGGATCCGGACACGGCGCAGAGCCTGCTGGTGCATAACCAGCGAGCAGCGCTGGCCACGCTCCACCATCCGGTTGAGCAGCGAGGCGGCCACCCGCACCTGCGCGTCGAAGCTGCTCTGTCCAGGCGCGCCCACGTCGCCGCTGCGGTCGCAGTCGAGCAGCACCGCGGACTCATCGCGGGGCGTGTCGGTCAGCTCCTTGACCATCAGCCGCCGCCGTTTGGCCGTTGACCTCCAATGCACGCGGCGCAGGCTCTCGCCCTGCTGGAACTCGCGGATCGAGTGCAGGTCATAGCCGGCGGTGCGGTGCAGCAACGCGCGCCCCGCGTCGCCGCCGGCGCTGCCGGCATCGGTGAACAGCCCGTCCAGCGTGTACACGCGCGGGTAGACGAGCAGCGTGTCCACCCGATCCAGCGTCGATCGCGCCTCTGCCAGGCCCAGCGGATCGTCGACCACCAGCTCGGCCGCCTCGAGCCGGTAGCGGCCGCGCGGGGCCGGGTCGAGTGCATAGCGTCCGCGCAGCGAGTGGCCGCGACGCTGCAGCGGGACGTCGCGCAGCCCCAGGCTGCCGACGTTCTCGGCCAGCCGGGCGCGGGCCGGAAGCGGGCCGCCCTCCGCGCGCAGCTCGACATCCACCACCACCCGCCCTCCCTCCACCAGCTCGCGGCGGCCGGTGCGGCGGCGCAGCTCGTTGGGTCGTGCCGCAGTGCGTACCCACAGCCATGCCAGCAGTGGCAGCGCCATCAGCCCGATCGCGACCGGGTACATGGCACCCGTGCCGAACCCCCATGACGCGAGGTAGAGCGCGACGCCGAGCGCGAGCGTGCCCTTGCCGCGAGCGGTCACGCGGCCACCCGCTACACCGGCACCGGGGTGCGATCGAGCGCGTCGCCGATCACCTCGGCTGGATCCATCCCGCCGCTGCGCGCATCGGCGGCCATGATCACACGGTGCGACAGCACGTCGGCGGCCACGTCCTTGATGTCTGCCGGGATGACGTACTCGCGGCCGCGCAGCGCGGCGTGGGCCTTGGCCACCCGCATGACCGCGATGCCGGCACGGGGGCTGGCGCCGAGCGCGAGACGCGAGTCGCCGCGGGTGTGGCGCAGCAGGGCCACCACGTAGCGGTTGAGGCTCTCCTCGACGTAGACGCCCTTGACGGCCTCGATCGCCGCCTCCAGGTCGGCCGCCGCGGTGACCGGATGCAGATCCTCGAGCGGCTCGGACGCGGCGTGCTCGGAGAGCATGCGAGCCTCGTCGGCCATCTCCGGGTAGCCCAGGTGCAGGCGCATGGCGAACCGGTCGAGCTGCGCCTCCGGCAGCGGGAACGTGCCCTCGTACTCGATCGGGTTCTGGGTCGCGATCACCATGAACGGCCTCGCCAGCCGGTGGGTCGAGCCGTCGATCGTGACCTGCACCTCCTGCATGCACTCGAGCAGGGCGGACTGCGTCTTTGGACTTGCGCGGTTGATCTCGTCCACCAGCACGAGGTTGGCGAACACAGGGCCGGGCCGAAACTCGAACTCGTTCGCCTGCAGGTTGAACACGTTCACGCCGGTGATGTCCGACGGCAGCAGATCGGGGGTCGCCTGGATGCGCGCGAACTCGCAATCAAGCGAGCGTGCCAGCGACTTGGCCAGCATCGTCTTGCCGACGCCTGGGAAGTCCTCGAGGATGATGTGCCCCTCGCATAGCAGCGCGAGCACGCAGCGCTCCAGCAAGCCCGCGGGCGCGTGGATGACGCGGGCGACGTTGGCGATCACCCGCCGCGCCGTCTCCCCCGCTCCGGCGATCGCCTCGGACTGCGCGGCGTCCTTCACCTCATGTGCTTCCACAGGATGTCCTCTCGTCAGACGGTCGTACGCTGCTGTACGGTCGGGGCGGCTGATTGGTTCCCGAGCGCGTCCCAGATCGCCGCGGCACACGCCACCTTTGAGCGCCGGGAGATGGAGCTCTCTCCCTTTGACGTCACCAGCACGATTTCGTTGTGATCGGAGTCAAATCCGATATCGCCACGGCTGATGTCGTTCATCACCACCATGTCGGCGCCCTTGCGGTCGAGCTTCTCGCGCGCCCGCTGCACGGCGCCCTCGCCGTGCTCGGCGGCGAACCCGACCAGCGTCTGGCCGGGCTGCCGACGCCGTCCCAGCTCCGCCAGGATGTCGACGGTCGGCTCCAGCTCGATCGTCCACGTCCGGCCGTCCTTGCGCCGCTTTCCGTCGAGCGTCGCAGCCGGGCGGTAGTCGGCCACCGCCGCCGCCATCACGACGACGTCCGCAGATTCGGCTTCGGCCAGCGTCAAGCGGTGCAGCTGTTCGGCCGACTCCGCCCGCAGCGTCCGCAGCGACGCCGCCGGGGTGGCCGATGCGGCGGCCAGGATCAGCGTCACGTCGGCGCCGCGGCGAGCGGCCTCATCCGCGACCGCGACGCCCATCCGGCCGCTCGAACGGTTGCCGAGGAAGCGGACGGCGTCCAGCGGCTCGCGCGTGCCACCGGCTGTGATCAGCACCCGGACACCCGCCAGACTCTGGCCGGCGGCCAGGCGCAGCGCGATTCGCTCGGCGATCACAGCCGGCTCGGCCATCCGGCCGACGCCGTGTTCGCCCTCCGCCATCTCGCCGCTGTCGGGGCCGATCATCTCGGCGCCACGGTCGATCAGCGTGCGGACGTTCTCCACCGTGGCCGCGGCCGACCACATGCGTGGATTCATCGCGGGCGCGAGCAGCAGCGGGCCGGTGAACGCCAGCACCGACTGCGCCAGCACGCTCGGCGCTTCGCCGTGCGCGAGCAGGGCGATCGTGTTAGCGGAGGCGGGAGCGATGCAGCAGATGCGGGCGGCGGCCGAGGCTTCGAGGTGCGGAAACACCGCGGCGCTGCGCTCGGTCAGCACCGGCCGCCGTGACAGGGCGGCGAACGTCGTCTGGCCCACGAACCGCTCCGCGGCGGGCGTCAGCATCACCTGGACGTTGTGGCCGTCGCGCACCAGCAGTCGCACGAGCTCACAGCTCTTGTAGGCCGCGACACCTCCGCTCACCCCAAGCAGGATCATTCAGGAAGTGTACGGCGCCCGGGCCGCGGCCACGAACTCCGCGATCACGGGATGTGGGCGGCCGGCCGGCGAGGAGAGCTCGGGCTGAAAAAGGGTCGCCAGCCAGAACCACCGACCGTCCCGCTCGACCGCGCGCGTCTCGCCCTGGTCGTCCCGCTCGACCGCGCGCGTCTCGCCCTGGTCGTCCAGCGCGGCCACGCGCATACCGTCCGACTCCGCCAGGTGGCGGTAGCCGGGTGCCAGTCCGTAGGAGCAGTGGTACCGCTCGACGCGCGGTGTCTGCCCGTAGATCGCGAACAGCCGGGTACCAGGTACCGGCCGGATCGCTCCCGCCGCACCGACCAGTGAGCACGAGAGCGGCTCGATCACCAGGTGAGCGGCCGACGGCGACGACTCCGCATGCTCCGCCCGTACGATCCCGGCGACGTTGCGCGCGTGTTCCAGCAGCGCGTGCTGAAAACCGCCGCAGGTTCCCAGGAACGGCGTCTCCGCCTCCCGTGCGCTGCGGATCATCGCCAGCGCCGCCTCCATCGACCGGTACGGGCTGCCGGGGACACACCAGATGCCGTCCAGCCCCTCAAGCTCGCCCGGCCCGGTGTAGCGGCCGGTCTCGAGCCAACGGTGGTCAGCGCCCAGCTCGGCCAGCACCCGTGGGATCTCCCGGTGCGCGGCGACCCCGTCGTCGGGGTCGCCGATCAGGCCGATCCGGGGTGGACTCAGGCGTTCTTGTCCGACGTCGAGACCTTCAGCTTGCCCTCGGCGATCTCTTC
The DNA here is from genome assembly GCA_038212095.1 of Gaiellales bacterium. Taxonomy (GTDB): domain Bacteria; phylum Actinomycetota; class Thermoleophilia; order Gaiellales; family JAICJC01; genus JAICYJ01. Next base: position 26,934 of record JBBQUW010000035.1, on the reverse strand, counting down.
CAGGGCCATGGTCAGGAAGTTCTTCGAGCGCGACTCGATCAGCGGCGGCGCGAAGCCCTCGAAGCTGCCCTCGCCGAGCTGGTGGTGGTAATCGTTGATCTGGCGCGCGCGCTTGGCGGCCGCGATCACGAGTGCGTACTTGCTGTCCACATGCTCCAGCAGGATGTCGATCTTGGGATGGATCATCTGGTCTCCTCGCTGAGCGCCGTCCGGATCAGCTCGGTGAGCTGGGAGGCGGCGCGGTCTAGGTCATCATTCACGATCACGTGCTGAAAGTGATCTCGGGCCCGGATCTCGTCGTGGGCGATCTGCAGCCGCTTGGCGATCTCGTCGGCCGAGTTCACCCCTCGCGCGAGCAGCCGTTGCTCGAGGTCACCGATGTCGGGAGGCGCGATGAACACCAGCACCGCGTCTGGCACCTGGCGCTCGATCTCGCGGGCGCCCGGCACGTCGATCTCGAGCAGAACGCTCGAGCCCTCCTCCAGCCGCCGGTCAACCTCGCTTCGCAACGTGCCGTACCGGTGGCCGGCGAATTCTACATGCTCCAGGAATGCACCCTCCCGCACCCCCTGCTCGAACTGCTGCGGAGAGAGGAAGCGGTACTCGCGGCCGTCCTCCTCGCCGGGCCGCCGCGCGCGGGTGGTGGCGGACGTGGCCAGCTCGAGCAGCGGCAGCCGCTCGCGCGCAGACGCGATCAGCGTCCCCTTGCCGACGCCCGACGGTCCGGAGATGACGAACAGCCGACCGCTCATGCCAGCGGCACCAATCGCAGGTCTAGGAGTTGAACAGGTCGACCAGCTCGCCGCGCTGTCGCTCGGACAGCCCGCCGATCGTCTTGGCCTGCGAGATCCGACACTGCGTCAGCAGCCGGCCGGCGCGCACCCGGCCGAGCCTCGGAACGGCCAGCAACATGTCGTAGACCTTGGCCGTCATCACGAAGTCGGGCGGGTCGAGCAGGATGCGGTCGAAGCTGGTCTCGCCCGACTTGAGCGCGCGCTTGAGCTGTGCCCGCTGCACTCGGATGTGGTTCGCTCGGTCGAGCGCGTCGAGACGCTGGTCGAGTGAGCGGGACGGTGCTTGCGTAAGGAGCGTTGCCATCTTGCCCGCCGATAATATCAGACGAGGCGGGCTGCGCAAGCAAGTAAAAACGGCCTAAATAGGCCGAAATCGCACATCGATCACTCAATCTAAACTTGAGCCTTACTGTGGTCAAGATGTGCCAAGCCGACCACGTCGTCCACGCTGCAAACGGCTCGTGCGCGAAGCGCGTCACGCAGCTCCTCCACCAGCCGTGCAGGGAGGGCGGGATCGCGGAACAGCGAGGTGCCGACGGCCACCGCCGACGCGCCGGCGGCCAGGAACTCAAGGCAGTCCTGGCCCGACTCCACGCCGCCCATTCCGATGATGGGCAGACCGGTGGCGGCACGGCAGTGGAAGATCGCGTGCAGCGCGACGGGCTTGATCGCGGGACCGGAAAGACCGCCGCCTCCACCGCCGAGCAACGGCCGCAACGTGACTCGATCCAGCGCCATGCCGCGTACGGTGTTTATCAACACCAGACCTTGCGCGCCGCCCTCGGCGGCGGCCGAGGCGATCGCCGCGACGTCGGCCACGCTGGGCGAGAGTTTCGCCAGCAACGGCTTCTCGGTCTCGGCGCCGCAGCGTCGCAGAAGCGCCCGCGTTTCGTCGGCATCGGTGCCGATCGAGATGCAGCCGGTCTCGACGTTGGGGCACGAGACGTTCAGCTCGATCGCAGCCACCGCGGGATGGGCGCCGATCCGCGACACGGCTGTCGCGTACTCCTCCCGGCTCCAGCCACCGACGCTGACGATCAGCGGTACGCCCAGCTCGGCCAGGCGCGGGAGGTGACGCTCGCAGAATGCGTCCAGTCCAGGGTTCGCGAGGCCGATCGAGTTGAGCATGCCTGCGGGCGTCTCGGCGATGCGCGGCGGTGGGTTGCCGGCGCGAGGGTTGAGCGTGACCGTCTTGGTGACGAAGGCGGACAGTCCCAGCGTGCCCGCCACCAGCGCGTCCAACGTCCCCGATCCGTTCACGATCGGATGCTCCAGAGCGACGCCGCAGATCTCGGTGGCGAGCTCAGGCGAGGACACGGCCGGCCTCCAGCACTGGCCCCTCGATGCACAGCCGCTTCCACTCGCCGTCGATCTCGACGGCACAGCCGTAGCAGGCGCCGAAGCCGCACGCCATTGCCGCCTCCATCGCCAGGTGGCACGGCGTCTCGTGCTCGGCGCACATCGCAGCCACCGCGTGCAGCATCGCGTCAGGCCCGCAGGCAAAGACGGTGGCGTCGGCCGGCAGCAGCCGGGCGAGCGGCTCGGTCACGAGCGTCGGCTCGAGCACGACTGTGGCCGATTCGTCGATCAGAGCGGCGCAGACCGCTTGTGCCGGTTCGCGGAAGCCGAGCAGCGTGGTCACCGGACCGGGCAGCGTGCGCACCAGCCAGGGCAGGATGGCAGCGCCGATACCGCCTCCCACAAGGATTGCCGGGCCCGTGTGCTCAGGAAAGCCGTGGCCCAGCGGACCGAGCAGCTCGACCTGGTCGGCGGCCGCCAGCGCCCGCGTTCCTACGCCGCGGACATCGAGCAGGAAGGCGACCTCGTGCTGATCCGCCCAGGCTGCCGATAAGGCCCGCGGCAGGAACGCGCCGACCGGTTGGGGCACCGCCTGCAGCATGAAGAACTGCCCCGGCCGGCCGCAGTCGATGCCATCGGCACGCAGCACCAGCAGGGTGTAGGAGCCGACCGCCTCGACGCGGTCGACCGCCAGCCGGCGCCTAGCGGGCGGCATGCTCGCCCGCGGCGGCGGCACGGTGCAGGTCTTGCAGCGCCACCGGTGCGATCTCGCGCGCCTGTGCGATCGCCTGCACCGCGGCCGACGCTCCCGCCAGCGTGGTGATGCAGGGGATGCGGTGGCGGATCGCCGCCTCGCGGATCTCGTAGCCGTCCGCGCGAGCGCCGCGGCCGAGCGGCGTGTTGATGACGAGGTTGATGGCACCGTCGCGGATCAACTCGACCACGTTGGGCGAGCCCTGCGTCACCTTCTGCACGGTGTCGACGGGGATTCCGATCCTCTGTAGCGCGCGGGCCGTGCCCGCCGTCGCGACCAGGTCGAAACCGAGCGACTGCAGCAGCGCGGCGAGCATCGTGGCGGCCGGCTTGTCGGCGTCTCGCACCGAAAGGAACACTCGGCCTTCCCGCGGCAGCGGCCGGCCGGCGGCCCGCTCGCCCTTGGCAAAGGCGGTGGGGAAGTCGGGCCCGATGCCGATCACCTCGCCGGTCGAACGCATCTCGGGGCCCAGCGCCGGGTCGGCGCCGAAGAAGCGCTGGAACGGCAGCACCGCCGCCTTGACGCTGATGTGCTCGGGCGCCCCCTCGACCAGGTCGACGGGCAGGCCCAGCGCCGCCCGGCAGGCGGCCTCGACCAGCGGCAGCCCGGTGGCCTTGGCCACGAACGGCACCGTCCGCGACGCCCGCGGGTTGGCCTCGATCACGTAGATGCGAGCGCCCTGCACGGCGAACTGGACGTTGATCAGCCCGCGCACGCCCAGCGCCTCGGCGATCGCGCGCGTCTGGTCGCGGATCGCGTTTTCGACCTCGTCGCCCAGCGAGAGCGTCGGGATCACGCAGGCCGAGTCGCCGGAGTGCACCCCAGCCTCCTCGACGTGCTGCATGACGGCGCCGATCCACGTCCGGCTGCCGTCACACACGGCGTCCACGTCCACCTCGATCGCATCCTCGACGAATCGGTCGACCAGCGATCCGGGCGCCACCGGCCGCGATCGCAGCGTGGCCTCGTCGTAACAGATCCGCATCTCGCGGCCGCCCAGCACGTAGGACGGGCGCACCAGCACCGGATACCCGATCTGCGCAGCGATGCGGGCGGCGTCGTCGTCGGTCTGGGCGATGCCCCAGGCCGGCGCCTCCAGGCCAAGCTCGGCCAGCACGCCGCCGAACCGCTCGCGATCCTCGGCCACGTCGATCGCATCGAACGGCGTGCCCAGCAGCTGCACCCCCTCCTCCTCCAACCTGCGGGCCAGGCCGAGCGGCGTCTGCCCGCCGAACTGCGCGACCACGCCGATCGGGTGCTCGCGCTCGATCACCTCCAGCACATCCTCGACCGTCAGCGGTTCGAAGTAGAGCCGGTCGCTGGAGTCGGCATCGGTGGAGACGGTCTCCGGGTTGCAGTTCACCATCACGGCGTCGTAGCCAAGCGCGCGGAAGGTCTGCGCGGCCTGTACGCAGCAGTAGTCAAACTCGATGCCCTGGCCGATCCGGTTGGGCCCTGCGCCCAGGATCACGACGCTCTCGCGTTCCCCTCGCCGCAGCTCGTCCTCGTCCTCGTATGCCGAGTAGTAGTAGGGCGTGCGCGCCTCGACCTCGGCCGCACAGCTGTCCACCGCCTTGAACACGGGCCGCACGCCGCACGCCCGCCGCAGCCTGCGCACCAGCGTCTCCGGGCGGCCGGTCAGCGCGGCGATACGGGCGTCGGCCAGGCCGAGCCGCTTCAGCCGCCGCCAGCCGGCCACGTCGAGCGTGGCCGGGTCGCCGCCGACCAGCCCTCGCTCGGCCTCGGCCACCCGCGCCCACTCGTCCACGAACCACGGGTGCACCTTCGACTCCGCCGACAACGCGTCCGGTGCCTCGCCGTCGAACAGCCGCGAGCAGATCACGTCGAACCGGTCCCAGGCGCCCTCTGCCACCGAGCCGCCGGTGCGAACGGTGCCGTCCAGCTCACGGCTGCGCATCGCCTTGCCCCAGGCCTCGTTGAAGGTGCGGCCGATACCCATCGCCTCGCCCACCGACTTCATCTGGGTGGTCAGCACGGCGTCGGCGCCGGGAAACTTCTCGAACGCGAACCGCGGCAGCTTGACCACCACGTAGTCCAGCGCCGGCTCGAACGAGGCCGGCGTGGTGCCGGTGATGTCGTTGGGAATCTCGTCCAGAGTGTAGCCCACCGCCAGCTTGGTCGCCACCTTGGCGATCGGATAGCCGGTGGCCTTGGAGGCCAGCGCCGAGCTGCGCGAGACGCGCGGGTTCATCTCGATCACGACCAGCTCGCCGCTGTCGCGGTTGAGCGCGAACTGAACGTTCGAGCCGCCCGTCTCGACGCCGACCGCTCGGATCACCTCGGCGGCCGCGTCGCGCAGCACCTGGTACTCGCGGTCGGTCAGCGTCTGGGCCGGCGCCACGGTCACCGAGTCGCCCGTGTGCACACCCATCGGGTCGATGTTCTCGATCGCGCAGATCACGATCACGTTGTCCTTGCGGTCGCGGATCACCTCCAGCTCGAACTCTCCCCAGCCCGCCACGGACTCCTCCAGCAGGATCTGCTGGATCGGGCTCTCGCGCAGGCCGCGGGAGACGATCTCGTCCAGCTCTGCGGGCGTGCCGGCGAAGCCGCCACCCTGGCCGCCGAGCGTGAAGGCGGGCCGGATCACGACCGGCAGCGCCAGCAGTCCCGACTCGATCGCCGACCGCGCCTCGGCCAGCGTATGGGCGATCACGCTGCGCGGCACCCGCAGCCCGATGCGGGCCATCGTCGCGGCGAACGCTTCGCGATCCTCGGCACAGTGGATGGCGTCGTAGGATGCGCCGATCAGCTCGATGCCCAGCTCCTCGAGTACACCGGCTTCGGTCAGCAGCGATGCCAGGTTGAGCGCCGTCTGGCCGCCCAGCGTCGGCAGCAGCGCGTCCGGCCGCTCACGCTCGAGCACTGCGCGCACGCCCTCGAGGTCGAGCGGTTCGAGGTAGGTGCGGTCGGCCCAGCCGGGGTCGGTCATGATGGTGGCCGGGTTGGAGTTGATCAGCACCGTCTCGTAGCCCTCGGCGCGCAGCACCCGCAGCGCCTGCGTGCCGGAGTAGTCGAACTCGCAGGCCTGGCCGATCACGATCGGCCCCGATCCGATCAGAGCGATCTTGTGGATGTCGTCGCGCCTAGGCAACCGGGCTCCCGGCCAGGCTGGCGACGAACTGCTCGAGCGCCACCCGCGCGTCGTGCGGGCCGGGGCTGGCCTCGGGATGGAACTGCATCGAGGTCACAGGCAGGTCTCGCAGAGCGAGGCCTTCAACGGTGCCGTCGTAGAGCGAGAGATGGGTGACCCGGGCCGGGCCGAAGTCGGTCTCGAGCTCTCCCCCGCCCTCGGGCACCCGCACCGCGAAGCCGTGATTCTGCGCCGTCACCAGCACGCGGCCGGTGTCGACGTCCAGCACCGGGTGGTTGGCACCGCGATGGCCGAAGCGCAGCTTGAACGTCTCCAGCCCCAACGCCCTGCCCAGCAGCTGGTGGCCGAGGCAGATGCCGAACACGGGCGTGCTGCCGATCAGTTCGCGCACTTCGGCGACGCAGCCGGGAAGCGCCGCCGGGTCGCCGGGACCGTTGGCCAGCAGCACACCGTCAGGGCGGCAGTCCAGCACCTCGGCAGCGGTCGCGTTCCAGGGAAACAGCGTCACTCGCGCGCCGCTCTCGCGCAGGATGCGCACGATCGAGCCCTTCACCCCGTAGTCGATCACCGCCACGTGGGCGCACTCGGGCGCCAGCGCCGGCAGCTCGCTGACGGCGACCTGGGACACCTCGGCTGCCAGCGCGCGCCCCGCCATCGCCGGCTCCGACGCGATCGCCCCGAGCAGCTCCAGCACGCTGGTGCCATCCGAGCAGACGGCGGCGCGCAGCGTGCCGCCGTCTCGCAGCCGGCGGGTCAGCATGCGCGTGTCCACGCCCTGGATGCCGACCACGCCGTGGCGGTCGAGCCAGTCGCTGAAGCCTTCGCGCCCCGTCGGCGCGGCGTTACGGCCCTCACGCACGATCACGGCGCGGGCGTGCGGACGGTCGGACTCCGAGGCGTCTACCTCGACACCGTAGTTGCCGATCATCGGCTGGGTGAAGGTGATCATCTGGCCGGAGAACGAGGGGTCAGTGACGATCTCCTGGTAGCCGCTCATCGAGGTGATGAAGACCAGCTCGCCCAGCGCGGTGCCGCGGGCGCCGTAGCTCTCACCTTCGAGCACGGTGCCATCCTCGAGCACCAGCAGCGCAGCCGTGGCCGGAGTCATCGCGCCACCTCGACCATGCGGTGGGCGACGCTACCGCCGGCCACGGTCATCGTGCAGCGGCCCTGCAGTGAGTGACCGACGAACGCACAGTTTCGCGACCGCGAGGCGTACGGCGGCGCCACCAGCCAGCTCTCGCCGAGGTTCCACAACGCGAGGTTGGCAGGCTCGCCCACCCGCAGCGCCGGAGCGGGCAGGCCGAACGCTCGGGCAGGCCCCGACGACATCCGCTCGATCACCGTCGACAGCGGCACCAGGCCCGGTGCGACGAGGCTTGTGTAGACAGCTGCGAAGGCGGTCTCGAGCCCGATCACGCCGTTGGCGGCGGCCTCGAACGGGACCTCCTTCTCGTGCGAGCGGTGCGGTGCGTGGTCGGTCGCGATGCAGTCGAGCGTGCCGTCCGCCAGCGCCTCGATCAGCGCGGCGCGGTCTGCCGCCGACCGCAGCGGCGGGTTCATCTTGCTGATCCCCGGATCGAGTCCGCGCACCAACTCGTCGGTCAGGCAGAGGTGATGCGGCGACACCTCGGCGGTGACGGCGACGCCGAGCTCCTTGGCACGACGGATTTCGGCCACCGACTCGGCGGCCGAGATGTGACAGAGGTGCAGGGGCGCGCCCTCGAACCGCGCGATCTGCAGGTCGCGTGCCACCATCACGCTCTCGCCGATGCCCGGGTAGCCGTGCAGCCCGAGCTCGGCCGAGACGGCGCCCTCGTGCATCTGCGACCCGGTCGTGAGTGACAGATCCTCCTCATGCAGCGAGAGCTTGAGCCCGGTCACGCTGCTGTACTGGAGCGCTCGTCGTAACAGGCCGGCCCGCTCGACCGGTCGTCCGTCGTCGGAGAAGCCGATCGCGCCACGGGCGGCCAGCTCGCCCATGTCGACCAGCTCTCGCCCCTCCAGCCCGCGGCTGATTGCCGCGAAGAAGCCGGTCGGCACCGCGGCCTGCTCGCGCGCCAGCCCGACCAGCCCGGCCAGCACGATCGAGGAGTCGACCACCGGATCGGTGTTGGGCATGGCCAGGATCGCCACGAAGCCGCCCGCCGAGGCCGCGCGGCTGCCGGAGGCGATGTCCTCCTCATCCTCATCACCAGGGGTGCGCAGGTGCACGTGCGGATCGATCAGACCGGGCGTCATCGTCAGCCCGTGGCCATCGATCGTCTCGCCCTCCGCGGGCAGCGACGTGCCGATCTCGGCGATCGTGCCGTCGGCGATGCGGACATCGAGCTGCACCCCCTCCAGACCGCTGGTGCCGTCGTACAACCGGGCGCCGACGACCAGCAGGTTCGCAGGTGGCGCGTCACGCTGGAAGAGCCGCTGCATCACGCCACCTCCTGTCCGGCCGGCTGTACCACGCGCAGGTCCGCCTCGCCGCCGGTGAAGCGTGGCTCGGAGAGCAGGTCGTACAGCACCGCCATCCGCGTCACCAGCCCGGCCCGCACCTGGTCGACGATCCGCGACCCGGCGCCGTCAGCCACCTCGGCGGAGATCTCGACGCCGCGGTTGATCGGACCCGGGTGCATCACCAGCTGGCCCGGGCGGACGCGTTCCGAGGTGACTCCCCACAGCGCGGCGTACTCGCGCAGCGAGGGCACGTAGTTCGCACCCTCCAGCATCCGCTCGCGCTGCATCCGCAGCACGTAGATCACGTCGGCGTGACCGATGTCGGCGATGTCGTGGGATACGGTCACTCCCATCGCCGTCGCCTCGCGCGGGATCAGGGTGGGCGGCCCGACCAGCGTCACGTGCGCGCCCATCGCACGCATCGCCTGGATATTCGAGCGGGCGACCCGCGAGTGCAGGACGTCGCCCACGATCGCGACCTGCAGGCCCTCGACCCGTCCCAGCGAGTGGCGGATCGTGTAGAGGTCGAGCAGGCTCTGGGTGGGATGCTGGTGCTTGCCATCGCCGGCGTTGACGACGTGTGCATCGGTGCGGCCGGTGATCATCCCCGGCGCGCCGGCCTGCGGATGGCGGATCACGATCACGTCCGGGTCGTAGGCTGACAGCGTCAGCACGGTGTCCTTGAGCGACTCGCCCTTGTCCACGCTGGAGCCGGACGAGCGGATGCTCATGGTGTCGGCGGACAGCCGTTTGGCGGCCAGCTCGAACGAGCTCGAGGTGCGCGTGGACGCCTCGAAGAAGAGGTTGACGACGGTGCGGCCGCGCAGAGTCGGCAGCTTTTTGACGTCGCGCTGCCCGACCGATTCGAAGCCCGCGGCGGTATCCAGGATGCGCTCGATATCGGCTCTGTCCAGGTCGGATACGGCCAGCAGGTGGCGGCGGGGACGCGGGCCTGGGGGCGGAGACAGCTCCAACGTTACGCTCCTTGTTCGCCGGGGAGAAGGACGATCCGGTCGACGGAGTCGACCTCACTCAGCTGCACATTGACCCGCTCGCCGCGGGCGGTGGGCAGGTTCTTGCCGACGTAGTCGGGCCGGATCGGCAGCTCGCGGTGGCCGCGGTCGACCAGCACCGCCAGCTGGACGCGCTCGGGCCGTCCGAACGAGAACAGCGCCTCGATCGCGCTGCGGATCGTTCGGCCGGTGTAGAGCACGTCGTCGACCAGCACCACGGATCGATCGCCGATCGGGAAGTCCAGCCGGGTGGCCTTGACGACCGGCTGGGGGTGCGCACGCACGTCGTCGCGGTAGAACGAGATGTCGAGTGCGCCGATCGGTACCGCGACCTGCGTGAACTCCTCGATCAGCTCGCCGAGCCGCTCGGCGATCGTGACGCCGCGGGTGTAGATGCCGACCAGCGCCAGCCGCTCGAGATCGGGATGCTTCTCGACGATCTCGTGGGCGATCCGTCGCAGGGTGCGATGCATGTCGCTCTGATCGAGCAACACACGCCCCGAAGCCGCGGGCGCGCTCACCGGTGTGGGAGCAGGGTCGTCGGGCAGGCCGGGTTCACGTGGTACTCCTTTCCGGGCTCTCGGGCCGCGGATTAAAGGGGTGGCGGTGCGGCTCGCTGGGTGCTCGAGCCACGACAATCGTATCAGGACGCGCGGACGTCGTGCGGCGCGGCCGCCGGTTCCGCCGCCTGGCGACGGGCGAATCCGGCCATCGCCGGGATTCCCAGCGCTGGGCCGGCAGCCAGTGCGACGAAGGCCCAACGCCAGCCCACGTGACCGGCCAGCTCTGGCATCAGCCGGATCGAGGCGACCGTGATCAGGAAGCCGATCGCCGTCTGGGCGGTGACAGCGGTGCCGACGTAGGCGGGATCGGCGACCTCGGTCAGCGCGGTCGAGAACTGCGCCGAGTCGGCCACGATCGCGACGCCCCATAGCAGCAGCAACGCGAGAACGAGTGCCGGATGCGCCCCATACACCGCCGCCGAGAGCAGGCAGCATGCGCCGCTGACGGCCATCGCAACGATCGTGGTCGGTGCACGGCCGATGCGGTCGGCGACGGCGCCGGCCAGCACACACCCGATCGCCCCAGCAACCCCGATCGCGGCGAACGCGGTCAGCTCGACTCCGCCGCGACTCTCGCTTCCGGCCCGCCACGCGGCGAAGCTGGCGCCGGCGTAGGTCGGCAGCCATGTGTACATCGCATAGAGCTCCCACATGTGCCCGAAATAGCCGAAGCTGACCAGCCTCTGGCGTGGCTCGTGGAACATCGTCAGCACGTAGTGGGGCCGAAACGGGGCGGCCGGCGCCATGTGCGGGCCGTCCCGCGCGGCCAGCCAGATCAGGCCGGCGGCCACCACCGCCATCGCGCTCGAGACCCACATCACGCGCTGCCAGCTGAGGGCGGACGCGGCGTTGACAAGATGCGGCGTGCCGCTGCCGAGCGCCAGCGCACCGACCATCACGCCCACCGCCAGTCCCCGGCCGCGGCGAAACCAGGACGCGATCAGCTTGATGCCGGGCGGGTAGACGCCGGCCAGCGCGACACCGGTCGCGAAGCGCAGCGGGATCGCCCAGGCCAGGCCATCCGCCCACAGCGGCAGGGCGGCGTTGGCCAGCGCTCCGGCCAGCGCTGACAGCGCCATCAGCCGCCGCACAGAGACGCGGTCGGGCAGGTTCAGCATCGCCGAAGCCAGTGCGCCGGCGACGAAGCCGAGCTGCACCGAGGTCGTCAGCCACGCCGCGTCGCTGCTGCTCAGGCCCCACGCCGAGCTCAGCTGCGGCGTCACCGCGGTGGCAGAGAACCAGAGCGACATCACGAGCACCTCGAACAGCGCTACCAGGGCGAGCTGGCGGCGGCCGGTCAGCATCGGCGGTCAGTCACGGCGGCGAGCGCGGACGGCGAGGGTGACGTAGGGCAGCGGGAACGCCGCGCGCCCGGCGAGGTCGGGATGTGTCTCTGCCAGGTCGGCCACCGCCGCCAGCAGGGACTCGGCCGCGGACGGCTCCATCGTCGCCAGGAGGCTGGTCGATCGAGCCCACGTCACCAGCCGCTCGCGATCGAACGGAACCGGATTGGGCCAGCGATCATGCTCCACGTCGATGAATCGTGGATGGGCGGCCAGCACCGCAGATTCCGGATCGATGCCAGCCGAGACCACATCCACGCTCGTGAGGATCTCGGACAGCCGACGCGCCCATGGCTCGCTCTCGTCGCGCAGGTTCCAGAGCAGCGCCACCATACCGCCGGGCCGCAGCACTCGGGCGATCTCGTGCAGCGCGGCGACCTGGTCGAACCAGTGGAATGCCTGGCCGACCAGCACAGCGTCGACCGCCTCGTCGGCCAGCGGAATTTGCTCCGCCGTGCCGTCCAGGATCGTGACACCCGGCACCGCCACGCCCAGTTCGCGGCGCATCCCTTCCAGCGGCTCGACGGCGGTGACCGTGCCACCAGCCGCCACTATCGCCTCGGTCAGCTTGCCGGTGCCGGCCGCCAGGTCGAGCACCTCGCGGCCGGGTGCCGATCGCAGCGCCCACTCGACCGCCGCAGCGGGATATCCCGGCCGCGCCCGCCGGTAGTCGTCGGCGACGGCCCCGAATGAGCGCGCTCGCTGCGTGTGCGAATCGTCCATCGACGAGAAGGATACGATCGTGAGCGTGATCGAGCAGCTGCTACTGGATCTCGCCGCCGCCCAGATCGGCGCCACTCACAACCAGTACCGCGGAGCGGGCGGAGCCCAGCGGCTGGCCAACCTGCGCCACTACCTCGCACTGCGGGAGACGGCGGACGTCGTCGCGCTGGGCGAGGCAGCCGGGTACCAGGGCATGCGCTGGTCGGGAATCGCCTTCACCAGCGAGCGCGACCTGGCCCGATGGGGCGCGCCGTTCGCCGCCACCAGCGACAGGCCGCGCGGATGGAGCGAGCCGTCGGGCACGATCGTGCATCGCGTGCTGGAACGGCTCGGCGCCGAGCGGCGGGTGGTGCTGTGGAACACCGTGCCCCACCATCCGCACGCCGACGGCAACCCGCTCAGCAACCGCCGGCCGACTGTGAACGAGGTGGCCGCGGGCGCGCCGTTCGCCGAGCGGCTCCTGGACATCTTTCAGCCCCGGCTGGTGGTGGCCGTGGGCCGGATAGCCGAGTCGGTGCTGGGCGAGCGGGCGACCTACGTCCGCCATCCCGCCAACGGCGGCGCGACCGCGTTTGGTGAGGGCCTCGCCGCGCTGCTGGCCGAGCGTCGCTAGCGGTAGCCGAGGCCGACGCTGCCCATCGGCACGAAGTCCCGATGGACGCCGACGTGTACGGCGCCGAACACCTTGCCGCCCTTGGTCGAGCTCAGGTTGGGCCAGTTCACGGTGTGCGTGGCCGACGAGTACGCGGAGCGACACCACGAGGCCGAGCCCGACATGCGGTCGTGTGGGTACACGAACTGCGCTGCCCGCACGCCCGGGGGCGGCGTGACCCAAAAGTTGGTCAGCACCAGTGGATTGCTGACGACGCAGTTGATCTTGGCCGAGTCATCGGAGGGCGGGTTGGGCTGGGTGCCGATCGAGATGCCGCGTAGCGTCGTGTGCGGGATGGCCGGATTGCCGGAGTAGCCGAACATGTTGGCGTTGCGGATCACGACCTCGCCGATCGCAGGCTGGAGCGGGTTCGTCTCGCGGCGAAAGTAGAGGTTGTTGTAGTGGCTGGAGCCGGTCAGGCCGTCGATCCGCAGCTGCTTGACGCCACCGCCTGGCTGCACGGCGTCGGCGTGGTAGCCGGCCAGCGAGCCCCACAGGCCGATGATGCGGTCGTTCTCGAGCTGGACGATCGTCTTTGGCGCCTTGATCTTGATGCCGTCCGAGGGCACCATGCTGGTGCCGTTGATGACCACGCCCTCGATGTGCACGATGCGCCCGACGTGCGTGCCCGAGTCGTCCATGATCACGATGTTCGGACCCTTAATCTTGGTCGACATCAGCCCGCCGACGATTCGCACGTTCCGCCCGCCTCGGATGTACAGCGGTCCCAGCTTCTTGACGGCCGGCATCTCGAGGATGTAGTCGCGGTTGTCGTTCAGGTGCAGCGAGTCGCTGCCGACGTGCAGCCGGATCAGAATCGGATTGCTCATCGCCGGCCGCGCCCACGACGTGCCGACGGCGGGCGTGGCCGCGCCGGCGGTCGTCACGACGCCGCCCGCACCGCTCTGGCAGACCAGGACAGCGGCAAGGCAGAGCGTGGCGAGCGGGAGGCGGTGTCGGGAGCGAAGCATCACCCTCACCATCGGCCGCCGATGTTAGGACGCTGTTAGATCGCCTTGAGGTGTCTGTTCGGGTCCGCCGGGGCGCTGCGCCACGATCATCGACCACACCAGCTCGGCCTCGATCGGCCGATTACTCCCGGTCAGATCACGTTCGAGGCGTCGCAGACCGCTCTGGTACTCATCCTCGTCCAGCAGATGCAGCGTCGATATGTAGCGGCCGCGGACACGCTCGAGCACCTGTTCGGGCGCCAGCTGCACCCGGCGGTGGATGGCCCGCTCGGCCACCCGCATGCCGCCGCCACGCAACTCGTGCTCGATCGCCGCCGGCACCGGGAAGCGTCTGCGGTCGATCACCGTCAACGAGGGGAAGTACGGCGCGAGGTGGAATCGGTCGAAGTGCTCGGGCCGAAAGCTCACCACCACCACCCGGCCCCCGACGTCCAGCACCCGCAGCATCTCGGCCACTGCGCGGGGAAGGCTGTCCACCAGGTGCATCACCAGGTGGGCGTGTACGGCGTCGAACCAGCCGTCCTTGAAGGGCAGCGACTCTGCTCCGGCAAGCTTCCAGCCGCAGCCGGCGCCGCGCGCTCGGGCCTGCGCCAGCATCTCCGGAGAGGGGTCGACGCCCCACACTCGCGCGCCCATCCGCTCGCGTGCCAGCGTCGCGAACCGACCGGTGCCGCAGCCGACGTCGAGCAGCCGCCGTGTGCCCCGCAGCTCCGCGAGCGTCTCGTCTGCCACGTCACGCCAGCCGGGTCGAAGCTCGTCGTAACGCGACGCCATCGACGCGAACTCGCTCATCCGGGGGTCGGCGCGGCCATCGGCGGCTGGCGTCCGTCGCCGCGCACCAGCCGTGGGCTGCCGCGCTCGGCGAAGGGCAGCTCGATCAGATCCAGATCGCGAGGCACGACCACCGACTCGAACACCGTCCTCGCCTCGTCCCGCACCTGACCGCCGGTGTACCGCGTCGAGAGATGCGTCAGCGCTAGCAGCGAGACCTGGGCATCACGCGCCAGCTCCGCCGCTTCGCGGGCTGTGCTGTGACCCGTCTCGCGTGCACGCTGCTGCTCATCGTCGAGGAAGGTCGCCTCATGGATCAGCAGATCGGCGCCGGCAGATGCCTCCAGCGTCGAGGCACAGGGCCGGCTGTCGCCCGAGAACACGACCCGCCGCGCCGGCCTCGCGCCGCCCATCACTTCGGCGGGCGTGACCGTTCGTCCACCGTCGAGGGTGACCGACTCGCCTCGCTGCAAGGCACCGCACAGTGGGCCGAACGGCACGCCCAGCGCGGTGGCCGTCTCGACGTCGAAGCGACCGGCCCGGATGTGCTCGCACAGCGCATAGCCCAGGCTTGGCACGCGGTGGTCGGTGGCGAAGGGCTCGATGCGGTAGCCGTCCCGCTCCAGCGCCTGGCCGGCATCGAGTTCGACCAGGTCGAGCGGATAGGTCAGCCGCCCGATCACTCGCCCCAGCGACGAGAACAGCGCGGTCAGCCCGGCCGGACCGTGGACGGTGAGCGGCGCCTCGCGGCCGCGAAGCGCGAACGTTTTCAGCATGCCGGGAAGCCCCAGCACGTGATCGGCGTGCAGGTGGGTGAGCAGCGCAGCGTCGATGTCGGGCAGCCCGGCGACCGAGCGCAGCAGCTGGCGCTGCGTCCCCTCACCGCAGTCGACCAGCAGCCGCTCTCCGCCGCGCCGCACCAGATATCCGGCCGGCCCCCGCAACGCAGTGGGGACGGCGCCGGCGGTACCCAGGAAGACCACGTCGAGATCCATGGCCAGATCTTACGCGGGCGAGCCCGTTCGACTTCCGTCAGCTGGCGGGAACGGCGTGCAGCGGACGGAGCTCTCGAACGTGGCCGGCCTCGGCGAGCACCACCTGCGCGCGGACCAGGAACACGTCCAGCCGCAGGGCATCCCCCGGCCGCTCGTCGGCCTCGACCAGCCTCAGAGCGGGGGCCGCCGGGGGTGGATCCTCCGGTAGATATCGGGCGGCCCGCCACTCGTCGAGCGAGATCACTTCGGCGACGTTCATGGCAGCACCAGCTGCTGGCCGACGGCGATGGTGGAGTCGCTCAGACTGTTTGCCTGACGGATCTCGTACACCGCCGATCGGGTGTCGGATCCGGCGTAGCGGCTGTTGGCGATCGACCACAGGGTGTCGCCGGCATGAACTCGGTAGTGACGCGGGCGGGCGGCGCCGGGTGATGGCGCGGCGATGCTGAGATACAGGGCGAGTCCCAGGATGAGGGCCGGGAAGCCCGCAACCATGCGGTGGAATATGTGTGAAGCGAACATGCGTTCGAGTGTAGACGAACACGTGTTCGCTGTCAAGGACTCGGCGGGGATCCGCAGCGCTGCCGGTAGTCTGCGCTCGTGTTGACCTTCCGCCACCGGTCGCTGCCGCCCGATCCCCACCCGCATCTGATGGGAATCGTCAACGTCACGCCGGACTCGTTCTACGACAACGGAGTCAGCGCGACCACCGAGAGCGCCATCGCCCGCGCGCTGGATGTGGTGGCGGCCGGTGCCACGGTGATCGATGTTGGTGGCATGACCGCGCGCCCGGGGCTCGAGCTCAGCGAGCGCGACGAGCTCGAGCGGGTGTTGCCGGTGGTCGAGGGCATCCGTGCTGCGGGCTGCCAGCAGGTCGTCTCGGTGGACACGTACCGAGCCGGGGTCGCAGCCGCCGCGCTGGACGCGGGCGCCGACATGATCAACGATCACACGGGACTGTCCGACGGCGAGCTGGCCGCGGCGGTGGCCGAGCGTGGCGGTGGACTGGTCGTCACGCATCTCGGGCTTGCCCCCAAGCAGGTGCAGGGGGGCCGCTACGAGATCGACCCCGGGGCGATCGGCCGCTTCCTGATCGAGCGGGTGGCGGATGCGGTGGCGGCGGGCATCGCCGTTGACGCGATCGTGATCGATCCCGGTCTTGGGTTCGGCAAGTCCACCGCGACCGATCTGGCAACACTGCGGGCCGTGCCGGAGCTGCTCGAGCTGGGGCTGCCGCTGCTGCTGGCGTGCTCGCACAAGGAGGTGACGGCCGAGCCGCTGGGACTGCCGGAGTCGAATCTGGAGGGTTCGGCGGCGGTGGTGGCGGTTGCCGCCTACCTGGGCGTGCACCTGCTGCGCGTCCACGACCTGCCGTTCATGGCCCACGTCGCGCGTATGGGCGCACTGCTCGCGCCGCTCGCCGGCCGTCAGGCAGCCGGTGGTGCCAGGTCAGGCGCAAATTCGGGCAGGAACCGGCCGTCCCGGTAGATCAGCTCGCCGTCGGCGTGGATCTCGCCGCCTGAGCGGAGGTCGCAGACCATGTCCCAGTGCAGCGCCGAGGTGTTGGTGCTGCCGCTCTCGGGGTAGCCTGCCCCCAACGCCATGTGACACGTGCCGCCGATCTTCTCGTCGAACAGCACCTGCCGCGAGTACTGGTCGACGGCGTAGTTGGCGCCGATCGCGAACTCACCCAGCACCGACGCGCCGCCGTCGATCGCCAGCATCTCGCGCAGCACCTCGGCCCCGGCGGCAGCTTCGCTGCGCACCACGCGCCCGTGCTCGAACCGCAACCGCACGTCGTCCACCTCGCGGCCGGCGAAGATGGCAGGGAACGAGAACCGCACGTCGCCGTGTGTCTCGGCCTCGACGGCGCGGTGAAGACCTCGCCGTCGGGGAAGTTGCGATCTCCGTGGCAGGGGATCCAGCGCCGCCCAGCCACCCCCAGCGTGATGTCGGTGTCCTCGGCCAGCACCCGCAGCGTGCGCACGTCGGCCAGCCGGCCGGCGACCTCTCCCATCTTGGCGGCGAACTCGCGCCAGGCGGCGACCGGATCGTCCAGGTGCAGCCATCCGGCGCGGTACACGAACTGCTCGTAGTCGCCCAGCGACATGTCCGCGTCCTGGGCGAACGCGTCGCAGGGGAAGGCGGTCACGCACCAGCGCAGCGCGCCCTCGGCCGAGCGCCGCATGTTGAGATCCATCAGCGGCCTGCGTGCGGCCTGTACGGCGGCCATGCGGCGCGGCTCGACGCTTGACAGCTCGCGGGTGTTCCAGGCGGCGTGGATCGCGACGCTGGCGTCGATCGCCGCCATCTCCGCCAGCGCTGACGGCGCCAGGTACGACAGCTGCTGCTCGTCGGCGTGCTCCAGGAAGGCGAGCTGGGCACCGGCCGTGGACGGCCGCACGCGCGGGATCGCACCCAGCTCGAGCGCGACCGTGGCCAGCTCGAGCATCAGCGGCTCGGCCAGCGCTGGCCCCTCGATCAGCAGCAGCTTGCCCGTCTCGAGCCGCAGCGAGTGCTGGCAGATCACGCGCGCCAGGCGCTGGACGCGGGGATCGATCACAGAAACCGTCCGTCCCGGGCGAGCAGCTCGCCATCGCCGTACACCTCGCCGCCCTGCCGCAGATCGCACACGATGTCCCAGTGCAGCGACGAGCGGTTGGTGCCGCCCGCCTCCGGAAATGCGGCGCCCAGCGCGACGTGACAGGTACCGCCGATCTTCTCGTCGAAGGCGACGTTGCGCGTCCCACGCTGGATCTCGTCGTTCATGCCGAACGCGACCTCGCCCAGCGCGCGGGCGCCTTCGTCCATGTCCAGCATGCCGCTGAGGAAGCCGGCGCCCCCGCTCGCCTCATGGCGGACGACGCGGCCATCTTCGAACCACAGCCGCACGCCGGCGAACTCGTGTCCCTGGTAGGTGGCATCGAAGCTGAACGAGATGTGGCCGTGGGTGGTCTCGTGGTGCGGGCTGGTGAACACCTCACCGTCGGGAAAGTTCTCTCGGCCGTCGGCGTTCAGCCATGTCCGCCCGCCCACGTCCATCGAGAGGTCGGTGTCGGGGCCGACGATGCGAAGCCGCGAGACGCTCGACAGCCGCTCGATCACCGCTGCCTGGCGAGAGGACTGGGCGCGCCAGAACGCGATCGGATCGGCGTCCTCGACGTGCCCGGCTGCGAACACAAACCGCTCGTACTCGGCCAGCGACATGCCGGCATCCTGCGCCTGTGCCTGCGTCGGCAACGTGACGCCGCACCAGCCGATCACCCCCGCCGCCAGCCGTTCGAAGAAACGCTGATGGAGGTCGAGGCGGGCGCGCGATGCCACCGCCTGGCGCTCGGGCGCGACCCCGCTCATGTAGCGGGTGTTGGTGTCCGCCCACACGGTCAGCGTCTTGTCGGGCGTCTCGGAGTCGAGCCGATCGATCTCGGTCACGGCTGAGAGCTGATGATCGGAGCCGAGCCGGAGCAGCGCGGCGTCGATCGCCGGGAGGCTGGCGCGAAGCATCGGATGCCCACCCAGGCGAGTGACCTCGGCGATGGTCGCAGCGATGAACTCGTGTGAGCTGGCCGGGGCCGAGATCCTGACGACGTCGCCTCGCTGGACATCAAGCGAGTAGCCGCAGACGATCGAGGCGAGGGCGTGCAGTCGAGGATCGGCCACGACGCGGGAGACTAGATGATCGGTTCCACGCGCTGCGCGGATCTATGCGCCAGCACGGCGTCCAGCAGCCGGGCGGCGCCGAACCGCACCGGATCGTCCGCGGGCAAGCCGGTCTCGCGCTCCGCGGCTGCGATCGCCGCGCGGGCGTCGCTCTCCGACAGGCGGTTGGTCTTCAGCGAT
Organism: Gaiellales bacterium; assembly: GCA_038212095.1. Taxonomy (GTDB): domain Bacteria; phylum Actinomycetota; class Thermoleophilia; order Gaiellales; family JAICJC01; genus JAICYJ01. Next base: position 7,653 of record JBBQUW010000035.1, on the reverse strand, counting down.
ACGGCCACCACGTCTGCCGGCCGCACGTAGCGCGCCATCCGCTGGTAGTCGTCGACCAGCTGCGACAGCGGCGGGATCGGCGGCCCGTCGGGCATGTCGAGGTGCGTGCGGCCCGGCTCGTGCACCAGCACCAGCGCGTTCGCGGCCGATCCGTGAAGCAGCCCCAGCGTCACGCCCGAGTAGGCGGGGTGGCTGATCGATCCCTGACCCTCGATCCACAGAAGTGCGCCGGCGCCCGCGCGCCGTGAGCCCTCCAGCACCAGCCGTTCGGTGGCGCCGGCGACGAAGTCGGAGACCACCTCGTCCACCGCGATCCCCCACCCCGCGATCGCGATGCCGGTCTGGCCGGTGGGAACGAAGCCGCTGCCGAGGCCACGCCGCCGCGCCTCGCGGTCGAGCTCCAGGCAGACCGTCATCTTGCCCAGGGCGCAGTCCGAGCCCACGGTCAGCACGATGTGGCCGTCCACCCGCAGGTTCGCCCCGGTGGGCACGTCCAGCCCTGCGGGAGGCCGTCGCAGGTCGCGGATCGCGACGCCGCTGCGCTCCGCTTGCGCGGCCAGTTGGAGATCGTCACCCAGGAAGTCGTGCAGGCCGCTCTCGACATCCAGCCCCGCCTCGAGCGCGCGCAGGATGGCGTTGCGCCAGGCGTCCGGCAGCCGGCCACCGGCGGGCGCGATGCCGATCATCAGCACGTCGGGACGAAGGGCCAACGCCTGGCCGATGCTTGCCACCACCGGCACGTCGCTGTCCAGACCCGGCACGTGATCGCGGACGAGCGTGCCGGCACGGGTGGAGTCGATCACCGCCACCACCTCGTGGTTACCGTAGCGCAGCACGCCCGTCGCGGTCTTCGCCTCGTGCTCGGCGAAGCCGCCCTCGGCCAGGATCGCGAGCCGCGTCACGGCCACGGCTCGAGCGGGGTCACGCCCAGCCCCGGCAGGACGCTCGGCAGCACCGCTCCGTCGCGCAGCTCGAGCCCCTGGAAGGCGTCGTTGCGGTTCAGCAGGTGGCCGTCCAGGTCGACCACGTCGACCAGCGGCGCGAGCTGTGCGGCCTGGGCGATGCCGAGGCTGGACTCGTTCATGCATCCGAGCATGACGCGCAGGCCGAGCGCGCGGGCGGCATGGATCATGCGGTGGGCCTCGCGGATGCCGCCAGACTTCGTCAGCTTGATGTTGACGCCGTCGGCCAGACCGCCGGCTCGTCCCACGTCGGGCAGCGTGTGGCAGGACTCGTCCAGGACGATCGGGATCGGCAGGGCTGCGGCATGCAGCTCGCGGTAGCCGTCGACGTTCTCGGCGTGCAGCGGCTGCTCGATCAGCTCGACGCCCAGCGACCGCAGCTCGGGGCAGACGTCGCGCGTGAACTCGACCGACCACGCCTCGTTGGCGTCGACCCGGATCAACGAGTCCGGCGCCTCGCGACGCACGGCGCGCACTCGCTCCAGATCGTCTGGCCCGCCCACCTTGATCTTGAGCGCGTGGTAACCGGAGGCGCGGCGAGCGCGATCAGCGGTGCCCTCGAGCGTGTCGATCGATATCGTGTACGAGGTCGGCGGCGCCGAGCGGTCGAGGCCGAACATCTGCCACAGCGGCCGGGCGCTGAGCTTGCCGATCAGGTCGTGAAGGGCGCCGTCCAACGCACAGCGGGCGGCCATCTCCCCGCCCAGTGAGGCGATCCGGCGCTCGATCGACTCGAGCGCGAACGGATCGTCGCCCAGCAGTGGCGCAGCCCGGCCGATGAAGTCGATCGCGCTCGCCAGGCTCTCGCCGTAGCGCGAGTCGGGCGCGCCCTCGCCATACCCGACCTGACCCTGGTGCGTGATCGCGACCTGCACCACCTCCGCCTCGGTGTCGGAGCTGCGCGAGATCACGAATGGCTCGGCCAGCTCCAGCAGGAAGGTGCGCGACGTGATCTGCATCCAGCGAGCCTAGCGAGCGAGCCGGAGCGTGTGCGGCGCCCGAGGGCGCGGGCGGTAGACTCCGATCCCCGCGCCTGTAGCTCAGGGGATAGAGCGTGCGCCTCCGGAGCGCAAGGTCGTAGGTTCGATTCCTACCAGGCGCATCTCGACGCTGCGACGCGAGTTGCGTTTTGCGACAAACACGCCGTTTCGCGCCTTCCTATGCGGTGCACCGTGGAGCGTCCACGCCCATTTCTTCTGACTGATGGCACCAATACGGCACCAAGACCTCGGTCATCCGCACCCCTCCACCCGTCGCCGCACGCGTGACGGCCAAGGAGTCCCGTGAAGGTCGGGTATGTCCTCGCTGGCATTTCGAGTTTGTGGGTACGCGTACTCGTCGTTTCGACGTCGAAACCGCCCATGGGCATCGGTTAGCTACTGCGGGAGCTGACAGGCACTCTTAGGAGCTGAGTGCGGTGGCGTGTTGGAGTAGGAGGTCTGTTTCGGTGATGGCGGGTGCGGCGTCGAGTTGGGTGAACAGGTCGCGGGCTTTGTGGAGGATGGGCGCGGCCTCGGCTGACCGTCTGAGGGTGATGAGGGTGCGGCCGTGGCCTTGTAGGGCGTAGGCCTGTTCGGGCATGACGCCGAACTGTTCCCACTGGTGAGCGGCGTTTGCGTAGCCCTCGGCGGCTGTCTGGTAGTCGCCGTGGGCTTCGGCGAGGATCGCGGTCACTGCTACGAGGGTGTGGTGGGCGTAGGGGGTGTTGGGCCGATGGTCAGTGGTGAGTTGTTGGGCGATGTTTGGTTGGTTGAGGGTGATGGCGGTTCGGACGAGTGCTGGGAGGAGGGAGGCGTAGTAGACGGTGTCGCGCGCGTGTCGGGCGGCTGCGATTTCGCTGAGCAGTATGGCGGCGCGTGGGGTGTTTCCAAGCGCAGTGTGGGTGATGGCGGCTGCTCCCAAGCCGAATGCCAACGGCTCCGGGTGCGCAACGTCGCGAGTGGTGGTTTCCAGCCAATCGAGGTAGCCGGCTGCTTGCGTGGCCTGGCCACGGAGGGTATGGCTGCGCGCCGCGACGCTGTAAAACTCGGCGCGGGCGATCTGATCCCCGTGGATACGCTCTGAAAGCGCGATGGCGAGGGTGAGTGCCTCATCGAGTTGACCAGTATCAAACAGCGGGCTGAGCATGCCCGCAGTCATGAAGTCAGCCAACCCGGTGACGCCGCGGGCGGTGGCATACGCAATGCCAGTGCGTAGCTCGACGATGGCAGCTTGGGGGCCTTTGTATGACCACAGTGCGACACCGAGGTTGTTGTGCAGCAGGGCGACGTCGCGGCCTTGCCCAGCCTGCGTGGCGAGCCGTATCGCCTCGCGGAGGTCGTCCAGTCCGCCCGCGTCGCCCTGACCGCAGCGCGCGTAGCCGCGGTAGCCGAGCGCGCGCGCCGGTCGATCGATACCGAGTTGGTCTGCCAAGGTGAGAGCGCGGTCGGCGGCGCTAATCGCTGATCTGGGTCGGCCTTGGAGGGCTTCGACGCTGGCGACCCCGCTGAATGCTTCGACCAGACCAGGGCCGGGCGGTAGCGGTTCTAGCAGGGCGAGAGCCTCTCGGGGGAGCTCTGCCCAGCGCGGATCGGCCAGGACGAAGAGCACATCTCCGAGCCTGTTCATGGCGTGAGCTTCGGCTGTGATATCGCCGCGCTCTTGGAGGGCTGGCATCGCCTGCTCCAGCGCTTCTTTGGCGTCGTTGTGGCGGGCGGCGGCGTGGGCGGCCTCGGCGAAGCTGACCAGCACGTCTGGGCGGTCGGGATGATCTTTTGGGGTGAGTGCGAGGGCTCGTTCGAGATTGGTCAGTGCTGCGGTGGTGTCGAGGCCGAGGGCACGCTGGCCGGCGAGGGTGAGGAAGCGCCTGGCGGGGTCTTCCAGCGTGGCTGCCTGGTCTGTTTGGCCGGATGCCCGTGCCAGGTCAAGCGCGATCGCGTAGTGGTAGGCGAGCACGTCTGCGTGGTCTTCTGCGCGAGTGGGGGCTTGCGCTTCGATCCAGTTGGCGGCGGCGACGTGACGCGACGCGCGCGACGCGCGGGGCAGCTGGTTGTAGGCGACGTCTCGGGTGAGGATGTGCCAGAACGCGTACTCCGACTCGCCCTCCATCGACGAGCGCCGCGACGAGCGCACCAACTCCTTGCGCGACAGGTCGCGCAGCATGTCGACGACCATGCCGGAGTCACGCTCGCCCATCGCCGCGACCGCGCCCGCCCAAAACACCTTGCCGACCACCGCAGCGTCTGCGAGCAGCGATTTCGCATCAGGGGTGAGCGTGTCCAATCGGGCTGCTATCAGGGCTCGTACCGAGTCGGGGAAGGGCACCTCCGCTCCTTCGCGTAGCTCCCAGCTCGAACCCTTCCGCACCAGCAGCTCCTTGTCGTTGAGGAGTCGGACGAACTCCTCGGCATACAGCGGGTTTCCCCCAGCCCGATCGAGGATCGGCTGCTGCAGCTCCGCCGGCATCACACTCGCATCCAACAAGGCAGAGACCAGCCGCGCCGTCTCCGCAGAGGACAGCGGTGCCAGGTTGACCGCGTTCGTGTTGCGAAGACGACCGCCGAAGTCGGGGTGCTGTTCGAACAGCTCGGGGCGTGTCGTCCCCACGATCATCAATGGCACGCCCTCAGCCCTGTCGGCCAGATGCTCCAAGAAGGCGAGGAGTGCCTCATCCGCCCAATGCAAGTCCTCAAACACCAACACGGTCGGCCCCTGCTCAGCGATCAACTCCAGCCAGCGCCGCCACGCGGTGAACAACTCTTCCCGCTCCGCCGATGAGGACGCCTCAATCCCCAACAACGGCAGCAGCCGCTGGCGAACCAGGCCCGCTCCTCCCCCTCGGGCAGCACCACATCGAGCTTCGCCGTTGCGGTGGCGGGATCGTCGGACTCAAGGATCCCCGCATGCGCCTTGACGATCTCCCCCAACGCCCAAAACGTGATCCCCTCCCCATAGGGCAAGCACCTGCCCTGCCGCCACCGCGTCAGCGCCGGCCGCTGATCGATATACCCAAACAGCTCAGCCACAAGCCGACTCTTGCCCAACCCCGGCTCGCCCACCACCATGACTAACTGCACCGACTCAGACGCGACCGCCTTATCGAAAATCCCCTTCAATAGTGCCAAGTCGATCTCACGCCCCACAAACGGCGACGAATGCGCCCGCGTCAAATCCGTCCCAAACCGCGCTCGCGGCGCCAGCGGCCGGAACACCCGCACCGCGTCAGCCTTGCCCTTCAAGTTGGCCGACTCCAGCTCCTGGTAGTCGAACACGACCTGGGTCGCCTCATAGGTAGCCACGCCAACCGCCACACCCATCACCGGCGCCACGCCCTGCAACCGAGACGCCGTATTGATCGCATCGCCCGTCACAAACCCCTCGCCCGACCCCGGCGAGACACCAAGCCGCACAAGTGCCTCACCCGTATTGACACCCACCCGCAACCGCAACGGCTCACCCCCCACCGCCACAAGGTCTTCCGCCGCCTCCACGATCCGAAGCGCCGCTCGTACCGCCCGCTCCGGATCATCCTCATGCCCAGCCGGCACCCCAAACACGCCCACCACCGCATCACCTATGAACTTCTCAACCACCCCACCATGACCCTCGATCTGCATCCTGGCCATCGCCGAATACGCCGCCAACATCTGATCCACATCCTCCGGATCAGCCGACTCCGACGACGCCGTAAACCCCACCAAGTCACAAAACAGGGCCGTCACCACCTTGCGCTCCTCCCGCTGCCCCACCGCGCGAGCACCCAGCGGCGCGCCACACTCAGGGCAGAACTTCGCCCCCTCCGACTCGTGACCACACCCAGCGCAGATCATCACCCGCCGAGTCTACGACCCCCACCACCACACCGCACCAACAATCGCCCAGACCGAGAGCCGAGCCACCCACCCGCCACTAGCCCACGAGAGCTCAAACACCAGACCCGCGCCCGCCGAGCACATCGGTCAGGAGGTGGCGAGGTCGAACCATGGGCGTGTTCGCGCTGCAACCCCCGTCAACTTGCATGGGCCAGGTTGTCACTCGAGCGCCACCAAGAACTCCCGAGAGGAGCCGAGTGTGCCTGACCGCCGGCGCCTCTACGCCGCGACCTGACAGCGTCACTCGGAGGCGGCGTCTACGGCGGCTGGTGCCGCGAGATGGGCGCCGACGCCGCTCTGATGCGCGAGGCCTGGGCAGAAAGATCGGCCGGTGGCACCAATACGGCACCGGGAAGCCCGTAACCGGTGTATCCATCACTAAGCGGGCGCCAGTGGAGCTTCCACGGGTATTGTTCCGTTTGCACCCACGTCGGCGGCCGTATCGCACCGCCGTTCAGGCTTTCGCGCAAGTTCGAGACCCCGCGCGGAGCCATCGATCGGGGTCAGACACTCGCGGCGAGGTCGCCGATGGCCTCTGCGTAGCGGCGCGCCGCGGCGGGTGTGGGGGTGCCCGCTGGCAGCTCCACGACGAAGGCGGTGGTTCCCGGGAAGTGGTGGTTTTCCCAGCCGGTGATACTGCCGGGGTAGCGTGGAAGCCGCTGGAGGGGAAGGCCGATGAGGTGAGCGAATCGGCGCTCGGTGCGGACGTGACCGCCGGATTGATCGACCACGCCGTAGGGTTGGTGAAACCAGATCGAGATCTGGGGACGGAACCGGTCGATCAGCGTCATCGCAGCGCGGCTTTCCGGCTCGGACAGCGGCGCTGGCCCGGCGTAGTAGCGAGTGCGGGGGGCGCTTGCGCGTTGCCACCGGTAGGGAAAGTTTCGGTTCAGGTCGACGCCGTGAGCGTTCTGGCGCGTGCCGGCGAGGACTCCGTCGGGGTTCAGGTCGGGAATCACCAGGATGTTTGCGTCGGCCAGCGGTCGGCTTCCGATCACGAGCCGCGCCACGGCTATCCCTGCCGGCTCGTCGCCATGGACGCAGCCTACGACCAGTATCGACTCTGTCGCGTCCGGATCGCCCTGCTGGTAAGCCCAAAGATTGCGGCCGTCGACCGACTTCCCGATTTGGTGGCGAAAGTTCACCAACGCCTCGTCGGGCTGTGACCGCGGCGGGGAAGGTTCCGCTCGATCAGTCCGTACCGACTGTGTGGACGAGTGCGACGAGGTACAGGCGGCCGCGAGGCAGAGCGATGCCGCTACAAGACACGTTCGGCGGGCTCCCACGCTTTTCAGAATACGTCGGATTCAGGAAGGGGGCGATCACTGGCGGGCGCCCGTTGCCTGATCGGTCGGTGCGAGCGGTGGGCGACGTGCATCCTCTACGGCTGTACCACGGTCTGGTCGACTGGCCGCAGCGGGGCGGCTGCAGTGATCGGCTGCTCGTCAGCACCGGTCGGGATGATGGCTGGGAGCTGGGGCTCGTCATCGCCGCTGACCGACTGCTTGAACTCGCGAATTCCCTTGCCGAGGGACTTGCCCATCTCGGGCAGCCGCTTGGGGCCAAGTACGACAAGCGCGATGATCATGACGATGATCAGCTGGATCGGGGATACGTCGGGCATGGTGGCTCCTGGTGGGGTCGGTGGTGGTGGTCAGCGGTCGGTGCGGGGTTGCCGCACCGACCGCCGTTGTGGTTTGTCGCGGGGTGGTTAGCTTGCGTCCGCGGTGTAGGTGTTGAGGTCGGGATCGTTGGGGGTGTGCTGCTTGACTTCATCGAAGTCAAAGAAGCGTCCCGGTGATGCGCCGGCCTTGCCGAAGCCAAACCCAGCAGCCTCGAGC
>JBBQUW010000034.1:0-33150 GCA_038212095.1 Gaiellales bacterium | reverse complement strand
CGGCTTCCCCCGCGCAACCGTCACCTATCTTAGACTGGTGCCCGCCGACTGGAAGCCCTAACCGCATCCGCCAAGTCGCCCACCAGCGTCGGCGTGTTCTTGTCCTCGATCACAAATCGACCAAGGTAGTTGCTAGGAGGCCTGTCCGTCCGACGGCCTGTGTTAGGGTCGCTCGTACATGGCACCAGCTCACCACCCAGCGGTCAATCGCTTCTCGTTCTCGACTTGACCGAGCCAGCATTTATCGTGCGTGAGCGGGGGAGCTGGTGATTCCCGCCGGCGACAGCGGTCAACCGGCGACACCGATCACCGAGCTGACGATCCAAGGTCTGCAGGTGCCGGAGTTTCGCGCCGCGTCCGATCGTCTGGCCGTGCTCAGCAGCGAAGTGAGCAAGGTGGCCGACGCGCTGGTAGGCATCTGCCTGGAGCTTGAACAGCAGCTCGGCGTCAAGCTGCTCGCCGATGACAACACGTTATCTGCGGCGACAGGTTCTGAGGGAGGTGATGCGCCGATGCGCTCTTCAACATGACGAAGGGCCACCGGTTGCCGCCGATGGCCCTCCCAATCCCTTCACTCACACGTGAAAGCGTGCCCAGCATAGGGCAGTAGCCGGACGGCGTCAATCGCCCTGTTCGGCAGCAGCATGCGCCGGGCCGCTTTCCACACAGAAAGCGAGATCCCATCATGGGCATGTTTGATCCTTTCGAGCGCGGCGAGAAGGCCGAGCTGCTGCGCGACCACGGCACCTTCATCCTGGTGTCGGCCAAGCTCCGCAAGGGCATCCAGACCGAGTACGGCAAGCGCGACGTGGCTGATCTGCGCGTCGCCACCACCCACGCCGGCTCACTGCGGCTGTTCTCGGCGTTCTGGGCCGGCATCGTCGGCCAGGTCGGCCGCATGGAGAAGGGCGATCTGCCCGCCACCGTGCGGATCATCGAGCAGGACACCGGCCAGGCCAGCCCCACCTACATGCTGGAGCTGGTCGACCAGGCCTGGCAGGGCGAGCTGCCCACCGACTCGGCCGAGCGCGACAAGCTGCTGGCGATCGGCGCGCAGATGCAGACCCGGCCGATCGATCCGGTGCCGGTCGAAGAGCCGGCGGCGCCGGCGGCGGCTGAGACGGCGGCTGCGTGATGGACACGCCCGCCAAGCAGGTCGAGCTGGTCGCCGCGCGCGAACGTGGCGACCAGCTCGGTGGCCGGCGGATCGCCCAGCAGCAGCTGGGGCTGACCAACGTCCGCTGGTATGCCACGATGGCGCTCTTGAACGGCGCCAGCTACCGCGAGGTGCTGCTGGCCGTCGAGCGGGCCCGCTCGACGATGTGCCCTGTGGGTTATCCCGAACCGCACGATTGTGCGGCGTCTGGGTGTCGGAAAGCCGCGCTCTCGGCAAGCGCGGGTGGCAGCGCAACGTTGGACATGGAAGCCACAGTGGTGGCGTGATGGCCGGACTGGCATCGCCGCTGCCGCTGCACGTCGTTAAGCACATCGACGTGAACCTGCTCGACCTGCTGGTCAGCGAGCTGGCGGAAGCCCGCGGCTACCTGGCCGCCGGCGAGACCGTCGTCGCTGACGAACACCTCGAGCACCTGGTCGCCCGGCTGCGTCTCACGCGGCTCTTGATCGGCGACTAGCGGGCCTGGATGGAGCCGACGGGGCTGGCATCGCCAGCCCCTCGGTTCCAGGCCCGGTGACCGTACCACCCAAAGCGGACAGCAACCCAGCCAGCCCCAGCCCAGCCGATGGCGCTGGTCTGAGCCAGCCCCTCGGTTTCCAGGCCCGCAAACCGCCATGACCCAAGAAATGACCACTGCCACCTCCCCCACTTCCTGGATCGTCTGCCTCGGCTGCGGCGCCGGCTGGCGTGGCGGTTTGGAGTCGATCGCGCGATGGGTTGAGCGGCACTGGTGCTCCGATCGGCTTTTGCAAAATGGGTGATTTGCTCGCCTTTGAGCCCGTCCGCCCTTCTAACAGCGGACCTAGTCTCGTTAACGAGACTCCGGCCCACGGCTTCGCGTCTCCCGAACATGGCATCGATACGGTGCGGCTGCGCTGGCGCGACGCGGGTGGCCCGGGATGGGTGTCGGCGCTGGAATCTGCCGGCGGAGATGACGTCCGCCACTCTCGCGCGATGGGCAGCTACCTGAAGGTCGGGGACGCCGTGGTCGGCGCCTACGACGCGACACACGCCTACGTGGAGGCGCGTGCCGCGCTGCTCTTGGATGGCAGGGACAGCCACCGCCTGGTCGGCATCGCTGAAGCACCAGACGTCGCCACATCGGCGGCACAGCGGTTGGCGGAGGTCGGCATCGCGGTGCGTGGTGAGGACGCACGGGTGGCGCGCTTGGATACGGCGGCCGGGTTGGTGTTTGATGACCCGGCGGAGGGGTTGGCGATGATGCGCGCGCTGCTGCACACCGATCTGCCGTGGCTGAAGGCGGGCGGCGAGGGAATCAAGCGAAACAGCGTCGAGACGGTCTACTGGCGCGCTGCAGGCCGTGGCCGCAAGGTGCTGCGCCGCACCTACGACAAGGGCGTCGAGTCACAGTTGGCGCCACCCGGGGCGCTGCTGCGTGACGAGTCTGAGATGCGATTCCCCAAGCTCCGCGAGCGGTGGCTGCACGAGGTCACCGGCGACGACTTGCGCACGTTCTACGTGCGCCGACACCTCTCCCGCATCCTCGATCCCCGCACCGCCACCGACGTCGTGATCTGCAACACCAACCAGGCAATCACAGAGTTGGGCGAGGCCTGCGACGACGGCACGATCAGCGTCCGCACCCTCAACTCGCTGGCCGGATTCTTGGTAGCAGGACGCAGCCGCGCCAGCCGCCCCGCCTGGTACGCCACCATGGCCAAGATCTCGCGGCTCGGCATCGAGATCGACGACGCCCAAGAGCAGCCGCGCCGGGTGCCGCTCGGCACCTACTTCCGCTACCTGGTCGACCAGTGGGCAGCATGAAGGTGTCCTACGGTTGGCCGAGTGGGGCGGCCTGGTGTAACGCTGCTGGGCGTGGCGTTGAGCAAGGATCCCGAGAAGCGCACGCGGCAACTGGCGGCGCTGGAGGCCGGCCGGCGAAAGCAGGCCGAGAAGCTGGCTGGCGCCGGCTCGAACCACGGTTCGCCGTCGGAGCCAGCCGTGGATGGGCCGGCGCCCAGCCCTGGATCAGCCCCGGATCAGCCGGCTCCAAGCCCGGGCTATCCGCCGCTCAGCCCTGGATCAGCCCCGGCTGCAAAGCGGCGAGCCAGGGCTGCAAAGCCGCGCAGCAAGGGCTCAGCCCCGGCTGCGCCGGCTCCCGCCGCGTCGCCAGCCGGGGATCAGCCACGGTCGAGCCGGTTGGGGTCGTTCCTGTCGGGCCTGGCCAACCCACTCGACTGATGGCTGAGGCGTTTGATGCGCTAGATCGCTTGTTGGACGTGGCGACGGCGACCGGCCTTGCGGTCGAGTGGCGCGACGTGCGTACTCAGACGGCGGAGCCGGCGATGGCGTTGGTGCACACCCTCGGGATCGACCCGGCGCGCTACGTGATCGGCACCGGCCCCTCTATCGAGTCGGCGGCCAGCCACTGCCTGCGGCGGATCGGCCGGCTGGAGGTGGAAGTCCAGTGACCAGCGCGTGGGGCGGCGACCCCGGCCCCGAGCCACGCTTCCCAAGCGACGGCGGTGAGGAGCCGGCGGCCGCGGCTGACCCGTTGATCATCGACACGTCAACGGCGATCGACCAGTTGGGCGTCGACGTCGGCGTGTCGCCGGAACAGGCCGGCTACCTCTTGTCGGCGGTGTGGGGGATCTGTCATCTGGCGGTGCGCTGGACGGGTGGGCCGGATGACTCGTTCCAGCCCTCGCCGCGGGAGTTGGCGGCGCAGTCGCGGCCGGTGGCGTCGGTGCTGAACCGCTACGAGCCGGTGGCCAAGTTGGCGCAGCAGTCTGACTTCATCGGCGCGGCGCTCCTGTTGGGTGCATACGCGGTCGGTGAGGTAAAGCAGGTCGGTGACTACCGCTCCGGCCTGCGACCGGAGGAGTGGCAGCCAAGCGAGGCAGACGACGTGGCCGCGCCCGGCGAGGAGCTGCTGGCCGGGCGGCCGCGGTGGCAGCCAAAGCCACCACCCCCGATGCCACCCTCGCCATGAGCGACGAGCTGGTCGAGCAACTGGCGGGCGAACCAGCCGACGGCTACACGGTCGGGGAGAAGATCGCCAGCATCCTGGGTGTGCTGTTTGACCCGGCCACGGCGCGCCAGGCCGACGGACGCGTTGCACAGATCCTCAGCCTGTTGCCGGTGGCGCGGCGGATGGGCATGACCCAGCCGATCGCCGGCCTGTTCCCACCGCTTGAGTCCGAGGCGGAGTGGCACATCATGCTGGAGGTGATCGTCGGCTGCGCGATCGTCCTTGTGAGCGACGGCTACCAACTCGACCTGGAGCGCGCCCAACAGATGGGCCTGGCCTTGATGGAATCGATCAGCAACCTCCCCGACCCCACCACCGGCGAATGACCACGATCCTGCTTCTGGTGTTGGCGGCGGTGTCGCTGGTGGTGGCGGTGGGCGTGTTCGTACTGGGCGGCTGGCCGGCGATCGTCGGCCTGCTGGTCGGCGCCGCGCTCTTGCCGATCTGGCTAGGCGTGGTCGTGGTGTGGAAGATGGAGCGGATCGGCGGCCGCGGGTGAGCCTGGCTAGCGAGCTGCGCGCGGTGCGCTCGGCGGCCGGCCTGTCCCAGAAGGCGATGGCCACCAGGGCTGGCATCAGCCACAGCTACCTGACCGAGATCGAACGCGGCGCGCGCGGCTGGAAACCAAGCCTCGAGCTGTTGGAACGATTGGCGAAGGCGGCCGGCGAGTCGCCAAGCGTGTTTCGCAGCTACCGCCACGAGGTCGTCTGCCGGCGCTGGCCAGACGAGGTCGACAAGCTCTACACCAGGCTGGTAGCCCGTGGCTAACCGCGGCCGGCCACCGGCAATCACATGGGGCTTCGCCGTTGACCTCGAACCCCCCGACTATGAGCCGCTGCGCGATGCGATGGCACTGGCACGGCTGGATGCTGGCGCCGCCGCGGTGGTGCCGCGCGAGCTGATCGTGGCCAGCGGCGACGCGGCGCTGGCGATGATCTGTCGCGGCATCTTCGACACCCACAACGGGCCAGATGAGATGACTCGCCCGCCGGCGCGGGTGCGGGTGGCGGGCGTGATGGGCCACCGCCGCGAGGTATCGGTCACCGTCACCTGGCCGAGCAGCTGAATGGGCTGGGATTTCCACAACCGAGCGCTGATCGTCGGCATCAACGGCTCCGGCAAGAGCGAGCTTGCCCGCCACTTCATCGCAGACGTCGTCAAGCCACGCCGCGTCTTGGTTGACCCGAAGGGCCAGTGGCGGGTGGCGGGCGAGCCGATGTACCGACTGCACGCCCGAGACGAGCAGTCCGCCGTGGCCGAGCTGTCGCTGATCAACTGGCAGCGCCCGATCGTCCACGTGATGCCAAAGAGCCACAACCGCCACCAACTCGAAGCACTGTTCGACCGGATCAACCAGACGCGGCACCCACTGTGTGTGTGGGTCGATGAGGCCTACGAGATCGCCACCGCCGGCCAGGCCGTGCCCAGCGTCACCTCGCTCTTGGTGGCCGGTAGGAATCGTGGTGATGGCATCCGCCACGGCGTGGTCGCGTGCTGCCAGCGACCGGTCGGCTGCGACGTTCGCTTCCGCACCGAGGCCCAGCACATCTTCTGCTTCTGGCCGCTTGACCTGCAGGACGTGCGCGAGCTTTTGCGGTTGACGCCGTGGATCAGCTACCACGAGGCGGTCGCGCTGCTGCAGGGCCTGCCGCGGTATGGCTTCGTCTGGTTTGACCGCATCGCCCAGACCCACCAGGTGATGCCCCCCTTGCCCGACACGTATCGGGCAAGCGCGGCAGTCCAGGCACGCTAGACACCCCAGCCACACACGCCACCCCCGCCGCGCACGTCTCGTGGCCGACCAGGTGCTCGACCACCGAGCGTGCTGTCCACACCTTTCCCCCCGAGCTTGTGGAGGCGCGTCGTGTTTGGATCGAAGATGCTGGGCCAGATCATCACCGTCGGCATCATGGCCACGGTGTTCATCCTGGCGCTCAAGTACGTCGGCAAGAAGTGGAACTTGCCGGTCGTGACCGCCGTCTCAAACGCGGTCTAGCCCGGTGAGCGACCAGACCACACCTGGCACCGAGCCATCCGTCACCGAACCCCAGCCCGCAACCACCGTCGACCAGGGCACACCCACCCCAGTCGACCCGCTCGAGGCGCGCGTCTCATCCCTCGAAACCGCGATCGGTAACCTGTCCAGCTCGCTCAGCTCGCTTTCCAGCACGCTGGGCAGCCTCAACAACACAACGGTCCCGTCGCTGGCCAGCCGCGTGTCGACGCTCGAATCCGCCGCCACCAGCGCGGCGCCGTCGCCCGCTCCCGCGCCCAGCGCAGACACCCCGGCGCCGGCGGGCGACGGCACACCCGCCACCCCTGTCGTGCCGGATGATCCGGCGGCGGCGATCGTCGCCCGAGTCGAAAGCGGCGACCGCGGCCCCGTGATCCACGAGCTGGGCCAGATGCTCGGCAAGGCCGGCTACCCCAACACCGTGTCGCGCGGCCAGGGCGACGTCTATGACCAATCCGTCGCAGACGCCCTCACCGCCTTCCTGACCGCAAACACGCTCACCCTGCCACTGGAGAGCCTCGTCACCAGCGAAGCGTGGCAGGCACTCGAGCAGGCCGCGGCCGCCGTGGACGCCACAAACGCAGCAGCACCCACCCCCACCACAGAGGCACGCCCGGACGCGGCGCCCCAGCAGGAGGCAACCCCGTGACCCGTGTCCTTGATCCCCAGCGCTTCGCCGCCCGGGAGTGGGCGCGCGCCGGCGCCGACCCCAACGATGCCGCGATCAGCGAGCTGATCACCCGGGGCCTGCCGCCGATGCGCGGTGGCGCCGTTGGCACCGGACCCGCGGCCAGCTACGTCAACGGGCCCTCGCCCGGATTCGCAGTCGACCCAGCCGGCTTCAACGACCGCACCGTCGAGAACGTCTTCTCCACCTCGCTGCAGGCGTTCCCGGGCTTTGGTGGCCGCTTCGCAGGTTTCGACCTGCCCAAGCGCGGCCTGATCTACCAAATCGAGGCAGTCATCACCGGCACGCTCGCCGTCGCCCTCAACGCCGGCACCGTCACCGCCACCGACGCCTGGAACGCCGCAGGGCTGCTCTCAAACCTGACGATCGCCGTTGACGGCACGCCGCTGATCAGCTGCCACGGAAACGCACTGTTGGCGCGCGAGCAGGTGTTCTTCAAGAACTCGCCGCACCCCCAGACCAACCAGCCCAGCGGCTCACTCTCAACGCAGAGCTACACGATCGAGCAGCACTGGGTGCTGCCGATCGCGCTTGACCTCGACTCGCTGATGGGCACCATCTTCGGCCAGTCCGACTCGCTCTACGCGCGACTCGAGGCGCAGGTGGAGACGGTCGCCAACCTGTTCACGACCACCGGCTCACCGACGATCGCGTTCAACAACGGCAACCTGCAGCTGGTCGTCTACACCTACGACATCCCGTTCGTGGACGCCGGCGGCCACCGCGTCGGCCTGCTCCCGTCGATGGACGTGGTGCACAGGATCATCGAGTACGCCGTCGCCGCACCCACCGCCGGCGGCGACACCGCGCTGCTCTTGCCCGAGGTGCCCGGCCAGATCCAGAACATCTACTGCTGGCTCGACAACACCGCCGGCTCCTATCTCGACCCGGCCAGCTGGAACTCGCTCAGATTCCAGTACGCCGAGACCGAGGTGCCCCAAAACTACAACCCGATCACCGGCCTCTTGGCGCGAAACGCGCGCCGCTACAACGGCCGCGTCGGCAGCCTGGTCGCCAACAACAACAAGGTGCTGGTGATGCCATTCGCCCACAGCCAGCAGCGAAACGCGCTCTATGCAGAGAACGTGACGCGGCCCCAGCTGATCGCCAACTTCCCCGCCCTCAACAGTGGCGCCACGTTCCGCGCCGCGGTGGAGTGGCTGGAAGGCGTGGTGTAGGCCTGTGGCGATCGGGAGTCCCGTCAACCGCGACGCGACCCGCCTGTCGATCAGCAATCCGGTGATCAGCCCGGTGCTGACCAACGGCGACGTGCGCGTCGGCGGCGCCGGCCACGGCCGCATGCAGACCGGCCCGTCGGCGCTCTTGGATCCGCACTCGATCACCTTCGCGCTGGCGGCACTGCTAGTGGTGGTGGTCGTGATGAAGGCGCGGCTGCACGTCGCAGCCGCCGCCGCCATCCGATAGGGGGAGGCACGGTGGACGTTGCGAAGCTCTTGCTGGCCTTGATCGTCGCCGCCAACCTGGTCGCCTACCTGCACGGCGGTGGCAGCGAGGTCAAAAAGTGGTGGCACGCAAAGATCGTGGGCGGCTGAGATGACGCTGCTGACGATCGTCGTGATCGTGCTTGCCGTCGTGATCTTGGTGCGCGGCTAGTGGCGGCCGGCATCCTGATGATCCTGATCGGCGTCGCCATCTTGGTGCGCGGCGTGCGTGGCCAGCTGTCTGACCTGGTGATCGGAAAGAGCCTGTGACCGCCACCCGGACTCCCGGCTTCGCGGTCAAGGGCGTGCGCTTCCACACGCCGGCCGAGGCGCGCGCCGCCGCGCGGCGGCTCAGAGACGACGCTGAGGAGTACGCGCTGGCGATGCGAAAGCGCGGCCAGGACGCGAAGGCCGACAAGGTCGTCGACCAGGCAAACGAGCAGGCCGACGCCTACGACACCGCAGCCAGCGAGCACGACACCAAACCCAGCCCCCCACCACGCGCGGCGGCAAAGACGCCGCGGCGTGCGCCCAGCCGGTCCGGCGGTGGCGCACGCCGCGGCGGTAGCCGCTCCAGTGTGCCGCGCCCGGTATGGCAGGTGGTCGGTGGGTGGGGCGAGCTGGCCGGTTGGGTGATCGTCTCGATGGTCGTGATCGCCCTGCTTCGCCTGATCGTCGGAACGACGCGCGGCCCCAGCGGCTACGCCTGGCTGGTCGGCAAGGCCAGCGGCCTCGTCTCGGTGATCATCGCGCCGGTCGACCCACTCGGCGGCCTGCCAGCGACGCCACCCGACACGGCACTGACGATGGCCGGCCAGGCACTCGGCCAAGGCCACAACAGTAAGCACGACCTGCCCGCCACCGGCGGACGCAAACACAAGAACTAGAGAAGGGGCACCCCATGCGCGGCACGATCAAAGAGGTGATGACCGCCATCTTCGGCATCGCCATCCTGGTGATCATCCTGGAGCACGCCGGCGGCTTCTCCAAGGTCGTCGGATCGAGCGTGAGCGGCACCGACCAGGTCTTCAACACGCTGGTCGGCCACGGCAAGGCAAACCACTAGCCGTGGCGCTTCGCTCGAACCGCCAGCACGTGATGCCCGAGACGGGCATCGACCCGATGCGGATGCGTGGCCGCGCGCGCCGCGACCAGCTGCGCGCCATGTTCTCAACCCGAAACGGCGTGCAGGTGATCCAAGCCAGCGCCGCCGGCAGCGGCACCTACTACGGCCGCGCCGCGCCACCACAGGCACTCGCCCTGCCCCGCAAGGCGTTCACCCCAGACCAGGTGTTAACCAAGCGCCAGGTCCTGACCAACGCGCTGTCTCGTGAGCAGACCACGATCAGCGGCCCACCCCAATACCAGCCCCGATGATCAACGCACCCGCAGCCTGGATCAAGCAGCACCGCCGCCTGTTCGCAGTCATCGTCGCCGCCGGCGTGGTCGGCGTGTTCCTATTCCTCAAACGCGGATCGAGCTCGACCGGTCAGTCGGTGAGCGGCACGATCCTGCCACCGGCGACCGGCGGTGGCGGCGCCAGCGGATCCGGCGGCAGCTACTACGTGCCGCCCGGCACCATCACCGTGCAGAAGCCGCCGACCAAGCAGACGCTGAGCAAGCTGGCCGCCGTGATCCGTGGCCTGTTGAACCCTGAGACGCACCCCGCGCAGCGAAAGAAGCTGCTGGCCGAATACCACCAGCTGACCGGCAAGCCGTGGGTGGGAAAGCCCGTCAGCGACCGCGACCCGCGACCCAAGCACGCGCCCAAGCCACCGGTGGCCCACCAGCCCGGTCGTGGCCACCTGGTCGGCAACCCCACCAAGCTGCACGAACACCCACTCGGCGATCGCCGCGCACCCCGGCCGCCGGCGCCGCACAATCCGCATCGTGACCGGCAGGTGGTGGCATGAGCCATGCCCAGCTGAAGCTGGTGCACGACGCGCTGGAGACGATCGTCTACATCGGCGTGGTGGTGGCGATCGTCGCCTACGTCGTGCGCGGCCACGACCCGGTGCGTGTGTTCGCCGCGCACGCCGGCTTGGAGGCGACCGTCTAGTGCCCGGCGGCAGCGTCACACCCCCCGCGCCGACTGTCAACCTGAGCCGCCTGTCGAGCTGGCAGAAGCAATTTGTGGCCGCGGTGTCGCGCGCCACCAGCCTCGATCCGGTGGTGGTCGCCGCGTGGGTGCTGCAGGAGAACGGCCCGTCCTATAACCCGCTGAACATCGGCCCCGGCAAGAGCTTCGGCTCGACGCAGGGCGCGATCAACGCGACCATCAGCCTACTTCGCCCACCAAGCCAGGGCGGCACCGACTTGGCGCACTACTACGACGGCATCCTGGCCAGCGCCAAGAGCCACAACCTGGCCGCGGAGGTGGCTGCGATCGCCGCCAGCCCGTGGGACGGCGCGCACTACGGCGGCACTGGTGGTCCCCACCTGTGGGCGACGCTGAAATCGATCGACCCGTCTGCGAAGGGCGGTGGCAGCAGCGTGCTGGACGCGCTCGGCAACGGGGGCAGCAGCGTGCTGGACGCGCTCGGCAAGGTGGGCAGCAGCGCGGTCGGTGTGCCCGGCGCATTGGCCAACGCCGCCGTTGACTCTGTGCTCGGAAAGTGGACGGACCCCGCTACCTGGCTGAAGCTGCTGCTGCGACTCGTGTTTGTCGCGCTGGGTGTGGCGTTGATCCTGATCGGCGTGAAGCGGCTGATCGACCCGACCGGGGAGAAGACGGCGCAGGCAGTGCAGCTCGCCAAGGTGGC
The DNA here is from genome assembly GCA_038212095.1 of Gaiellales bacterium. Lineage (GTDB taxonomy): Bacteria > Actinomycetota > Thermoleophilia > Gaiellales > JAICJC01 > JAICYJ01. The sequence continues at coordinate 22,075 of JBBQUW010000034.1, read as the reverse complement.
GGCATGAACGATGACCTGGCACGCCTGTTGGTGGCGATCCAGTCGGGTAACAGCGCGCTGGCTGGGCTGCTGCGCGAGGACTGCGTCCCGGGCCGACTGGGTGGAGTGGGACCAACGGCGCAGGTACCCGTTGACCAGGTGGTCGCCCACGGCGTGATTCCCAACGTCGGGCGGCTCGGCTGGTTGACGATCGAGAATCGCTCAAGCGTGCCGCTGGGCCTGTCCCCGCTGGCCGCAAACGACAGCATGGCGCGACAGTCAACGCCGCGCGGGTCACACACCTTCTCCGTGCCACCGTTGCAGCGCGGCACGATCCCCGTCAGCCCAAGCGCCGGCGTGGCCTGGTCACTGCACTCCCCGGGCGTCTCGGGGTGGACGGCGGCGCGGCGGATGATCCCCTACTGTTTCCACGCCAGCGGCGGCCTGGCGTTCAGCGAGCTGTACCCGGTGTCGGTGCTCGGTGAAACGATCGCGCCGGGCGCGATCAACCCGAGCGGCACCGTGATCGTGCAGCCCGCGTTAGCGGTGATGCCGACAACGCCCGATGCGGTGATCGTGGCGGCGCTGATCAGTCTGGACTCGATGGGCGTCGGCGCGTTGGGTGACCTGGTCACCGTCTCTGGCCTCTATGACCTGGCGGTTGACGGCGCGACCGCCGCCTCGCCATGGGGCGCCGTGTCACCGTTTGCCGGCGCCGGCCAACAGGTCGGCGCGGCCGCCGTCGTCCAGCTGAACGGCGCCACCGGCGTGCAGATCGGCAACAACAACGCCGGCGCCGGCCAGACGGTGACGCCACTCGTGACGCTCTACTACGGATTCCCCGGCTGATGCGCGTCGGTGACGTTCCAATCGAGCTGGCCGACACGCCCAACGGCGGCCAGCCCGCCAACACCGCGATCAACATCAGAAACTCGCCCTACAACGCGGTCGGCGACGGCGTCACCGACGACACAGCGGCGATCCAAGCCGCGATCACCGCCGCCAACGGCGGCACCCTGGCCGGGCAAGGCAACGTCGTCTACGTGCCACCGGGCACCTACCTGATATCGCAGTGGATCACCGTCCCCGCTGGTGTCACGCTTCGCGGCGCCGGCGGGCGGCTCTCCACGATCTTTTTGGCCACGGCCGGCTGGAATGTCGGCACCTACCCGTGGATGGTGCGAATCGGCAACGCCACCAACGTGTTTGGCGGGCGCGTCGAGAGCATTGGCTGTGACGCCAACAACATCAGTGGCCTGTCGACGTTTTACTCCGACCAGATGCAGGAGCAGAGCGGGTTTTTCAACTTTTTTGCCCGCAACGTCTGCAAGTACGGCCTGTTCATCGAGAATGGTGGACAGGGTGGCCACAACGCGAAGAACTGGGGCATCGAGGATGGCACGATCATCCTGTCGGCGACACCCGACGCCAACGCCAAGGGCGTCTACGTGCGCGCGAATGGCGCGCCGTTTCGCAAGATCGACACGATCACCGTCACCATCACCGGCGCGCCCAGCCCACTGGTAGGAAACCAAGCGACGTCAACCGCGATCCAGGTTGAAGGCGCCAAGGGCGGCCTCATCTCAAACATCCACAACGAGAGCTGCCCGGTCGGTGTGCTGCTGCAAAACAACACTCTCGGCAGCGTCGATGGCACCACCATCTATGACAACAACAACCTGGTGCTGATGAACATCGCCGGCCACAAGGACAACATCACCGACCAGATCAAGATCACCCCGGTCAGCGCCGCCACCCTCAAGTTTGCGTACGAGATCTTCGGTATCGACCTGCCCGGCGGTGGCAGTAGCACCAACTCGATCACCGACCAGATCACCAACACCACCGGCACCGATGCGCGGGTCGGTTACTACCTGCTGGCAAACCCGCTCGGTGACACCGCTCGCTGCTCCCTGATTACGACACTGTCGGGTGCCTCATCGCGGATCCGAAACCTACGCGCCCGCACCTACATGACAGGCCGCTGGTACGCCGCGCTGGGCGCGAAGTCAACCGTCCAGATCAACGCCGCCGCCGTCAACAAACTGCACGCGATGCGCGTCCCGCAGTGGATGTGGGGAAATACGATCACCGCGCTTGGCATCAACATGACGATCAGCGCCGTCCTTGGCGGTGGCGTCCATGCCACCGCGTGCACGATCCGCATGGCACTCGTGCCAGGTAACGGCGCGGGCCAGCCCAGCGCCGCGATCACCGCCGGCAGCGAAGTCACGATCGACGCCACCCAAGCAGCCGGCAGCGTGCAAGCCGCGATCGCCGGTGGCATCATCGTCCCCGACGACTGCTGGCTGGTGTTCTGCGTCCAGCCAACTGGCGGTGACGGCACCCTCACCACCTACCCGACGTTTGACACCTACAGCGGCCAGGACGACGCGATGGGCGCCGGCACCAACCCGTCAACGGCGATCGTCAACGGCTACACCGAAGCGGCGCAAACCACCACCGTCGCGCTCGCCGGCGCCGCGCTTCCCACCGCCACCACCACCACCGGGCAGATGCCACGACTGCAGGCGAAAGTGACCTGATGAGATCGATCAGGATCCGACACCGCAACCGGATCGCGCCCAGCACCACGCTGCAGCCACCGGCGCTGGCGACGGTGACCACGTCCGGCGCGACCGGCATCACCGACACCCAAGCGACGCTGCATGGCACCGTCAACCCCAACAGGGCCACCACCAGCGTCTGGTTTGAGTACGGTCCGACCAGCAACTACGGCTCACAGACCACGCCGGTGGACGTCGGCACCGATACGTCGCCGGTCGCGGTGTCAGTCGTCCTTTCTGGCCTGCCCGCTGGCACCCTGGTCTACTGGCGCCTGGTGGCATCCAACGCCGCCGGCGTCACACGAAGCAGCGACCAGACGCTTGTCACCGACACGGTACCCCTGGTCGTGTCCATCCCCGCCGACGCGATCGACACCAGCCACGCGACACTGCACGCCACCGTCAACCCAAACGGCGCCGACACCCTCGTCCACTTCGAGTACGGCGCCACCACCGCATATGGCACCAGCACCAGCGCCCAAGATATCGGCTCGGGCAGCGTCCCGGTGACTGTCTCAGCACCGATAAGCGGATTGGCCGGCGGATCGACCTACCACTGGCGCGTCGTCGCCGTCAACAGCATCGGCACCAGCACCAGCGTCGATGCCACCCTGGCAACGACACCGGCCGCGACCGCGCCGACCGTCACCGCCGGCGCCGCCGACCAGGTCGACGCGACCCACGCCACGCTCCACGCGCAGGTGACCCCGAACCTAGCCGACGCGATGGTGCACTTCGAATACGGGCCCACCAACGCCTACGGCACCAACACCGCGCCCGTCGATGCCGGCACTGGTGCCGCGCCCGTCGCGCTGTCAGCCGCGCTGTCTGGGCTGCCGAGTGGCGCAACGACGCACTGGCGCTGCGTCGCGGTCAACAGCTCGGGCACCACCAACAGTCCCGACCAGACGTTCCAGACCCAGACACCCGTCACACCGCCGGTCGTGGCGCCCTCCGCGGCGACCGCGATCGACACCACCCACGCCACCCTGCACGCAAACGTCAACCCCGGCGGCGCCAACACCAGCGTCTACTTCGAGTACGGCCCAACCATCGCCTACGGCACACAGACACCGACCGTGACGATCCCCGCCGGCGCCAGCAACGTCGCCCAAAGCGCTGCCCTGTCCGGCTTACCGGTCGGCGCAACGACACACTGGCGCTGCGTCGCACAAAACAGCGCCGCCACCACCACCAGCGCCGACCAATCCTTCGCAACCCTGGCCAATCCGAGCAGCGTGACACCGCTCGCGCATCGCCGCGGTGTCGTTCAGTACCAGTCGCCCAGCAACAACCTTGACAGTCGCGCGATCGCCGCGGCAAAGCCGTGGCTGAACGGCGTCACGATCGGCGCGCGCTGGAACCAGATCGAAGCCGTCAGGGGCACGTTCGATTGGGGCAACGCCGTCGCCTCGTTCACCGATGCCTACGCCAATGGCTATTTCGTCCTGCTGCGCGTCGTTGGTGGCCGCTACACCCCCAGCCACGTCTTCTCGACCGGTGGCGTGCCCAGCGTGATGCTCTACAGCGACCCGTCGATCGCCAACGGGTCACCCGACGTGAAGCTGCCGGTGTTCTGGCAGCCGGCCTGGCAAACAGAGGTACAGCGATTCCTGAAAAACGGGTTGATGCCGCTCCTGAAAACCAAGATCCCCGGCACCGCTGGGCAAGGCGGCTCGGCCGCGGATGGTAGCTTCGTGTGCGGTGACCTGTGCCTGGGCGTGCCGATCTTCATCGGCTCTGACCCGGGCAGCGAAATGTGGCTGAACGCCGACGGCGACGGCACCCGAAACGCGATTCAGTGGGACGCCGTCACCGCGCAAGGCAGCTACGCGAGCAAGGTCAAGGCGCGCCAGGCCTACATGGGCCAGGTGTGGTCGGCTGGCATTGACATGTGGGTCGCGCAGCTGAACGGGTTGTGCCCGGCGCTGATGGCGTTTGGTGGCGTGTTCTTCGACTCCGAGGCACAGGCCCACGCGATCAGCAAGACCAAGCTGGGCGGCGCCAACGCTGACCTGGTGATCGGCATGCACACCGACTTCATCCCCAACATCCAAGGCGCGCCCAACGGCACCGTCCCCCAACCACCCAACGACGTCTGGTCTGTCCGCGACCCCTCAAGCGCGCTCAACCTCAGCCAGGTACGCGCATCCGGCGGCGCGATCGCCTTCCAGACCGCCAGCTGGTCAGGTGGCCCCAACCAGTACATCGACTTCACCGACCCCGCCGGCGCCTACCAGTACGGCATGCAAAACGACCTCCTGATCAACTGGGCGTTCTGTCGCTTCATAGAGACGCAAAGCAACCCGTTCGGCATCCCCGCACTCGTCAGCTGCTTGCGCGACACCGTGCAACCGGCACTGGTGGCGTTCTAGTGTGGAAACCAGATACCTCGCACTCGAGCGGCGCATGCTAAAGGTCGAATCAGACGTGCGGAAGCTGCGCACCGCTGATCGCGTCGATGAGCGTGTCGAAGCCGAACTGCGCCGCAGAGACACCACGCGCCGCACCCAGAAGGGTGGCCGCTACTCGCTGATCGAACTCGCGTTCGCCGCGATCGTCGGCGCCAGCTCGGTCGCAACCACCCTCCACCTGTTCCTGTCATGAGCAGCCCCACCACCGTGATAGGTGTCACCGTCGGCAATGAATACGCCGGTGAGTACGTCTGCCTGCGCGGATCGGTGATCAGCGTGCAGGTGGCCGGCAACCCCGTCCTCCTGCAACTGGACGACGTGCAGCCACCCCAGCCGGCGATGTGGTGGCAACAGCCGATCTACCTCCCCGTCGGCCCGTTCTCCCACCAGGGTGACTTCGGCCGCTTCCGATTCAAAAACGCCGTCCGCGGCCAACCAGCGACGATCACGTTCTCGGCCTACGCATGACCAACCAACCCGACAGCTGGGGCAGCGGCCCACCCCTCGCGCCCACCATCGCACGCAAGGTACTCGCCAACGACGAGCCCTTCCCGGCGATCGCCGCGTCCAGCATCACGCTGATAACCCTGGTGATCGTCGTCGACCGCATCGCCCCCGTCAACTACGCCTGTCGCGCGACGATCGTCGGCGGCTCGGCCGACGGCCGCTGCGCGCTGTGCCTCGTGGCAGGGGATGGCAGCGCGATGATCGGCGACTCGCTGATAGACGCGCGAGACAGCGGCAACATCACGGCCGGCAAAGAGGCCAGCATCGACCTGGTCGGCTGGTGGGAGCCCCTCACAACCGGCGCGCAATCGGTCTCGCTGAAGGCCTACCGCCCGGGCGCGTCGGCCGGCGCGTTCAGCGTGCTTGGCGACCACGCCGAGACCGAGACCAGTGGCCTGTTCAGCACCACGTTCTCAAACACGCCCACCGTGCTCGAACTCTCCATCCCCAACTAGAGGAGGCACCACCGATGGCACACGGATCAGGACACCGCAAGGGCTGCAAATGCGGCTTCTGTCGCAAGAGCGGCCGGATCGCCAAGGGGAAGAAGCGATGACCACCCCCAACATCACCCGCGCCCAACTCGTCGCCCTGGTCGCCGGCGTCCTGCAGACGCTGCTCGCGTTCGGCGTCCACCTCTCAGCGTTCCAGCAGCACGTCGTCTTGGCCGACACCGGCCTGGTGGCAACACTGCTGATCGCCGATGGCGTGATCCGCCAGGCCCGCGCCAAGAACGCCTACGCGATCGCCAGCGCCGCCCAGCTCGTCCAGACCCGCAACACGACCCAGACCCCCGCCGCGGCCGCCGGAACGGCGCAGGCGCCCGTACAGGTGGCGCAGCCATGAACCTGTGGCCACGTCCGTGGCCACTTGGCCGCGCCGCGCGACGGCTGCGTTTGAGCATCGTTGGGGCGTGGTGGTGGGCTGCCAGCAAGAACCCGCAGATCAGCTGGGGCGAGATCCGGCCGATCCCCGTTAACGCGCCCCCGTTCGCGCTGCCGAGACGCACAGACTGCACCGGCCTGATCACGCTCATCTGTCGCTGGCGCGGCGCGCCCGACCCCAACGGCCGCGCCTACGACGGCGCCGGCTACACCGGCACCATGCTCGCGCACCTGCGCCACATACCCCGCTGGCAAGCGCGCCGTGGCGACATCATCGTGTTCGGCGACTACCCCGGCTTGCACGGCGTGCAGTTGCTCCAGGGCGGCTGGCGACCCGACCCACTGATCGGCTCACACGGCTGGGACGGCGAACCCGCCATCCACCGCCTCAGCTGGGAAGCCGGCGGCTTCCCCCGCGCAACCGTCACCTATCTTCGACTGGTGCCCGCCGACTGGAAGCCCTAACCGCATCCGCCAAGTCGCCCACCAGCGTCGGCGTGTTCTTGTCCTCGATCACCTGCGCCCACTCCAACACCGCCAACGCCAACGCACGCGCCTCCCGCACCCCAAGCTCCGTCAGGTGCCGCGGGTGCGACGCTTTGTAGGTGACCAGGCCAAGCGCCCACGCGCCACCCAGCAACTGCACCGCGCCAACGCCAACCATGCTGCCATCCAGCCCCGTGATTTCACCATCAGGAAGTCGCCGCGCCAACGCGCCAGCGAGCATACAGATGTGACACAATCGCCGCGTGAAGACCGCTGGGGTGCTCATCGCCATGCTGCTCGCAGGCGCCGTCGGAGCGGCCGCCGGTTGGTGGCTTCACACTCCGATCTCGGATTCCGCGTTACGGCAACGGATCACCGAGTTGGATCATCAGCAGATCGCGGATGGTGCGGTGATAAGCCGGGAGCGATCAGCGCTTGCCAAGGCCCAAGCGAACCGGATGCAGCCGCCCTGCCCGACTCCCACATACGGCGCTGACGGCACTGCTGGGCCACTGACCTGCACGGTCGTTGACCCCGCGAATCTCGCCTACTTCCAGCGGATGTATCCAGACCTCTTGGCGCTTGGCCCAAATGCCACGCCGCAGCAGGTGCAGTCAGCGATCGATCAGGACTTCAAATCGAATCCGACCGCCTGCGACGCCTACACCATTGCCACCACATTGAACCACTGGAGCTTCGGCATCCCGATGATGGGGAGAGGTGGAATAACAATCGACCAAGGTAGTTGCTAGGAGGCCTGTCCGTCCGACGGCCTGTGTAGGGTCGCTCGCACATGGCACCAGCTCACCACCCAGCGGTCAACGCTTCTCGTTCTCGACTTGACCGAGCCAGCATTATCGCGCGTGACCGGAAGAGGAGATGGCAGCGTCGTGGCGACCGGCCCGCTTCCAGGGCAGCCGTCCCAGCATCAGCGTCAGGCATGTCCCGCCTACCAGCGCGTTGGTGACCGTGATCGCGAACTGCATGCCGACGCTGAACGAGAGCACGGCCGAGCGTGCGGCGACTCCGCTGAACATGAAGACGAGCAGCGCCTGCTGCGGGCCGATGCCTCCCGGCGTCAGCGGCAGCAGCGTCGCGATGCTGCCGGCCGACAGCGCCAGCGTCGCGTCGGACAGGTTTGCCGGGATGCCAAATGCGTCCAGGAACTCGTATATGGCCAGCGCGCGGCAGATCCAGCCCAGTGCCTGCAGCAGCACCACCTGACGCAGATAGCGTCCGGGAGTGCGCAGGATCGCCAGGCCGTCCTTGATGCCGTCCCAGAAGCGATTGGCTCGCCGCTCGATCCACGAGAAGGCGATCGCGAGGCCGATCAGCAGCAGGGCCAGCATCACGGCAAACGTGCGCGTGTGTCCGGCGAAGAACGACCACTCGAACGCGGCGATCCGTCCTGTCAGGTCAGGCACGCCCGGGATCACGCCGGAGCTGAACGCCCAGATCAGGAGGGTCGTCCCTACCAAGGCATCGAACAGCGTCTCGGTCAGCAGGCTGGCCGTGATCGTGGTGTACGGCGTCTCGGGCACCGTGCGGTGTACCAGGAAGACCTTCATCACGTCGCCGCCGCGGGCCGGCACCAGGTTGTTCAGCCCGACGCCCGACAGGTACGCGCCGGTCACGGTGCGCCAGCGCATGCGGTGCTGTGGATGCGCCGCGGCCAGGATGTTGCGCCACGCGGTGGCGCGCAGCAGCAGGTTGGTCAGGTGCAGCGCGAGGGCGATCATCAGCGCCTCGAGCCCGACCGCGCTCAGCCGATCGGCGAACGCCGACGTAGCGTTCCAGAATGACTGCAGCGAGTGCACGCCACGAAGTGTGCCAGCCGTGCGACCGGCGGTTGGCTGTTACTCGCCGGAGGTGTGCTCGGCAGCGGGATCGGCACCGGTTCCGGTTCCGACGGCAGCGTGAGCCGCACCCGCCACGGCATCGTCCGCAGCATCAAACCGGCACAGACGCCTCCCGCCAGAACGTTCACGCTGGTCATCACCAGCTGCGTCCCGATGCTGAACGAGAGCACGGCTGCCGGCGTCGCCACGCCCGCCAGCAGCACCACCAGCAGGGCCTGCTGGGTTCCGGCGCCACCGGGCGTCAGGGGCACCAGCGAGGAGATACCGCCGGCCACCAGCGCCAGGGCCGCCTCCCCCCATCCTCCTGGAACGTGAAATGCGGCCAGGAAGCAGTACATCGAGGCGACGCGAAACAGCCAGCCGATCGTCTGGGGGAACGCCACCCGCCGCAGATAGAGCGGCGGTGACTCGAGGATCGCGACGCCCTGCCGAAGCCGATGGGCCAGCCGTCCGACGGCACCGCGGGCGCGACCTGCCGCGATCACGATGGCGCCGATCAGCACCGAGCCGATCAGCACGATGACGCCGTCTCCGCCGGGCGGTTGCATCGTCAGCAGCCGGCTGGGTACCGCCCCCGACCACACCGCCCAGCCCAGCAGGACGCCTCCCACCACGCCGTCCAGCATCGTCTCGACCAGCAGCCCCGAGGCGACCACCGCGCAGCTCGCCCCCGGCACCGCGCGGTTGGCCAGGATCACTTTCACAACATCGCCGCCGCGGGCCGGTACAACGCCGTTCATGCCGACGCCGGCGACGTAGGCACCGGTCACGCTCCGCCACGAGACGCGGTGGCCCGGCACGGCGGCCACCAGGATCGCCCGCCACGCGGTGGCGCGCAGCAGCAGGTTCGCGATGTGCAACGCCACCGCCAGCCCGAGTAGCGTCAGGCTGACCCGGGAGAGGTGCGACGCGAACGATTGCAGGACGGCCGAGAGCGTGCTCACTCGTGCCCGGGCAGAAAATCCTTCAGCGTCGGGTTGCGGCTCTCGAGCTCGCGCAGCGCGCGCGTCTCGATCTGGCGCACCCGTTCGCGGGTTACGCCGATCTCCGTCCCAACCTGCTCCAGCGTGGCCGGCTCACGATCGCCCAGCCCGAATCTCGCCTCGAGCACGTGACGGGTGCGCTCGTTCAGCCCTTCCAGCGCCTCGTGCAGCTCCTTGGTGCGCTCGTTTCCGGCGACCTGGTCGTCGGGGCGCAGCGAGTTGACGTCCTCGACCATGTCGGCGAACAGCGACTCGCCATCGCCGACAGGAGTCTCCAGCGAGACCGGATCCTCGATCATGCGACGCAGCTCGATCACGCGCTCGACGGGCAGCTCCAGCTCGGTGGCCAGCTCGCTGAGCAGCGGATCGCGGCCCAGCTGCTGGGTGAGCTTGCGGTTGGCACGGTGCAGCTTCTTGATCACGTCCAGGATGTGGAGCGGCAGCCGGATCGTGCGGCCCTGGTCGGCGATCGCGCGCGACATCGATTGGCGGATCCACCAGGTGGCGTAGGTCGAGAGCTTGTAGCCGCGGCGGTAGTCGAACTTCTCGACCGCGCGCATCAGGCCCATGTTCCCCTCCTGGATCAGATCGAGCAGGGGCACGCCCGACGACGAGTAGGCGCGCGCCATGCTGATCACCAGCCGCAGGTTGCACTCCACCAGGCGGGCCTTGGCGGCCGCGTCGCCCATGTCCTTGCGGCGGGCCAGGTCGAGCTCCTCCTCGTGGGTAAGCAGCGCGCCGTCACCGATCTGGCGCACGTAGGTGTGCAGCAGGTCGATGGCGGGAGCCGAGCTCTCGACCAGGTCGAGCTCCTCGACCGCCTCAGGCGAATCGAGGGCTGCGGTCGGCTCGAGCGGTGTCGGCTCGTCGTCGCTGGGCGCGTTGCTCACTGGAAGCATTCCTTTGTCGGGAGACGCCGTTCGTCTCCGTGTTGGTGAAATCGGCCGCGCGGGACAGACTCTTGAGCACGAATCGGGCCAACTTGCGAATCGTCCGGTGTGAGTTAGCGCCGCCGGGGGATGAGGCGTGCCCGTCTGCGACCGACAACCAGGGCATGACGATGAGGATGTTGGGTCGCCTGCGAGGGGGCATCGACCCGTCGGATATTCGCCGCGTGGAGCGCTGCTGCTCCCACGCGCACGTGCCTGCGCAGCCGGCCGCGGCCGGCTACCGCTACCACGATCTTGGCGGTGAGATGCCGCCCTTCTACCTGCGCCGGTTTCGCCACGCCGAGAGCTGCGCGACGGTCGCGCTCGTGGGGCCCGTCGAGCTGACGGGCGGCGCCGATGCCGAGCGGGGAGCGCCGGCCGTGGCGCTCGTGCAGCTCAGCGTCGGCCCGCGGCTGCTTCCGCTCGACCGGATGATCGACGTGCTGGGCGAGCGCGAGACGCCCGCCCTGCTGTCACGCGCCCTGGCCGAGGCCGTGTTCGGGCTCTCGCTGCTCGAGCGTGAGGACTGCCCGCTATGCGCGTGAGCGTGCAGCGCGTGCCGCGACCGCTCTAGCCGATCCGGCCTTCCGGCGAGACCGCGACGCCGCTGTCCTCGAGACGCTTTCGGATCAGGAACTGGAAGGTCGACCAGGCACCGCGCCGGGCGTCGAACATCCGGTACACCTGCCACTCGGTCAGCATCGATCCATCCGCGCGGCGCGCCTGCGCCCAGTCTGCGAACTTTGGCAGCCGCCCCACCCGCACCGCCAGCGCCGAGCCCTGATCGATCGCGCGCTCCAGCCGCTCCTCCCCCACCGGCACGTCGAAACCTGCCTCTTTGAGCGCGTTGTTGAGCGAGCCGAAGGTGTGCCAGTAGAGCGACTTGGACGGCATCGAGCCCTTGCGAGCCTCGATGTCCTTCGCCGTGGGCACCCGCCCCATCTCCTCGCCCAGGTCGCGCAGCAGCCGCAGCAGCTCCTCGCGGGTGGCGAACCGGCGTGGCACCAGACCGGCCAGCCGCTTGGCGCGGTTCCACGACTTGAAGTGCTCGATCACCGTCTGAGGATGGACGGTCGTCTGTGGGTCGGCCTCGAACTCGCGCATCGTCGGCGAGCGCCCCAGCCGCTTGGCGCAGGCGTTCAGCTCCTCCAGGATGTGCTCGTCAGAGTACCGCTTCCGCATCCCGGCCTGGAATTGTTCCAGCTGGCTACGATCGATTCCCTCGATCGCCCGGTACACCGTCTTGCGCCGCAATCAGATCACAACCCCTGAAGATCCCAAGTCGCGCCGACCCCCGGCGCAAACGTTGACGACCCGCAGCAGCGGGCGCAACGAATATAGCAAACCGGCGGCCGCCTGCAAGCGCGGGCGTGGTGCCTTGCCCGGCCATCAACCCCTCCGGTCGTCACGTCACACGCCCCGGGTAGACTTCGAGACACCGTGGCCGCGCACCTCAGAGATCGCGTTGACGAACGATTCTGTCTGATGATGCAGACCGCAGCTCGGCTGCGGCGACGGGCCTGGCAGGGCTACCTGGAGGCCACCCGCGACGACTCCATCTATCGGCAGGTCGAGCCGGAGGCGTGGGCGCGGCTGCAGGCTCGGCTGGCGGACATCGACGACGAGCTGGAACAGTCGCTCAGCACGGGCTCCGCGGAACTCACCGACTGAGATGATTGATTCCACGAGCTGCGCGGCCCTGGCACTGGTCTGGGCCGTCCCAGACGTCACGATCCCCTTTGCACAGGCTTCATCCAGCCTGCACTGCAGGCGCTCCCGCCGTCTGGAACACCCCATCCTTCGTCCAGAATCCACACATCCCATGAAATCAACCATCTAGCCATGGTGTTCCGTGCGAAAGCCGGGCTATCCCGGTCGGTGGCTGCGCTGTCACGCCTCAGCGGCCGGGGCGGCGGCACCACCCTGCCCGGCAGGCTGCTGCTGCGGCTGCAGCCGGACGCGATCGGCCGCCTGGGCGCGCTCCTGCCGGACGGAGCGGCGCTGATCTCGGCCACCAACGGCAAGACCACCACCGCCAAGATGGCGGCCTCGATCCTCTCCCCACGGCGTGCGCTGTGCCGCAACGGCTCGGGCGCCAACCTGCCGTCCGGCGTCGCCTCGGCGCTGCTTCACACCGATGGCGCGGATCTGGGACTGTTCGAGGTGGACGAGGCGGCCCTGGCGTCGGTTGCCGCGACCCTCTCGCCGTCCGCGATCGTGCTCGGCAACCTGTTTCGAGACCAGCTCGACCGCTACGGCGAGCTGGAGCTGGTGGCGGAACGCTGGCGCGCGCTCGCATCCCGGCTCAGCGCCGGCTCGTCGTTGGTGTGCAACGCCGACGATCCGCTGGTGGCCTCGATCGGCCGCGTACGTGATGACACCACCTGGTTTGGCATCGATGACCCGGCGATCGGGCTGGACGCGATGCAGCACGCCGCCGACTCCAAGTGGTGCGTGCACTGCGGCGGTCGCTACGTGTACGACACGATCACGCTTGGCCACCTCGGTGACTGGCACTGCCCCTCGTGCGGCGATGCCCGGCCGCGGCTGCATGTGGCGGCCCGCGATCTCGAGTTCGACGGGCTGCGGTCGGTATCGTTCCTGCTCTGCACGCCGTCCGGCGATGTACGTGTGCGGCTGCCGCTTCCCGGCCTCTACAACGTTTACAACGCGCTGGCGGCGGCCGCGCTTGCGATCCGGCTCGATCTGGCTGATCCGGCCGGGCTGGCAGCGGGGCTGGAGCGGTTCTCGGCCGCGTTTGGCCGCTTTGAACGGATCACGCTTGGTAGCCGTGAGTCGGTGCTGCTGCTGGTTAAGAATCCGGCCGGCGCGAACGAGGTGATCCGCACCCTGGCGGGCGACCCGGCCGCAAAGACGATGCTGGTGGCGCTGAACGATCGCATCGCCGACGGCCGCGACATCTCGTGGATCTGGGACGTCGACTTCGAGCTTCTTGCTCGCCAGGTCGACCGTGTGGTGTGCACCGGCACCAGAGCGGCCGAGATCGGCATGCGGCTGAAGTACGCGGGGGTGGAGCGGATCGATGTGTTGCCCCAGACCGAGCCCGCGCTGGACGCCGTGGCAGCGGAGGGCGACGGGCCGGTCTACCTGCTCGCGACCTACACCGCGATGCTCGACCTGCGCCGGCTGCTTGAGCAGCGCGGCCTGGTGCGCCCGTTCTGGGAGGAGGCGGCGGCGTGAGCGAGATTCGGATCGGTCACCTGTACCCGGAGCACCTCAACATCTACGCCGACCGTGGGAACATCGCCGTGCTCGATCGCCGCTGCGCGTGGCGCGACATCGCCTGCCGGGTGATCACGATCGGCATCGGCGATCCGCTGCCCGCCGCCGACCTCTACTACCTGGGCGGTGGCCAGGATCGCGATCAGCTGCTGATCGCCGACGATCTGGCCCGCCATGCCGACACCCTGGCGGCGGCAGTTTCGGAGGGCGCCGGAGTGCTGGCCGTCTGCGGCGGCTTCCAGTTGCTCGGGCACAGCTACCGTGGCCATGCGGGTGACGAGATGCGGGGCATCGGGCTGGTCGATCTGGTGACCGAGGCCGGGCCCTCTCGCATGATCGGCAACATCGTGCTTGAGTGCCGGTTCGATCCCGCCGCTCCGAAGCGGCTGGTGGGGTTCGAGAACCACGCCGGACGCACGTGGCTGGGTGCCGGCGTCCAGCCGTTGGGTCAGGTCGTGCACGGCTACGGCAACAACGGCGTCGACGGGCTCGAGGGCGTGCGGGCCGACGGCGTGATCGGCACCTACGTGCATGGACCGCTGCTGCCGAAAAATCCGTGGCTGGCAGACTGGCTGATAGCGCGCGCCCTGTCTCGAGGCGGCGAGCACGAGCCGCTCGCGCCGCTGGACGACGCGCTCGAGCTCGAGGCAGGACGGGTAGCCCAGGCGATCAGCAGCCGTTGACGGCCGATCCCCCGCTCCGTCAGCGGGCCCACAGCTGGCCGAGGTGGACGAACGGGTCACCCGGCCGCCAGCGCTCGAGGAAGCGATGGATCGGCGGTCGCAGGTCGAGCGTACCCAACTCGGCCGTCGTAAACAGCTGGTGTCCACGGATGGCCGCATCGGCGCTGGTGATGCCGGCGAACTGGCCATCCGCGACGTCGCCGTGAAAGATCATGTGGACGACGTGCTTGCGCGGCCGCACGTCGGCCGGGGCGATCGTCTCGGCCAGCGCGATCGGACCCTCAAGCCGCACCGACCGCAGGCCGCACTCCTCATCCAGCTCGCGCAGCAGCGCCTCGTGCAGCGACTCGCCCTCCTCAACCCCGCCCCCTGGCAGCAGCCAGTACGAACGGCCCAGCTTGCTGTGCTTGCAGAGCAGCATCGTGTCGCCGCGCTTGATCAACGCGGAGACACGGATGCGGGGCGCGCTCACGGAGAGCCGACCGCCGACGAGCCAAATCCGCTCGTCGCCCGCTGCGACTCGGGCAGCCGGTCGACCTCGACCAGCTCGACCGCGGGCACGGCGAGGATCACGAGCTGGGCGATCCGGTCGCCGACCTCGATCTGGAACGTCTCGCTGGCATCCGTGTTCAGCAGCACCACGCGCAGCTCGCCCCGGTAGCCGGCGTCGATCAAGCCGGGCGAGTTGACGACCGTGATGCCGCACTTGGCGGCCAGCCCGGAGCGGGGCTGGACGAAGCCGGCGTGGCCGCGAGGGATCGCCACCGCCAAACCGGTGCCGATGGTCGCGCGGCCGCCAGGTGCCAGAGTCACCCGCTCGATGCTGGCAAGGTCGAGTCCGGCGTCGTCTGCGTAGGCCGTGGACGGGATGCGCGCGTCCGGGTGCAGCCGGCTGACCGCGACCTCCACGCTCACCGGTCGTCCGCACGATACGCGTCGTAGCGGCCGACCATCCGCGCCGGCAGCCGGGCGGTGACGAGCACGCCGTCCGGGCCATCCTCGCGAGCCGTGATGGGAGCGCCGCTCTCGTACAGCTCGGACAGCGCGGCGCCACGATCGTGTGGCAGCAGCAGACGCATGTCCACGTAGCGATCGGCGAAGAAGGCCGCGATCTGCGACTTCAGCTCGTCCAGACCGTGGCCGGTTCGGGCCGAGATCTGCACCGCATCAGGAAATCGATTTCGCAGCCGGCGGGCGGTCAGTGGATCGACCACGTCGATCTTGTTCAGCACAAGCAGCTGAGGGATCTCCTCCGCCTCGATCGAGTCGAGCACCGCCCGCACGCTGTCCAGCTGTCCCAGCAGCTCTTCCTCATCGGCGGAGGCGTCGCCAACCAGCAGCACCAGGTCGCCGGCAAGCGTCTCTTCGAGCGTGGCCGCGAAGGCCTCCACCAGCTGGTGGGGCAGCTTGCGGATGAAGCCGACCGTGTCGGTGACCAGGTATGAGCGGCCGTCCTCGCTGAACGCGCGGGTGGTCGGGTCGAGCGTCTCGAACAGCCGGTCGTTCACGCTCACGTGGCTGCCGGTGAGCGCGTTCAGCAGCGTCGACTTGCCGACGTTGGTGTACCCGGCCAGCGAGACGGTGGGGCTGTCGTTGCGCGCCCGCTCCTGGCGCATCACGTCGCGGCGCGCCGCCACGTCGCGCAGCCGTCCCCGCAGCAGCGTGATTCGTCGCCTCGCCATCCTCCGGTCGGACTCGAGCTGGGACTCGCCGGGGCCGCGGGTGCCGATGCCGCCACCCAGCCGTTCCAGGTGCTTCCACATGCCGCGCATCCGCTGCAGGTTGTACTCGAGCTGCGCCAGCTCCACCTGGAGCTTTCCCTCAGCGGTGTGCGCGTGCTGGGCAAAGATGTCGAGGATAACCGCCGTGCGGTCGACGACGCGCGCCTGCAGCTCGTCCTCCAGCCGGCGCTGCTGGCGCGGCGTCAGCTCGTCGTCGCAGACGATCACCTCCGCCTCGACCCGCTCGGCCAGCTGCTTCAGCTCGTCGAGCTTGCCTGGACCGAGGTACGTGCTCGGGTGCGGGCCCTTGCGGTGCTGCACGATCGTGGCCACGGTGTCGACGCCGGCTGTGCTCAGCAGCTCCTCCATCTCGAGCAGCATGGTGTGACCGTCCGCGCCGGGCGGCAGGGTCAGCATGATCACACCACGCTCCGGAACGGCGCCCGGTGCGCTGCCGTTGGGAGATGGCTGCGACATCGCAGCCAGTATAGGTGGCGCGGGCATCGCAAACGGCCCGCGGCCGTTCACACCGCGACGCGCAGGTGCTGCTCGATCCGCCCCATCGCCTCGCGCAGCCGGTCGTCGGCCAGCGTTAGCGAGAGCCTCACGTATCCCTCACCGTTCGGGCCGTACGACGACCCCGGTGAGACGACGACCCCGGCCTGCTCCAACACCAGCTCGCAGAACGAGACCGAGCTGTGGCCGTGGGGAACGGGCACCCAGATGTACATCGTGCCCTTGGGGGGTTTCACCTCGATGCCGACCGCGTCCAGCGCGGCGACGGCAAGATCGCGACGGCGCCGGTAGACCTCACACATCTCCCGGGCGACGCTTGCGCCCTCCTTCAGCGCTCGTACCGATGCCATCTGGATCGCGTCGAACATGCCCGAGTCGATGTTGGTCTTCAGCTTCCAGAGCGCGTGGATCATCTCGGCGTTCCCGACCGCTGCGCCCACCCGCCAGCCGGTCATGTTGTACGCCTTCGACAGCGAGAACATCTCGATACCGGCCTCCTTGGCGCCCGGCGCCTGGAGGAAGCTGGCGGCGATGTGGCCGTCGAACGTGATCTCCGAGTAGGCGTTGTCGTGCACGATTGGCACCTGATGCTCGAGCCCGAACCGCGCCAGCCGCTCGAAGAAGTCATCCTCGATCACCGCCCCGGTGGGGTTGTTGGGGTAGTTGCAGAACAGCAGGTTGGCACGACGGCGGACGTCGGCCGGGATCGACTCCAGGTCGGGCTGGAACGCGTTGGCGGCCGTCAACGGCATGAGCACCGGCTCGGCGCCGCACAGGTGGGAGCCGGACGTGTAGACCGGGTAGCCGGGATCCGCAGCGAGGCAGACGTCGCCCGGGTCGAGCATCGCCCAGCAGATGTGCGCGACGCCCTCCTTGCCCCCCAGCAGGGGCAAGATCTCGGTGTCGGGGTCGAGCTCGACGCCGAACCGGCGACGGTAGAACCCGGCGACCGCCTCGCGGAACGCCGGTCGGCCGCGGTTGGATGGGTACTGGTGGGTGTCGGGCCGGGCGACCTGGCGCTGCGCCTCCTCGACGACGATCGCCGGGGTGGGCAGGTCGGGGTCGCCGATGCCGAGCGAGATCACGTCCACGCCGGCGGCCCGCTTCTCGGCGATCTTCCGCTCCAGCTCGGCAAAGAGATACGGCGGCAGCGCGCTGACGCGCTGGGCGATGCGCATCACATGCTCTCCAATCCAGCCACGAACTCGGTGCCGAAGGTTCCACGGTGGATCCGCTCCACCGGCCCGGTCAGGCGCACGGCGAGATCCTCCCCCACCACGATCGTGAGGTCGCCGCCGTCCAGATGCACCACCACCGGCGACGCCGCCCGGCCGTTCACGATCGCGGCCACCGCGGTCGCGCTCGAGCCCGAACCCGAGGAGAGCGTCTCGCCCGCTCCCCGCTCCCAGACTCGCATCCGCAGCTCGTGCTGGGCGAGCGGCCGATAGAACTCGACGTTGGCGCGGTTGGGGAACCACGGGTGGTGCTCGATCGGCGCCCCCACCACGGCCAGGTCGAGCCGGTCGGGGTCGTCGACCTCGATCACGCAGTGCGGGTTGCCGACCGAGACGAAGGTGTACCGCTCGGCCGGCGGCAGCCCCTCTCCCGGCACGTGGTCGGTCGCAGACTCGAGGCTGGCAAGTCCGGCGTCGATCGTGATCACGTCACCGAGCCGCTCGCCGGAGATCGCGCCCTTCACCGTCAGCATGGTGACGCTGTCGCTGCCGTCGCGCTCCATCAGGTAGCCGGCGGCGATACGGGTGCCGTTGCCGGAGAACTCGGCCTCGCCGCCGTCGGGGTTGAAGATCCGCACCGAGTGACCGTTCTCCAGCGCATCGCCGATCAGCAGGATGCCGTCGCTGCCGGCGCCCAGATCGGGGTGACAGATCCGCCGCACCCGCGGCACGGTGGCCTCGAACGGCAGGTCGGCCTGCTCTATCACCAGGTAGGCGTTGCCGATCCCGTGCCACTTCTCGAACCGCATCGGGGCAGGATACCCGGCGGCGGCCCGCTCAGGATCAGGAGGCGGCAGCTCGCCGCGCCGTCTGACTCCACGTGTTACAGATCGAAGGCGGCGCCGGCCGCCACCAGCAGCCCCAGCACCAGTGCGACGGCCGCGAACCCGATCACGATCGGCCGAGTGGTCGGCAGCCCGGCGATCAGCAGCAGCCCGACGCCGATGCTGGCCGGGATCAGCTGGACGCGGCGGACGGGATACGGACGGACGTTCCACCATCGCCGCGCCAACCGGTCGGCCGCGAGCAGCGCCGAGGCGACGCATACCAGCAGCACGACGGCGACCAGCAGCGTGCCCACCACCCACCGCAGCACCCCCGCCACGCCGCCGGTGGCGAGACCGGCGAGCAACGCGATCGCCGCTACGGCCGGCGTGCCCGCACCGATGATCACCAGCGCATCGCGGGCCTCGCGGACGGCATCGTGTTCGCGCCCGCTCACCGCGCCACCTCGGCCAGCATCTCGGCCACCGTCTCGACCGGCCGCAGCTCCGGTAGCCGACGCATCCACACCCGCTGGCGCTTCGCGTACTGGCGTGTACGCGCGTCCAGCCGGTCGATTGCGTCGTCACGCGAGATCTCGCCGGCCAGCAGCGCCGCGAGATCCTGCAAGCCGTGGATGTGGCGGGCGGTCGACGAGAGCGGCTTGGCTAGGGCGGCCCGCACCTCGCCTTCGACGCCGCGGTCGAACATCTCCCGCGTGCGGGTCGCGATCCGCACGCGCACCGTCTCGGCGTCCACCCGCAGTCCGAACATTGCCGCGGGACGGGCCTGCGGCGGGTTCCAGAGCGTGTCCTCATCGGGTGTCAGGCTGGAGCCCGCCTCGGTCAGCTCGAGCGCGCGCACCACACGCCGGCGGTCGTTGTGGTGAATCGCCGCGGCAGCGCGGGGATCGCGATAGGCGAGCAGCTTGTGGGTGGCCTCGGCGCCTCGCTCCTCGTAGAGCCGGTCGAACCGCTCGCGCACGCCAGACCGTGGTGGTGGCGGCAGGTCGAGCGGGGCAAGCGCGGCGCGCATGTAGAGGCCGCTGCCGCCGCACAGGATCGCGGTGCGGCCGCGACCCACGACGTCGTCCACGGCCGCCCGTGCCGTCGCGCCGTACTCGGCCACCGAGCCCTCGTGATCGAGCGGCCACACGGCCACCAGGTGGTGCGGCACCAGCGCGAGCTGCTCGGCGGTCGGCTGGTTGGTCAGGATCGGCAGCCCGCGATAGAGCTGCATGGCGTCGCATGAGATCACCTCGCCATCAAGCGCCTGGGCCAGCTCGATCGCCGCGGCGCTCTTTCCGGTTGCCGTCGGCCCGTAGACCGCGATCAGCTCGACCATCGCGTCAGCCGGCCGACGCCGCCGCCAGTGGGCGGCCGTTCAGCGTCTGCGACGTTGCCTCGGTGACCTCGACCAGCACCAGTTCGCCCGGCTCGGCGCGGCCGCGGAACAGGGTCGTCTTGTTGCCACGCGTGCGGCCGCGCAGCACCTCGGGGTCGGTGCGGCTGGGACCCTCGACCAGCACCTCCTGCACGCTCCCCACCAGCGCCGCGTTACGCGCCGCGGCGTGCCGCTGCACCAGATCGACCAGCCGTGCGATGCGCTCGCTCTTGACCTCCGCCGCAACCTGCTCGTCCATCGCGGCCGCCTCGGTACCGCGTCGTGGCGAGTAGACGAACGTGAAGGCGTGGTCGAAGCCGACCTCCTCCACCACCTCCAGCGTCTCGCGGAAATCCGCCTCGGTCTCGCCTGGGAAGCCGACGATCACGTCGGTGGTGAGCGCGATATCGGGGATCTGGCCGCGGATCCGGGCCACCAGGTCGAGGTATCGCTCGCGCGAGTAGGTGCGTCGCATCCGCTTCAGCACCCGGGTCGAGCCCGATTGCAGCGGCAGATGCAGCTGCTCGCAGACGGATGCGCACTCGACCATCGCAGCGATCACGTCGTCGCGCATGTCCTTGGGGTGCGGACTCGTGAAGCGGATCCGCTCGACGCCATCAACCGCGTCCAGCGCCCGCAGCAGGCCGCCAAAGCCGATCCGCTCCTCGGCCACCAGGTCGCGGCCCCACGAGTTGACGTTCTGGCCAAGCAGCGTCAGCTCGCGCACGCCGTCCCCGGCCAGCGCCGTCGCCTCGGCGATCAGGTCGACCGGGCGGCGGCTCTGCTCGCGTCCACGCACGCTGGGCACGATGCAGTAGCTGCACGACGAGTTGCAGCCCTGTGAGATCTGCAGCCAGGCCTGGTGGCGCCGTGCCCGCTTGGCGGGCAGGTGGCCGGCGAAGTTGTCGAAGGTCGAGAAGTGACCGCGGGGTACGTCGCCGCCGGCGGCGATGAACTCGCCCAGCCGAGGGATCGAGCCGGGCCCGAACGCGAGGTCGACAAACGGGTAGAGCTCGAACAGCTCGTCCTTCATCGACTCGGACCAGCAGCCGCCGACCACGATCACCTTGTCCGGGTCGCGATGCTTGGCCGCGCGCGCCTCCATCAGGTGCGAGACGAAGCGGTCGTCGGCCCGCTCGCGGATCGTGCACGTGTTGAACACGAGCAGGTCGGCGTCGGCCGGGTCGGCGGCCTCCCCGAGGCCCAGCGACTCGAGCAACCCCTTCATCCGTTCCGAGTCGTGCACGTTCATCTGGCATCCGAACGTCTGCACGTGGTAGCGGCGATTCATCGGGTCGAGTGCCATCGGTGGCAGCATACTCAGCCGGTTACAGCGCGCAGACCGGTGAGTGGGGCTCCGCGATCTACGTCGGCGGCCACGTCCCGAGCGGGCGACCGATCTCCCAATGATGCCCGAACGGATCCTCGATCCGACCCAGCGACCAACCGTGCTGCTCTTCCACGGCCGCGACCAGCGTCGCCCCATCGCCCGCTCGACCACGGCGCCTGGATCGTCCACGATCAGGAGCAACCTGACGCTCGTCCCCGACAGCGTCTCTGGGCTGAAGTGTGCGTGTGGCGGCGACTCGTCCGACACCCAGAACGAGCTCTCGCCCACGGCCAGCTGTGACACGACCGATGGCTCGGCGTCGGTGCCGCCGACGCGGTGCAGCTCGGAGGCGTCGAACGCGGCCATGTAGAAGGCGACGGCTTCGCGGCCGCGACGCACCGAGAGCTGCGCGGCGACCGCCGGCCGGGTGGATCCGCTCATTGTCGCCCGGCCGCTAGATGTAGTGCCTAGGCACGTTGTTCGGCCTGTAGTGTTGTGAGCCGGTGTCCGGGTGGCTGGTGGGCGAGGCTGCCGTGTGGTCGGTGGTGATTGTAGTAGTCGAGCCAGCCGGGCAGGCTGTGGGTGCGTTCGGCG
>JBBQUW010000033.1:0-33826 GCA_038212095.1 Gaiellales bacterium | reverse complement strand
GCGGCCAAGCTGGTGGCGGTGAGGTGGCGGTACCTGCGCCCCGGGCCGCGCGCGCAGGCCGCCGCCGCATACCACGAGCTGTCCACCTACGTGGGCGACCAGGGCGTCTCGGTGCCCGCCAACGCGACCTTCGAGGAGCTGGCGGCGCTGGTGCAGACCACGTGGGGCATCGACGCCGGAGCGCTGGCTGCCACGGGCAGCGCCGCCCGCTATGCGCCGCCGTCGCGGGCGGCGGATGCCGGTAGCGAGCTGCGGCCACAGCTACGGCGAGTAAAGCGCGAGATCCGCAGCTTGCTCTCGCGGCGCGAGCGCGCCACCGGCGCCCTGCGCGTTCGCGCCGTACTCGCGCAGACAACCCACCTAGAGTGAGTGTCAACCGGCACCCCGAATCGGCCGATCATCTGGACATGCAGGACGACGACACCTACGACCTCTTCCAGCAAGGGCGCGCGCACCTCGACCGCGGTGACAACGCTCAGGCGACGGTGGCGCTCGAGAAGGCCAAACGGCGCGAGCCGGACAAGGCCTCGATCCGCGAGGCGCTGGGCGTGGCGTACCTTCGGCTGCGCCGGTACCGCGAGGCGGCGGCCGAGTTCGAGCACATCCTGGAGGCTGCGCCGGCCAACGACTATGCCCACTACTGCCTGGGACGCTGCCTGTCGCGCTTGGGTCAGCCGCGGCTGGCGGCCGGCCACTACAAGATGGCCTTCTGGTTGCGACCGGAGGTCGAGTACTACCGCGAGGCGGCCGGCGTCGACGGCTGAGCGGCCGGCCCCCACTGCTCGCTGTCGAGCCAGATCCTCACCGGCCCCTCGTTGACCAGTGCCACCCGCATCTCGGCGCCGAAGCGCCCGGTGGCGACGGTGAGATCCAGCGCCCGCAGCTCGTCCACCACCAGATCGACAAGCCGGCGTGCCTTCTCCGGCTTGGCGGCGGCCGAGAACCCGGGCCGGTTGCCGCCGCTCACGTCGGCATAGAGCGTGAACTGGGATACGACAAGGACGGCGCCGCCGAGATCGCGCAGCGAGTGGTTCATGCGGCCGTCACGATCGGCGAACACCCGCAGCTTGGCGATCTTTGCGGCCAGCCGGCGGGCATCCTGATCGCCGTCATCGGAGCCGGCAGCAACCAGCGCCAGGAGGCCGTCCCCGATCTCCCCGATACGCTCGCCCGAGACCTCGACGGAGGCTGCTGAGACCCGTTGCAGGATCGCTCGCATGCGAACCGTGTTCCCCCCGTGGAATCAACTCCCTGCTATCCTTTAGCGACTGTCAGCATGGTGGGGGTGACCGTTGAGGTGGGTGAGAGCCCACCTTTTTTTCGCCCCCAAACGAGACCGCAGGGAGGTGTGATGGGCCGCTCAGCAGAGCTACAACAGCAGGTTGCGACAACGCTTCGGACGCGTATTCCGGAGGTCGAAGTGCTGCTCGCGGAGCTGCCCTCACCCGGGTTGCTGCGGGTCACCATCGACCGAGCCGACGGCGTGGTCGATCTGGAACTGTGCCAGCGTGTCAGCCGTGAGCTGACCTCGCTACGCGAGCGGTTCGCGCTCGAGGTCTCATCGCCCGGCGTCGAGCGACCGCTGATCACCCCTGAGCATTACCGACGCGTGATGGGCAACCGCGTGGCGGTTCGGACGGAGAGCGCTGTGGACGGTCGGCGTCAGTTTCGGGGCACGTTGATTGGGGCAAGCGACGACGAGATCGAGCTCGACCTGGAGGATGGCCGCGCGCGGCTGCCCTACGCGGTTATCCAGCGCGGCAACCTCGTCGACGATCAGGCGGGAGGCAGCAGGTGAGCAAGGAACTGTTGGAGGGCGTCAAAGCTCTCGAAAAGGAACGTGGGATCGAAGCGGAGACGCTTCTCTCGGCGATCGAAGAGGCGCTGCTGGCGGCCTATAAGAAGATGCCGGATGCGCGCCATCCCGTGCGCGTGGATCTCGACCGCGACACCGGCGACTACACCGTCTGGTCGGTGACGCCGGAGGCCTGGGAGGCATACCTCGAGAAGCACCCTCACCATCGTCCGGCCGAGCCGGTCGAGGTCGTGGAGCCTGTGCCGCCGCTGGCCGATGGCGAGCAGCCCGAGGAGGAGCCCGAGCCCGTGCTGGAGTGGGAGTGGTTCACCCCCGCCCAGATGGTTGCCGTCACGCCTGAGGGCTTCAGCCGGATCGCCGGCCAGACCGCGAAGCAGGTTCTGCGCCAGCGTATCCATGAGGCCGAACGCTCGATCATGTACGACGAGTACGCAGATCGCGTTGGCGAGATCGTGACTGGCATCGTGCAGCAGGACGACAACCGCTACGCCTTCGTCGACCTCGGCAAGATGGAAGCCATCCTGCCCGGCTCGGAGAAGGTGCCGGGCGAGCGATACGAGCAGGGCAGCCGAATCAAGGCAGTCATCATCGAGGTGCGCAGCGAGGGCAAGGGGCCGCAGGTCGTGCTCTCGCGCCGCAGCGACGAGCTGATCCGCCAGCTGTTCGAGCTGGAGGTTCCCGAGATCGCGGACGGGCTGGTGACGATCCGCGCGGTCGCCCGCGAGCCCGGCTACCGCGCCAAGATCGCGGTCGAGTCCAAGGTGCAAGGCGTCGACCCGGTCGGCGCCTGCGTCGGCCCGCGCGGTTCGCGGGTGCGAATGGTCGTGTCCGAGCTGCGAGGCGAGAAGATCGACATCATTCCCTGGAACGACGAGCCCGCTCGGTTCGTCGCAAAAGCGCTGGCGCCCGCCAAGGTGCGTGAGGTGTATGTGGACGACGCCGGCCGCCAGGCCACGGTGGTCGTGCCCGACGGCGAACTCTCGCTCGCGATCGGCAAGGAGGGGCTGAACGCCCGCCTCGCCCACCGTCTCACCGGCTGGCGTATCGACATCGTTTCCGAGAGCGAGCACTACGCCGAAGACACCGAGGTGCCCTACACCGGTGACGAGGGTGACGACGACGAGTTCCCCGGCCGCTGTGTCGCGGTCACATCGTCGGGCAAGCGCTGCCCGAACCAGGCGCTCGACGACAGCCGCTACTGCGGCATCCCGGCGCACCGGGAGCTGGCTGCCAAGGAGGAAGGGGCGGCCGCGCCGTAGCCGATCCGATCAGGCAGTGCGCCGGCTGCGGCCGGCGGCGCCCCAAGGCCGAGCTTGTGCGGCTGGCGGTGCGGGACGGCATTGTCGTTCCCGACGCCGACCGACCGACGCAGGGCCGTGGGGCCTACGTATGTCCGGAGCCGGCGTGTGCCCGCCAGTCGGTTCGACGAGGGGGCCTGACGCGACGATTGCGGGTGGGGGCGGAGGCCGTCCAGGAGCTGGAAAAGCGGCTCCAGGTTGAGCAGACGCCCGGTGTTTGGAAGAATTGAGGAACTGATGGCACGACGAACCGTTTCGGATATTGCCCGCGAGCAGGGCGTCACAGAGGCTGAGGTCAAGCAGAAGCTTGACGCGGCCGGCGCCGGCGCGGGCGCGGACGAGCTGGTCGACGACGACGATGTGCGTAAGGCGTTCGGCGCGAAGGCCACCGTTCCGGCGCAGCAGCCCGGTCAGTCCGCCCGCCAGGCGCGGCCGGCACGCGGCGCGACGCCGGCTCGCCGGCGGCGCGTGGTGATCGACTCGCAGGCGGGGCGTCGTTCGGGCCAGAAGCGTGACCGCGGCGGCCCCCGGCCCGAGGTCAAGCGCGAGCCTGAGGTGCCGACCGGTCCCGTCAAGGTGGAGTCCGGCATCACGGTCAAGGATCTGGCCGAGAAGCTCGGCATCAGCCCAGCAAAGATCATCGCCTACATGATGGGCGAGGGGCAGATGGTGACGCTGACCGTCTCGCTGTCCGATGACGACGTGCAGCTGATCTGCCTTGAGTTCGAGCGCGAGGTGGTGATCCAGCACGCGGCCGACGAGGAGGAAGAGGCCGCCACCTTCGACGATCCCGAGGAGTCGCTGGTCACCCGCCCGCCGGTGGTCACGATCATGGGACACGTCGATCACGGCAAGACGACGCTGCTCGACTCGATCCGCAAGTCGTCCGTCGTCTCGACCGAGGCCGGCGGCATCACGCAGCACATCGGCGCGTATCAGGTGGACGTGGAGGGCGGCCGCAAGGTGACCTTCCTCGATACCCCGGGCCATGAGGCGTTCACCGCGATGCGCGCACGCGGCGCCAAGGTGACCGACGTCGCCGTGCTGGTTGTCGCGGCGGATGACGGCGTGATGCCACAGACCGTGGAGGCGATCGATCATGCGAAGGCAGCAGGGGTGCCGGTGCTGGTCGCGGTCAACAAGATCGACAAGGAGGACGCGAACCCCGAGCGCGTCCGCGGCGAGCTCGTCAACCAGGGGCTGCAGCCCGAGGAGTGGGGCGGCACGACGATCTTCGTGGATGTCTCGGCGAAAGCGCGGCAGAACCTCGATCAACTGCTGGAGATGATCCTCTTGCAGGCGGACGTGCTGGAGCTGAAGGCGAACCCGACCGCAGAGGCGAGCGGCGTG
Source organism: Gaiellales bacterium (assembly GCA_038212095.1). Taxonomy (GTDB): domain Bacteria; phylum Actinomycetota; class Thermoleophilia; order Gaiellales; family JAICJC01; genus JAICYJ01. The sequence goes on along the minus strand of JBBQUW010000033.1, from coordinate 29,362 downwards.
ATCATCGAGTCTCGGCTCGATGTGGGCCGAGGCCCGGTCGCGACCATGCTCGTGCAGCGCGGCACACTGCGCGTGGGCGACTCGGTCGTCGCGGGCGACGCCTGGGGCAAGGTGAAGGCGCTGAACGACCACAACGGTGAGCGAGCCAAGGAGGCCGGGCCGGCCGTGCCAGTCGAGATCCTCGGCTTCGACAAGCCACCGCCGGCGGGCGAGTTCTGCCACGTGGTCGAGAACGACCGCGTCGCGCGTCAGATGGCGCAGAAGCGCGCCCAGCGGCTGCGCACCGAGCTGCTCGCCCGCCGCAGCAAGGCGGTCAGCCTCGAGGATCTGTTCTCGGCCGTCCAGGAGGGCGCCGTGCAGGAGTTGGGGCTGATCATCAAGGCCGACGTGCAGGGTTCGGTCGAGGCCGCCGAGGGCGAGATCGCGAAGATCCAGCATCCCGAGGTGACCGTCAGCGTGATCCACTCCGGGGTCGGCGGTATCACCGCCAGCGACATCAACCTGGCCGCCGCGTCGAATGCCATCGTGGTCGGATTCAACGTCCGCCCCAACGCCGAGGCGCGTGCCCTGGCCGAGCGGGAGGGCGTGGACATCCGCACCTACCGCGTGATCTACCAGCTGACTGAGGACATCCAGCAGGCGCTGATCGGCATGCTCACCCCCGAGCAGGTGGAGGAGGTGCTGGGGGAGGTCGAGGTGCGTCAGACCTTCAAGGCCTCCAAGCTGGGCACGATCGCGGGCTGCATGGTCACCAGCGGCGCCGTTCAGCGCGGCTCACAGGTGCGGCTGGTTCGCGACGGCACGATCGTGCACGACGGCCGCATCGGGACGTTGCGCCGTTTCCAGGACGACGCCCGCGAGGTCACCCAGGGCTTCGAATGTGGTCTGACGGTGGACGGGTACAACGACCTCAAGGAGGGCGACGTGCTCGAGGTCTACACGGTGCGAGAGGTCGCGCGCACGTCCTAACCGGTCGCGCGGCTCACGTCGAGCTGTCCTGCGCGATCCGCTCCATCGGTACGCCGGTTCGGCGGGCGACCGTCTGCACCAGTGATCCCTGCACCACGACAGAGAACATCACGACGACGAAGACCAGCCCGTAGATGCGACGGGCGTCCGCCGCTCCCTCCAGGAGCGCGAACGCAGCCAGCAGGATCGGCACCGCCCCGCGCAGACCGGCCCACGCGACGAAGACCTTCTCGCCCCGTGTCAGCAGCGCTGGCCTCAGCAGCACCGCCACCACCAGGGGCCGCACGATGAAGGTCAAAAGCAGTGCCAGCAACAGGCCGTCGACCACCACGTGGCGGATATCCAGGTTGCCAAGGTCGACGGTCAGCCCCAGCGCGACGAACACGACGATCTCGGCGAGGCTGGCGAGCGCGGTGTGGAAGTGCTCGATCTGGGCTTTGTACGGCGCCCGCACGTCGGCGACCACCAGACCGGCCACGAACACAGCCAAGAAGCCAGAGCCGTGAAGCACGCTTGCAACGCCGTAGATCACGCCCGCGGCGGCCAGCGTCTGCAGCGGGTAGAGCGCGACATCCGGCAACGCGGTTCGGGTCATCAGCCGGGACAGAAGAAGGCCGCCGCCGACGCCGACGGCCAGGCCTACGGTCATCTGGATCACGAACCCGACGGCGATCGAGGCGGCGCTGCCGTTCGCGGTGGCGACCTCGAGCAGTCCCAGCATCAGCGCGATGCCCACCGGATCGTTGGCACCGGACTCGCCTTGCAGGATGACGGCGCTTCGGCCGGCGATCTCGCGACCACCCAGCACCGAGAACATGACCGCCGGGTCGGTCGGGGCGAGCGCCGCTCCCACCAGCAGGGCACTCGTCCACGAAAGGCCAAACCCGCCGTGCATGATGGTGACGACAAGCCCGGCGACCGCGAAGGTGCCCAGGACGCCCAGCCCGACGATCGGCGCGAGAGCGGCGCGCGCGCGCATCCAGCCAATCTCCATGCCGCCATCGAACAGGATCACGATCAGCGCAACGACGCCGATCCGCTCGACGTCGCGGATCGTCAGCACGCGCCCGAGCTGCGGGGCGAGGTCGGAGGCGATCGCAGCCGCCGCCAGGAACAGGGCCGGAGCCGGCAGCCGCAGGCGGTCGCTGAGCCGACTGGAGGTGATCGCGGCCGCAAACCCGACCTCGGTGATCAGGACGATTCGGCCGAACTCGGCGGCTTCGTTCACGACACGGCCGCGGCCGTGTCGCCGGCGCCACCATCCAACCTCTCACACGCGCTCATCCGGCGATCCTACTTCTCGCCACGGATCGCAACGTTTCAGCAACGCCCCGCTGCAGGTCGGGAAACAGCCAGGTGACCGTCACGATCTGCGTCAGCCGTACAATCGCGAGATGAGTGAGGGATTCGTCGGTATCCTGCGGTTCGAGCTGCACATGCCCGAGGGAGGCTCTCTCAAGGCAAAGCGGAAGCACCTGCTCCATGTCAAGAGCCGGCTCGAGCGCCGGTTCGGCTCATCGGTTGCAGAGGTCGGATACCACGAGCTGTGGCAACGCTCGCTGCTTGTGATGGTGGTCGTCCGGCGCGAGGCGGGGGAGGCGATGCGCGCTCTCGACGAGGCGCGCGGCTACCTTTCCAGCCAGGAGTTCGAGCTGACGCGCGCGGACGCGCAGCTCCTGTCGGTGGAGGAGGCGATCGGGTGAGCGACCGGATGCGGCGTGTCAACGAGTCGCTGCGCAAGGTGCTGGCGGACGGCGTCGAGCGGCTCGGTGATCCCTCGATCGGTTTCGTCACCATCACCGGCGTTCGGGCCACGACCGACTTCAGCCAGGCAACCGTCTACGTCAGCGTGCTCGGCAGCCAGAAACGTCGCGACCGCTCGATGCAGGCGCTCGGGCGCGCGCACGGGGTGCTGCAGAGCGGCATTGCGCGCGAGTTGCGGCTGAGGCGTACCCCTCAGCTGATCTTCCAGTATGATGAGACAGTCGACCGTGCGCTGCGCATGAACGAGCTGCTCGACCAGGTCGCGCCCGAGCTCGCCGCGCAGCAGGTGGACACGACTCCAGATGACAGACAGCCTGACCCGTGACCTCGATGCCGTGGTCGCTGCCCTCGCAGCGGCTGACCGCGTCGTGATCGCATCGCACGAGAATCCCGACGGCGACGCCATCGGCTCGATGTCCGCGGCCGCTCAGGCGTTGCGCGGCCTCGGCAAGCAGGTGCGGCTGTACCTGCATCCCGACTCCCCGATACCCGACGAGTACGAGTTCCTGCACATGGACGGCGTCGAGCGCTCGCTGGCGCCCGGCTCGACCGAGGGCTGGACGCTGCTCGCGCTCGACTGCGGCAACGAGCGGCGGCTGGGACCGGATCACGAGCAGCTGCGGGCCGGTTTCGCCCAGGTGGTGGACGTCGACCACCATCACGACAACTCGCGATTTGGCGATGTCAACTACGTCGACGGCCACGCCTCATCCACCGCGGAGATCCTGGCGCGGCTGTTCGACGGGCTCGGCGTCGAACTGACGCAACCGGTGGCCGAATCACTGTACGTCGGCCTGGTGACCGACACCGGGCGCTTTCAATACCGCACCACCAGCCCCGCGGCGCTGCGGCTGGCCGCGCGGCTCGTGGAGGCCGGTGCCGACGTGCACAAGGTGTTCGAGCTTGTGTTCGAGACGGTGCCGATGGGCAAGATGCGGCTGCTCGGGCGCGTGCTGGAGCATGCCCAGCCGTACGCCGGTGGGCGGCTGCTGGTCAGCTACGTGACGCGTGAGGATCTCGCCCTGGTGGCCGGCGACGAGGCCACCACCGAGGGCCTAATCGACCACCTGCGCGCCGTCGAGGGCGTCCAAGTCGCCGGCCTGATCCGCGAGCAGGCACCACTGGACGATGGCACCGTGGGGCCAAACCGCGTCTCGCTGCGCTCACGCGGCGAGATCGACGTCTCCCAGATCGCCCGCAAGTCCAACGGCGGTGGCCACAAGCAGGCCGCGGGGTTCTCGCACGCCGGCTCCGTCGAGCAGATCCGCGACTTCATCATCGACGAGGTCGCCGCCCAGCTGGCCGAATCCGCGGCGTAGACTGCCGCGGGTGATGGGACTGTTCCTTGTGGACAAGCCCGAGGGGCCGACGTCCTTCGACGTCCTGCGGCGGCTGCGACCGTCGCTTGGACGCAAGCTCGGCCACGCGGGAACGCTCGATCCATTCGCCACCGGTCTGCTGCTGGTGCTGGCCGGAGACGCGACCCGGCTTGCCACCCATCTCAGCGGGCTCGACAAGCGCTACCGGGCGACCGTGCAGCTCGGCGTCGAGTCGTCGACGCTGGACGGCGAGGGCGAGCTGCGCGCCACCGCCGCCACCGCCGATGAGCTCTCGCTGCGCGCCGCCGCGGCCTCGCTCACCGGCACGATCGAGCAGCGCGTGCCGCTGGCGTCGGCGGTCCGCGTCGATGGCGAACGCTCATACACACGCATGCGGCGCGGCGAGACGGCCCCACCGCCACCGCGCAGCGTGCGCATCGACCGGCTCGACGTGCTCGAGTTCGACGCTGACACGCAGCGAGCAACGATCGACGTCGCCTGCTCGAAGGGCACCTACATCCGCCAGATCGCGGCCGACCTGGGCGAGGCGACGGGAGCGGGCGGCTACTGCCTTGAGCTGCGGCGGGTGTCGATCGGCCCGTTCTCGGTCGATCAGGCCGGCAGTCCCGAGCAGGTCGCGGCCGATCCCGAGGGCCGTTGGCACCTCTCCCCGCGCGACGCGCTGCCACACCTGCCCGAGCGCATCCTGGACGACGCCGAGCTGCAGCACGTCCGTCACGGCCGCGCGCTGGAGCCGCATGGCGAGGTCGGCCCGGTGCGGCTGGTGCACGGCGGACGGCTGGTGGCCGTCGCGCGTCCCAGCGAGCGCGGGCTGCAGCCGACGATGGTGCTGCCGGGATGATGCTGCACGGATCGCTGGATGGTCTGCCGGCCACGCCGCGCGCGATCGCGATCGGCAGCTTCGACGGCGTCCACCTGGGCCACCGGCGCGTGATCGAGCGCACGATCGAGGCGGCAGGCAGCCGCGGGCTGGCGTCGACCGTCGTGACCTTCGAGCCGCACCCGATGTCGGTGCTGCGGCCGGAGCTGGCCCCGCTGGAGCTGTCCACGCCCGACCGCAAGCGCGAGATGGTGGCGGAGCTGGGAATCGACGAGCTGGTGCAGATCCGGTTCGACCTCGCGTTCTCACAGCTGGATCACGCGCAGTTCGAGCAGCGCGTGCTGTGCGACGCGCTGGCCGCGCGACTCGTGATCGTCGGCAGCAACTTCCGCTACGGGCATCGCGCGCAGGGATCGATCGATACGCTGTCGGCCGCGGGCGAGCGGCTCGGGTTCGACGTCGAATCGGCACCGCTGCTGGAGGCAGGCGGCTCGATCGTCTCGTCCTCGCGCATCCGCGATCTGATCACGGCCGGCCACGTCGAGCAGGCCGCCGGGCTGCTGGGCCGCGCGGCCTGGATCGAGGGGACGATCGTGCGCGGCGACGGCCGCGGGCGGGAGCTCGGCTTCGCCACCGCCAACCTCGAGGCTGCACCGCATACAGCCGTACCCGCCATCGGCATCTACGCCGGCTGGGCGCACGTCGACGGCGAACGTTTCGCGGCCGCCATCAGCGTCGGCTACAACCCCACCTTCTCCGACGCCCGCGACCGCGTCCGGATCGAGGCCCACCTGCTCGACTTCGACCGCGACGTCTACGGCCGTCCGCTGCGGATCGAGTTCACCCACCGGCTGCGGGGCGAGGAGCGGTACGGCTCGATCGAGGAGCTGGTGGCACAGGTGCACCGTGACATCGCCGCCGTGCGGACGTTCACGCACATGCCGTCCGGCGACTCAGCGGTCTAGACTGAGCGGAGATGTCCGAGCTCCCCACGCGCTGGTCGACCGCCGCGGGCATGGCATGGTGGAAGAAGCTGCTGATCGTGATCGCGATCGTGGTGGGTTACCTGCTGCTGATTGCGCTCGTGGGCCCCGGCCACTCCTGCTCCGGTCCGACGTCGGGCGGCTGCTGAACCGTCAGGAGCCGACCAGCAGCCGAGCTGTGAGCGCCACCTCTGCACCCGGCTCGACGCGGTAGGCGGTCGCGCCGGTACGCTCGCTGACGATCTCGCGCAGCTCTCGGCCGGCGAACAGCAGCCCGACTCCGTCGTCGGCTGCGAAGCCTGGCGGCAGCTCGCCCGCGGCCACCGCCGCCCGGTAAGTCGGCTGGCGCAGGGGCTCGCCGTCGTAATGCGGGCAGAAGCTGCCGGGGAGCAGTCCCAGCCCGTCGTTCAGCGACGAGAGGGCGAGCCCGAAGGAGTCGGTGGAGCATCCCTCGAACCAGCAGTTGCCGCCGGCCGAGGGGCCGCACAGGATCACTCCCGCCCGCCACGCCTCGCGCAGCACCTCGTCCACGCCGTGCAGCCGCCAGACCGCCAGCATGTTGGCGGTGTTACCGCCGCCGACGTAGATCACGTGCTGCGACAGCAGGTGTGCCCGCAGATCGTCGATCTGCCGCGCGAACAGCTGCAGCACCGAGCACTCCGCCCGCTCGCCGAGTGCCACCAAAAACCGCTCGATGTAGCCGTCGGCGTCGCCGCTCGCGGTCGGGACGAAGCAGACCCGCGGCCGGCCGGCGCCCGTCATCTCCAGCAGGTAGTCGTCGAGGCCCACGTTCCCGGCCGAGAATCCGCCGCCACCCATCGCCAGGATGCGGCCCGCGGTGCTCATATCGCGATCGGCGACACACCCAAGCTCTCGAGCGTCCTTCGTAGCCCATCGTCAAGCGTCACGCTCGGCTCCCAGCCCAGCACCTCCCGGGCGCGGGTGATATCGGGCTTGCGCACCTTCGGATCGTCCACCGGCAAGCCCTCGAACACGATCTCGGAGCTGGTGCCGGTCAGCTTCTTGATTCGCCCGGCCAGGTCGATCAGCGTCATCTCGTCGGGGTTGCCGATATTGACGGGCATGTGGAAGTCGCTCATCGCCAGCCGGAAGATGCCCTCGATCAGGTCGTCGACGTAGCAGAACGAGCGCGTCTGGCTGCCGTCGCCGAACACCGTCATCGGCTTGCCCTCGAGCGCCTGGCGAATGAAGGTGGGGATGGCGCGTCCATCGTGCTGGCGCATACGCGGGCCGTACGTGTTGAAGATCCGCACGATGTGGGTGTCGACGCCCTGCTGGCGGTGGTAGGCCATCGTCATCGCCTCGGAGTACCGCTTCGCCTCGTCGTAGACGCCGCGCGGCCCGACCGGGTTGACGTTGCCCCAGTACTCCTCCTGCTGCGGATGCACCTCGGGATCGCCGTACACCTCTGACGTGGAGGCGATCAGGAACCGGGCCCGCTTGAACTTCGCCAGGCCAAGCGCGTTGTGGGTGCCATATGAGCCGACCTTGAGCGTGTGCAGCGGCAGCCGCAGGTAGTCGACCGGGCTGGCCGGGCTGGCCAGGTGAAAGACGGCATCGACCGGCTCCGGCAGATCGATGTACTCGACGCAGTTGTGGTAGCGGAAGTCGAATGCCGGGTCGCGCAGGTGCTTGATGTTCTCGAGCGTGCCTGTATCGAGGTTGTCGAGACAGATCACGCGCCAGTCGCGCGTGAGCAGGTACTCGCAGAGGTGAGATCCGAGGAATCCGGCACCGCCGGTGACGACCGCTGTGCTCACGGGGTTCGATCCTTAGGTCGGGAGGTGGCGGCACCAGCCTACCCTGGAGCGTCCCGCCAACGCGCCGCGCCTGGCCGGAGCGGATTGGCCCTGTGCTACCCTCACGAGCGACCGCACCGCGGATCGGCGAGGCTTGCCGCCGTCGTTCTGGGGTGTTGGCGTCTCGTTCGACAACGGCAAGGAGGTGGTAGGCGATGCCGCTTACCCAGGTGCAGAAAACGGAGATCGTTGGCAAGTTCGGCCGGGATGGAACGGATACCGGCTCGACTCGAGTGCAGATCGCACTCCTCACGCAGCGCATCTCCGAGCTCACCGAGCACATGAAGGTGCATAAGCACGATCACCACTCGCGCCGCGGCCTGCTGAAGATGGTCGGCCGGCGACGACGGCTTCTGACGTACATGCAGAGGCACGACCTGGAGGGCTATCGAGCCCTCATCAAGGAGCTCGGTCTGCGCCGCTAGGCGCCTGCCAGAAGCTCGACGGAGGATGGGCCGGCAGAGAATCCGGCCCGCGGAAGGGACGAAGAGGATATGAGCATCGCAGTGGAGCCAGAGGCAACACGGCTCTCGATCGCCGTGGGCGGTCGTGAGATCACGTTCGAGACAGGCGTCGTCGCCAAGCAGGCGCATGGCGCCGTGCTGGTGCGTCAGGGCGGCACGGTCGTGCTGGCCACGGCCGTCGGACGTACCGAGGGGCGCGAGGGAGCGGACTTTTTCCCGCTCACCGTCGACGTCGAAGAGAAGATGTACGCCGCCGGAAAGATTCCGGGCGGCTTCTTCAAGCGCGAGGGACGAGCCGGCGAGAAGGCGATCCTGACCGCGCGGATGGTCGACCGACCGATCCGGCCGCTGTGGCCCAAGGGTTACAAGAACGAGGTGCAGGTGATCATCACCACGCTCTCGGCCGATCAGGTGCATGGCCACGACATCCTGGGCATGAACGGTGCCTCCGCCGCGCTGATGCTCTCGCCGCTGCCCTTCATGGGCCCGGTCGGAGCCGTGCGCGTGGGGCAGATCGATGACCGCCTGGTGCTGAATCCGACGCTGGTGGAGCTGCAGGACTCGACGCTCGACCTGGTCGTCTGCGGCACCCCCAAGGCGATCACGATGGTCGAAGCCGGTGGCCAGGAGATCAGCGAGGACACGCTGGTCGAGGCGCTCGAGCTGGCCCACGACACGATCAAGCAGATCTGCCAGCTGCAGATCGACCTCGCTGCGCGTGCCGGACAGCCCAAGTGGGTCGATGGCGCCGTCACCGAGTCGCTGCGGGCCGGAAAGGCCGAGGCACTCCAGCAGGCCATCCGCGAGGGCGGCCTGGCGGCGCTCCAGCCCAAGGCCAACGCGATCTTCGCCGAGGAGGCGCCCGAGATTAGCGGCGCATCCACGGACGCGGACGTGCTCCAGCGTACGCGCGTCCAGTTCGCCCTCCAGCAGCTGGTCGACGAGGCGCGGGACGCGGCCGTCTACCCGACGGTCAAGGCGCAGTTCGGTGACCAGGTGCGGGCGCTGTCGGACGCCGAGCAGGACTCCAAGGAGCTCAAGTCCGCCAAGCGGGCGGCGCTGCGGGAGCAGATCGAGGCCACGATCGACCTCGGCTTCCCGAGCCGATCCGAGGCGGATGCCCATGGCAACGCTCCGCTCGACTCGCTCGCCCGGGCCGCCGTCTCGTCGGCGTCGGACAAGCTCTACAAGGAGATCGTGCGCACCAAGATCGCGGTCGAGAAGCGGCGCCCGGACGGCCGCTCCGAGACCGAGATCCGCTCGATCACGTCCGAGGTGTCGGTGATGCCGCGCACCCACGGCTCGGCCCTCTTCACCCGTGGCCAGACGCAGGCGCTGACGCTCTGCACGCTCGGCACCGGCAAGGAGGAGCAGAGGATCGACGACCTCTCGCTGGACGAGACCAAGCGCTACATCCACCACTACAACTTCCCGCCCTACAGCGTCGGTGAGACCGGCTTCATGCGCGGGCCCAAGCGTCGCGACATCGGTCACGGCGCGCTGGCGGAGCGGGCACTGGTGCCCGTCATCCCCAGCTCGGACGAGTTCCCCTACACGATGCGGCTGGTGTCCGAGATCATGGAGTCGAACGGCTCCTCGTCGATGGCATCGGTGTGCGGCTCGACCCTCTCGCTGATGGATGCCGGCGTACCGATCAAGGCGCCGGTCGCGGGCATCGCGATGGGCCTGATCAAGGAGGGTGACTCGCACGTCATCCTGACCGACATCCAGGGAGCCGAGGATCACCTCGGTGACATGGACTTCAAGGTCGCGGGCACCGAGCACGGCGTCACCGCGCTGCAGATGGACATCAAGATCACCGGTGTCACCACCGAGATCCTGCGCACCGCCCTGGCTCAGGCCCGGGACGCGCGGCTGACCATCCTGGCCAAGATGCGGGAGGCGCTGGCCGCTCCCCGCGAGGAGGTCGCGGCGCACGCACCGCGCATCATCTCGACCAAGATCCATCCCGACTTCATCGGCATGGTGATCGGTAAGGGCGGCGAGACGATCCGCTCGCTCGAGGCTGAGTACGAGGTGCAGATCGACATCGAGGAGGACGGCACGATCCGCCTGTACGGGACGAACGGCGAGCTGGCCGAGGCTGCCCGCCAGGCGATCGACTCGATGACCAAGGAGATCGAGGTGGGCGAGGAGTTCACCGGTGAGGTGGTCAAGCTGGCCGAGTTCGGCGCCTTCGTCAACCTCAAGAAGGGCGTCGACGGTCTGCTGCACGTCAGCCGCATCCTGCCCAAGGGCAACCGCCTGGCCTCGGCCGAGCAGGTGCTCGCTCGCGGCGATCACGTTCGCGTGACCGTCGTCGAGGTGGACAAGGATCGCGGCCGGGTCGGCCTGACGCTGCTGGCGAAGCTGAACGACGCCGGTGGCGAGATCTCGGCCGAGGACCTGGTCGCGGTGGCCGAGGCGAACCCAGCACCGGAGCGCTCGGAGAGCGATCGGCCACGCGGCGGCGGCGGCCGTGACCGTGGCGGCGATCGCGGCCGGCGGCGCTAAGGAAGGGCGCGATGGCGGGGTCGCTGCTGGACAGCGACCCCGCCCGCGCGACCGGCGGCGTTTCGGCGTCGCCGCCCCCCGTCGGGGGGACAGACTGCCAAAAACCGCGCTGCTAGAGTGCGGCGCGTGCAGCGCTACTCCGTAACCACGCTCGATGGCGGCGAGCGGATCGTGACCGAGCGCGTCCGGTCGGTGCGGTCGATCGCGATCGGCATGTGGATCGGCGCCGGCTCTCGGGATGAGCACCTCGGCAACGCCGGCATCAGCCACTTTATCGAGCACCTGCTGTTCAAGGGGTCGTCGCGCTTTACCGGCATCCAGATCGCGCAGGTGTTCGACGGCCTCGGTGGGGAGCTGAACGCCGCCACCGCCAAGGAGTACACGGTGATCTACGCTCGGGTGCTGGACGCGCACCTGGAGCCGGCGCTGGACGTGATGAGCGACATGCTGCTGGCGCCGACGTTCGACGCGGACGAGCTGGCCTCCGAGCGCGAGGTGGTGCTGGAGGAGATCGCGATGTACGAGGACAGCTATCACGACCTCGTCCATGACCTGATCTCGACAGCGGTGTTCTCGGATCATCCGCTCGGCCGGCCGGTGATCGGCACTGCGGACGCCATCAGGGCGATGGACGTCGAGATGGTGCGCGACTACCACGCCAACCGTTACGTCGGCTCGAACATCGTCGTCGCCGCGGCGGGTAACCTCGAGCACGAGCCGCTGACGCACGCGATCGAGCAGCGCTTCGGCCGCTACGCCAAGCTGCCCGACCCGTCAGCGGGCGTGCGACCAGTGTGGGTGAGCGAGCTGCATCCCCAGATCCGGTTCCAGACCAAGACCAGCGAGCAGTACCACGTCTGCCTGGGCGGGATCGGTCTGCCGCGCTCGGACCGGCGCAGATTCGCCGCCTCGCTGCTCGACTCGATGCTGGGTGGATCGGCGTCGTCGCGCCTGTTCCAGGAGATCCGCGAGAAGCGCGGCATGGCCTACTCGGTGTACACGTTCGCATCCCAGTACGCCGATACCGGCATGGTTGGCGTCTACGTTGGCACCCGGGAGGACAATCTGGCGGAGTGCATGCGGATCACGGTCGACCAGTTGACGCGGATGGGTGACGGCGAGATCGAGCCCGGCGAGCTGCAGCGGGCCAAGGAGAACCTGAAGGGTCGCATCATGCTCTCGATGGAGTCGACCTCCAACCGCGCCAGCCGGCTGGGCAAGTCCGTGCTGACCGACACCGAGCTGCTCTCGCTGGACCGGATCTGCGCCGAGATCGACGCCGTCGATCCGGAGGCGGTGGCAGCGCTGGCCCGCCAGCTGTTCGCGCCTGAGCGTCTCTCGGTGGCCGGCATCGGGCCGGATGAGGATCGCTTCCGCGAGGCGGTCGCCGCGCTCAATCCCGCATTGCGCTGATTGCTCAGCGGTAGCGCAATCGCTCCCCAGACCCGGGACGACGGTAAGCTCACGCGATGATCCGCGTCATCCTCTCCGGCGCGAGTGGCCAGGTCGGCCGCGCGCTGATCCCCGCCATCGAGCGTGAGCCGGGACTCGAGCTGGTGGCATCCGCTGCTCCGTCGCTCGGCACAACGCTCGGTCAGGCGGTCGTGGCGGGCGGCGACATGGTGGTCGACTTCACCGCGCCCGCGTTCGCCGCCGAGGCCTGCGAGACGGCGATCGCGGCCGGCCTACCGATCGTTCTCGGCACCACCGGCCTCGGCGACGACCAGCTCGAGCAGCTCGGCGCGCGCGCCGCCGCCCGCGGCGTGCAGCTGTTCCATGCCGCCAACTTCGCGATCGGCGCGGTGCTGATGATGCGCTTCGCGCAGGAGGCGCACGCCCACATGCCGGCGGCAGCGATCGTCGAGCTGCACGCGGACACCAAACGCGACGCGCCATCTGGCACCTCGCTGGCCACCGCTGCCCGCATGGGCGGCGGGGTGCCCATCCACAGCGTGCGGCTCCCCGGCCTGGTGGCGCACCAGGAGGTGATCCTGGGCGGACTCGGAGAGACGCTGACGATCCGCCACGACACCTCGTCTCGAGACGCGTTCGCGCCTGGTGTGGTGCTCGCGATCAGGCGGGTGCGCGAGCTACCACCCGGGCTGACGCTGGGACTCGAAGCACTGCTGTAGTTGGCCGGATGATTGATTCCACGAGCTGCGCGGCTGTGGCACTGGTCTGGGCCGTCCCAGACGTCACGATCGCCTTTGCACAGGCTTCATCCAGCCTGCACTGCAGGCGCTCCCGCCATCTGGAACACCCCATCCGGCGTCCAGCAACCACACATCCCATGGAATCAACCATCTAGCCGACGGCGTCGCCGAGCGCGATCCGGCCGCCGGCCAGGATGTCGGCTCGCAGACCGGCGCGATGCACCGCCGCCTTGATCAGGCCCGGCTCGCCCAGCATCTCGGTCAGAGCCTGGCACGGCTCGCACAGCTCGACGCCGCGGCAGCGCACCTCGCCGACGGTGAACTCGCGCCCGACCAGGTCGTTCAGGCGCACCCCACGGGTCACCAGTTGCCGCCGCGAGCGGCCGTCCGCCAGGTCGATGCCGTGCTCATCGCGGATCGCCTCGATCGCCTCGGCCTCGATCAGAGAGATGGCGGTGCCGCGCGGCGCCCACGCGTCGTGTGGCGCCAGGTAGCGATCTCCCTCCAGCCCGCGACCGGTGATCGCCTGCACCGATTCGACGCTGAAGGTGGGGGCGCCCTCGCGGTTGGCGAGGTGGATCTGTTCGACGGCTCCGGCCATGATGGGAGGATTTTAGACCACGACCGGGTAGAATCGTCACGATGACGCGCCCCCGCCTCGGAGAGCTGCTGACCGCGATGGTGACCCCGTTCGCCGGTGACGGCTCCGTCAACCACGAGGCGGCACGGCGGATGGCACGGCACCTGGTCGAATCTGGTTCGGACGGCGTCGTCGTCTGCGGAACCACAGGCGAGGGTCCGACCGTGAGCGACCGTGAGAAGCTCGACCTGCTCGAGGCGGTCGTGTCCGAGATCGGCGCCGGTGCCACGGTGATCGCGAATACCGGTAGCTACGACACCCGCCACTCGGTGGCGTTGACCCGGTCAGCTGTGGCCACCGGCGTGGACGGCTTCCTGGTCGTGACGCCGTACTACAACAAGCCCCCCGCCCGGGGCATCGTCGCGCACTTCGAGGCCGTCGCGCACGCAGCCGAGGGCCGGCCCGTGATCGTCTACAACATTCCCCAGCGCGTGGTGCTCAACCTCGAGCCGCCGCTGCTCGCGCGGCTGAGCGAGATCGAGAACGTGATCGCGGTCAAGCAGGCCACCTCGGATCTGGAGCAGGCCCGCCAGATCATCGATCACGGCGGGCTCGAGCTGTACGCCGGCAACGACGACCTGGTGCTGCCGTTCATGCGGATGGGCGGTGCCGGCGGCATCTGCGTCGCCTCGCATATCGCCGGCCGACGCATCCGCGAGATGATCGCGCTGGTGCGAGCCGGCGAGGCCGACCGCGCGCAGCGCATCGACGATGAGCTGCGGCCGCTGTACGAGGCGCTCTCGGTCACCACCAACCCGATCCCGCTGAAGGCCGCCCTCAACCTGCTTGGACATGACGTCGGCGGCCTGCGACTGCCGCTGGTCGATGCCGATGAGGCGGAGACCGCCACCGTGCAGGCGGCGTTAGCCGTCTCCGGACTGCTGCCGACGGCTGCAGCGTGACGATGGCAGACAGGGTGCGGATCATCCCGCTGGGCGGGCTGGGCGAGGTCGGGAAGAACATGACCGTGTTCGAGGTCGACGACGAGCTGATCCTGGTCGACGCCGGGTTGACGTTCCCCAAGGCGGAGATGCACGGGATCGACTTGGTGCTGCCCGACTTCCGTTACGTGGCCGATCGTGCCGAGAAGCTGCGCGGCATCATCCTCACCCACGGCCACGAGGATCACGTCGGCGCGCTGCCCTACCTGCTGCGTGAGATCGGCCCGGGTGCGCCCGTCTATGGAACGCGGCTGACGTTGGGGTTGATCAAGTCGAAGCTGGACGAGCACGGCCTCAGCCCGGACACTGAGCTGATCGAGGTCGCCCCGGACGGTTCCCGCACCGCGGTCGGCCCCTTCCAGGCTGAGTTCGTGCGGGTGACCCACTCGATCCCGGATGCCGTGGCCGTGGTGCTGCACACACCGCACGGCCCGATCGTGCACACGGGCGACTTCAAGCTGGACATGACGCCGGTCGACGGCCGTGCGGTCGACGTCGCCCGCCTGAGGGCGCTGGGCGACGCGGGCGTGGCACTGTTGATGTCCGACTCGACCAATGCCGAGAATGCCGGCCGGACGCCGTCGGAGATGACCGTCGGGCCATCACTGTGTGAGATCATCGCGCGAGCGCCGGGGCGCGTGATCGTGACCTCGTTCGCATCCCAGATCCATCGCCTGCAGCAGGTGATCGACGCCGCCGCGGTCAACGACCGACAGGTGTGCGTGATCGGCCGCTCGATGGTGCGCAACCTGAACATCTCGCGCAACCTCGGCTATGCGACGGTGGACGACGACGTGCTCGTGAAGCCGAAGATGCTGGACTCGATCCTGCCCCACAAAGTGGTCGTGATCTGCACCGGCAGCCAGGGCGAGCCGCGATCAGCGCTGACGCGGATGGCGCACGGCGACCACCCGGCGCTGCACGTGCATCCCACCGATACGGTCGTGATGTCATCCAAGGCGGTGCCTGGCAACGAGGTGAACGTGGGGGAGACGGTCAACCGGCTGAACCGGATGGGCGCCACCGTGCTGACTGAGAACAACGCCTACGTGCACGTCTCCGGACACGGCTCCGCTGATGAGCTGCGCGAGATGCTGGAGATGGTGCGCCCGCGCACCTTCGTGCCGATTCACGGCGAGTACAGGATGCTTCGCGCACACGCCCGGATCGCCGAGGAGACGGGCGTCGAGCCGCATGCTGTGCGGATCGCCGACAACGGCACGGTGCTCGAGTTGAGCGCTGACGGTCTGTTCGTGACGGGGCAGATCGAGACCGGCATGACGCTGGTCGACGGCTACTCGGTGGGAGATCTACGTGACGAGGTGTTGCGGGATCGCAGGCGGCTGGCGACCGACGGCGTGCTGATCGTGGTGGCGACGATCGCGGCCGGGGTGGCTGAGGTGGTGGTCGATCCCGAGGTGATCGCGCGCGGCTTCGACACGCCCGACGACGATGGCGAGGAGCTCCTGGAGGCTGCCCGCGACGCGGTCGACGAGGTGCTGGAGCGCTGCCTGGCGAACCGCATGACCGAGGTGAACCTGCTCCAGCAGGAGCTCCACGACGCCCTGGCACCGCTGGTGCACCGCATGACCGGCAAGCGGCCGATGGTCGTGCCCGTCGTGATCGAGGTCTGACACTCTCGCAGCGGTTCGCACGTCCGCGTAACGCCACTCAATCGCGCGCCGCGCGAGGGGTCTGACCCCTGTCCGGGCGGTCGGCACGAGTTCGGCGCGCAATCGTTGCCGATGCGGAAGGAGTGCCGTCCGATCCGGCGAATAGCATCGCAATGGCCAGGACCACTACGCGACGGACCCATCGCGATCCTGGTTCACAACCGGCTCGGCGCACGCGCAAAACCCCCATCCGCTCCCAGACCCCCCAGCGGAGGCGTACGCCGAGCCGGACCTCTCTCTCGCAGAGGCGTGACCTGATCGGCGGTGGGCTTTTGGCGCTCGGCGTCTTCTTGGGCTGCGTCGAGTTCGTCGGCTGGGACGGCGGCGTGATCGGGCTCAAGCTCGACAACCTGCTGCACCTGCTGGTGGGACGCACCGCCGTCGTTGCGCCGCCGCTGCTGATCGCGGCCGGCGCCATGATCTTTGTCGACAGCCCGCTCCGTCACGTCCGCCCGCTGCGGCTGGGCGCCGGCATCTTTACCGCCACCCTGATGCTGACCCTGTCCAACAGCGACACGATCCAGGTCGAGCGACACGGCGGACTTGCCGGCGCATACCTGCGGATCGGACTCGAAGGCTTGATCGGACAGATCGGCGTCTCGATCCTGATCGCGCTCGGCTTCCTGGCCGCGATCGTGCTCGTCACCGGTGCCTCCGTCGGCGTGATGATGCGCAGCTCCGGCCGTCATGTCGCCCGCGCCGCCGAGACCAGCGCCCGTCTGGGCGGCGAGGTCGCACGCCGTTACCGCGATCGTCCCTCTGCCAAGCCGACGCTGGTCGCGGTACCGGCCGCCAAGGCGCGCTCACGAAAGCCGCTCGACGGCAGGCAGGAGTACGCCGACATCTTCGCCGACTCCGATCCTTCGCAGCTCGATCCGGCCGTGGACGTCGACGGCCCGCCGTTCCAACCCGACCAGCCGGTGGTGGAACCCGAGGCCGACGCCGATCCCGACGAGGCGATCACGGCGGAAGTGGTCGCGCCGAAGCTGGCGCTCGACGCGGCGCCGCGACCGAAGACCGCCTACCGGCTTCCGTCACCGACCATCCTCAAGAAGAGCGTCGCCACGCGGGGCGGTGGAGAAGACCATAAGCTGGTCGCCCGGCAGCTGGTCGAGGCGCTTGCCAACTTCGGCATCGAGGCGAGGTGCATAGGTATGGTGTCCGGCCCCCGCGTCACCCGCTACGAGCTGCAGCTGGCGCCCGGCATCAAGGTGTCCCGCGTCTCCCAGCTTCGCGACGACCTGGCGTACGCGCTGGCCACTACCGAGATCCGCATCCTGGCTCCCATCCCAGGCAAGCAGGCGGTCGGCGTCGAGGTTCCCAACAACTCGTACAACACGGTCACGATGGGTGACATCTACGCCATGCCGCCGGCTGGATCGAGCCCGCTCACCGCGTGGCTGGGCAAGGATATCTCCGGCAGCGGCGTTGCCTGCTACCTGGCGAAGATGCCGCACCTGCTGATCGCCGGCACCACCGGCTCGGGGAAGTCGGGCTGCATCAACGCGCTGCTCTGCTCGATCCTTCTGCGGGCGACGCCGGACGAGGTGCGCATGATCCTGGTCGACCCAAAGCGGGTGGAGCTGAACCACTACGAGTCGATCCCGCACCTGCTGACGCCGGTCGTCACGAACATGAAGAACGCCGCGTTGGTGCTGCAGAACATCGTCCGCGAGATGGAGTCGCGCTACGAGCTGATGGGGGCCGTCAAGGCGCGCAACCTGGCCGAGTGGAACCGCCAGCGGCTCGAGCTGGGGCAGGACCTTGTGCCGCACATCCTGGTCGTGATCGACGAGCTGGCCGACCTGATGATGGTCTCGCCGGCCGACGTCGAGGACGCGATCATCCGGCTGGCGCAGAAGTCGCGCGCCGTCGGCATCCATCTGGTGCTGGCCACACAGAGCCCGCGAGTGGACGTGATCACGGGCATGATCAAGGCCAACGTGCCGTCCCGGATCGCCTTCGCCGTCTCGTCGCAGACCGACTCGCGGGTGATCCTGGACGTGAACGGCGCGGAGGCGCTGCTGGGCCAGGGAGACATGCTCTACAAGCCGCTCGGCACCTCCAAGCTGCTTCGCATCCAAGGCGCGTACATCTCTGAGGAGGAGACGCGCAAGATCGTCGAGGCATGCCGGAAGCAGGGCGAGCCGACATTCGAAGACGAGCTGCTCGAGCTGCCAAGCGACGTCGAGTCCGAGCAGCTCGACGCCGACGAGGATCCGGTGCTGCAAGACGCGATCCGGTTGGTCGCTCAGCATCAGACCGCGTCCGTCTCGCTGCTTCAGCGCCGCCTGCGCGTCGGCTACACGCGGGCCGGGCGCCTGATCGACATGCTGGAGAGGCGCGGCATCGTGTCCGGCTATGAGGGCTCCAAGGCACGCAGCGTGCTGATCAGCGAGGCCGATCTGTCGCGCATCCTCGGCGAGCCCGAGCACGCTCCCGTCGATGAGCCAATCGAGGACGTCACTTTCTAGCACCGTGCCGCTCGCAGCGACCCGGCCGGTAGTCTGACGCGGTGATCGATGACTGGTACCCCCGCCTGCAGACCAGCGGTCTGCTCGACACGCTGGCGCCCTACGCACCGGTGCTGGTCGGCGCCCACCCGCTGGCGATAGCCAGCGACGGCGCGCCGATCGAGATCGCATGCCGGGCTGTCGACCTCGCGGCCTTCGCACGCGTGATCGAGCGTGCCTATGGCGAGCAGCCCGGGTTTGCGCTGCACCCGGGCTCGCTGGACGAGGAGGAGGCCGTGTTCGCCGAGTTCACGCTCGAGGGACTGCCGATCGAGGTCGCCGGACAGCGCGAGCACGTCCACCGCAGGCTGGGGGCGGCCACGCTGGGCGTCGCACAGATGCTCGAGCTGGAGGGAGAGCCGAGTCGTACCCGACTGGCTGCGCGAGTGGCGGCCGGCCAGGACTGGCTGGACGCTGCGATGGAGCAGTCCGGCCTGACGCGCTCGGCGCTGGAGTCGCTGGCCACCGCCAACAGCGCCGTTGCCAGGCGCGTGCTGGGCGTGCGAGCGCCGTCGCCGGCGCTCCGCGCCTACGCCATCCCGCTACTGGTCGGCCTGGTCGCCGAGGTGCTGATCGTGGCGGCCACCGCTGCCCGCGGCTCGGGCGATTTCACGGGCGCAATGCTGCTGGTGGAGGCAGCCGTGCTGGGTGCCCTCTTCGGGGTTCGCATGGGCCTGGCGGCCTCGCTGACCCCATTACTGCTGTTCGGAACGCTCAGCTCGGCCAGCATGCTGGTGGGCAACGAGAGCTGCGGCAACGATGGGTGCGGCATCCAGTATGCCGGTTACCTCTTCATCGCCATCCTGGTCGCCAGCACGGCGGGATTCTTCGCGCTGCTCCGGGACCGCTACCTGCCACGCTAGACTGAGCGTTCGCCCTTTGGGGCGGCCGCCTATGTTCGAGATTGGACCAGCACTCCGCGAGGCCCGCGAGCGTAAAGGGCTGTCCTTCCCGCAGGTCGAGGAGGGCACCAAGATCCGGGCACGCTACATCCGCGCCCTCGAGGAGGAGGCTTTCGGCATCCTGCCCGGCGCCACCTACACCAAGGGCTTCCTGCGGGCGTACGCCGACTACCTGGGTCTGGACGGCCACCTCTTCATCGACGAGTTCAACTCGCGCTTCCACGACCCTCGCGGTGAGGAAGATCGAGCGATCTACTCCAAGCCGAACTCGCGGCCGCGGGTGCGCAAGCGCCGCGACACCAACATCGTCCTGATCGTGCTGGCCGCAATCGTTG
Organism: Gaiellales bacterium; assembly: GCA_038212095.1. Classification (GTDB taxonomy): domain Bacteria; phylum Actinomycetota; class Thermoleophilia; order Gaiellales; family JAICJC01; genus JAICYJ01. The sequence goes on along the minus strand of JBBQUW010000033.1, from coordinate 9,531 downwards.
CGGTGGCCTCGATGGTGTTCCTCGGCTTCAGCTCCAATCAGTCCAACGTGCCGCTGCCGCCTCCGCCGCAGTCCAGCTCAGGCACCGGCGGCGCCACCTCGACGACCACCTCGCCATCGGGCTCCACCACCGCTGCCAAACACCACACGTCGAGCGCCCGCTACCCGATCGTGCTGTCCGCGCCCGGCGGCAGCTCCTGGCTGACCGCCCATCTGGGATCGGCCACCGGCCCGGCGGCCATCTCGACCACCGGCTCCGACCTCTCGCAGTACCTGATCGCGCAGGGCCAGGCGGTGACGATCTCGGCAAAGGGGCCGGTGGTCATCAGCCTGGGCGCGCCGGGCAGCGTCACGATCACGATCGCCGGACACGCCCAGCAGCTGCCGCCCGGCACCCGCTTCGCGATCACGCGCCGCGGCATCAAGCGGGCGTGACCCGGCCCAGCGCGGCGATCCTGCTGACCGGCAGCGAGCTGCTGCGCGGCGTCATCTCCGATCGCAACGCCTCGCATCTGGCCGCCCAGCTGGAGAAGCTGGGCGTCTCGGTCGATCGCGTCGTCATGGTTGGTGACCCGATCGATGACATCGTGGCGGCACTGTCGGAGCTGACAGCCAGGCACGAGCTGGTCGTCACCTCGGGCGGGCTCGGACCCACCCACGACGATCGCACCGTCGAGGCGCTGGGCCTCGTCGCCGCCGCGCCGCTGTCGGTGGACGAATCGGTGCTGGCGCAGATCACCGCGTGGACGGACGGTGTGGCCGAGCGTTTGGGGTTCGATCCAACGCGGTTTGCAGACGGCAACCGCAAGCAGGCGCGGATACCACTTGGTGGCCAGGTGCTGGGCCTTGCCGGCACCGCGCCCGGCCTGGTGATGGCGGTCGGCCGGGCCGTGGTCGTGCTGCTGCCGGGGGTGCCATCGGAGCTGCGCCGGCTGTGGCAGATGGCCCCCACGCACGCGCTGGTCGCGCCACTGATAGCCCGGGCGACGCCGAGACAGATGCGCATGTTGCGAACCTACGGCATCGGCGAGTCGCATGTCGCCGACCTGTTCGCGGCTGCCGGCGGGGATCCTGACGGAGTCGAGACGAGCATCTGCGCCCGGAACTTCGAGGTCGAGATCGACATCCGGGCATTGCCGGGAGCAGAGCAGCGCGGGAAGGAGCTGTGGCAGGATCTGCGCCGGCGCCTGCGGGAGCATGTGTTCGCTGACGACCAGCGGCCGGTGGCGGAGATCGTGCTCGAGCTGGCGCGACGGCGCGGCTGGACGCTGGCGACGGCCGAGTCGTGCACGGGCGGTATGGTGGGCGGCGATCTGACCGCGATCGCCGGCAGCTCGGACGTGTTCGCCGGCGGCGTGGTGACGTACTCCGATCGGCTCAAGCGCGAGTTGCTGGGCGTCGATGGCGAGCTGCTCGAACACCACGGCGCGGTCAGTGCCCAGACCGCCCGCGCGATGGCGGAGGGTGCCCGGCAGCGTCTGGGCGTGGACGTCGCGGTGGCCGTCACCGGCGTGGCGGGACCGGGCGGCAGTGGTGAGGAGAAGCCGGTCGGCCTGGTGTACCTGCACGTCAGCTCGCCGGCCGGCGAGCTCGCCCGCACCACGCAGTGGGGAGGCAGCCGGCAGGACGTCCGGCTACGGGCGACCGCGGCCGCTCTGCACGCCGTCCGCGCGCACCTTGTCACCGCTCCGTGACGCCGCCGGCTTGAAGTGCGTCCGACCGAGGGGCTAGTATCTCCACACGAACACTCGTTCGGTGGAGTGAACTTTCACGACCCGGCTGTCGGAGCCGGAGAAGAGGTGGGGACGATGGAACGAGACCAGGCACTGGAAGCAGCCGTCAGTCAGATCGAACGTCAGTTCGGCAAGGGCGCGATCATGAAGATGGGAGAGGCGTCCCACGTCGATATCGACTCGATCTCGACAGGCGCGCTCTCGCTCGACCTGGGGCTCGGGATCGGCGGGCTGCCGCGTGGACGGGTGGTGGAGGTGTTCGGTCCGGAGTCCTCGGGCAAGACGACGCTCTGCTATCACGTGATCGCCGAGGCCCAGCGAAAGGGCGGCCTGGCGGCATTCATCGATGCTGAGCACTCGATGGATCCCAGCTACGCCAAGCGCATCGGCGTCAACGTCGACGATCTGCTTCTGTCGCAGCCCGACAACGGCGAACAGGCGCTCGAGATCGCCGAGATGCTGATCCGCAGCGGCGCACTCGACGTGCTCGTGATCGACTCGGTCGCGGCCCTGGTTCCGCGAGCCGAGATCGAGGGCGAGATGGGGGACTCCCATGTCGGCCTGCAGGCGCGCCTGATGAGCCAGGCGTTGCGCAAGATCGCCGGGACGCTGAACCGCACCGGCACGATCTGCATCTTCACCAACCAGTTGCGTGAGAAGATCGGCGTCATGTTCGGCTCGCCGGAGACGACGCCCGGCGGTCGGGCGCTCAAGTTCTACGCCTCGGTGCGGCTCGACATCCGCCTCATCGAGACCCGCAATGAGGGCACCGAGGCGGTCGGCAACCGGGTGCGAGTCAAGATCGTCAAGAACAAGGTCGCGCCGCCCTTCAAGCAGGCGGAGTTCGACATTGCCTACGGCGAAGGTATCTCGTGGGAGGGCACCGTGTTGGACGTCGGCCTTGAGCGGAAGATCGTCACCAAGTCGGGGTCATACTTCTCCTACGGCGACGAGCGGCTCGGTCAGGGCCGGGTCAACTCGAAGGCGTTCCTTGTCGAGCATCCGGACGTGACGTCGAAAATCCTCGACGAGATCCAGGAGCAAGTGCCGGAGGTGATCGTGCCTCGGCGTTCGGCCACTCCGACGGCAGCGACGACGATCCCGGCCAAGGGTGACCTGGCCGACATCGCCGACGGCGCTGCCGATGACGAGCCGGTCATGAATGGCACCACCGAGATGGCCGAGCAGGGCGCCTGAGCAGTACCACGTCGGGGTCTGAGTGATGGAGCGGGTGCTGGCGATCTCGGTGGGCCGTCGACGCGACGGCCTGGCCGAGATCGCCTTCGCATCGGGGGAGACGCTGCGGATCTCGACCACGCGTCTAGCCGGACTCGAACTGGCAGCTCGAGACGAGGTCGACGAGAGGCGAGTAGCCGAGCTACGCCACGCCGCCTCGCTCGATCACGCGATGGTGCGGCTGCTGCGACTGGTCGGCGTTCGCGCCCGCTCGCGTGCGGAGCTCGAGCGGCGACTCGAGTCGTGGGGGGTGGCGGGAGAGGATCGCAGGCATCTGCTCGACCGGCTCACCGAGTCAGGCGTAATAGATGACGGCGCGTTCGCGCGCGAGGTTTCGGATAGCTTGCAGCGTCGCGGCCAGGGCAGCCTGCGGGCGTCATACGACCTCCAGCGGCTTGGCGTCGACCAGCGTCGTGCGGCAGCCGCAGTAGCCGATCATGCGGTCAGCGACCCCGACGTCGCGACCGAGGTAGTGCGGCAGCGCTTCGGCCCTGCTCCCTACGACACGGCGACCCTTCGGCGGGCGGCCGGGCTGCTTGCCCGGCGGGGCTTTGATGAAGACGTGATCGCCGCGGTGCTGCGGTTGGACGACGAGATCTGAGTCGGCGTTGCGGGAACCTTCACCGGTCGATTACGATAACCGCGGAGCAGCAACTCTCCTCAATCACTTTCTCCTGCAAACGCAAGGATTTCTCATCGTGTTCGATATGTTGGTGATCACATCGTGTTTCCGCGTCACGGCGCGGACCCACGCGTGGTGCCCGGCGGACATGCCGAGTCCGAGCGAGGACTGACAGCTCCCGACGAAGAACTTCCACGCCCGGCTGGATCGCGGGTGTACAGACCGAAGGAGCAACAATGGAGCAGGCGCTGATCGGCCTCGCGGCACTGATCGTCGGCGTGCTCGCCGGATTCGCCGTCCGGGCGCGGGTTGGGGCAAACCGTATCGCCGACGCCGAGCACAAGGCGGAACGGATCCTCCGCGACGCCGAGGGCCGGGCCGAGGCACAGGTGAAGGAGGCGCGGATCACCGCCCGCGAGGAGCTACTGCAGCAACGCGCGGAGCAGGAACGCGAGCTTGGCGACCGCCGGGCGGAGATGGCGAAGTTGGAGGAGCGGATGGTCGCCCGCGAGGAGTCGGTCGCCGCCAGGCTCGAGGAGGTGACACGCCGCGACCAGTCGATCGCCGACCGAGAAACCCACGCTCGCCAGATGCAGGAGGAGCTGAAGGCCGCTAAGGATCAGCAGCTCGCCGAGCTGGAGCGGGTATCCAGCATGACCGCGGCCCAGGCAAAGGAGACGCTGCTGTCCCAGGTCGAGGAACGGTCGCGCCACGAGATGGCCAAGATCGTGCGCCAGGTCGACGAGGAAACCAAGCTCGAGGCTGATCGGCGCGCCCGCAACATCCTCTCGGTCGCGATCCAGCGGATCGCATCGGGGCACACCGCCGAGACGACCGTCTCGGTGGTGCAGCTGCCCTCCGACGACCTCAAGGGCCGCATCATCGGCCGCGAAGGGCGCAACATCCGCGCGCTCGAGAACCTTACCGGTGTCGACGTGATCATCGACGACACGCCGCAGGCGGTCGTGCTGTCGGCGTTCGATGGCGTCCGCCGCGCGACCGCGAGGTTGACGCTGGAGAAACTGATTGCCGACGGCCGCATCCATCCCTCACGAATCGAGGAGATGTATTACCAGTCCAAGGCAGAGATCGAGCAGCAGGTGATCGAGGCCGGCGAACAGGCCTGCTTCGAGGCCAACGTGCACGGATTGCACCCCGAGCTGGTCAAGGTACTGGGCCGGCTGCACTACCGCACCAGCTACGGCCAAAACGTCCTCAAGCACTCGATCGAGTGCGCGCACCTGGCCGCGATCATGGCTGCGGAGCTGGGCGCCAGCGAGAAGACGGCCCGGCGCGCGGCGCTGCTGCACGACCTCGGCAAGGCGGTCACGCACGAGGTGGAGGGATCGCACGCGGTGATCTCGGCCGAGATGGCCCGCAAGTACCGCGAGTCTCCCAGCGTCGCGCACGCCATCGAGGCACACCACTACGACGTGGAGCCGCAGACGGTGGAGGCCGTGCTGGTGATCGCGGCCGACTCGGTTTCGGCATCCCGGCCCGGCGGCCGTGGCGAGAGCCTGGAGCGATACGTCAAGCGGCTGGAGGCACTCGAGGAGATCGCCAACTCCAAGAAGGGCGTCGATCGTTGCTACGCGATGCAGGCAGGGCGAGAAGTGCGCGTGATGGTCAAGCCCGAGGAGGTGGACGACGACACGGCCGCTCTGCTCAGCCACGAGATCGCGCGCGAGATCGAGGGCCAGCTCGAGTACCCGGGACAGATCAAGGTCACCGTGATCCGCGAGTCGCGCTCGGTCGACATCGCCCACTGAGCCTGCTCTAACACAATCCTTACATTAGAGCACATTCCTTCAAACACAAGCTGGCGATATTGAGTGATATGAAGGGTCGAATTATCGCGATCGCTGCTGTCGCACTGCTGATGGTCTCCGGCAGCGCCAGCGCCGCCACCTTCACTTCGCACGTCCTGTGCGGCGCCTCCTGTGGCACGCTTGCCGCGAGCAACGGCGACGGCACGCTGCGGATGACCGCCACCGGCACCACGTACGGCAACGTCGGCCTGGGCCGGATCGCAATCAAGGATCTCGACGGGGGGAACGACTTCCAGGTCACGGGCAGCAGCATCCGCACGTGGAAGGACGACGGCTACACCTACTTCTCCGGTCGTAACCTGTTCTACTTCGTCACCACCCGCTGGTCGATCAAGATCCACGGCACCAGCGGCATCACCTCGAGCACCACGGCCAACGGCCACGGCTACATTCAGGGCAGCGGCCGCTGGAGCCGAAACCGGCATGCCACCGTCAGCTGGCCATCCGGGGGCGCGTCGTTCACGCTCTCCGCCCCCTCCTGAACCGCCGCCGGACGCGCCCCGTCCAGTCGCGCGGCTACGATGTAGCCGATGGCTGAAAAGATCCTGATCGTCGAGGACGAGCGCAACATCGCGTCGTTCGTTTCGATGTACCTCAAGAACGCCCGCTACCAGGTCGAGATTGCGCGCGATGGCGGCGAGGCGCTGCAGAAGGCCGAGAGCGTCAAGCCCGACCTGGTGGTGCTCGACCTGATGCTGCCCGATATCGACGGTCTCGAGGTCTGCCGCCAGATTCGCTCCAACTCCGACGTACCGATCCTGATGTTGACCGCTCGCGACGACGATATCGACAAGATCGTGGGACTCGAGGTGGGGGCGGACGATTACCTGACCAAGCCTTTCAACCCGCGCGAGCTGGTCGCCCGGATCAAGTCGATCCTGCGCCGTTCGACGCAGACCCACAAGAGCGGCCGTCCGCCGGAGGCGGTGATGGAGCACGGCGTGATCAAGATCGACGCCGGCCGCCGCGAGGTCACGGTGAGCGGCGAGCAGGTGCAGCTGGCGCCCAAGGAGTTCGACCTGCTGTGGGAGCTGCTCGACCATCGCGGCCTGGTGCTGACGCGCGACCAGCTGCTCGAGCGGGTGTGGGGTTACACGTTCGCCGGCGACACCCGCACGGTCGACGTTCACGTGCGTCAGTTGCGCCGCAAGCTCGGTGACGAATGTCCCGTCGCGACCGTCTGGGGCGTCGGGTACAAGGTCGCTGACGATGCTGCGGTCACTTAGGACACGCCTGGCGCTCCTGTTTGTGGGGACGCTGCTGCTCGCGACGGTGATCGCGGGAGCGGCCTCGATCCGTCTCTACCAGTCCTACAACCGCGACCAGACCAAGCGCGAGTTACGCGGCCAGGTGGGTGGCGTCGCCAGTTACTACGCCGACGCGATCGTCAACCTGGGGCTGCACCGGGCGCCCAGCCAGGTGACCGCCGATAAGTTCGAGCAGATCTGCGGCTGCCGGCTGTACTACGCCGGCGCGTACCCATTCTTCCCGCAGGTGCGAAGCAACCTCAGCGACTCCGGCGCCCGCATCGAGTGGCAGACGCTGAACCCTGCCGACCGTCTCACGTTCCAGTTCCGCCCTCCGCACGACAGCCGCACGTTCATCGGCGTGGCAGCGCCGGTGGTACCCCGTCTGCGCTCCGGCGAGCCCGGGCAATCGGTGGGCGCCGTGGTGCTGGCGAAACCGCTGGCCGACGTGAACAGCGCCTGGACGAAGGTGGCCGCCAGGGTGGCGGTCGGTACCGGCATCGGCTTGCTGGTGGCTTTCATCCTGGCGACGCTGGTCGCACGCCGAATCACGCGGCCGCTGAAGCAGATCGGCGCCGCCGCCGACCGCGTCGCGCGGGGCGACCTCGAGGTGAACGTGGTCGGCCCGCGCACCAGCGACGACGAGCTCGGGCAGCTCGCGCAGCGCTTCCAAGGCATGGTCGACCGGCTACGCGAGGTCGACGAGCTGGAACGTAACTTCCTCATGCGCGTCACGCACGAGCTGCGCACCCCCGTCACCGCCATTTCCGGGCACGTGCAGGCGATGAACGAGGGTCTGGTCGGCCCGGAGGACCTCGACGCCTCGTTGGGCGCGGTGGGTGAGGAGGTGCGGCGTATCGGCCGCCTGGTCGACGATCTGCTCGACCTGACTCGGCTCGAGGCCCACCAGTTCCGGCTGGTGCGCGAGGAGGTCGGCCTGGAGGCGCTGCTCGAGCAGGCGGCGGGATCGTTCCGCGACCGTGCACGCGCCAACGACGTAACCTTCGACGCCCTCACCGGCGGCGCGCCGACCATCCTCTCGGACGGTGACCGGGTACTGCAGATCGTCTCCAACCTGCTCGACAACGCGTTTCGCTGGACGCCTCGCAACGGCACCGTCACGCTCAGCTACGCGACCGCCAACGGCACCACCGCCATCCACATCTCCGATACCGGCCCAGGCATCCCCCTGGCCGACCAGGACGCCGTGTTCCATCCCTTCTACAGCCGCCGCGGCGAGGGCGGCACCGGCCTGGGCCTCTCGATCGGTCGCGAGCTGGCGCACGCCCTCGGCGGCCGGCTGACCGTCGACAGCGAACCGGGCAAGGGCACAACATTCACGCTCTCACTGCCGACGGCGCATGCCACGGCCTTCAACGGGGCACGCGTGCGCTGATGCGCTACCGGCTCTGCGATACCGCTCAGGACATCTCCGGCATCTCCGTCGAGCTGGTGATCCGCGCCGAGCCGTTCGCCGAGGACGTTCCCTACCAGCTGGTGCTGCGCGCGGGCGGCACGCAGGTGGCGCAGGTCGAGGCCGCCGTGATGACGCCCTCCGAGCTGTTCGCGCTCGGCCACGCGCTGCTGGACGCGGCGGCGGACGGGTTCGGACACTTCGTGCCGGCGGACGAGGTGTTCGGGCTCGATCTGGCGCCACCCAGCGTACCGGTCGCGCTGCAGGAGGTGGGGGTGACGATCTGGGTCGATGCGGGTCGCGCGGCCGCGATCGCGCCAACCCGAAGCGGCGTCGCGATCCAGCTGGTGGTCGACGCCTCGGCCCTGGCGATGGTTGCCGAGTCGATCTGCGACGACGCGGCGCGCGTGCTCAGCCGCTGATGCCGAGTCGCTCAGCGGCGTCGGCATAGACCGCCAGGTCAGGCGCCGAGAACAGGACGTAGCGCAGCAGCGTGATGCCGCTCGAGTTCTCGGCCGCCTCTCGGCCGGTGGCAAGGGCGATCGGCGCCGCCAGCTCGATCGGGTAGCCGTAGATGCCGGTCGAGATGGACGGAAACGCCAGCGAGGTGCACCCCAGTCCGTCCGCGATCTCGACGGCTCGCCGATAGCACGATGCCAGCAGCTCCGGCTCTCCGCGCGCGCCGCCCCGCCACACCGGTCCCACGGCGTGCACCACGTGGCGGGCCGAGAGCAGCCCGGCCGTGGTGACCTTGGCGTCCCCCGTCGCGCAGCCGCCCAGCTCACGGCACTCGGCCATGATGGACGGCCCGCCGGCGCGGTGGATGGCGCCGTCGACGCCCCCACCGCCCATCAGCATGCCGTTGGCGGCGTTCACCATCACGTCGATGGTCTGCTCGGTGATGTCGCCTTGGACGATCTCGATCCGCATCAACCAAGCGTAGATGATCGGGTTTGCGACGATCGGCGCGATGGTCTAGCGTGGTCGCACATCCAACCAAGGGGAGCCGAGATGCAGGTGCTATCGATCATGCGGTTCGACGGGGATACCGACGAGCTGGTCGCGCGGCTGGCCGAGGTGGAGAAGGTGGTGGATCGCATCGCGCCCGAGATGGGCGGCATCTCGTCCACCATGGTTCGGACGGACGAGGGCGTGATGATCGTCAACCTGTGGAAGGACGAGCAGTCGCGCCACAGGATCGCCGAGCACCCCGAGATCCAGGCCGTGCTGCGCAGCGCCGGACTTCCCGCACCGCATGCCGACGGCTACGAGGTGATCTCGCACCGCACGTCAGCGCAGCCGGCCGCCGTCTAGCTGTAGTTCCTAGGAGCGTTGTTCATCCGGGGCCTCCTGGAGAGTTGGGTTGTCCAAGACCCTGACTTCCAAGGAGGCCCCAGATGAGATTGCACCGTAACGCTCGGACGTGCCCGGCCAGTCGCCGGTTGTTGGTG
>JBBQUW010000032.1:0-34866 GCA_038212095.1 Gaiellales bacterium | reverse complement strand
ATCAGCTTGCCGATGATGACGTTCTCCTTCAGGCCAAGCAGCGAGTCGGACTTGCCCTCGAGGGCGGCGTCCGTCAGCACCTTGGTCGTCTCCTGGAAGGAGGCGGCCGAGAGGAAGCTCTCCGTGGCCAGAGATGCCTTCGTGATGCCGAGGATGATCGGCGTCCACTCGGGCAGCTCCTTCTTTGCCTTCTTCAACTTCGCCATCTCGAGCTCGAGCTTCGGCTTGTCCACCAGCTCGCCCGGCAGCATCGAATCGCTATCGCCGGCCGAGTCGAGACGAACCTTCTTCAGCATCTGACGCACGATCAGCTCGATGTGCTTGTCGTGGATCTCGACACCCTGGCTCTTGTAGACCTCCTGCACCTCGGCGACGAGGTAACGGGCGGTCTCGGTCTCACCGCGCAGGTCGAGCAGCTCCGACGGAGCGAACGGGCCCTCGTTGAGCGGGAAGCCCTTCTCGACGATCTCCCCCTGAGCGACCCGCAGACGAGTGCGCCGAGGGAAGCTGTACTCCTTCACCACCGGATCGCGATCCTCGCCCTTGGCCAGCTTCTCGGTCACCGTGACGATGTAGCCGCGATCGGACTCCTCGACGTCGACCCGCCCGGTCACCTCGACCAGGGTCGCAGCCGCCTTCGGCTTGCGAGCCTCGAACAGCTCGACCACCCGCGGCAGGCCGTGGGTGATGTCGGCACCGGCAACGCCGCCGGTGTGGAAGGTACGCATCGTCAGCTGGGTACCCGGCTCGCCGATCGACTGTGCGGCCACCGTACCCACGGCGTCGCCGATCTCGCTCATCTCACCCGTCGCCATCGACCAGCCGAAGCACTCCTTGCAGACGCCGATCCGCGCCCGGCAGTGCAGCGCAGTGCGCACCGGCACCGTCTGGGTGAGGTCATCGCCCACCGCCTCGGCCAGCTCGCGGAGCTTGGCGCCGTTGATCTCGGTGCCCTTCGCCAGCTTGTACTTGCCGAACTTGATGTCGGCCGCGAGCACTCGCCCGATCACGCTGGACCGGTTCGCCGAGCCGTCCGGCAGCCGCACCGGTACGTCCAGGAAGCCGTCGGTCCCGCAGTCCTCCTCGCGGATGATCACGTCCTGCGAGACGTCGACCAGACGCCGCGTCAGGTAGCCCGAGTCGGCCGTCCGCAGCGCGGTGTCGGCCAACCCCTTGCGGGCGCCGTGGGTCGAGATGAAGTACTCGAGCACCGACAGACCCTCCATGAAGTTGGACTTGATCGGCCGCTCGATGATCTCGCCCTTCGGATTCGCCATCAAGCCTCGCATGCCGGCCAGCTGGCGGATCTGCTTGAACGAGCCACGCGCACCCGAGTTCGCCATCATGAACACGGGATTCAGCTCGTACAGGTTGCGCAGCATCGCCTCGCCCACCTCGTCGGTGGCCTTGTTCCATAGCGACACCACCTGCTCGTGACGCTCGTCCTCGGTGATCAGGCCGCGGTCGTAGTTCTTCTGCGCCTTGGCCACCTCGCCCTCAACGCCGGACAGGATCTCCTGCTTGTCCGGCGGCGTCACGATGTCGTTCTTGGAGACGGTCACGCCGGCCTTGGTGGCGTACGTGAAGCCGAGCTCCTTGATCGTGTCGAGCACCTCCGCGATCGCCGTCGCGCCGTAGCGATCGACCAGCTCGGAGATGAAGTCGGTCATCTCGCGCTTGGTGAAGGTGACGTTCTGGAAGTCGTACGCGGCGGGATCGAACGTGGAGCCCACGGCTCGTCCCAGCGCGCGAGAGACCTCGTCGTTGAAGATCGCCCGGCCGACGGTCGTGACCACCCACTCGCCACGCTGGCGCAGGCCGATCACGGCCTGCAGGTCGAGCTGCTTCTGGTCGTATGCGATCTCGACCTCGTCCATGCGACCGAAGTACGGCGACTTGCGCTTCTTGAGATCGTCCCACGTCACCGTGCTCAGGTCCTCAGTCGAGTACGTCAGGTAGTAGGTGCCGAGCACCATGTCCTGAGTCGGCGTCGCCAGCGGCTTGCCGTGGGCCGGGGACAGGATGTTGTTGGAGGACAGCATCAGGATGCGCGCCTCCGCCTGTGCCTCGGCTGACAACGGCAGGTGAACCGCCATCTGGTCGCCGTCGAAGTCGGCGTTGAAGGCGTGGCAGACCAGCGGATGTACCTGGATCGCCTTGCCCTCGACCAGCACCGGCTCGAACGCCTGGATACCCAGCCGGTGAAGGGTGGGAGCACGGTTCAGCAGCACCGGGTGCTCCGCGATCACCTCTTCCAGCACGTCCCACACCTCGGGCACCATCGTGTCGACCATCTTCTTGGCCGCCTTGATGTTCTGCACCAGCTTCCGCTCGACGAGCCGGCTCATGATGAACGGCTTGAACAGCTCCAGCGCCATCAGCTTGGGCAGGCCGCACTGATGCAGCTTGAGCGACGGCCCGGCCACGATCACGGACCGGCCGGAGTAGTCGACGCGCTTGCCGAGCAGGTTCTGACGGAAGCGACCCTGCTTGCCCTTGAGCATGTCGGACAGCGACTTCAGCGGCCTGTTGCCAGGACCGGTGACGGCGCGGCCACGGCGGCCGTTGTCGAACAGCGCGTCGACGGCCTCCTGCAGCATCCGCTTCTCGTTGTTGACGATGATTTCGGGAGCGCCCAGATCGAGCAGCCGCTTGAGGCGGTTGTTGCGGTTGATCACGCGCCGGTAAAGGTCGTTCAGGTCGGAGGTCGCAAAGCGGCCGCCGTCCAGCTGCACCATCGGGCGCAGCTCGGGCGGGATCACCGGCACCGTCTCCAGCACCATCCACTCCGGACGGTTCTCGGACTTCGTGAACGCCGATACCACCTTCAGGCGCTTGATCGAACGGGCCTGCTTCTGCCCCTTGGAGGTCTTGATCGTCTCGCGCAGCGAGATCGCCTCGGCCTCCAGGTCACGCGAGCGAAGCAGCTCGCGGATCGACTCCGCCCCCATGCCACCGGTGAAGTACTCACCGAAGCCGTACGGGCTGCCGAACCGGTCCTTCAGCTCGCGGAACAGCGCCTCGTCCGAGACGATCTCCTGCACCTCGAGCTCCTTGAACTTGACCCACGTGCGGTCGAGCCGGTCGATCGAGTCGCGCGAGTGATCCTCGACATCCTTCTTGCGAGCCTGGATGTCCTGGTAGGTGTCGCGCACCTTGAGCGCCCACTGCTCGATCGCCTTCACATCGTCCTTCGACATGCGACCGTCGGTGCGCAGGCAGAGGTCGTTGGCCGTCTCGCGCAGCTCCTTCGGATCGTTGCTGGTGCCCTGCTCGATCACCTCGCGCAGCAGGCCAACGCCCAGCTGACGCGTCTTCTCGAGCGCGGGAGCAGCTCCCGGACCGGCCTCGACCAGCTGTGCGATCCACGCCTGGTCGGGCTCCTTGAGCGCAACCTCGCCGCCACCCAGCCAGGTCAGGCGGGCCTTGACGACGTTCTTGGCCTTGGTCTTCTCGGGACCCTTGGACTCCTCGACGGCGGCCAGCTCGGCCTCCATCAGCTCACGCGCAGCGGCACCCCACAACGAGATGTTGTCGAGCTCCTTGGGGCCGAGCCGGCGATCATCGCGCACCGCGGAGTCGCGCACCAGCTCGCGCACCTTCTTGGGATCCTCACCGGCGATCCGCTTGGAGGCCTCCTTGAGCAGGCCGCTGGCCAGCGTCCGCGCCTCTTCGAGCAGCGGCAGACCGGCCTCCTCGGCCCAGTTGTTGAGCGTCCGCGCCCAGTACTCGTCGTCCTCGTCGAACTCCTTGGTGGAGCCGTCGATGAAGTGCTGGCGGCGCCGCTGCATCCGCGTCTCCAAAGCAGCCAACAGCTCTTCCTTGTCAAGCGCCAGCCGCTGCTTCTCCTGCTCGACCTTCTCCTCCAGCTCCGGCACGGCCTTGTCGCGCGCCTCCTTGTCGACGGAGGTGACGATCGAGGCGGCGAAGTACAGCACCTTCTCGAGCTCCTTGGGAGCGATGTCGAGCAGGTAGCCGATGCGGGAGGGAACGCCCTTGAAGAACCAGATGTGGCTGACGGGAGCCGCCAGGTCGATGTGGCCCATGCGCTCGCGGCGAACCTTCTGCCGCGTCACCTCCACGCCACAGCGCTCGCAGATGATGCCCTTGTAGCGGACACGCTTGTACTTGCCGCAGTAGCACTCCCAGTCCTTGGTGGGACCGAAGATGCGCTCGCAGAAGAGTCCGTCCTTCTCCGGCTTGAGCGTGCGGTAATTGATCGTTTCGGGCTTGGTCACCTCACCGGACGACCACTCCCGGATCTGCTTGGGAGAGGCGAGGCCGATGCGGATTGCGTCGAAATCGTTGATGTCGATCAACGTGTGGTCTCCTGACTATGTGCGCGTGTGCAATACAAAACGTCTGGGGCTCGAGAAGTTAGTCGCACTCCGAAGCCTCGGCTGGGGGGTGCCAGGCTGAAGCCTGGCACCGGGGAGGAGTGATGCCGTCTCGGCATCACTCTTCGACCTCGACCTCCTCGAGTCCGAGCGCGACGGGCGCGCCGTCGTCCTCTTCGTCGTCCTCGACCGGCTCGAGATCTTCCTCGCCGAGAACCTCGCCGAGCAGCTCGTCGTTGGGGACGACCAGCTCGCCGTCGGCGTCGATGCGGTCGACGCCCTCCTCCAGCTCCTGGGCTTCGGGATCGCGGGCCGCTGCACGGCCGGCAACCGGCCGCAGGTCGATGCCGAGCTCCTCGGCTGCCCGCAGCAGCTCGTCGTCCTCCTCCCGCACGGCGACGTCGGCGCCGTCCTCGGACACCACCTTGACGTCGAGCGCAAGCGACTGCATCTCCTTCAGCAGCACCTTGAAGCTCTCCGGGATCGAGGGTTCGGGGATGTTCTCGCCCTTGACGATCGCCTCGTACGCCTTGACGCGGCCGACCGTGTCGTCGGACTTGATGGTCAGCATCTCCTGCAGGGTGTAGGCGGCGCCATACGCCTCGAGCGCCCACACCTCCATCTCGCCGAAGCGCTGTCCACCGAACTGCGCCTTACCACCCAGCGGCTGCTGCGTGACCAGCGAGTAGGGGCCGGTCGACCGGGCGTGGATCTTGTCGTCCACCAGGTGCAGCAGCTTCAGGATGTACATGTAGCCGACCGTCACCTCCTGGTCGTACGGGGCACCGGTACGACCGTTGAACAGCCGCACCTTGCCCGAGCAGCGGGAGCCGGCCGGGGCCTTCTTGTCGATCTTGAACTTGATCGGCTGGTTCTTGTTGGCCTCCTGCCAGTCGATCAGAGCCTGATCGACGTCCTGGGGAGTGGCCCCGTCGAACACGGGCGTGGCGACGAACTGGCGCTCGCCGTTCTCGCCGCCGTGGGCGGCCGCCCAGCCCAGGTGCGTCTCGAGGATCTGCCCGATGTTCATGCGCGATGGCACGCCCAGCGGGTTGAGGATGATGTCGACGGGACGTCCGTCCTCCAGGAACGGCATGTCCTCCTCGGGCACGATCTTCGAGATCACGCCCTTGTTGCCGTGCCGGCCGGCCAGCTTGTCACCCTCGGCGATCTTGCGCTTGGTGGCGACGTACACCCGCACCAGTTCGTTGACGCCAGGCGAGAGGTCATCGCCGCCGGCGCGCGAGAACGTCTTGACGTCGATCACCTTGCCGCCCTCGCCGTGGGGCACCTTCAGCGAGGTGTCCCGCACCTCGCGGGCCTTCTCCTTGAAGATGGCACGGATCAGCTTCTCTTCGGCGGTCAGTTCGGTCTCGCCCTTGGGCGTGACCTTGCCGACCAGCAGGTCGCCCGAGCCGACCTCGGCGCCGATCCGCACGATGCCGTTCTCGTCCAGGTTGCGAAGCGACTCCTCGGAGCGGTTGGGGATATCGCGCGTGATCTCCTCGTCGCCCAGCTTGGTCGAACGGGCATCCACCTCGTACTCATGGATGTGGATCGACGACAGCACGTCGTCCTTCACCAACCGCTCGGACAGGATGATCGCGTCCTCGAAGTTGTACCCCTCCCAGGACATGAAGGCGACGAGCAGGTTCTTGCCCAGCGCCAGCTCACCCTGGTCGGTCGACGATCCGTCCGCCAGCACCTGGTCCTTGCCCACCTTCTCGCCGGCCTTGACGGTCGGCTTCTGGTGGATCAGGGTGCCCTGGTTGGAGCGGCGGTACTTGACCATGTCGTAGGTGTCGTGGCCGTCCTTGGTGCCGATGATGATCTTCTCGGCGTCGACGTACTCGACCTTGCCAGGCCGGGTGGCCAGCACGACGTCGCCGGTGTCGACGGCGGCGCGGTACTCCAGCCCGGTGCCGACCAGCGGCGCCTCGGTCACCATCAGCGGCACCGCCTGGCGCTGCATGTTGGAGCCCATCAGGGCGCGGTTGGCGTCGTTGTGCTCGAGGAACGGGATCAGCGCCGTCGCGACCGAGACGATCTGGGCCGGGTCGACGTCCATGTAGTCCACCTGCGTGGCGTCCACCTGCACGGGCACGCCGTCACGGGTACGGCAGAGCACCGGCGAGACCAGCTTGCCGTTCTTGTCGATCTCGGCGTTGGCCTGGGCGATCGTGTACTTCTCCTCCTGGATCGCGTCCAGGTACTCGATATCGCCAGAGACCTTGCCCTTCTCGATCTTGCGGTACGGCGTCTGCACGAAGCCGTGCTCGGACACCTTCGCGTAGCTGCCGAGCGACCCGATCAGGCCGATGTTGGGACCTTCCGGCGTCTCGATCGGGCACATCCGCCCATAGTGGGTCGGGTGCACGTCGCGCACCTCGATCGGCGCGCGCTCGCGGGTGAGGCCACCGGCGCCCAGCGCCGAGAGCCGCCGGCGGTGGGTGAGCCCGGCCAGACAGTTGGTCTGATCCATGAACTGCGACAGCTGCGAGGAGCCGAAGAACTCCTTGAGCGCGGCGGCCACGGGACGGATGTTGACGATCGTCTGCGGCGTGATCGCGTCCTCGTCCTCGGTCGTGAGGCGCTCGCGGACGACACGCTCCATGCGGTAGAGGCCGATCCGGAATGCCTCCTGGATCAGCTCGCCGACGGTGCGCAGGCGGCGGTTGCCGAAGTGCTCGTACTCGTCGAGGTCGTGCTCGATCGGATCGCGGGCGATCGGCGAGGCGTCGGCGGCGTAGTCCTTGCTCTCCTCGGGAACGCCCAGCTTGACCGGCAGCTCGACCAGCTTCTTGACCAACTCGATGATGTCGCCAGTGGTGAGGACGCGACACTCCGGCGAGACGTCGACACCCAGCCGCATGTTCAGCTTGTAGCGGCCGACGCGGGTCAGGTCATAGCGCTTGGGATCAAAGAACAGCGCCCGCACCAGGTTGCGTGAGTTGTCGACGGTCGGCGGCTCGCCCGGGCGCTGCTTCTTGAACACCTCGATCAGCGCCGCCTCCTCGGACTGGGAGGGATCCTTCTCCAGCGTCATGCGGATGAAGGGGTTGTTGTCGAACAGCGCCAACAGCCCCTCGTCCGTCTTGTCGAAGATGAAGCCGGTGTTCTCGTCGACCGACGGCAGCGCGCGGAGCAGCGTCGTGATGGGCAGCTTGCGCTTACGGTCGATGCGAACGTTGACCAGGCCCTTCTTGTCGATCTCCAGCTCCAGCCACGAGCCGCGGGACGGCATCAGGTTCGCGGTGAAGACCTGCTTGTCGCGATCCTTGGGCTCCATGATGTACGCGCCGGGCGAGCGCACCAGCTGCGTCACGACGACGCGCTCGGTGCCGTTGATGATGAACGTGCCCTGCTGCGTCATCCACGGGAAGTTGCCCAGGAAGACGGTCTGCTCGCGGATCTCACCCGTATCCAGGTTGGTAAACGCGACCTTGACGTTGACCGGCACCTCGTACGACAGATCCTTCTCACGGCACTCGCGCTCGGGCACCACCGGGTCGCCGATGGTGTACTCGCCGAGCGCAACCTCGAGCCGCTCGGAATAGTCGCGGATGGGTGAGATATCGTCGATCGTCTCCCGCAGGCCGGACGTCTTCAGCGACGCGGCGTTGCTCGGGTCACCCATGAACCATCGGAACGACGCCTTCTGGATGTCGATCAGGTTGGGGACATCAAGCACCTTCTCCAACTTGGAGAACGTCTTGCGGACTCGGGGCGAGGTGGTTTCAGGCAACGCAAAGCCTCCCGCGGGGCTAGAGGGGGATTTCAAGAGGGTCGGATCCGGACCAAGGGCGCAACCGAGAACCCTATCAGGGTGCCCTAAACCGCGCAAACAGGGTCGGTTAACCCCGCCCACGGGATGGGCGTCCGAGAGCGAGGTACCTAGAGTCACTATACCGGAGCAGATGTGCTGGTCAAGTGCCGGATCCGGACGCTCGGCTCACCCCAGCCAACGCCCCGACTGCACCAGGCATGAGCCTCGCGCTCGATCTCGGCCAGCGAGACGCCGCACACCTGCGACTCGCGGAGGCAGGAAGCCGCCGAACGAAGACCAGGGTGCGACCACCGCCTCGGCATCTCGCCGGCCGGGGAGAAGGCTCATCCGGTCGCCGCCCCGGACTGCGCGGCGACCGGAGGCAGGTCAGTCGTCGCCGTCGAACACGCGGCGCACCGTGCGCAGCCGCTTCTTCAGCTCAGCGGGGTGCTTCTCCCGAACGACGCTCCCGTGCTCCTTGCTAGCGTGCACGATCTCGCCGCCCTCCAGCGCGACGGCGATGTGGTCGCCGTAGCACAGCAGGTCGCCGGGCCGCATCGCGCGCTGCGACACCTCGTGTCCGGCCTCCTCCTGCTGGTTCGCGTTGCGCGGCAGCAGCAGCCCGAAGCGGCGGTGCACCGCCTGGACGAGGCCGGAGCAGTCCAGCCCGACCACGGTCACGCCGCCTCGCTCGTACGCTGCTCCCAGGAACATCAGCGCAGCTTCGGCGATCGCCTCGCCGGTCGCCTTGCGACGGGCCGCGGCCAGCGGCTCGGTGCGAAGCCCTGGCGCGGGCAGCCAGGTGCCCATGTAGCGATCGGCCGCCTGCGGCACGACCACGACGTGAGCGCGATCCTTGGGCAGCGGCTCGCCCAGCGAATCCAGCTCGAGGTATCCCTCGTAGCCGTCCGCCAGCACGACCTTCGCCCAACCGCTGCTGCGCTCGACCACGTCGATCGGGTCGGCGAACAGCGCCTGGGTCTCCTGATCGGAGCTCGTCTTCGGCTTGCTGCGAAGCGCCGCGAACGGCTTAATACACGATGCCTTATCCACAACAGGGATTTTACCGGTGATTGGATGATGCCCGTCGGGAGAAGGCGCAGGGGAACGCGCGGCGGGCGGTCGAACCGCCGCCGGGACGCGCCCCGACACGAGGGTGTTACTTGAGCTCGACAGTGGCTCCGGCCTCCTCGAGCTTGGCCTTCATCGTGTCGGCCTCGTCCTTGGCGACACCCTCCTTGACGGGCGCCGGCGCCTCGTCGGCGACCGCCTTGGCCTCCTTGAGGCCCAGCCCGGTCAGCTCCCGGATCACCTTGATGACCTGGATCTTCTTGTCTCCGGTCGCGGTCAGGACGACGTCGAACGAGGTCTTCTCCTCCTCGGCCTCGCCACCTCCGGCACCGCCGGCCGGCGCCGCGGCGGCGACCGGCGCGGCAACCGCCGCGGTGACGTCCCACTCGCTCTCGAGCGCCTTCTTCAGCTCGACCAGTTCCAGTACTGACAGCTTGTTCAACGATTCAACGATCTTGGTGACAGGCATCTGTCGGGCACCTTCCTTTTAGGCAGCTTCTGCCTCTTGGCGTTTTGCGATGTACGAATCGAGCAGCGCGACGATGTCGCGCAGCGGTGCGGAGAGCACGCCCACCGTGCCCTGCAGCGGACCGGCGATCGTGCCGACCACCTGGGCCAGCAGCACCTCGCGCGGCGGCAGTTCGCCGAGCGTCTTGATCTGGTCTGCGGTCAGCGTGTGGCCGTTCATGACGCCACCGCGCACCGTCAGGATCTTGGTCTGGCGGGCCACCTCGGACAGCCTCTTGGCAGCGGCCGCGGGATCGTCGGAGATGAACGCGATCGCGCTCGGCCCCTTCAGGAACTCGACCAGATGCGGCCGCTCGGCCTCCTCGGCCGCCCGGCGTGCCAGGGTGTTCTTGGCAACATGGAAGGTCGCGCCGGAGGGACGCAGGGCGTCTCGAAGCTCGGCAGTCTGCGTCACCGACAGTCCCCGGTAATCGGTGACGATCATCGCCTTGGCCTCGCGGATCTGCGTCACCAGACTCTCGATAACCGCCTGTTTGTCATCTCGTTTCATTCACTCACCTCCTTCGAGCCGTGTGCGTCGGCCGAGAGGTGGACGCAGGCGAAGCGGTGAGCTTCGAGAACTGGATCCGGCCTCGGTCGGGTGTTGGGTTTTGAGCCGTATTGGCCCCGACGGTCTCTGGCGCGGTGCACGCGGTATGTGGCGCGGAGTCTAGACGGCCGTGGCCGCAGCCTCCTCCAGCAGGTCGCGCGTCCGGGACGTGTCCAGCTTGAGGCCGGGCCCCATCGTCGAGGCCAGCGTGATCGACCGTAGGTAGCGGCCCTTGGACGAGGCCGGCTTTGCGCGCAGGATCTCCTCGAGCACCGCCTGGTAGTTCTCGACCAGCGAGCGCTCATCGAACGACTTCTTGCCCACGGCGACGTGGACGATGCCTGTGCGATCGGTGCGGTACTCGATCTTGCCCGACTTGACGTCGCCGACGGCCCTGCCGATGTCGAACGTGATGGTGCCGGCCTTGGGACTCGGCATCTTGCCCTGCGGGCCGAGGATCCGACCGAGCTTGCCGACCGTGCCCATCATGTCCGGCGTGGCGATGGCGACGTCGAAGTCGCTCCAGCCCTCGGTGATGCGGGCGGCCAGGTCGTCCCCGCCGACCACGTCGGCCCCGGCCTCCTCGGCCTCCTTGGCCTTCTCGCCCTGGGCGAACACGATCACCGTCACCGTCTTTCCCAGACCGTGCGGCAGGAACAGCGTTCCCCGCAGCTGCTGGTCGGCGTGGCGAACGTTGACGCCCAGCCGCAGGTGCACCTCGACCGTCTCGTCGAACTTCGCCGTCTCGAGCTGCTTGAGCGTGCGCACCGCGTCCAGCGGCGCGTACAGCCGCTCGCGGTCGACTTGCTCACGCGCGGATGCGTACTTCTTGCCGGCCATCAGCCCGCCACCTCCACGCCCATCGAGCGAGCGGTGCCCGCGATGATGTTGATCGCCGCGTCGACGTCGTTCGCGTTCAGGTCAGGCATCTTGCGCTCGGCGATCGAGCGCAGCTGGGCGCGCGAGATCGTCCCCACCTTGGTGCGGTTGGGCTCACCCGATCCCGACTTCAAGTTCAGCGCCTCCTTGATCAGCACCGCCGCCGGAGGCGTCTTCGTGATGAACGTGAACGAGCGATCCTCGTAGACGCTGATCTCGACCGGCGTCACCTGTCCGGCGTTGGGGCCCTGCGTCTGGGCGTTGAACGCCTTGCAGAAGTCCATGATGTTGACGCCGTGCTGTCCCAGCGCCGGGCCCACCGGCGGGGCGGGATTGGCCTGTCCGGCCGGGATCTGGAGCTTGATGACTTTGATGACCTTCTTGGCCACGATTCCTCCTTAGTGGTACATGCGCCGGTTGAGGCCGGCTCCCACGTATCGCGTGTTGTCGTCTCGGAAGGATTCAGGTTCAGGCCGGCACTGCCGGGCCGGCTGACAACTCTACCGCGCTCCAGCCCGAGGGATGGGCGTGGATGCCACGTTCAGCCCGCCACTGTCGGGCCGGCTGACAGATTATATTTTCTTGACCTTGTCGAACTCGAGCTCGACCGGCACCTGCCGCTCGAAGATCGATACCAGCACCTTCAGCTTGCCCTGATCCTCGTTGATCTCGGCGATCTCACCATCAAAGTCAGACAGCGGGCCGGAAATCACCTTGACGCTCTCGCCCAGCGAGAACTCCGCCTTCTGCTTGGGTGCGGGTGCTGCGGCGGCGGTGTGCAGCATGCGGTCGACCTCGGGCTGGCTGAGCGGCACCGGCTTGTTCTGGGCGCCGACGAATCCGGTCACCCCGGGCGTGTTCTTGACCAGCGTCCACGCCTCGTCGGTGAGGTCCATGTTGACCAGCACGTAGCCCGGCCACAGCCGCCGCTCGGTCTGCACCTTCTGGCCATCCTTGGTCTCCACCACGGACTCGGTGGGGACGACCACGCGGCGCACCGTGGTCTCCTGATTCATCGACTTGACGCGGTGCTCGAGATTGGCCTTGACCTTGTTCTCGTGGCCCGAATAGGTGTTGATCACATACCAGCGAAACATCGTTATCCCGTCATTTCTGGAGGTCGACCAAGTGTGCGACCAGGCGCATGAAGGCCTGGTCGAGGCCATAGAGATAGAGGCCGACGATGAGACAGGCGCCGACCACGACCGAGGTCGACTGCCAGGTCTGCTGCCGGGTCGGAAACTCGACCTTGGCCAGCTCGCCCCGTACCTCGCCGGCGAAGCTGCGCAGTCCGCCTTTCCGCCTGGTCGGCTCTCCGCCGGATTGGCTCTTCGGCTTGCCGGCCAGTGGTGCGGTGACGCTGCGCCGACCCGCTTGCTGCGGCTGACGGCTCTTGCGGGCCATCGATCTAGCGCGTCTCCTTGTGCGGCGTGTGCTTACCGCACCAACGGCAATACTTCGAGAACTCGATCCTGTCAGGCGAGTTACGCTTCGACTTATTCGTCTGATAGTTGCGGCGCTTGCACTCCTGGCAAGCGAGCGTCACGAGCACTCGGACACCTGTGGCCACGGAAAACCCTCTCGTCGGTTGAGCCAAAGGACGGTATCACAGGGCAGATTGGCGACGGGTCAGCCATAGCGGTCGCCGCGCCGCGGGGCACACCGGCGCGGCGAACGGCGATGGTAGGGTCGCACCTCCAACCAAGCCAAGGAGGCACACGCTATGACGAACTTCGTGCTGGTGTACCACGGCGGCGGCATGCCGGCGACCGAGGAGGAGGGGCAGCGGCTGCTCGCTGCGTGGGGAGCGTGGCTGGGCGGGCTCGGCTCGTCGCTGGTGGATGGCGGTAACCCTGTCAGCCAGGTGCGGACGGTGGCGAGCGACGGCTCGGTGTCAGATGGCGCGCCCAATCCGGTGACCGGCTACAGCGTGATCACGGCCGAAAGCATCGATGACGCGGTCGCTCATGCCAAGAGCTGTCCGATCCTCGCGTCAGGCGGGTCGGTCGAGGTGGGCGAGACCTTCAACGTGATGTAGGCCGCGGGCACCCAGGGCCGGGCCGGATTCGACCGGCCCGACCCTGGAGCGTGCATGGCGCAGGCAGCGGTGGTCGCTGCGGTGCCGCGCAGATAGAGTCCGGCGATGCGACGACAGCCGCCGCTGGACGGCTTGCGCGCGCTCGCGGCATGCGGCGTCCTGGCCTACCACGTGTACAACACGACCGTCCCGCATATCGGACGGCAGCCGTGGCCCCTGCGGGCCGGGGTGGTGCTGGACAGCCTCGGCGCGATGGGCGTGAACTGCTTCTTCGTGCTGTCGGCCTTCTTGCTCACACGCCCGTTTCTGCAGTGGCTGCTGACCGACGCCAGGCGCCCGGCGCTGCGGCGCTACGCCGCCACCCGGCTGCTGCGGATCTTCCCGGCCTGGTGGGTGGTGCTGGCCGCGATGGCCACCCTGTACGCCCCGGGCGTGCTGCACCAGTACACCCAGCTGGCCCTTTTCTCGACACTGACCCAGAACTACGCCGACCTCGGCCACCGCATCGTGCCGCACGGTTGGACGCTGTGCGTGGAGATCAGCTTCTACGCACTGCTGCCGCTGTCGGCGATCGCCGCCGCCCGGCCGCTGCGGCGGTTGCACCCGTCGCGCCGCCCGGCCGCGCTGGGCGCCGGCTTGGTGGCGATCACCGCGCTGGCCTGGGCATACGAGCTCGGCAAGCTGCCCGGCGTTCCCACCAGCGGCCCGGCGGCACTCAGCCTGCCGATGTACCTCGACCGGTTCACGGTCGGCACGCTGGCTGCGCTGTACGTCGCCAGCGGTCGCACGCCCGCGCCGCGTCGCTGCTTCGGCGCCGCGGCGTTGCTGACGGTGCTGACGTTCGCGGCGGTGCCGAGCATGCGCTTCCAGATCACGACGCTCGCATTCGGGTTGAGCGTGCTCGGCCTGGCGTCGAGCCGTGACAGCCTGCCAAAGCGAGTGGCGGGAGCGCGCGTGCCAGCCCATCTGGGGCTGATCTCGTACGGCATCTATCTCTGGCACCTGCCGTTGAAGTACCTCGCTGAGCGACTGGGATGGCTCAACCCGGGCCACGGCGTGCAGACGTTGCCCGCGATCGTGCTGCTGTTGGCCGCCACGGTGGCGATGGCCGAGCTGTCATGGCGGCTGATCGAGCAGCCGGCACTGGGGTTGGCGCGGCGACGGCCGTCGGCCCTCGGCCGGCGTCACTATCAATGGCGTGCCGATCCCGGCACAGGAATCGCCGCGCTCGTACGAGGCGATCGAGGTCGGGCGGATCGTGTGCCGCTCGTTCTGCCGCGACCAGACGCTGAGCGACTCTCGGCGGCGTTCCGGGAGTAATCGCGCCGCCCGGCGATGAGTTCCGCACCCCAAAGCCGTCTACCCCGTGACCACCGCGAAGGCAATACCCTTCGCGCACCACACGCGACCCGAGGAGGAGCATGCCCGGCCAGATAGTTCACCTCGAGATCCCAGCGGACGACACCGCGGCCAGCCGCGCGTTCTGGGGATCGATGTTCGGATGGCAATTTGAGGCCTTCCCCGGCCCATCCGAGTACCACACCGCACGGATCGGCGATCAAGGCGGCGTCGCCATCACCAATATGGAGCAGGGCAAGCGCGGCACGCGCGCGTACTTCGACGTCGAGGACATCAACGCGGGCGCCCAGCGCGTGCGCGAGCTGGGCGGTGAGGCGGGCGCGCCGATGCCGGTGCCGAACATGGGCTGGTTCTCGACCTGCACCGACCCGCACGGCAACGAGTTCGGCCTCTGGCAGCACGACTCGTCGGCGCCGATGCCGACCGGCTGACGACCCGCGCCGGGCACCTGAGCGGATGGTTCAGGTGCCCGGACGCTCGACCGGCTGGCACTGAGCGGCACGTCGACGTTCACGCGATCTGCTGGATCAGCAGGATCGCTCCCAGCCCGGCGATTGCGACGCCGGCGGCCCTCTCGGCCCCCTCGGCGATCCTCGCCCCCAGCCGGGCGCCGAGCCGGTGACCGAGCTGCGCGGCGACAAAGGCCTGAACTCCGATCAGGACGACGATCAGGACGATCGGCAGACGAAACAGCCCGATCGTGAAACCGATCGCAAGCTCGTCCAGGCTCACGCTGATGCCAAGACCGACCACCGCCAGTCCGCGCACGCGCGCAGCGCTGGTGACGACACCACGCTCGTCCTCGTCGTCCGACCGCAGCATCGACGCCCCCACACCGATCAGCACAGCGATCGCGAGGTACTCCGCGACGCTGCCGATGGCGCCTCCGAGCACGCGGCCACCGGCGAACCCGATCACCGGCATCACCATCTCGAACCCCGCGAAGATCAGGCTAACCCGCATCCGGTCGCGGTGCGGTAGCCCCGCCATCCCGATGGCGGCAGCCACCGCGAACGTGTCCAGTGCCAGCGGCACCACCAGCAGTATCACCTTCAGCACGGCTCGACACTACCCGCTGAACGGCGAGCGGAAAGGTGGTCGTCGCCGAACCTGCTGGTATCTTCAAGCATATGGAGATCCACCCCGTCGGTGAGGGCATCTAACGGGTGGCCGCGCACGTTCACTCCCACGGCCACGCACATGGTCACACCACCGACCGGTCGGGATCGCGGCGTGCGCTTTCCATCTCGCTGACCCTGACGGTGTCGTACGGTCTCGTTCAGATCGTGACCGGCATCTGGTTCCACAGCCTGGCGCTGCTGGCAGATGCCGTCCACAACGTCTCCGACGGCGGCGCGATCGCTCTCGCACTGGGCGCGGCATGGGCGGCGGGCCTGCCGTCACGTGGGCCGCGGACGTTCGGCTGGCGGCGGACGGAGATCCTGGCTGCGCTGGTTAACGGACTCGCCCTGGTGGCGATCAGCGGCTGGATCTTCTATGCGGCCTATCAGCGCCTCAACCAGCCGCCCCATGTGGTCGGCGCGGGCGTGCTGATCGTCGGCGCGGTCGGTGTGGTGGCAAACGGCGTGCCGGTGATCCTGATGCTGCGGGCGTCGGGGAGTGATGACCTCAACCTGCGCGGCGCGCTGATCCACGCCGCCACCGACGTGCTGGGATCGGCCGGCGCGGCCGCCTCGGGGCTGATCGTGATCCTGACCGGCTGGCGCTACGCCGACCCGCTGGTCGGCGCCGCCATCGGCCTGATCGTACTCGTCTCCTCGTGGGGGCTGATCCGCGAGTCGCTGCGGATCCTGCTGGAGGCCGCTCCCTCAGACTGCGACCCAGAGCTGATAGGCCAGACGCTGGCCGATGCGGACGGCGTCAAGCAGGTGCACGATCTGCATATCTGGACGATCACCAGCGGCTTCCCGGCGCTGTCGGCGCACATCGTCGCCCAGCTGGGCACGGATCACGACCGGCTGCTGCACCGGCTCGAGGCGCTGCTCCACGACCGCTTCGCGATGTCGCACACGACGCTGCAGATCGACCGCGACCACAACGAGCTGCTGCAAATCCACAGCAGCGACTGCCCCGACAACCCCGCCAACCGCCCACGATCCGCAGGGTGAGCGCGCGTCGCGCCGGCTAACCGTAGCGTGTGGTCGGCGATGGCGCAGCCCCGCTCGCGGCCTCGTTGACGCGATCGATCCAGGGCGCCGCTTGGAGCCGCTCGAAGATCTCGCGCGCCTCGGCGAGCGGTGACCCGTCGCCGTTCAGCTCCCCGCGCTCGAGCAGCGTCACCGCGAGCCAGAACGGGACCCCAAGCTGGCGGAAGATCTGCTCTGCGGCGGCGTAGCCGGCGGCATCGCCGTTGATGCGCGCGCGGAAGCGTTTCGCCTGCGCACGCAGGTAGGGCGGGCGCGTGCCTGGCGGGGCAGACTCGATCCGCGCAAGAAGTTCCTCAGCCGCGGTGGATTCGCCCATCGCAAGAGCCGCCTCGATTCCGTCGACGATTCCCTGCTTGACGGCTTGGCTTGATATACCGGATGTGCGGCCAGCGTCCACCGCTGCCTGGGCATCGGCCAGCGCCTCCCGCAGGCGGCCCTCGGCCCGGTGTAGAGAGGCTCGGCAGGCGAGATAGCCAGAGAGCTCCTGCAGGTCGGTCGAGCCGTCGAGCCGGCTGAACATCGCGAAGATCCGGTGCGCGCGGTCGAGCGCACCGCGTTTGATGTTGGCCTCGACCTGTGTCTGCAGCAAGCTCAGCACGATACCGCCCGAGTCGACCTGTTCCTGTGTGAACTCCTCGCCGGCGGCCAGCGCCTCCTCCCAACGGCCCATCATGAACAACGGATACGTCCGCTCCGAGATCGTTGCCCACTCCTGCGGCCGGCTGCCCAGCCTGCGGGCCAGTGCCAGCGCCTCGTCCAGGTACTCGAGCGCCTCGGGATACGTGTCACGCTGGAAGCACCGATCGGACAGCCAGAAGTAGCACCCACCGGCCTCGTCCACGACGTCGTGGGCGAGCGCGATCTCAAGCGCCTGTTTGAGCAGCGCATCGCCCTCCTGAGGGTGTCCGCGGGTCAACGCGATGCCCGCCTTCGCCCGCAGCGCCCGGCTCAGCGGCTTCGCGTAGGTATGTGCCTCGGCGATGTCGAGCGCCAGCTCAGCCCGCTCGGCAGCGCGCGCGAGGTCGCCACTGAACCAGTGCCCGAGCGCGAGGCTGGCCGCGAGGTACGCCAGGTCCTCGTCTGGCTCGTCCTCCACGATCGCCGCCAGCACCTTCTCCAGCCGTACGATCGCGTCGTCGCGACGCCCCGTGCTGCCATCAAGCGTCCCCAGGCGCAGATGCACCCGCGCGGCGGCGTGCGCATCTTCCCGGGCCTCATAGAGCGCGATCGACTGCTCGAACAGCGGGCGCGCCAGGTCGGGCTGGGCGGCATGCGTCGCCATCTCGCCCGCCCTGTCGAGCAGCGCCGCCCGCTGCCCGTCATCGTCCGTCAACTGGATCGCCTGCTCGAAGTACCGCCGCGCCTCTGCTGCCGCCGCCAGCGATGCGGCGCGCTCGCCGGCCCGCACCAGCATGCTCTGCGCCCTACTGCGGATCTCCGATGCATCCTCGGCGTCCGGGCCGGCGTCGTACGCGGCGAGCAGGTGGGACGCGATCACCTCGACCACCTCGTCCTCGTCCTCGGCGAACGCGCTTCTCAGATACGCGGCGGCGGCCAGGTGCCGCGTGCGCCGCTCCCGCTTGGAGAGCGTCTCGTAGGCGACGTGACGGACGAGATCCTGCAGGAAGCCGTACTGGCCGTGCTCGGGAGAGCGCGGGTCGGCCTGCAGACCTAACACCTCCTTGCGCACGAGCGAGGTCAGCGCCGGGTCGATCTCCTCGCCAGAGCCGGCGAGCGCCGCCAGCGCGTCACGCGTGAACGTCTTGCCCAGCACCGCCGCATCTTGCAGCAGGCGCCGCTCCGGTGCCGAGAGGCCGTCCAGCCGTGCAGCGATCAGCGCGTGCAGCGTCTCGGGCACCTCGAGCGACTCAAGTGGCCTGGTGAGGACGTAGCTCGACCCATCCTGGGCAAGCAGTCCACGGTCGAGCAGCATCCGAACGGTCTCGACGGCGTACAGCGGGATGCCCTCCGCGCGGGCCAGGATGCGGTCGCGCACCTCGACTGGGAGGCCGGGCACGAGGCCCGTCAGCAGCTGCTGCATGTCTGGCAGCGAGAGCGGCTCCAGGTAGAGCGACGTGAAGCTGCGCTGCCCGGCACCCCACGTGGGCCTGCGCTCGAGCATCTCCGGCCGTGCCAGCGTGACCACGAACAGCGGCGAGTTGCGCGACCAGTCGAGCAGGTACTCGATGAAGTCGATCAGGCTCTCGTCGGCCCACTGCATATCCTCGAAGGCGAGCACGGTCGGATACGAATCGGCCAGCCGCTCGAAGAACAGTCGCCAGGCGCCGAACATGTCCTGCTTGTCGCGGGCGTGGTGCTCGGCCAGTCCCAGCAAGTGCGCGAGCCGGGGCTCCAAGAACTCGCGCTCCTCAGCGTCGAGGATGTGCTCCTCCAGCGTCTGGCGAAGCTTCGCTTGGGCGGAGGCGGGTTCCTCGTCCTCGGCGATCCGACAGCGCATGCGCACCATGTCGGCGAGCGCCCAGTACGTCACCCCCTCCCCGTAGGACAGGCAGCGGCCGCGGTGCCAGTAGACGGGCTCTGCGATGCCGTCGAAGTACTTGTAGAACTCCCACGCCAAGCGCGACTTGCCGATGCCGGCGATCCCGATCACCGAGGCGAGGTGCGCCCGCCTCTCCTCGGCGCTGGCGGGGTACAGATCCTTGATCTGGCGCAGCTCGCGATCACGGCCGACGAACGGTGCCTCCAACCCGTGCGATTTGAGCGACCCGCGCAGCCCGGAGACGACCCGCTGCGCCTGCCACAGTGGCGTCAGCCCGGTCTTGCCTTTCAGCTCGAACGCGCCGGCCTCCTGGTAGACGATCGTCTGCTCGGTCGCCCGTCGCGTCGACTCGCCCACGTACACGCTGCCGGGCTCGGCCGCCGACTGCACGCGCGATGCGGTGTTGACGAGGTCGCCGGCCACCATGCCCTGCCCCTCGGCGCCGAGCGTCACTGCGGCCTCACCGGTGAGGACGCCGGCCCGAGCGCGCAGCTCCTCAGCGCCGGTCTCCTGCCCCAGCGCGGAGACCGCGGCCACCAGGTCGAGCGCAGCCCGCACCGCTCGCTCGGCGTCATCCTCGGTCGCCGTTGGTGTGCCCCAGACGGCCATCACCGCGTCGCCGATGAACTTCTCGACCGTACCGCCGTAGAGCGCGATCAGACGCCTGCAGGTGTCGAAGTAGCGCGACAGGAGCTCGCGCGTGTCCTCGGCGTCGCGCGATTCCGACAGCGCGGTGAAGCCAACAAGGTCAGCGAACAGCACCGACACCAGGCGCCGCTCGGCGACCGGCATCTCCCGCGCAGCGACGGCAGCCGGGTGGGCCGGATCCGGCCCGGCGGCATCGAGCGGATTCCCGCACTCGTTGCAGAACCGTGCTCCCGGCGCGTTCGCCGTGCCGCAGGCGGAGCAGCCCCCCAGGAGCGAGTCGCCACACCCGTTACAGAACTTCGCGCCGCCCGCATTCTGGTGCCCGCAGTTCCGGCATGCCGCAGTCATCTGCAAAGCATACGGGCAGAGGCCAGCCTCCCGCTCGCGAAGCATGGCTTGGCCGACCGGTGAAGGGTTCTGACGTCGATCTCGGCCCGAACCTAGGGATGTGACGACAGCGGAGGAGGGACTCGAACCCCCGACACGCGGATTATGATTCACCGCCCGCGACTCGGTCTGTCTCGGTATGAGGCGTGGCGGGCCAAGGAGCCGTGGAAGCGATAAACTGGTCGCTCTGCAGTCCCCCGGCCTGGTGTGACTTCGGGCGACACGAATGAGGGAGTACTGTGACGCGGGCATTGGTAGTAATCGTGGCCATCGTCGCGACAGTTTTGTTTGCCTTGAACTACGCGCTCGATCACCGTTACATACCGCTGATTATCCACGCCTTTGGAAGCTGATTGAGGACGACAACTTCGGCTTGATACACGCGACTCCGCCAGCTCCCGGGTTTCTACGACGAAACCGCAGGCCGATTTGGGCCGACCCGCGTGGGTACAAACGCCGCCTGGAACTCCTAATAGAACCTGGCCCGACCCGGGCGATCGACTGAGCCAGTTCCACACTGGCTGCCCGGTCAGCCCGGCACCGCTGGGGCGTCAATCTACGCGTGGGCGCGCGCCACGCGGCCCAGTGGTTCGCACGGCCAAGAAGGCGAGCACTCCGATCATCAGTCCCGCGGCAACAAGTGCCCACGCGGTGCTGACCCGGTTCCACCACCCACCCAGGATGAGGAATCCCGGGATCGCGCAGGTGACCCAGGATTCAATCAGTGCAAGCCAGCCGGCGAACCGGGTCAGGCGCTCCCGCTTCAGCGCGAGCAGCGCAAAGAACACCGCCCAAAGGCACGCCCAAGAGAGCCACATCATCCCGAAGATCGGGGCATCGAAGTGGACGAACTGGGCGGCTGAGTAGGCCACCGCCATCACGGCGACCCAGCTGCAGTACCAGCCCAAACCCGACGAGGAGTGACCCGCAAGCGTGGTGATCCCGACGTATAGGTACGTGAACGCGAACAAGAAGGTACCGGATGCGAGGAACACCTGGTCGGGCGTGTTTGCAGTCACCGTCAGGTATACGCCGGACACGAACTCGAGCACGCCGATCAGGATGTTGAAGACAGCGGCGCTGTGGGCGTCGATGAAGCCAAGCAGCCACAGCCCGTTCACGTACAGCACGCTGCCCACGAACATCAGCCCTATGGCGGACATCGCACACCTCTCCTCGGGAAGCGAAGACGGTACCACCCAGGCCAGCGACGAGCCGCTGTGATTGGTGGGATTGGTCGGTGGAGGTTCTGTGGCCGGGCCTGGCGGGCCTCGTCGGCGGTGGGGCCATGCACGAGGGCGTGTATCTGTTGTGGCGACTGGGTGGCTGGCAACCGGTGACACCCGCCCATCTTGGGCTCAACCGGGGTCGCCAAATTTCGCTTGGCTGTGCGATAGCGGAGGAGGGACTCGAACCCCCGACACGCGGATTATGATTCCGCTGCTCTAACCAGCTGAGCTACTCCGCCAGAGCTCGCGATTCTAACCGAGCCACCGCTCCAGCACCTTCACGCACCCCTCGATCGCATCCAGGTGCACGATCTCGAAGCCGTGGGTGTTCTCGGTCGCCGCCGCGAGGCAGGCGGTGCGGGCGATGCGGCCGGTGTCTCGGGTGGACGAGGCGTCCGATCCGTAGCGCGTGACCACGGCGTGACGGATGGTCAGGCCGGCCTGCTCACCGGCATCGGCCAGCTCGTGGCAGAGCACGTCATCCGGCGGCCCGTACGCGTCGCCGCGGATCAGCACCGGGTCTGCGCCCGGCTCGATCGCGTACTCCTTCGCCACCGGCACCACCTCAAGCGCGATCAGCGTGTCCGCGTCCGTGCGGCGCGAGTAGAACTGCGCTCCCTGGCAGCCAACCTCCTCGCGGGCCGTGAAGACCAGATCGACGTCGCAGCGGGGCGCCGTGACGCGCTTCGCAAGCGCGAGCAGCATGGCCACCGCGACCTTGTCGTCGAGCGCGTGGCAGGCCACGTACTCGCCCTCGTCACCCAGCCGCACCGCCCGCTTTCGCCAGCGCGCCGGTACCACCCGCGAGCCTGCCGTGACGCCGGCGTCGGCCAGCGTCTCGGCGCTCAGCTTGGTCTCGATCCAGGCATCCTTCCACTTGACCGGCGTATCGTCGAGATGCTTTCGCTGCGGCGACTCGTCCGACACGTGCCGTGAGCCGAACGACATCACGCCCAGCACGGTGCGGTGGCGACCGAGGATCTCAACCGGCCCCTCACCCCAGATCCAGGGATGCGCGTCGCCCAGCGTCTGAGCCACAAGCCGGCCGTTCTGCTCGACCCGCTTGACCAGGCCGCCGATCTCGTCCTTGTGCGCCAGCAGCGCCACCTTGCCGGCCGCGCCGCGACCGTCGATCGAGAGCACGATGTTGCCGGCGGCATCGATCACCGGCTCCCCGAAGGGCGCGAGCGCCGCCATCAGGTGGTCGTCCATCTCGCCCTCCACGCCGCTGGGCGAGTGGAGCGCGGTCAGCGTGGAGACGACCTCGAAGAGCTGGTCACGGGACATCGCGGACAGCCTATCGCGGGCGGCAGCTCACGGCGCGTCGCACGCCACCGCCGCCACGCGGCGATTCCCGGCCGCGATCCAGGCCGCCGTCGCCAGCGAAGCCAACGAGAGCACCACGAACGCCACCCGGTTTCCGACCGTCTGGGCGATCACGCCGGCCATCAGCGGACCGATCAGCACGGAGGCCGACCAGACGATGTTGATCAGCGCAGCAACGGCGGCGACCGAGATGCCCGCACGGCGCGCGCCCGCCACGCCGATTGGGAACGTGATCGTGAACATCGCGGCCATCACCGGCGCCCGTACCAGCAGGAACGCGACCAGCACCGCGGTCGAGGCGGCAGCGACCGGCAGCAGCATCACCGCAGCTGCCACCAGCGCGATCAGCGCGGCGGCGCCGGTGCTGGCGGCGCGCTCGCCCAATCGGGCCGTCACCGCGCTGCTGGCGATGAAGGCAGCCGCGGCGACGCCAAACAGCACGCCGATCGTGGCAGTCGAGAGCCCGTTCTGGTGCAGCTGCAGCGGCACCAGAAGGTTGACGACGCCGCCGATCAGCCCGCCCAGCGACATCAGCGCGACGCTGACCAGCACGCGGTGCTCGGCCCGCGCGGCGCGCACGATCGAGGACAGCGGTTGGCTCGCCTCCGCGGCGGCCCCCGTGTTCGACCGCTCCAGCATCAGCGCAGCCAGCACCGCCAGCGTGGCCGCCGCCGCGACGGTGAACGGCGCTGCCAGCCCGAACCGCTGCACCAGCACTCCCGCGAAGGCCGGCCCCGCAACGCCGCCGATCCCAGCCGTGGTGACCGTCAGCGACAACGCCTGGGCGTGGCGTTCACCCGACACCTCGCTCAGCCACGCGACTCCGGACGTCCAGAGGATGCCGAAGCCGAGCCCGAACAGCGCTCGCGCGGCGAGCAGTTGAGGATAGGAGCGCGGCCACTCCCTGCCCCAGGTCGGCGAGCGCGATCACCACCATGCCGGCCAGCGTCAGCCTGCGCACGCCGAACCGCTCGCTCAGCATGCCGGCCGGAATCGAGACGAGCAGGATCGCAACGCTGGTGGAGGACAGCAGCACGCCGCCCTCCAGCTTGCTCAGGTGAAACCGCTGGGAGAACGCCGGGATCAGCGGGACGATGGCGTGCCACATGATTTCGCCGGCGAAGATCGCCAGAAACAGCAACACCACGACAGGACGCCTCACCCCCGGCAGCATCGCAGACGGACGCCGGCAACCGGCGCAGCGGCTCCGCCAGGCGAGGCGGCGGCGCAGCGGCGGGGTCATGAATGATGGGCGACGGGCGCAGATTGCGACCGCCGCGACGCATGTGGGACGATCCCTGCGTGGGGAACGCGCAGCTCCCGGTCGACGATGGGCTGATCCTGGCCATCGACCAGGGCAGTTCGAGCACCCGCTGCGTGGCGTTTGACTCCCAGCTGCGAGCCGTGGCGTCCGCCTCTTCGCCAGTTGCGACGTCGCGGCCAGGCGTCGGCATGGTCGAGCACGATGCCGTGGAGCTGCTGGCCGGCGTGCGTTCGGCGATCTCCCGGGTGCGCGACGAGATCTCCGGAACCGCCGTTGTCGCGCTGGGGATCGCGAGCCAGACCGAGACGTTCGTGCTATGGGAGGCGGACGGCGGCCGGCCGGCGACGCCGATCGTGAGCTGGCAAGACCAGCGGGCTGCAGATCTCTGCCGGCGGCTGGAGCAGCGTCCCGAGGCGGCGCTGGTCGCCTCCCGCACCGGCCTTCGCCTCGACCCGACCTTCTCGGCCCCAAAGCTGGCGTGGCTGTTCGAACGCGACCCGGCGCTGCTTCGGCGGGCGGATCGCGGCGAGCTGCTGTTCGGCGATATCGCCTGTTGGCTGGCGTGGCACCTGTCCGCGGGCGGACACGTGACGGAGCCGTCCAATGCCTGCCGCACGCTGCTGATCGACCTCGACCGGCTGGCGTGGGACGAGGATCTGCAACGGCTGTTCGGCGTGCCCGCCGCGATGCTGCCCGTCATCCGTCCGTCCGACGGCTCGCTGCTGGTCACGACCGGTGAGGTCGGCTGTGAGGCGCCGATCGCAGCCATGCTGGGCGACCAGCCGGCAGCGCTCTACGGTCAGGGCTGCACCCGGCCGCGGACGGCTGCGTTGACGCTCGGCACCGGCGCCTTCCTGTGGCTGAACGTGGGAGCAGAGCGACCGAATCCACCGCCGGGAGTGCTCGCGACCGCGGCCTGGCAGACGGTATCCGGCGGCCCCAGCTATGCGCTGGAGGCCTTCGGCGCCAACGGCGGCAACGCACTCGGCATCCTGCGTCAACTGGGTCTGCTGCCAAGCCGGGGAACGGTGGTGGAGCCCGATTGGCGCCGCCCCCACCCGATCGTGGTGCCGGCCCCCGCCGGACTGGGCACGCCGCACTGGCACGCCGTCGACCGGATCACGGTGCTGGACGCAAGCAGCGCGACCGACGCCGGCGATATGGCGGGAGCGGCACTGGCCGGCATCGCGCACCAGATCGTGGACGCACTCGACGCCCAGGACGCCGCGCACAGCATGGACTCCGTGCGGGTCGGTGGCGGTCTGGCCGCAGACGCAGGTCTGCTGCAGGCGGTGGCGGACCTGTCCGGGATCGAACTGCAGGTCTCGGTCGAACTGGAGGCGACCGCGCGCGGCATCGCCGCCATGGCCGCGGAGTCGATCGGCCTGCGCGGGGCCGGCGACCACACTCCCCGGGTCGCGCGCCGCGTGGCGCCGCGGCTCGATCCGGCGGCTCGCGAGCGAGAGCGGCTGCGCTGGTCGGAGGCGGTCACGGTGCACAAGGCAGAGCGGGCGGGAGCGTGAGCGGTAGCGCGCTCAGCCCCGCCGCCCGCACCGCGGCGCTGGCGAGGATGGCGAGCGAACGGTTCGACCTGGCAGTGATCGGCGGTGGCATCACCGGCCTTGGAATCGCGCTCGATGCGGCGTCGCGCGGCCTCTCGGTCGCGCTCGTCGAGGCCAACGACTTGGCCTACGGCACGTCGAGCCGGTCGAGCAAGCTGATCCACGGCGGCCTGCGCTACCTCGAGATGCTCGACTTCGCTCTGGTGCGGGAGGCGTTATCGGAGCGGCGCCTGCTCCGCACTCGCATCGCCCCCCACCTCGTGCGGCCGGTGTCGTTTCTGTTTCCGCTCACGCACCGTGTGTGGGAGCGGCCCTACCTCGGATCGGGGCTGCTGCTGTACAACGCGATGGGCGGCGCCCGCCACCTCCCCCGCTCGCAGCACCTCTCCAAGCGGGCTGCGCTCGCCGCAGCGCCCGCGCTGCGCCCCGACTCGCTGGTCGGCGCCGTGCGCTTCCACGATTGCCAGGAGGACGACGCCCTGTTCGCCGCCTACGTCGCCCGCACGGCGGCGGCCAAGGGTGCCGCGATCGCCACTCACACGCGCGCGACGGGATTCGTCCGCGATGAGTCCGGGCGCGTCGCTGGGCTGGTGCTTCGCGGCGAGGGTTGCGGCGAGCTGATGCTGCGGGCGCGGCACGTGATATGCGCGGCGGGCGTCGCGACCGACCGCGTGCTCGAGCTCGCCACAGGCAATACCAGCCGCGCGCTGCGCCCGTCCAAGGGCGTCCACCTGCTGGTGCCGCGCACCCGGATTGCGATGCGCGACGGCCTGTTCATGCGCACGGAGAAGAGCATCTTCCACGCCATCCCCTGGGGCAGCGATCACTGGTTGCTGGGAGACACCGACACCGAATGGTCGGGCGCTCCGGACGAGGTCGTTGCCAGCGGCGCCGATGCCGAGTACGTGCTGTCAAAGGTGAACGGCGTTCTCCGCGAGCCGATCGCGATCTCGGACGTGTGCGGCGTGTTCGCGGGACTGCGGCCGCTGGTGGCCGCCAACGAGGGCGGCGATACGACGCGCCTGTCACGCAAGCACCGGCTGTTCTCACCGCTGCCGGGCCTGACCGCAATTGCGGGCGGCAAGTACACGACCTATCGCCTCATGGCGCGCGACGCGGTGGACGCGGCGGCTCGCGACCTGGGCGGCTCCGTGCCTGCCTCGCGTACGCACGATCTGCCGCTGGTGGGCGCGCAGGCTGGAGCGGCGGCAACGCTCGACCCCCGCTCCGGCATCGGCCGCGCCCAGCTCGAACTGCTGTTGTCGCGCCACGGCGCGTGCGCCGACGAGGTGGCCGCACAGGCGATCGCCGATCCCGCGCTGGCGGCGCCGATCGCGGGCGCCGACCGTTATCTACGGGCCGAAGCGGTGCATGCGGTCACGCACCAGGGCGCGCTCGATCTGGATGACGTGCTGGCGAGGCGGATGCGGATCTCGATCGAGCTGCCCGATCGCGGCCGCGCCGCAGCGGCGGACGTTGCGCCGCTGATCGCGCCGCTGCTGGGCTGGTCGGTTGACCGCACCATCGACGAGGTGGCGCGCTATTCACGGCTGCGGGACGCCGAGGTGGCGGCACTTGGGGCCCGCTCTGACGCCGACGCGGTGGCGCGATATCGCGCAGTGCTTGCAGTCGGGACTCCCTGAAGCGATCGCTGTCACCGTCCCGTAACAGGGGTCAGACCCCTCCGCGGGGGGCGTTGCACGATCGCCACGCTCCCTCCACACCTCGCGACGGTCGCAGGAGAGGGGTCAGACCCCTCCGCGGGGGGCGTTACACGATCGGCGTGGAATCTCCACGCCTCGCGACGGTTGGCGGAGAGGGGTCAGACCCCTCCGCGGGGGGCGTTACACGATCGGCATGGACACTTCACACCTCGTCGCGGGCGCGGGCGGTGCCAAGCCAGGCCAGCACCGCGGCGGCATCCCTGTCGGGCGGAAACACCGGGTAGAACGCCTTCACCACCCGCCCGCGCTCGGCCACCAGCGTCAGCCGCCGAAACAGCCTGCCACGTGCGCTCTCAAAGGTCGGCAGGTCCAGCGCCGCGGCGAGATCCATGGCCGGATCGCTCAGCAGCGGATACGGCATGCGCTCACGCTCGGCGAACTCGCGCTGCTCGGCGGGCGGCTGGGCGCTGATGCCAACCAGAGTGGCGCCATATCGGGTGAACTCCGGGAGAGCGTCACGATAGGCGCAGCTCTGCGGCGTGCAGCCGCGCGCGCCGGGTATGCCGTCCCACCCCCCGGGCAGCGCCACGCCCGGCGTCCCGGTCATAGGGTAGATGTAGGCCACAAGCAGCCTGATCGCGGGGTCGCCGAGGTCGTCGGTCGAGAGCTCCGGCTCGATCTCGCCGATCTCCTCCGTCGTCACGAACCGTGTATCCAAACCAAGCCCCTGCAGCATCGCGATGTTGCCTCTGCAGGCATCGACCAGCCGCTCGGGCACGGTCAGCAGGTAGCCGCAGCGGGCGAAGCCGGCGTCGGCCACCCCCACCTCATCCGCCCAGTCGCGGATCGTGCGCGAGCCCTCGATCGCCAGTCGCGCCACCACCGCATTGGAGTAGTGGCGGCGCACATCGAGAACGATCGCCCCGAGTCGCCCGAGCCGGGCCACGAGCGGTCGAACAGCGCCACCGAGCCGGCACCGTCACGACACAGCGCGTGCGCCGTGGCCAGGCCGACGATGCCCGCGCCGACGATCGCGGTATCGACGCCGTCGCTCATGGGGCCAACGTACCACACCCGTGAGTGCCCATACCAATTGGCGCTTCTTGACATTTGGTCTGCTATTCGGTACGGTCACGACAGGTCACCCATGTACGACTACGGCTTCTTCTCCTACGAGTCCAAGGACGACTTCCTCGATCGCTCGCGGGAGTTCTGGAACCCTGACAAGACAGACTTCTGGCAGGACGCCGGCATCGACCTGGTGATCGATCGGCGCGAGGGCTACTTCTTCTGGGACATGGCGGGACGGCGGCTGATCGACCTGCACCTGAACGGCGGCACCTACAACCTCGGCCACCGCAACCCGGAGCTGATCGCGACGCTCGAGCAGGCGATGCAGCGGTTCGACATCGGCAACCACCACTTCCCCGCACTGGCCCGCACCGCGTTGGCAGAGGCGCTGGTGAAGGTCTGCCCACCCAACATGCGACGCGTCATCTACGGCGCCGGCGGCGGCGAGGCGATCGACATCGCCATCAAGACCGCCCGCCACACCCGCCAGCGGCGCAAGATCGTCTCGATCGTGAAGGGCTACCACGGCCACACCGGCCTCGCCGTCGCGTCCGGTGACGACCGCTTCTCGAAGCTGTTTCTGGCCGACCGGCCGGACGAGTTCACGCACGTCCCGTTCAACGATCTGGATGCGATGGAGGCGGCGCTGCGGGGCGGCGACGTCGCCGCGGTGCTGCTGGAGACGATCCCCGCCACCTACGGCTTCCCGCTCCCCGAGCCGGGCTACCTGCAGGCCGTGAAGCGGCTCTGTGAGAGGCATGGCGCCCTGTACATCGCCGACGAGGTGCAGACCGGGCTGATGCGGACGGGCGAGATGTGGGGCATCACCAAGTCGGGCGTCGAGCCCGACATCATGGTGATCGGCAAGGGCATCACCGGCGGCATGTACCCGATCTCGTGCGTGGTCGTCTCGGAGGAGTGCTCGGCATGGCTGAGCGAAGACGGCTTTGGCCACATCTCGACAGCGGGCGGCGCCGAGCTGGGCTGCATCGTCGCGCTGAAGGTGCTCGAGATCTGCGATCGGCCTGAGGTGCGGTCGATGGTGCACTACATCTCCGACCGCTTCGGCCACGGGTTACGGCGAATCCAGGCCGCCTACCCGGACTGGTTCGTCGGCATCCGCCAGGACGGCGTCGTGATGGGCCTCGAGTTCGATCACCCACAGGGTGCCAAGATCGTGATGAAGCACCTGTACCAGAACGGCGTGTGGGCGATCTTCTCGACCCTCGATCCACGCGTGCTGCAGTTCAAGCCGGGCATCCTGCAGAGCCCGGAGCTGGTGGACGAGGTGCTCGATCGAACCGAGGTCTCGATCGGCCAAGCGCTTGCCGAGCTGCGCGGCGCACCGGCGATGGCGGCGGTGCGATGAGCGACCGGCCCGGCGAGGCACCCGGCGTCCCCCGTGCCCGCATGATGCTGCAGCGAGCGCACTGGGCGGCCACCGCGTTCGCGGGATACGACTGGGAGCGCACCCACCGGATCGTGCTGGCAGTCGCCGACGAGGCATACCGAAACGCCGAAAGGTATGCCGAATGGGCGGTGAAGGAGACCGGCATGGGCGTGGTCGACCATAAGCGGCGCAAGAACGAGGCCTGCTCCCGCGGGCTGGTCGAGTGGTACGGCGGCAGCGACTACGTCAGCGCCCGCATCGACCTCGAGGCAAAGATCGTCGAGCTGCCGCGGGCGGCCGGAGTGGTGCTGGCGCTGACCCCATCCACCAACCCGATCGCCACCGTCTACTTCAAGGTGCTGCTGGCGTTGATGACGCGAAACGCGGTCGTCGTCAGCCCCCACCCGCTGGCCCGCGAGGTCTCGGTGGACGCTGCCCACCACCTCGCCCGGGCGGCGGTCGCCGCCGGCGCGCCCGACGGCTGCATCCAGGTGGTGGACGAGCCCACCATCCCACTGATCGAGGCGCTGATGAGCGACCCCACCACCGACGTGATCCTCGCCACCGGCGGCGTCGGCGTGGTGCGGGCCGCGTATCGCTCCGGCAACCCCGCCATCGGCGTCGGCCCGGGCAACGTGCCGGCGCTGGTCGATCACACCGCCGACATCGCCCAGGCCGCACGGCTGCTGGCCGAGTCGAAGGCGTTCGACAACTCGATCCTCTGCACCAACGAGTCCTGTGTGATCGTCGAGGAGCGCTGCGCCGACCAGTTGCAGAACGAGCTGAGCACGCATGGTGCGCACGTGCTCGGCGGCGACGAGGTGAACGAGGTGCGGGCCGGCCTATACCCGGAGGGGCGGATGCGGATCGACCTGATCGGCCGCGACGCGACCGTGCTGGCGGCCGAGTGCGGCATCAGGGTGCCGCCCAGCACGCGCGTGCTGGTGGCGCCGTTCCCGCTGGTCGTACCGGAGGAGCCACTGGCCCGGGAAAAGCTCTTCCCGCTGCTCGGACTGGTGCGGGTGCCGGACGTCGGCCGGGGCATCGACGCCGCCCGCGCCATGCTGCGGATCGGCGGCGCCGGCCACTCGGCCGTGATCCACTCTCGCGATCCGCGCACGATCATGGCCTTCAGCGCCGCCGTGCGCGTGCTGCGGGTGGCCGTGAACGTGGGCGGCAGCACCGGCTCGGCCGGGCTCGACACCAACCTGGCACCGACAATGACGATCGGCACCGGCTTCTTCGGCCGCTCGTCGCTGGGTGAGAACCTCGAGCCGCGTCACCTGATCAACCTGACGCGAATCGCGTACGCCAGCGACCCCAGCGAGCCGTTCGGCGACTTCACCGGCCTCGAGCCGTGGAGCGCGGAGCCCGATCCGGCCGTGGCGCCGCCGATGCCGAGCGGCGACGCCGGTCTCGCCCGCGAGGAGATCCGGCGCGTGGTGCTGGAAGAGCTGCGGGAGCTGGTGCGGCGATGACAGGGAGCGACCCTCTGATGGCCGATTCCGCATCCACCGCAGCGCAGGATCGGGCCCAGGACGCGCGAGTCGCCACGCCGAATACGAAACCGGCCATCTGATGGCTGAGCTGCGCTCGTTCATCTTCATCGACCAGATGCAGCCGCAGACGATGTGCTACCTGGGATCGTGGATCCGCGGACGGCTGCCGCGCAGCAATGTGGCCGCCCAGATCATCGAGATCGCTCCCGGGCTCGACATCGAGGCGCTGACCGACGTCGCACTCAAGTCGACCGAGGTGCAGGCCGGCATCCTGATCGTGGAGCGCCAGTTCGGCTACCTCGAGATCCACTCCCGCTCCACCGCCGCCGTGCAGGCTGCCAGCGAGGCGGTGCTGGACGCGCTCGGCGCCACGCCCGACGACGCCACCAAGCCACAGATCCTGGCGTCCGCGCTGATCAGCCGCATCGACCACCAGCACGCCTTCCTGATCAACCGCAACAAGCTGGGCTCGATGGCGCTGCCGGGCGAGTCGCTGTTCGTGCTCGAGATGCAGCCCGCGTCCTACGCCATCCTGGCCACCAACGAGGCAGAGAAAGCGGCCCGCATCAAGGTGGTCGACTACCGCATGATCGGCGCCACCGGCCGCGTGTACCTATCCGGCATGGAGGCCGACGTGCGCACCGCCGCGGACGCCGCGCTGGCGGCGCTGGGAGGTACGCCATGACCGCCGGCGACGACCACCTGCTGCGCCACGTCACCCGCGAAGTGCTGGCGGAGCTGCTGCCCGGGCTGCTGGAGGAGGCGCTGACCACTCCCGCCACCACCAACGGCAACGGACACCACAAGGCCGCGAGCGACACACCGGCGTCGGCGATACGTCAGGTGCCGGCGCCGCCGGTCGCCGCGGTGCATCGCCCGCCCGGCTGGCAGGCGCCGGAGGCCCCCCACCCCGCTGCAGCGGAGACGCCGCCGGACGCCGCCGCCTCGCCGCAGGACGCCGCCGCCGAGCGCGTCGACCTGCGCAGCGATGCCGACCTGGACGCGTTCGTGCGCGCGCTGGCGCACCGGCTCGAGAATCCGCGCGACCGGATGGCGATCCTGTCCGGCAAGCTGCGGTTCACGCTGGCCGCCATCGCCCCGGCTGCGACGGATGCCGCCGCTACCGGCGCGGTGATCCGGATCGAGAAGGGCGCTGTCACCGAGCGGCACGTCCGCGAAGCGGCCGAGAAGCAGGCACGGCTGGTACTCTCGCCGCGGGCCGTGCTGACGCCGATGGCGCGTGATCGCGCGCGCAGCCTTGGAGTCGAGATCGAGAAGGAGCGGCGATGCTGAGAGCCACCGTCACGGGCGCCGTCTGGTCGACCAGGCGGATCGAGAACATCCCCCACGGCGCCTTCCTGGAAGTCGAGGTGGATGGCGGCGCGACGATGGTCGCCTTCGACGTGCTGGGAAGCGGCGTCGGCGAGCGCGTCCTGGTTGCCACCGGATCGGTGGCATCGGGCTGGTTCGAGAGCCATCCGCCGATCGATGCGCTGATCATCGGCTCGATCGACGAGCCGTCCACACCCGCGCCGGCCTCCGCCGGCACGTCCCGCTCCCGCCGCCCGGCGGGAGCCTGAAACGAAGGAGAAACCGATGGCAGAGAATGCACTCGGCATGATCGAGACCAAGGGCTACGTCGCCGCGCTCGCGGCCGCCGACGCCATGGTCAAGGCCGCCAACGTCACGATCGTCGCCCGCGAAGAGGTCGGCGACGGACTGGTGTCGGTCGTCATCCAGGGCGACGTCGGTGCCGTCAAGGCTGCGACCGAGGCGGGCGCCGAGACGGCGTCCACGGTGGGCGAGATCGTGTCCGTCCACGTCATCCCGCGACCCCACGTCGATCTCGCGAAGTACTTCGTGCACTCCGCCAGCTAGACCCATGAGCGCTGCCACCGACACCAAGGTGCAGCTGCGTGTCTACCTGCCGATCGCCAAGCTCGGCCGGCAGTTCGCGGCGTACCTGGGAACGCCCACCCGTGCCCGCGGCTACCCGCCGATCGAAGGCGACAACGCCCTGATCGTGGAGGTCGCGCCGGCGCTCGCGATCGAGCGCATCACCGACCTGGCGCTGCGATCGGTACCCGAGATCGAGCCCGGCATCCTCTACGTCGAGCGCCAGTTCGGCGTGCTCGAGGTGCACCACGCCGACCAGGCGTTGGTCGACCGGGCGGGAGCCGCGATCCTGGCGGGGATCGGGGCGTCGCCCACCGACGCGTTGCGACCGAATATCCTCTACGCCGACGTGATCGAGAACATCACCGACCAGCACGCCGTGATCATCAACCGCAACCGCGACGCATCGATGGTGCTGCCGGGCGAGACGCTGTTGGTGTATGAGGTGACGCCGGCCCTGTTCGCGGCCGTGGCCGCAAACGCCGCCGAGCGGGTGGCGCCCGAGGCGACGTTGGTAATCGTCTCGATGATCGGCGCTGCCGGCCGCATCTACATCAGCGGCCCAACTGCGAGCGTGGAGCGGGCGCGCGACGAGATCACCCGGGTGCTGCACGCCGTGGAGGGCCGTGAGCACTGACCAGGCGGCGATCGATCGGCTGGCACGCGCGACACCGGCTGTGTACGGCCTCGACCCCGACTGCGATGTGCGGCTGATCAACGTCTCCGAGAACTGGACGTACCGGGTCGAGGAGCCCGGCGGCCGCTGCTTTGCGCTGCGCATCCATCGCCCCGCGTACCACTCCGCCGCCGAGATCGCCTCAGAGCTGGCCTGGATCGACGCGCTTCGGGAGGACGGCGCGGTCGAGACCGGCCACTCCGTGCCGGCTGCCGACGGCAGCCGCGTCTGCCAGGTCTCGACGGCCGAGTTGGGCGAGCGAAACGTGGTGCTGTTCGACTGGCTGTCGGGCACGATGCCGGACCCTGATGCCGGCGACCTGCGCGCCGGATTCCGCACGCTCGGCGCCGTCTCGGCCCGGATGCACGCGCACTCCCGCATCTGGCAGCGACCGGCCGGGTTCCAGCGCTTCTCCTGGGACTACGACACCACC
Source organism: Gaiellales bacterium (assembly GCA_038212095.1). Lineage (GTDB taxonomy): Bacteria > Actinomycetota > Thermoleophilia > Gaiellales > JAICJC01 > JAICYJ01. The sequence continues at coordinate 646 of JBBQUW010000032.1, read as the reverse complement.
CTCGGCGCCGCTGGACACTGGGGCCGCTGGCAGGACGGGCTGGGGATGGGTCGCGAGCAGCTTGAGCTGCTGCGCCGGCTGGACGAGGTGCTGCGACGCCGGCTGCAGGCGTACGGCCGCGGGCCGCAGCGGTTCGGCCTGGTGCACGCCGACATCCGGCTCGCAAACCTGCTGGTTGACGGCGACCTGGTGCGCGTGATCGACTTCGACGACTGCGGTTTCTCGTGGTTCATGTATGACTTTGCCACCACCGTGTCGTTCATCGAGGATCATCCGCAGGTTCCCGAACTGAAGCAGGCCTGGATCGAGGGCTACCGCTCGTTGGCGCCGCTGGCGGCGGAGGACGAGGCCGAGCTGGACACGTTCGTGATGCTGCGGCGTCTGCTGCTGGTCGCCTGGATCGGATCCCACCACGAGTTCGCGACCGAGGCTGCCGAGCTGGGCGCCGGCTTCACCGACGTGTCATGCGACCTGGCCGAGCGGTACCTGCACACCCACGTCTAGATGTAGTTCCTAGGAGCGTTGTTCATCCGGGGCCTCCTGGAGAGTTGGGTTGTCCAAGACCCTGACTTCCAAGGAGGCCCCAGATGAGATTGCACCGTAACGCTCGGACGTGCCCGGCCAGTCGCCGGTTGTTGGTGGATCG
>JBBQUW010000031.1:0-34888 GCA_038212095.1 Gaiellales bacterium | reverse complement strand
ACGCGCGGGATGCGTGTTGGTATGTCGACCATAGCTCGTCGGTGTGCGGCGTACGCGGAGAGAACACGCCGGAGCATCCGCCGTTGGGGAAGTGGCTGATCGGCGTTCCAATCAAGCTCGCCGGCATGCATCCAACTGATTGGCGATTGGCCTCTGCGCTTGCCGGGATCGCGACGGTGATCCTGGTGTTCTTCTTGGCGCTCAGACTGCTGATGTCGCCATTAGCGGCGATGTTCGCCGCGGGACTGCTCGCGGTCGAGCCGCTGTCTGTCGTCCAGTCGCGGATCGCGACGCTGGATGTGTTCGTCACGTTCTTCGGCGTCGCTTCCGTCCTGTTCTGCGTACTGGACTGGGATTCGACATCCGGTCGCTTCCTGCCGCCATGGCGATTGCTGGCCGGGGTTGCCTGCGGCGCAGCGGTTGCCTCGAAATGGTCAGGGCTCTTCGCGCTGGTAACCGTTGCGGCTCTCACGATCTACGCGGAAAGGGCTCGCCTGATCCAGGCCCTGCCGTCGATCGCAATCTGCCTCGGACTTGTCCCGGCGATGACCTATGCCGCAACCTACAGCGGTCGACTGCACGGAAAGCTTGCGACCGTACCCTGGTCGTCACACTCATATTTCCGCGCTCTGGCTCATCGCACCGTGACGATGTGGCATGACCAGACCGGGCATTTCGCGACCAGCGCATACCAGTCGCCGCCCTGGTCGTGGCCACTGCTGCGCCGCCCGACCGTGCACTACGCGTCGGTGTCACATGGGCAGATCCGCGAGATCCTCGCTGTCGGCAGCCCGCTGATCTGGTGGTTCGGGATCGCCGCCGCGGCCGTCGCTTCCGCCCTGGCCGTCCGAAGCCGCGGTCGCGACCGAGCGGCGGTGGCCGTCGCACTCTGCGCCGGCCTTGCGTACCTCCCGTGGTTGCTGCTCGCCCACGGCCGCTCGTTCGTGTTCCTCTACTACATGACTCCGGTCGTCCCGTTCCTCTGCCTCGCGGTCGGGTGGGCCGCCGCACGCGCACGTGGCGCATGGCAGTTCATCCCACTCGCATTCGCCGTGGCATCCGTCCTGCTGCTGGCCTTCTGGTGGCCGATCATGACCGCGCAACCGATCAGCTACGGCGCCTGGCGTGAACGCGTCGTCTTCCACGATTGTCGACAACGCGACCAGCCCCAGCATCTGCCGCCGGATTCTCACGGACTCCCGCAAGCGTGGGTGAAGCTCTTACACGGCTCACCCCCTAGCGGGTGGTGCTGGGTCTAGGGGCTGTATTTCCACAGCACGCCGCGATAAATGCCTGACAACGATTTTCAGCGGTCAACGCCAGCATCGCTGCCCGACAGGGGCGATGCGCGAACGCATCGGTACTAGCGGTCGTCCTCCGGTGGCGTCACGGGGCCGCCCAGGCGCTCAGCGGCGATGTCGTCGGCCGCCACGCTCTCGACGTCGCCCGACCAGACGTTCTGCTCGGCCGGCGGCTCGTCGCGCGTGACTTCGTCCGCGCGCCTGACCGCGTCGTCGTCTTCCTGCTTCCTGACCTTGGAGAGCCACTCACGGATTCCCATCCTGTGGAGTCTACCCCGACTCCCGGTCGCTCCCGTGGTACGTGCGGCCGCTGACTCCGCGGGAACCGGCTGAGCATGGGGGGAGCGCCAGTTACCTGTACGGAAGCGGTTTGTTTGAGGGAGTGCATTGCGACATGTCCTGCATACCGGTATGTTCGTGGGCGTGGGTTGACTGCCTTGCTGTAGGACTCGATTGGGGGCGCGATGTCGGACACCACTCGTCATGAGACTGCGGAGCGACGCATCTCGCGGGCCGCTGCCGTGAGGTTCGGGGCTGTTGCGGCCGCGGGGGCGGTCGCGGCAGCAGTTGCGGCACCGGACGCGGCCAGCGCGAACGGCGCGCTCACCACCGGGACGACGAACACCGAGACTGCGTCGACCGACCTCAACAACACCGGAACCGGATACGGGCTGCGCGTCTCGGCGACCAGCGGCACAGGGCTGGTCGGGCTTTCGGGGGGTGGAAGCGGGGAGCAGGGCGTCGAGGGCTACAACCAGAATGGGAACGGCAACGGCGTGTACGGCCAGAGCGGCTCGGAAAGCTCGTCGATCTTCACGCCGGCAAACGGGGTGCACGGCGTGTGCAACACGGACGGCGAAAACGGTGTGCTTGGCGAGCACACGGGATCCGGTGACGGCGTGCGAGGAACGTCGTCGGGCGGGAACGGCGTCGAGGGCACATCGTCGACCGGTAACGGCGTGGCAGGGTCGATCACGAGCAGTGTCAACGATACGGTGGCGGCAGTGCGCGCCAGCAACGGCGGAACCGGGGTCGGCCTGTACGCCGAGTCGAATGGCGGCGCCTGCATCGAGGCAAAGGACCGGTCGGTTTCGACCGATGCCTACGGAGTCTACGCACAGAGCTCGGGCGGCACGGCCGTGTACGGCGACAGCACGGACGGCATCGGCGTATTCGCCAACACCTACGACGGGACGGCGTTTACGGCGCGGAGCCAGTTCGGGGTGGCGATCGACGTACAGGGTCCGGCGAAGTTCAGCAGCAGCGGGATTAAGGCGATCACCGGGACGGTCGCGACGCCGAAGAGCACCGTGCGAGTGACCGGTGTCGCGCTCACGACCAGCAGCATCGTCCTCGCGACCATTCAATCGAACAATGCGCCAGGAGTGTTTGTGCAAAGCGCCGTGCCGAACGTGGCCGGCTCGTACTTCACCCTAACCCTCAACACGTCCGTCTCCAAGACCGTGAAGATCGGGTGGTTCGTCGTCAACTAGGCTCGATCTGGTGCAGCGGCGGCCGAGCCGGAGCCCACCGGTCGCTGCGAATACTCGCGCCGTGGCGGCAGCGGTCACGACGCGGGCGCTGCCGCGGAACCCGGCAATGATCGCGGCTGGTCGGCCTCTCTGGCGGAAGCGGAGGCAGAGTACGAGGGACGAATGGTGCACTTTTCGGCATTTCGGGCTCTCGAAAATGGCTTGGTTAAGCCATGCGCCCGGCACGATTCGAACGTGCGACCTCTGCCTCCGCAGGGCAGCGCTCTATCCCCTGAGCTACGGGCGCCCGGTCGGACGGGAGTGGCCGTGGGCCGCCCGTCCGCCTTGCGCGAATGAGTGTATCGGGTCTGGACGCGACTCCGACCGCTTGCTAGTGACCCGGTGCCGGCGACGCTACCAGGTTGCGGACGGCTCAGGCTGCTCGCATCCGTTGCAATCGAACACCTCCATTCGATTCTCGAAGGTGTCGTGGCGCGGCGTTCTCCGGACAATACACACCGGTGTTCTGAGTATGATGGTTGCAGCATGCTGCTGCCCGGCCATGAGCCCGGTGATCGCCAGCCCGCTCCGGGCCGGCTGCGCGTGGTGCAGCTGTTCGTGAACACCTTCAACCAGGAGCTGCCGGGCGACCGGATCGGCACCGGCGAGGGCCTGGCGGCGTTCTGCGCCGAACACGATCTGATGCCCGCCGGGCCGGCGTCGGCAGCAGACGTTGCCCGCGCGGGCGAGCTGCGTGAGGCGATGCGGCTGCTGCTGATGGCCAACAACGGCCACGACGCCGACCGCGGGGCGGCGGCCGTGGTCGAGCACGCCGCCCGCGCCGCCCAGCTCGCCGTTCGCATCGACGACGGCGGAGCATCGCTCGTGCCGCAGGCGCAGGGCGTCGACGGTGCCCTGGGCGCGATCGTCGCGATCGCGTACGCGGCGATGGCGGACGGCAGCTGGCGACGGCTGAAGGCGTGTCGCCGCGACGTCTGCCAGTGGGCCTTCTACGACCACTCCCGCAACCGTTCGGGGGCATGGTGCGCGATGGCGATCTGCGGCAACCGCACCAAGACGCGCGACTACCGCAGCCGGCGGGTGACCTGATGCGCCGTGCCCGTTCCGCCCTGCCGCTGCTGGCGCTGGCCTGGGCTCGAGCCCGGGCGCGGCCGGGCCGGGGCGTCCTGGTAGCGATCGGCGTGGCCGTCGCGGTTGCCGCCTTTGGCGCCGTGATCGGGGCCGGCACAATCACCGCAGAGCTCGCCACCCGTCGGGCCGCTGAGCAGCTCCCCGGCCCGCAACGAGAGTTCACGATCGGCTGGTACGGCGTACCACCCGTCGCTGGCTACGGCTCGATCGACACTCGTGCCACGGCCGCCCTGGGACGGCTTAGCCAGGCACCGGTCGCCAGCAGCCTGATCTTTCCCCAGCTCAACCTGGCCGGAAGCTCGGTCGATCTGGCCGCGGTGCGCGGTGCCGGCCGCTACCTACGCCTGACCAGCGGCCGGCTGCCCGGCGCCTGCCTGCCGCAGCGCTGCGAGGTGGTGCAGGTCGGTGCGGTCGGAGCGCCGGCCGTGATCGCGCAGCCCGGCGTGCGCCTGGTGCGGGTGGGCGTCGCCGAGCTGACTGCGCCCCTGCCGCTGCCGGGACGCGCACAGCCGTCCGGCCACGGAGCGCGGGCGCCGTTCCTGGTCGCGGGATCGGTCGATCAGCTGTCAGCGCTGCCGGCGTTCTCGGCCCTCTACCGCGCATACGGCTGGACCGCCGCCCTGCAGCCGTCGCGGACGCACGTTTGGGACATCCCCGGCCTGCTGGAGCGCGAAGCTCATGCGCAGTCCTCGCTGCTCTTCCCAGGATCGAACTTCCGTCTCTCCGGGCCCGACCGGGCGCTGCTGGACGTACGCGGCCGCGCGCTGGTCGGCCAGCACCGGATGCTGCTGGTGGGCGGCAGCGCGGCGGCGTTGCTGCTCTCATTCGTGCTGCTGGCCGCCGGAGCGTTGCGGGCCGACCTGGACGCCGAGTGGCGGCGGCTCGAGCGCCGCGGCGCGCGGCTGTGGCAGCGGTGGCTGCTGGCGACGCTGGAGGGCGGCTGGATGACGCTGACCGGAGCGCTGGTCGGCTACCTCGCGGCGGTGGCCGTCGTGGTGGCGGTGGCAGGAAGCGCCGGTGTGGATCGCGGGGCGGTGCTCCACCACTCGCTACTCGACGGCCGGGGCGCGCTGCTGATGGCCGGGGCCTGGCTGATCTCGCTAGGCGTCCTGCTGGCGGCTGAGCGGCTACCAGCCGAGCGGGCGCGAATCGGGCCGCTGGGCATTGCCGACCTGCTCGCGATCGCGGGGGTGCTCGCGCTGCTGCTGGCCGCCGCCCGCGGCGGCAGCGACAGCCGAAACCTGCGCGCCACCGATCCGCTGCTGCCGCTGCTGCCCGCGCTGGTCTGCCTCAGCGCCGGTGTGGTGGCGGCGCGCGCCATTGCCGCGGCGGCGCGGGCGGCCGAGCGAGGCGTGCGCAGCCGCTCGACCAGTCTGCGGCTGGCAGCGCTGTGGCTGGCGCGTGGCGGCGTCCAGTCGGCGGTGACAGGGTTCTTTCTGGTGGTCAGCATCGGGCTGGCTCTGTTCGCCGGCAGCTACGCCGGTACGCTGCAGCGGGGCGAGGCCGACCAGGCGGCCTACCAGGTGCCCGCCTCCGTTACCGTCGGCGAGGGCTCGCAGCTGGTATCGCCGCTCGATGCCGCTCCGATCTCGAGCTACTCGGCGATCGCCGCCGGAGGCTGGGCGGCGCCGGTGCTGCGGCGATCGGGCACCGTGCCGCTGATCGGGCTCAGCCCCGTGCCGCTGGACGTGCTGGGCGTTCCGGCCGGCGATCTTGGCCGTCTGTCGCCATGGCGATCGCAGTACGGCCGGCTGCCGATCGCGCCGCCGGCACCGCTGAAGGGCATCGCGCTGCCGCCGTCGCTGGGCGTGCTGGCGGTGACGGCGTCAGCCGCCGGGGTACCGGTGCGTCTGACCGCCGACGTGATGACGGCGGACGGCCGGCTGCAACGGGTCGAGCTGGGAGCCGTCGGCCGGCGGCCCTCGCGGCTGGCCGCGACGCTGCCGCCGGGTGGCGGCCTGTTGGTTGCGATCGAGGCCGGTCTGACCGCGGCCGGCGCCAAGACCGCCGCCCACCAGGCCGCCGAGGGCGGCGGATCGGTGCAGCTGCCGGGCAGCCTCACGCTCTCGGGGCCGACGGGCATCGAGCGCTGGCTGGTGCGCGGCGGCCGGCGGGCGGCGGTGCCCGGCATCGTGCTGCGCTACACGCTGGGTGCCGGCGGCGACGTGCTGCTGCGCGCCCCGCAGCCGACGGACGGCCGGCCGATCGACGTGATCGCCAGTGCCGATGTGGCCGCCGCGGCGGGAGCTGCCCGCACGATCCAGATCCAGTTCGGCGACCGCGTCACCGTCACCGCGCGCATCGTCTCGGTGGCGGAGCGCTTCCCCACGCTGGTGGCGCCCTTCGTGGTCGCGGACGAGCAGACGCTGGCCACCGCGATCTCCGCCGACGTGCCCGGCACCGGCCGGCCCGGTGAGGTGTGGCTGGGCGGCCTGGCGGACGATGGTGCTGCCGCCGCCCGCCGGTTGGCGCACCCACCGTTCAACGGGCTCGACGTCCACAGCCGCGCCGCCGTCGCTGCACGGTTGGGTGCCGATCCGCTGGCCCGCGGCATCACGCTGACGCTGTGGGCGGCCGCCGCGGTCGCGCTGCTGATGGCCGTGGCCGGACTCGCGCTGGCAGTAGCCGGGAACCTGCGCGACGAGCGCGGTGACCTGCACGACCTCGAGGTGCAGGGCGTCGCTCCGACCACGCTGCGCGCCCAGCTGCGGCTTCGTGCCGCCGCGTTGACGCTTGCGGGCATCATCGGTGGGGTGGCGGTCGGTCTGCTGCTGGCGGAGACCACGGTCGCTCTGGTGGCGCTGGCGGCCGGCGCGACGTCGCCCGAGCCGCCGCTTGTGCTCGACCCGGGCTGGGGCGATCTGGCCCTGGCGCTGGGCGCGTTCGTGGTGGTGGCCGCCGCGGCGGTGGCGGCAGTGACGGCCGGCGCGTTTCGCGAGCGGTCGCCGCAGCGGCGGGCGGGAGGTGCGCCGTGACAGCCGCGGTTGACGTGCGTGAGCTGTTTCGCATCCATCGCACCGTCGAGGGTGATGCCGCCGCGTTGCAGGGTCTGACGCTGCGGATCGAGCCGGGCGAACTGGTGGCGGTGCTGGGGCCGAGCGGCGCCGGCAAGAGCACGCTGCTGCGGATCCTGGCCGCTCTGGAGCGGCCGTCCGCCGGCAGCGCGCGCGTGCTCGGCCACGAGGTGGCGGCGCTGCGCGGCCGGCGCGCCACCAGCTTCCGGGCGCGGCTACTGGGGATCGTCGACCAGCACTACGGCCGCGCTCTGGCGCCAGACCTGACATGTGCCGCGATCGTCTCGCAGAGCCTCTCGCTGAGCGGAGCGGGCGCGCACGACTGCGCTCAGCGTGCCGCCGAGCTGCTGGAGCGCGTTGGATTGAAGGACGCCGGCGCGGCCCGGCCGGCCGAGCTGTCGGGCGGCGAGCAGCAGCGGGTGGCGGTCTGCGCCGCCGTCGCCCACCGGCCGGCGCTGCTGCTGGCCGACGAGCCGGGCGGCGAGCTGGATGCCTCCAGCGCACACACCGTCTATCAGCTGATCGCCGAGCTGGCCCGCGAGCACCGCACGACGGTGGTGATGGTCAGCCACGATCCCGCCACAGCTGCGATCGCCGACCGCAGCGTCCAGATCCGCGACGGCCGGCTGAGCGACGAGACGCTGCGGCACGGCACGGCCGCGATCGTGGTCGGCCGTGGCGGCTGGCTGCGCGTGCCCGAGCAGCTGCTTCGCGACGCCGGCATCGGCGGCCGCGCAGGTGCCGAGCTGCGCGCCGACGGCGTCCTGCTGCGGCCGTCCGGCGCCGTCGACGAGGCGGCCGAGCAGGCCCCGGCGGACGCGCGCGTCGACGTGCCGGCGTCCACTGCTGCCGAGCTGGATCGGGTGGACAAGTCATACGGCGATGGTCGCCGCCGGCGCGCGGTGCTGGCCGAACTCAGCCACCGTTTCCCGCGCGGCCGGCTGACGGTGGTCACCGGCCGCTCCGGCGCCGGCAAGAGCACCGTGCTGCGGCTGCTGGCCGGACTCGAGCCGGTTGATGGTGGCCGCGTGGTGGTGCTGGGCGAACAGCTGGAGGGCCGCTCGCGGGACGAGCTGGCGGTGGTGCGCCGCCGGCATCTGGCGGTGGTCGCACAGGAGCCCGATCTGATCGGCTTCCTGGGCGCCGCCGAGAACATCGTTCTGTCGCTGACGCTGCGCGGGATCGATCGCGAGCAGGCGCTGTTGCGGACGTCTCGCTGGCTGGGGCGCGTCGGCCTTGAGCACCGCGCCGAGCAGCGAGTCGGACGGCTCTCGGCGGGTGAGCGGCAGCGGGTCGCGATCGCCCGGGCGCTGGCCGCCGAGACGGAGTTGGTGCTGGTGGACGAGCCGACCTCACGGCTCGATCAGGTGAATGCGGCGCTGGTCGGCCGGCTGCTGGCCGACGCCTGCCGGCTGCACGGAGCGACCGTCATCTGCTCGAGCCACGAGCCGCTGGTGATCGAGTCGGCCGACCAGCGGCTCGATCTCGAGCCGTCCTGAGCGGTCAGGAGAAGGTTCGGCCCTGGAGCGCCGCGACCGTTGCCGGATCGGTCACCACCAGTCGGCTCTGCAGCTGGCTGAGCACTGACAGGTAGTCGCTGTAGCAGTACAGCTCGGGCACCGTCGACCAGTGAGCGTGCCAGTCGCTGGCGCTGCAGTCCCAGGCCGTGCCGTGGCCGTTGTCGTAGCTGCCGGTGACGAACCGGTATGCCTGCAGCGTCGTCCAGCTTGCGTCCGGCCCGTTGGCCAGCGCAGCCACCACGTCCGGGCTGGTGTAGACGTAGGTCAGTCCGGCCTTCACGACCTGCAGTTGATAGCAGGGCAGCTGGGGATCGTTGCAGCGGCCGCCATTGATCGAGTACGCCTTGACGAACCAGTTCGGGTTGGTGATCGGCAGCGCGTTGCGCACGGTGCCGTAGCGGCGGCCAAAGGCGAAGCAGCTGCTGACCAGGGCAGCGGTGCGGCTGTCGGCCTGGTTGTTGGGGTAGGCGAACTCGCCCCACGCGCGGGTGAAGCCGTGCGACCGAAACAGCGGCAAGGTGCCGCAGGAGTCGTCCAGCACCTGCTGGTCGGTTAGCGTCGGGTACGGCGTCAGCACGCTGCCCGCGCTGATCGCCTGCCAACCGTCGTTGGCGTGCAGCGAGACGAGGTCATCCCAGCTGGCGTAGAGGATCCGCCCGGCGCAGGTGCGGACGTGCTCCTGGGTCAGCCCGGTGTTGACGACGGTGGTGGCGGTCAGTCCGCGCCGCTTCAACTCAGCAGCGACGGTGAAGATGTCGACCGTGTTCGGCAACGCGGTGCAGGTGCTGCCCTTGGCCTGGATGATCGTGCTGCGGCCGAACTGGAGCGTCAGGTAGGTCGAGGCGTCAGCCGCCGACGGCAACGCCAGCGAGACCACCACGAGCGCGGCCAGCAGCAGGAGTCGGATGCGCGCGGACGTCACCCGTCGAGGCTACGGCCGCCGGGACGATCGGTCAATGATGACCCGGCTTTCGTTCGAACCGATCCCCGGCGTAGACTCGTCCGATGACGGCAGACCACGGGCCGAGCAGCACTCATCGCGCGATGACGCGCGGAGGCGCAGCGAGGCTCGCCCTGCTGGGCCTCGGCGTCGGGTCGATCACGTACCCCGTCTACCTCGTGGTCATGCTCTTGGTCGCGCTCTCGACCATCCCCGATCACTGCAGCGTCTTTACCAGCTCGTCGGACTGTCAGGATCAGAATGCGAACCCGTATCTGACGATCACGCTCCCAGTCGTGGTCGTGGCCGTCGGCGCCTGGTGCCACATCGTGCGTCGAGCCGCAAAGGCCGACCCGGCTCTCCGATCTGCCGGATCAGCCGAGCTCACCTGCTGATTGCCAGGCCGCCTCGTCAACGCAGGTACGGAGGGGGAGGGATTCGAACCCTCGGTACGCCTTGACGACGCACAACGGTTTTCGAGACCGCCGCATTCAACCGCTCTGCCACCCCTCCACGGGTTGGGCGTCGCCAAGTCTACCGCCTCTGGTAGCGTCCGCTGCCATGGCTGAACCGGCACCCCACCTGCTCGATCTCAGCGACGAGCAGCGCGAGATCCAGGGTCTGGCACGCGAGTTTGCACGTACCGAGATCCGGCCGGTCGCGGCCGAGGTCGACGAGCGGGACGTGTACTGCCCGGTCGACGTCGTCCACCGCGCGGCGGAGGTCGGGCTGACCTCGTTCATGCTGCCGGAAGACGTCGGCGGCGGCGGTATCGACGACGTCTTTACCGGCTGCCTCGTTCAGGAGGAGCTGAACTGGGGCTGCGCCGGCATCGGCAACCTGATCACGTCCGGCGCCTTCTTCGCCCGCCCGGTGATCGAGGTCGGCAGCTCCGAGCAGCGGCAGCGCTGGCTGGCCCCGTTGTGCAGCGAGAAGCCACCACTGACCTCGCTGGCGTCGACCGAGCCGGGGGTCGGCTCGGACACCGCCGCGATGACCACCTCCGCGCTCCGCACCGCTGACGGCTACCTGCTGAACGGCCAGAAGACCTGGATCTCGAACGGCGGACTGGCCGAGTTCTACGTCATCTTCGCCACCGTCGCGCCCGGCACCGGCTCCAAGGGCGTGACCGCCTTCGTGGTCGAGAACGGGGATCAGGGTGTCAGCTTTGGCGAGCCGATGCGCAAGATGGGCCAGCGGGCCATCATCAACAGCGAGGTCTTCCTGCACGACTGTGCACTGGGCGACGACCGCCTGCTGGGTGAGGAGGGCAAGGGCTTCTACAGCCTGATGCACACGTTCGACGAGTCGCGCATCCACCTCGCCGCCTCGGCGATCGGCATCGCCCGCGCCGCCTACGAGTACAGCGTCGAGTACGCCAAGAGCCGTAACGCGTTCGGCAAGCCGATCGGCCAGCACCAAGCGGTCGGCTTCCGGCTGGCCGACATGGCCACCCGGATCGATGCGGCGCGGCTGCTCACCCACCGTGCCGCGCGCATGATGGACGCCGGCAAGCATGTGCCGGCCGAGGCCGCGATGGCAAAGCTGTTTGCGTCCGAGACCGCGACCTGGGTGACGTGGGCGGCTCTCCAGACGCTGGGCGGCTGGGGCTACTCGCGCGAGTACCCGGTCGAGAAGTGGTCGCGCGACGCACGGCTGGAGGAGCTGGAAGAGGGCACGTCCGACATCCAGCGGCTGATCATCAGCCGCTCGCTGCTGCGCTAGACAGCCGCCGCGACGGCGTCCTCGTCGATTGGGGCGGTGCCGGTGTCGGTCAGCACGCGCAGCGCATCGGCCGGCAGCTGCACGCGCACCGCGTCGCCCTGCTTGTAGGCCAGCTCGTCGCCGGTGTTCTGCACCAGCGCCTGCAGCCGGTCGCCGTTGGCCAAGCCCACGATCACCTGGTTTGAGTTGCCCAGGTAGACGACGCGCTGCACCATGCCGGGGACGCTGTTCTCACCGCTCGAGTCGTGCGGCTCGAGCCGCACGCGTTCCGGTCGGATCACGATCCGCGTCTCGCCGGTGGTGTGCGTCTCACCGCGGGCGGCGTACAGCTCGAAGTCGCCCAGCGAGACGCGGCAGCGGCCATCCGAGTTTCCGTGGGCGGTGACGCTCATCAGGTTGGAGACGCCCAGGAAGTCGGCCACGAACGTGGTCGAGGGCTCCTCGTACACCTCGTGCGGTGGCGCCACCTGCTCGACCCGGCCGTCGTTCATCACCGCGATCCGGTCGCTCATCGTCAGCGCCTCCTCCTGATCGTGCGTGACGTAGACGAAGGTGATGCCGACCTGCTGCTGGAGCGCCTTGAGCTCGATCTGGAGCGCCTTTCGCAGCTTCGCGTCGAGGGCGCCCAGCGGCTCGTCCAGCAGCAGCACGGCCGGCTTCAGCACCAGCGCCCGCGCGAGTGCGACGCGCTGCTGCTGGCCGCCGGACATCTGCGCCGGCTTGCGCTTCTCGTAGCCTGTCAGCTGCACCAGTTCGAGCGCCTCGGAGACCCGCTGGCGGATCTCGTTCTTCGGCCGCTTCTGGCGGCGCAGGCCAAACGCCACGTTGTCCTGCACGCTCAGGTGCGGGAACAGGGCGTAGCTCTGGAACACCGTGTTGACGTTGCGCTTGTGCGGCGGCGTGAAGGCCATGTCCTCGCCGTCCAGCAGGATCTGGCCGCTGGTCGGCTGCTCGAAGCCTGCGATCATCCGCAGGGTGGTCGTCTTGCCGCAGCCCGACGGCCCCAGCATCGAGAAGAACTCGCCACCCGGCATCTCGAGATTGATGCCGTCCACCGCGGTCACATCGCCAAATTGCTTGACGAGATCGATCACCTTCACTTCACCACCGGCCACGGTCACCCGCTCCTCTCGGCGTTGGGGCGATAAGGGTACCCCATCGTTGGGTCAGATTCCGAATCCAGCGACATCGTCGATCGCCGATGAGGTGCCGCCCTCGCCGCGGGTGAAGAAGCGGTACACCATCACTCCGGCCACGACCGAGGCCAGCGTAATCAGCATGATCACCGTGGCGATGCCGTCGGTGGACGGCAGCGGCGTCGAGCGGGTGGCATCGTAGATCAGCATCGGCACGGTCGAGGTGTTGGCGCCGTTGGAGAGCCACTGGCTGATGACGAAGTCGTCGATCGAGATCGCGAACACGATCGCCGCGCTGGCCACGATCGCCGGCAGCAGCAGCGGAAACAGCACCCTCAGCAGCGCGACCGACGGGGAGGCGCCGAGGTCGGCGGCCGCCTCCTCGTACTGCCGTCCGATCGAGAACAGGCGGCCGCGAACGATCACCACCACATAGCTGATCGAGAACGTGACGTGGCCGAGCAGCTGGGCGGTGGTGCCGGTATGGATGAAGGTCAACATCTTGGTGAACAGCAGCAGCAGCGCCACACCCGAGACGATCTCGGGCGTGACCAGCGGAAACAGCATCAGGAAGTTGGACGGGCCCGAGCCGCGGCCGCGCCAGCGTGCCAGGCCGATCGCGAGCAGCACCCCGATCGGGGTCGCGATCACCACGTCCAGCACCGCCAGCTTGAGGCTCTGGTCGAGAGCGCCGCGGAGCGAGGCGCTGTGCAGCACCGACTCGATCGCCGGGTCGCTGCTGGTGTACCACTTGGTGGTGAAGCTGTGCCACGAGCTCAGCGAGCGGCTGTCGTTGAACGAGAACTGGATCGCCACCAGCACCGGCAGGATCGCCCACGCCATGTAGCCCCACGTGACCAGCGCCAGGAAGCGCGGTCGTCCCCAGGGGTTGGTCGCCCAACCGAACGCGCGCTGCCACAACGAGAACCCGCCGCCGGCCCGGCGCGGCAGTTCGGCCGGCCGGCTCATGTCGGGATGTCCCGCGACGCGCGGTGGATCGTCCACATGTAGTAGCCCATCAGCACGACCAGGAAGGCGGAGAGCAGGATCGTGATGGCGGCCCCGATCGTCGGTTGCGGCCCGCCGTGGAAGTAGAGGTCGATCTGGTTTCCGATCATCGAGGTGGTGGGTGCGCCGGAGACGATGTTGGGTGTGTAGTAGTCACCGAACATCGGCAGCACGATCAGCACCGCTCCGCCCAGCAGGCCGGTCTTTGACAGCGGCAGCGTGACGTGCAGGAAGGCCCGGAACGGGCTCGCACCAAGATCGCGCGCGGCCTCGAGGTGCGAACGGTCAATGCGGTCGAGCGATGCGTACAGCGGCAGGATGAAGTAGGGGATGTAGCCATAGATCAGGGCCAGGATGACGGTGAAGCCCTGGCCGCCGAGATAGTTGTTGGGATCGTTGATCACGTGCAGGCGTTGCAGGGCGTCGCTGACGTGGGTGGAGCTGAGAAAGCGGGTGCCGTAGCCGTCCGGCGCCAGCAGGTTCACCCAGGCCAGCATCCGCATCAGGTAGCTGATCCAGAACGGCAGGATCAGCAGGATCAGGAGCAGGCTCTTGGTGCGGGAGGCGTGCCGAGCGATGTAGTACGCGACCGGGTAGCCGATCAGCATGCAGCCGGCCAGGGAGAAGCCGACGTACTCGGTCGTGCGCACCATTACAGTCCAGTACACGCCGCCCGGCACCAGTTCGTTGAGCACCTGCGAGATCCAGCCCGTGTTCCACTGCAGCGGATTCCAGGCCGGCACCGCCGTCAGCAGGATCGGATCGACGCTGCCGAAGGCGACGCCCACCACCGCGTAGAACGGCAGCAGGAACAGGATCACCAGCCACACGACGCCCGGAAGTGCGAACAGCGGCCACAGCCAACGTGGGTACATCTACCGGTCCTAGGCGCCCGACTGGAACTGCGCGTAGCCGTCTTGCCACAGCGACTGGCCCTTGGTCGTGAGGGTCATCTCCTGCAGCGAGCGAGGGCCCAGATCCTCGGCGGTCAGCACCGAGTTCGCGAGCGTCTCAGGGATCAGCCCCTTCTTCACCAGGTCGTCCGGGTTGATCTCGGTCAGCGGCGGCTGGTAGCCGTTGAAGTTGACGAAGTTGGAGTAGGCGACCCCGTTGTCCAGCATGTAGTTGAGGAACAGGTGCGCCAGCACCGGCTTCTTGGTCGAGGCGCACACACACCACATGTCGTTCTGGATCGGGCCCTTGCCGATCGGCGGGTTATAGAACCGCAGCGCCTTCTTCGTCTCGACGCCCTTCTGGCCCGACGGCAGGTAGTAGAAGACGCCGGCCAGCATGTCGCCTGACCAGGCCTGGTTCAGCCACGCCTTATCCTCCGGCACCGTCTGGTACTGGAGGTCGCCGACCTTGATGTTGCAGATGCCGTTCAGCTCCTGAAGGTCCTTCACGGCCTGCGCGATCAGCTTGGGATCCTCGGTGTTGATGTCGGTGATGCCCTTGCGGAGCAGCGCCAGGGCGATCGTCTCGCGTACCTCCGACAGCAGCGCGACCTTGCCCTTGTAGGCCTGGGACTGCCAGAAGATGTCCCAGGGGTTGGCCATGTTGGCGATGTCCTCCTTGACGCGGTCGGTGCGCCAGGCGATGCCGGTCGAGTACGCCGTGTAGGGAACGCCGTAGCGCGAGCCCTTGTCGTAGAACGGGTCGGCCAGGGATGGCCACACGTTCGCTTTGAGGTTGGGGATGTAGTCCAGGTTGAGCGGCTTGATCAGATGGCCGGCGACGACGCGGTCGAGGTTGTCGGGCGTCATCTCCGTCACGTCCGGCTGCACGGTGCCAGCGGCCAGCCGCGCGACCCCCGTGTTGATGTCGTCGAACGGCGTCACCTTGACCGTCACGTTGTACTTCTGGCCGAACTCCTTCAGCAGCTTGCCGTAGATGTAGTACGGGTAGTTGAAGACCGTGAAGTCACCGCCGGTCTCGGGCTGGAGGCCGGACGCAATCGGGTCCTCCCACAGTGGCAGGGTGACCGCAGGCCTGTCGGGCCGAGCCAGCGGGAGTCCGCCGGGGCCGACCAGCTGGCCGTTCGAGCCGGTGTTCTGCTGACCGGCGGTGGTGCTGTTGCTGCACGCCTCCAGCAGCCCCGCGGCCGACAGGGCGAAGGCCGCCCCTCCGGAGCGCTTGAGGAAGTCTCGACGAGTGGCGGCGAAGCGCCGTTCCTTGGGGTGCATCGGTTCCCTCCATCCCTGACTGACTAGCCAGTCAAACTGCGGTGTGTGTGTGACTGTAACGACTCCGCTGCCCATGTCAAGGATGCGGATGATGGGAGTTTGGATCCCGGACGCAGATACCTTGCGGCGCGATTGAATCAATCGGCAGCGCCCGCGTCAAGGCTTTCATGCGGAAAGGCTTGCATTCCTTGAACTCGACCGGTACGAATGTGAGCAATGGCGAGGCCGAAGAATCAGACCGCACGCCGGCGGCAGCTGACCGAGGCCGCCGGCCGGGCGATCATCGCCCGGGGCGCCAACGCTGTGCGCCTGAAGGACATCGCGGATCAGGCCGGTGTCACCCCGGGTGCTGTTCTCTACTACTACCCGGATGTCGACCAGCTGCTGGTGGAGGTGCACCGCGACGCCGGCGAGCGCTTCTGCGACAGCCGCATCGCCGCGCTCGACCAGATCACCGACCCCCGCCTGCGGATGCTGGCGGCGGTGCGCAGCGGGCTGCCCACCGGGCCCGAGGACGAGACGGTCCGCACCCTGTATGAGATGGACGCGCTGGTCGGCAAGAGCACGCTGTACGCGGCGCTCTCGATCTCGTTCTTCGAGCGGCAGGTGGCGCTGTACCAGGTGATCCTGGAGGCCGGCGTGGTGCAGGGTCAGTTCACGCTCAGCGACGACTCCGCCACCATCGCCCGTAACATCGTCGCGCTCGAGGACGCCTACGGACTCCACATCCTGGCCGGCAACCCGACCCTCGACCTGGCCGAGGCTGAGCGGCTGATCGTGGCCTATGCGCGCGTGGCCACCGGCTGCGACCTGTCCGCCGGCCGCGCCTGAACGGCTGCGCGCGACGGCTGGTTCGCCGCGCGCCGGCCCAGCTCTGTCAGACTGCGCGTCTCATGCGCCGCGACCTCCAGCCGCTGTTCGCCCCCCGCTCTGTGGCCATCCTGGGCGCCTCGAATGATGCCGCCAAGTGGGGCAACTGGCTGGCGCGGGGCGCGCTGCGTGGCGCCCACCGCCGCCCCGTGTACCTGGTGAACCGAAACGGCGGCGAGGTGCTGGGCCAGCCCGCCTACGCCTCGGTCGGCGACCTGCCCGAGTCGCCCGAGCTGGTGGTGATCGCGGTGCCGGCGGCCGGCTTTGAACAGGCCGTGGATGATGCGCTGGCGATGGGGGCGCGCGCGCTGGTCGGCATCACGGCCGGCCTGGGAGAGTCGGGCTCGGACGAGGCCAGGCGGGCGGAGCTCGCGCTGGTGGAGCGGGTGCGGGCTGCCGGCGCGATGCTGCTCGGCCCCAACTGCCTGGGCGTGTTCGACGCTGAAAGCGATCTGGGCCTCTCGTCGAACGAGTTTCCCGCCGGATCGATCGGCCTGATCTCCCAGAGCGGCAACCTGGCGCTCGAGCTCGGCATCCTCTCTCGCAATTACGGGCTCGGCTTCTCGCGCTTCGCCTCGATCGGCAACCAGGCCGACCTCGACCTGGCCGAGCTGGTGGCGTCGTACGCGGTGCACGAGCCCAGCCGGCTGATTGCGATCTACGCCGAGGACTTTCGCGACGGGCGCGACTTCCTGCAGGCGGCGGCGGAGGCGGACAAACCGGTCGTCCTGATCACGGTCGGCGGCAGCGAGGCTAGCCGCCGGGCGGCAAAGTCCCACACCGGAGCGATGGTCTCCCAGCACGACGTCGTCAGCGCAGCTTGCCGCGCCGCCGGCGTCCACCTGGCGTCGACACCGGCCGAGATGATCGACCTGGCTCAGGTCTTGCTGCAGCCGCGGCGGATGGCCGGCGTCCGGGTCGCCGTGCTGAGTGACGGCGGCGGGCACGGCGCGATCGCGTGCGATGTCGCCGAGGCGGCGGGCCTCCAGCTGCCACGCCTGTCCGACCGGCTCTCGGCCGAGCTGCAGGCGGGCCTCCCCGACACCGCCGCCACCCGCAATCCGGTCGACCTGGCCGGCGGTGGCGAGCAGGACTTCGACAACTACGCGCGCACCGCGCGCACCCTGCTCGAGTCGGGCGAGGTGGACGGCGTGCTGATGACCGGGTACTTCGGCGGCTACAGCCAGTACTCCGAGCAGTTCGCCGGCAAGGAGACCGACGTGGCGCACGCGATCGTACGGGCCGTGGCCGAGACCCACAGGCCGTTGGTGGCACAGGCGATGTACCACGACGCGGCGCCCAACCTGGCGCTGCGCGAGGGCGGCGTTCCCGTCTATGCGACGATCGAGGCAGCGGCCGCGGCGCTGGCCGCGCTGGGGCTGTCCTCGGACGCCGCCGCCCGCGAGCCTGACCGGCACCAGGATGCGGAAGCGGTCGAGTACTTCACTGCCCGTGAGCTGCTGGCCGGCGCCGGCATCCCGTTCGTTGCTGCCCGCAGGGTGACGAGCGAGCGGCAGGCGCTGGAGGCCGCCGGCGAGGTGGGCTACCCGGTGGTGCTGAAGGCGCTCGGCCTGCTGCACAAGTCGGACGCGGGCGGCGTCAAGGTCGGCATCGCAGACGAGCAGGCACTGGTCTGGGAGTGGGGCGACATGCAGCAGCGCCTGGTTCCGCCGGAGTGTTCGATCGAGGCGATGGCGCCGCTCGCAGACGGTGTCGAGCTGATCATCGGCAGCCGGCGCGACCCCCGCTTCGGAGCGGTGGCGATGGTCGGCATCGGCGGCGTGTTCGCCGAGCTGCTCGGCGACCAGCAGGTGTCGCTGGCGCCGGTCGACCACGACGGCGCGCTGCGGCTGCTGGCCTCGCTGAGGTCGGCGGCGATGCTCAAGGGCGCTCGCGGCCGTACGCCGGTCAGCCTCGAGGCTGCGGCCGCCGCGCTGGTGGCGCTGTCCGAGCTGGCCGCGGCGCGGCCGGACATCGCCGAGATCGAGATCAACCCACTGCTGGTCACGCCCGATGGCGCGCTCGGTCTGGATGCGCGCGTGATCCCCGTCGAAGGAGGCGCCAATGCTGGTTGACGGCTGTTACGAGGGCAAGGTGGCCGTTGTCACCGGCGGCGGCAGCGGCATGGGCCGCGCCATGGCCCAGGAGTTCGCGCGGCTGGGCGCCTCGGTGCTGGTGGCCGGGCGACGGCCGGAGCCGCTGGACGAGACGGTGGCGCTGATCGAGGCGGCCGGCGGCGTGGCGGCCGCCCAGCCGACCGACGTCCGCGACCCCGACCAGGTCGAGGCGATGGTGGCGTCGGCCGTGCAGCGGTTCGGGCGGGTGGACGTGCTGATCAACAACGCCGCCGGCAACTTCGTGGTGCGCGGCGAGGACCTCTCGCCCAACGGCTGGCGGGCGGTGGTCTCGATCGTGCTGGATGGCGGCTTCCTCTGCACCCGGGCTGCCGGACGGCAGATGATCGCCCAGGGGGGTGGCGGCGCGATCCTGTCCGTGATCGCGAGCTACGCCTGGACGGGTGGGCCGGGGACGGTGCACTCGGCCGCGGCCAAGGCCGGGCTGCTGGCGATGACCAAGACGCTGGCCGTCGAGTGGGCGCCACACGGCGTGCGGCTGAACACGATCTGCCCCGGGCCGACCGACACCGAGGGCGCCGGCCAGGCGCTGTGGCCGGGGGCCGACGACCGGGCGCGGGTCGAGCGAAGCGTGCCTACCGGCCGGCTGGCGACGGTCGAGGAGATCGCCTGGTGGACGACGGCGCTGTGCTCGCCGTTCGGCTCCTACGTCACCGGCATGAACTTCACGATCGACGGCGGCCACTGGCTGGAGCAGGAGAGCTACATGCCCTCGCTGCAGCCGCGCGGCTGACCCGGCGAGTCCGATGACGTCGGCGGCGGCCGCTACGGTGACGCGATGCGCCTGCCCGCCGCACGCCTCGACCCGCTCGTCCACCAGCGGCGGCCCGGCTGGCTGAGCACCGGCGTGGTGCGGCTGCTGGTGCTGTGCGCGTTCATCGTGGTCGTCGAGATGCTGCGTCCCCACCTCTCGCCGCACTCGGCGGGGCTGATCGCGATCGCCGGCGCGGTGGCGGTGCTGTCCGGCGCAGCGGTGTTCGTCGGCGCCGCCCGCCACCTCGCCGAGCACCTGCCCTTCCTGTCGCGCTCGCAGCGGATCACCGACGCCGCCGCGCTCCAGCTGCGCCGGATCGGGCTGCCGCTTCTGGCGCTGCTGTTCTTCCTGTTCTGGACGTTCGTCTACCTCGCGCTGTGGGCGATCCATCCCGGCGACGCCTTCCGCGGACTGGGATCCGATCCGCGCTTCGCCGACTTCTTCTACTACGCCGTCTCGACCGCCCTGATCTCGCCGCCCGGCGACATCCTCGCCCACTCGCGGGGCGTGCGGGCCGCCACGATGATCGAGATGCTGACCGGCTTCGGCGTGCTGACCGCGTACCTGTCCAGCTTCATCGACTTCGGCGGCGAGCGCCACCCGCCGCCCGCCGCGCCCGACGCCTGATCCGGCACGCGGCCGGCCCGCGCGGCGATAATGACCACCAGCGACGTTCGAGGAGCCCCAGTGCAGCCGACCCAGGATCAGATCG
This sequence comes from Gaiellales bacterium, assembly GCA_038212095.1. Lineage (GTDB taxonomy): Bacteria > Actinomycetota > Thermoleophilia > Gaiellales > JAICJC01 > JAICYJ01. Next base: position 14,966 of record JBBQUW010000031.1, on the reverse strand, counting down.
AGACGTACGCGCGCGATGGCTTCGTGGTCGTGCCGCAGTTCCTGCCCGCCGACGAGGTGGAGCGGGTGCGCGAGCACTTCGATCGCTGCTTCGCCCATACGTGGGAGACCGGCGTGATGCCGGACGAGGTCAACTACCAGCCCGGCGTGACGCCGCCCGAGAAGACGCGGCAGATGTGCAACCTGTGGAAGGCCGACCGCACCGTGGCGGCGACCACGCTGGCCGCGCGCAACGCCGAGTTTGCCGCCAAGCTGGAGGGCGAGCCTGGCATGCGGCTGTTCATCGACAACGCCGTCTGGAAGCCGGCCAACGGCAAGGCGCTGCTGGCTCACCAGGACGCCAGCTACCAGGGCTGCTTCGATCCGCCCAACCTGACCACGTGCTGGATGGCGCTGGAGGAGACGCACGCCGACACCGGCACCATCTACTACGCGCGCGGCTCCCACCTGTGGGGCGACTTCGGCATGGGCGGCCAGTTCCACGCGCCGGACGACTGGACGGGCTTCATGCGCGACGTCTGCCCGCCGCAGCGGATGGCCGAGGTGGAGTGGGTGCCGATCGAGGTGCCGGCCGGCGGCGCCGCCTTCCACGCCGGGCTGACGTTCCACGGCTCGCCGCCCAGCGAGCGCGCCGACCGCGAGCGGCGGGCGATCATCAGCCACATGATGACCACCCGCAGCCGCTGGCACCCGACCAACGTGCATCCGCTGTACAGCCGATATAAGCGGCCGGGCGAGTTGGAGCTGGACGAGGCGTTCTTCCCGATCATGTGGCGCGAGGACGGCTATCGCACGCCGTGGATCGACGCCGAACACGCGGTGGCGATGGCCTGACGGCTCCGCCGCCCGCGGTGGCCGCCGGAGCGTCCGGTGCTGGGACGGATTTCCGGGTCGTGGGGAGTTCTCGAAAGCAGTTCGAAACGCTTGGCGACGGAGAGGGAGGGATTCGAACCCTCGCTGGAGGTTTACCCCCCAGACCCACTTAGCAGGCGGGCGCCTTCAGCCACTCGGCCACCTCTCCCTTCGGGCCACCCGAGGGCGGCCACCTCCGTAAGATACCCCGTCATGTGGCGCCGTGTGCTCGTGCTCTGGTCAGCCAGCCGTGTCGCCATCGTGGTGCTCGGCTGGCTGCTGACGACGCAGCTCGGCTGGCACCGCGCGCTGGAGTCGTGGCAGCGCCAGCCCTGGACGGCGCTGACCGGCTGGGACTCGGTCTACTACATCCGGATCGCCCAGTCTGGCTACATCGACGGCGCGCGAGTCGCCTTCTTCCCGTTCTACCCGCTGCTGATCCGCGGCGTCGAGTGGCTGGGCCCGGCCGGGTACGGCGTTGCCGCGCTGCTGGTTTCGAACCTGGCCGTGCTGGCGGCGCTGGCCGGCCTGTACGTGCTCGCCCGCGAGCGGCTGTCCGAGGCGCACGCCTGGCGTGGCACGTTGTACATGGTGCTCTCGCCGTACGGCTTCGCGCTGGGGCTCGCCTACAGCGAGGGGCTGTTCCTGGCGCTGGCGGTGTGGCTGTTCATCTTCAGCGACCGCCGCCGCGACGGCGGAGCGCTGCTTCTGGGAGTGCTTGCGGGGCTGACCCGGGTGAACGGCCTCGCCCTGATCCTGCCGCTCGCCATCGTCGCCTGGCGGCGGCGTACCGTCGGCTCGTGGCTGGTGGCCGCCTCGCCGGCGATCGGCCTGGCGCTGCATATGGCCTGGCTTCAGCACGCGGTCGGCGATCCGCTGGCGTTCGTGCATGCACAGGGTCGCTGGGGCGGTCACGCCAGCTTCCCGCCGCTGGCATTGGGCGAGGAGTTCTGGCAGTTCGCCCAGACCGGCCGCGCCATCCACCTGCTCAGCGCCGTGACGGTGATCGTCTACCTCGCGCTGCTGGTACCGATCCTGCGGCTGGACGTGTTCGCCAAGCACCGCGCCGAGGACGTCGCCTACGTTGGCGGCATATTCGCGCTGCCGCTGCTCGCGGGCGTGCTCCAGTCATCGGGCCGCTTCGGCTTGCTGGCGTTCCCGCTCTTCTTCGCGCTGGCCGACCTTGGCCTGCGGCGCCCGACGCTGCACCGCGCCTTCGTCGTGTTCGCGCCGGTGGTGCAGGTGCTGGCGTTCGGCTACGTCGCGCTCGGCTACCTGGTGCCGTGAGCGCTCAGCGCTCGGTGAACAGCGTCTGGCCGATCAGGAAGCCACGCGGCCGGCCGGCGGTGTACGCGTAGACGTAGAACGAGTAGACGCCGCCGCGCTGGATGCTCTTCGCCTGGCCGTTGAACGTCCAGCTGCTGGGAAGCGTGACCTGGCTGAGCTTGGGATAGCGGACGAGGATGGTGCGGCCGGAGCGCTGGAGGATGTAGGCGTACGACCGCGCACCCGCGTAGGGCGTCCAGTCGACGGTCGGAGAGAGGTCGCTGATCAGCGCGCCGTTTCGGGGAGTGCAGACACGGCCCGTGTGCAGTGTCGAGAAGGCTCCGGCCGAGTACACCAGCCGGCTGCGGTCGAACGCCGTGTAGACGGCGTAGACGGCGTAGTGGTAGATGTGGAACTGAGTCAGCCCTCCGTTTGTCAGCGCGCCGGGGGTGTGGGCGAGCACCACGCCGTCGAACGGCCCGCGTGGATCGTGGGCCGCATTCCGCACCACCTGCACGCGCAGGAACCCGGTCGCGTCGGGCGTCGCCCAGGTCAGGCGGGTGCTGGTGCAGCCGGCCGACCCGTGCAGTGCGAGCACGGCCGGCGGCCGCACGCCGACGCCGGTCAGCGCGAGGTTGAGCGTGCTGGCCGAACCGTTGGCGTCGTTTCGCACCAGCAGGCTGGCCACTCGGGAGCCCAGCTTGGTCGGCGCGAAGCGGACGTTGACGGTGCAGGTGTCGCCGGGCGAGATCGCGCCCTGCGTGCAGGACTGCAGCCCGAGCCGGAAGCTCTTGTAGTTGACGCCGCCGATCACGATCGAGCCGATGTGCAGGTTGGCGTTGCCCCTGTTGGTGATGGTGACGGTGGAGGCGTTGCTCAGCCGGCCCACCGGCAGCTGCTCGAAGCCGAGGCCGTTCGCGGGGCTGGCGGCGATGCCGGGGATCAGCACGGTGCCGGTGATGGCGACGGCCTGCGTGCTGCCGCCCACCGAGTCATCCGTGAACCTGAGCGTGCCGTTCTGCCCGGTCGTACCGGTGGGCGAGAACTGGATCTGCACCGTGCAGTGCTCGCCCGGCTGCAGCGTGGCGCCGCCGCACGGGGTGGCGGTGATGATCTTGGTGAACGATGAGCTGCCGGTCAGCACGGCGCTCTGCACCACCAGCGCGGCGTCGCCGCTGTTGGTGAGCGTGACCGTCTGGGTGTCGCTGGTGTTGATCGCGGTGGCGAAGCTGACCGGCGGCGAGGGGCTCGCCTGCGGCAGAGTGCCGTTGCCGCTCAGGCTGACGCCAAACGGGCTGGAGGGATCATTGCTGGTGACGGAGGCCAGACCGGACTGCGCACCGGCGCTGCCGGGCTGGAACTGCACCGTGAAGGTGCAGCTGTTGCCGATCGAGACGCTGGTGCCCGAGCAGCCGTCTCCGCTCTTGCTGAACGCGGCCCCGGTCACGCTGACGCCGCCGGTGGGGATGTTCAGGGCGGCGCCGCCGTTGTTGGTGACCGTGAACTGCTGTGAGTCGCTGGTACCGACCTTGCGATCGCTGAAGTCGAACGGGTTGGGCGAGACCGAGACCGCTGCGGCCGTACCGCTGCCTGACAGGCTTACCGATTGGGGGCTGTTGCCGGCGTCATCGGTGAAGATCAGGGTGGCGGACGCGCCGCCCGTGGCGCCTGGATTGAAGCTGACGTCGACGGAGCAGCTGGCACCGGCCGCCACCGGCGCATCGAGGCACGAGCCGTTACTCAGCGGGAAGCTGGCGGGGTCGCTGCCGCCCTTGGTGACGCTGGTCACGTGCAGGGCGATGTTGCCGTTGTTGGTGAGCGTCACCGTCTGCGCGTCGCTGGTGGTGTCCACCGGCTGGCTGCCGAACGAGAGGCTGCCGGGCGAGGTATCGGCGGTGGGGGCGCCGGTGCCGTTGCCGATCAGCCCGGTCGAGCCGGAGACCGAGTCGGCAGTATCGACCACGTCCAGGCTTGCGCTGTAGCCGCCCGTACCGTTGGTGGGCGCGAACTTGACGTCCACCGAGCAGCTGGCGCCGGCCACCACGGTCGCGCCAGAGCAGCTGTCGTTCGAGGTCAGGAAGCTGCCCTGGTTCGCGCCGCTGACGCTGACGCCGTTGCCGTCGATCACGAGATCCTGACCGCCGGTGTTCGTGACCGTGACCGTTGTCGCGCCGGACGCGGTGCCGACAGACTGGTTGCCGAAGTCGATCGGGTCGCTGCCCGAGAAGCTGATCGGGCCGACGGTGGCGCTGGCGGTCGCCACGGCGAATATCGCCATTGCGGCCAGCAGGAACGTGATCACGGGCAGGCGTCGTCTCATGGCGTCAGCGGATGATGATGTGGCCACCCTCGGGCCCTCGCGGTCCGCTGCGGCGGCCACGCGCCACAAGCAGCACTCCGGCCAGCAGCAGCGCGCCGATCAGCGTCGCGCCACCGGCGATCACCGAGGCCACCAGGGCCGTGTGGGGGATCGACGATCCGGCGTGGTGGATGTGTGTTGTCAGCGATGCGGCGGCCCGCGGCGTGGTCGGCGCGGGTGCGATGCCCTGCCCGCCGCCGGACTGGACGTGCTTCTTGTGCGTCGACTTCTTGTGTGTCGACTTCTTGTGGGTGGCGGTGGTCGAGGCCGTCGTGCTGGTCGGCGGCGCGGCGGTCGTCGTCGGCGGTGGCGCCGTGGTCGGCGGCGGAGAGGTGGTGGTCGGTGGGGGCGAGCTGGTCGGCGGCGGCGCGCTGGTCGGAGGAGGCGGCGGCGGGGGCGGCGCGCCGACCGCCACTGCGGCCCCCGCGCCCGTCGCCAGCGCGACGACGCAGACGACAATTCCTCCCGCGATGCTCCTTGTGCTCATGAACCCCCTGCGCACGTCTGCTCGGACGGATGCGCGACCGTTTGCGTCCCATATCGAGCCTAGCAGCCCCTCGCTCGCCGTCAAGGGAGAGTCAGCGAAGCCCCTGCGTCTTCAGATACGCGATCACGCCGTTTCGCAAACCCCATGCCGCCCTGTTCGCGGTCGTGAACGTGGCCAGTTGCCTGTCCTCTGACGGGTTGGTGAGGAAACCCACCTCGACCAGCACCGCCGGCACGTTCGACCAGTTGAAGCCAGTGATGTCGCTGCGTGCGACCAGTCCGCGGTTCGGCCAGCCCAGCGCATGCGCCAGCAGGGGCTGGATCGCCTTGGCCGCCTTCAGGCTGCGCCCGTCGATGTCGTCCGTCCAGCCGAGGCGGGTGGCCGGGTACAGCGTCGACGTGCCGGCCGCGCTTTGGTCGGTGGAGCCGTCCGCATGGATGCGCAGGAAGAGCGCCGCGGCGGCCTGGTTCGCGATCCGGGCGCGGGCGATGTTGCCCAGCGACACGCAGCAGGTGGTCGTGCGCGTCATCACGATCCGGATTCCACCCGCGGCCTGCAGCAGCGTGCGCAGCCGAAGTGCGATCCGCAGGTTGACGCTCGCCTCGCGCTGCCCGGTCACCACCCCGCTGGTGCCGCCGCCGTCCTTGATCTTGGTGATCGAGGAGCCGGGGCCGATCGGCTCCCGGGCGAGGTTTGCGTAGCGGTCGTGGCCGGGATCGATCACGATCGTCACCGTCGTTGCCGGCGGCAGTTGCGGCATGCCCGCGATCTGCTGTGCGCCGGCCGGGTGGCCGGTGGTCGCACCGGCGGCAACCGCCACCAGCAGCGCGCTACACCACCACTTCGCCTTCCAGTATCTCGAGCTCGTCGTCGGTCGGTTCCGCGTCATCGGAACCCACGATAACCGTGTCGGCCCAGAAGAACTGCCGTTGCAGCGCTGCGAAGACATCGACCGTCCCCGCCTCGTCCGGGCGCAACTCGCTGGGGGCGGCGTGCACGAGGATGCGGTCACGAGTGGTCACGATAACCAGCGTACGTGCCGATATCGGGGTTGGGAAGGGTAGCGCCCCTGCTACTCTGCCAGTACGGGCGGCGGCGTGTCGCCCCGTGAGGTTCCTTCTCTCTCCCCGAGGGCCGGACCCTCGCCCTGAACGAACGCGGCCGACCGGCCGTCAAGGAGAGAGCATGAACGAATCGACCTTCCGCGGCCTCGGCGTGAGCGCGCCGATCGCTGACGCGCTAGCCGCACAGGGCATCGACGCCCCGTTCGAGATCCAGGCGCGGGTGCTTCCCGACGCGCTCGCTGGACAGGACGTGCTGGCCAAGGCGCCCACCGGATCGGGCAAGACGCTCGCGTTCGGCATCCCCCTGCTGGAGCGGATCGACCCCGCCGGCGCCACCCCCACCGCGCTCGTGCTGGTGCCGACCCGCGAGCTGGCCGCCCAGGTAGGTGAGGTGCTGGAGACGCTGGGCGCCGCCCGCGGCCTGCGCGTCGCCACCGCCTACGGCGGCGTCGGCCTCCACGAGCAGGCCAAGAAGGCCGCCCGGTCGCACCTGCTGGTCGCGACTCCGGGACGGCTTGAGGATCTCGCCTCGCGGCGGATGCTGAAGCTGGACGGCGTCGTGATGCTGGTGCTGGACGAGGCCGACCGCATGCTCGACATGGGATTTCAGCCGCAGGTCGATCGCATCGTGCGGCGGCTGCCGAGTGAGCGCCAGACGATGTTCTTCTCGGCCACGCTGGACGGCGAGGTCGGCCGGCTGGCCCGCAGCTACACCAACGACCCCGCCCGCCACGAGGCAAACCCCGAGGCCGAGACGGTGGAGGAGGTCGACCACCGCTTCATGCAGGTCACGCCCGAAACGAAGGTGCAGACGCTGATCGAGCTCTTGACCAGCGCCGAGGGACACGCGCTGGTGTTCGTGCGCACGCGACGCGGCGCCGACCGGCTGCTTGCCAAGCTGCGCGAGCGCGGCGTCTCGGCTGTGGCGATGCACGGCGACATGACCCAGTCCGCGCGTGAGAAGGCGTGGGAGCGGTTCGAGACGGGCAAGGTGACGACGTTGGTCGCAACCGACGTGGCCGCCCGTGGCCTCGACCTCGACTCGATCACCCACGTGATCAACTTCGATCCGCCGGACGACAACAAGGGCTACGTCCATCGCGTCGGCCGCACCGGCCGGGCCGGGCGCAGCGGGATCGGCGTGACGCTGGTGACGCGCGATCAGCAGGCGGACGTGAGCCGCATCGCAGCCCGGCTCGACCTCAGCGCGGAGTTCACCAACGCCGGCATGACCGTTGCGCCGGCCAAGCTCGTCTACACATCGCGTAAAGCTCGCGGGCGCCGCGGCTGGTGAGTGGCGAGCGGCTGCTCGACTGGCGTTCGCTGCTGCGCGACCCGTCGCTGTTCGACACGCTGACCGGGCAGAACGAGTATCTCGACGAGTTCGTGCGGGTGCACAAGACGATCAACTGGCCCAATCACCTCGATGAGAGGCCGGCGCTGGTGCAGCGCTTCTCGTGGGCGCTGCCGAGCGACGACGCGCTGGACGCGATCGCCCGTTACGGGCCGATCGTCGAGATGGGCGCCGGCGGTGGCTACTGGACGTACCTGATGCGCCAGCGCGGCATCGACGTGCTGGCGTACGACCGCGAGCGGCCGCACGATGAGAACTACTTCGCGCGCCACCTATGGACGCAGATCGACGCCGGCACGCCGGCTGTGCTGGCCGGCCACGCCGACCGGTCGCTGTTTCTGTGCTGGCCGCCGAACAAGAGCGCGATGGCCACCAACTGCCTGAAGGCGTGGTCCGGCCGGCACCTGATCCATGTCGGCGAGTGGCGCATCTCAACCGGCAGCCCCGGATTTCACGACCGGCTGGAGGCTGGGTTCGAGCTGGTTGACAAGGTCTCGATTCCGCAGTGGGAGGGCATGTACGACATGCTCACGGTGTGGCGGCGAAAGAGCGTGTAGCGTTGGCTTGATGCCGGGGTTCGTCCGTGAGGGTGTTCGGTTGGCTTACCGGGAGGTGGGGGAGGGCGACGTCCCCGTCGTCCTGCACACGGGCGGGGCAGGCAGCGGCTCGATGTGGGAGCGGGGCGGTTACGTGTCGCGCTTGGCCGGGTTTCGGCTGGTGCTTTACGACCATCGCGGACGCGGTGACAGCGACCGGCCGAGCACGCTCGCCGCGCACCGTATCGAGCAGTACGTCGACGACGTGGTCGCACTCGCTGACACGCTCGGTGCGCAGCGCTACGCCGTGGTCGGCTACTCCTGGGGAGCCGCCGTCGGACTCCGCGTGGCGGCGCGGGATCCGCGGCTCGCGTGCCTGGTCGCGCTCGGCCACCCGTTCGATCCGCCGCAGACCGCGCCGACACCGTCGGCCTACCACGTCGATCCGGTCGCGGGGATGACCGACCTGGTGAACGCAATCGAGGCCGAGGAACGGCTGACGTTGCCGGACTGGTTGCGGGAAGAGTTCATGAGTACCGATCCCGAGCAGTTCGCGCTCACGCTCGAGGCAAACGGCGGTCTCCCAGACCCGTGGGAGATGCTCCCCCGGATCGCCGCATCATGCGTGCTGGTGGCCGGATCCGAAGAGGATCGCGATCTGACGCAGGACGAGATGGCGGCGCGGATTCCGCGCGGGCACAGTATCCACCTGGCGGGTGCAGGGCATGTTGGCGCCTTCCTGCGATCTGACGAGGTGGTCGAAGCCGCGCTTCCCGCCCTGCGCGACGCCACCCGCTGAACGACAGCGCGCCGTGTTTACGAATCCGCGGGGCGTGGGCACTTTCGGCGCAATCACAGATCCGACCCGGGGGAGGTACAACACCATGGCGGCTTCCATCGCAGAGAAGCGCGAACACGGCCCGATCGAGACCGACATCCCGGCGCGGATGGACAGGCTCCCGTGGAGCCGCTGGCACTGGATGGTGGTGATAGGCCTGGGTATCACCTGGATCCTGGATGGCCTGGAAGTCACCATCGTCGGCTTGATCGCGCCCGTGATCACCAAGGGTGGCGGTGGTGGGCTCGATCTCGGCACCGGCCAGATCGGCTTCGCCAACAGCATGTACCTCGCGGGCGCGGCGGCCGGCGCCCTGATCCTTGGCTATGCAACCGACAGGCTCGGCCGCAAACGGCTGTTCATGTTCTCGCTGGTGTGGTACCTGGTGTGGACGCTCGCCACCGCGTTCTCGTTCAGCTTCGAGTCGTTCGTGTTCTTCCGCTTCATGACCGGCATTGGCATCGGCGGCGAGTATGCGGCGATCAACTCCGCGATCGACGAGCTGATCCCGGCGCGGCGCCGCGGCTGGACGGATCTCGCGATCAACGGCTCGTGGTGGGTCGGCACGGCGATCGGGTCGGCGGCATCGCTCTACCTGCTGAACGGCAGCTACGTCAACCCGAGCTACGGCTGGCGGATCTGCTTTGGAATGGGAGCGGTGCTGGCGGTCTCGGTGCTGTTCGTTCGCAAGAACCTGCCGGAGAGCCCGCGGTATCTGATGACACACGGCCGCTTCGAGGAAGCTGACGCAGTGGTCAAGCAGATCGAGAAGCAGGTCGCCAATGACACGGCGCGCGAGCTGCCCGAGCCGAGCGGCGACACGATCCAGATCGATCCGGGCCGCGAGATCGGCTTCGTCGGGATCGTGCGGGCGATCCTCTTCACGTATCCCAAGCGATCGTTCGTGGGGCTGATGCTGATGGCGTCGCAGGCGTTCTTCTACAACGCGATCTTCTTCACCTACGCGCTGGTGCTGACGACGTTCTTCAAGGTCAGTGTCAGCTCGATCGCCTACTTCATCTTCCCGTTTGCGGTGGGCAACGTGCTCGGCCCACTCGTGCTTGGACGCCTGTTCGATACCGTCGGGCGGCGACCGATGATATTCCTCACGTACACGGCCTCCGCGATCGGACTGCTGGTTACGGGCTGGATGTTCCAGGCCGACATGCTGACAACGACCACGATGACGATCTGCTGGTCGGTGACGTTCTTCTTCGCCTCGGCGGGTGCCAGTGCGGCGTATCTGACCGTGTCCGAGATCTTTCCGATCGAAAGCCGGGCGATGGCGATCGCGGTGTTCTACGCGATCGGCACGGGTGCCGGTGGGTTCGCGGCACCGTGGCTGTTCGGCACGTTGATCGGAAGTGGCGACCGGGGTCAGGTCTTCATCGGCTACGTGATCGGCTCGGTGCTGATGGCCGCAGGCGGGCTCACGGAGTTGATCTGGGGAGTCGAAGCGGCCGGCAAGTCGCTCGAGGACGTTGCACATCCGCTGTCGGCAGTGCGCGAGCGGGCCGCGGACGTGAGCCGCGGCGCCCGGGTGCCTGCGGCCGCGCGGTAGCGGCGTTGATGGCGCGGGTGCCCGGTTTGAGTGGGCACCCGCGCACCTGGCTGCTCGCGCAGTCTTGACAACGGCAGATTCCAGAGGGAAGGTGTCTGGCGTCGGTCAGGACGGCACTCGAGGGGACTGGGGAGGTCACGGTGTTGTTTACGCGGTTCAGCTTGGTCATCGTCGTGGCTGGGGCGCTGTTGTCGATCGCGGAACCGGCGCGTGCAGCCACGCCCCCGAACGATCTGTACGGGAACGCCGCGGTGATCGCCGGCGTCCCGTTCGTGGCCACGGTCGACACGACGTCGGCGACCGTCTCGAGCGGCGATCCCAACTGTGCCGCCAGCTCGCACACGGCCTGGTTCAGGTTCACACCCACGGTGTCCGGCACGTATACGTTCGATGTGAACGGGCTTTGGAACTCGGGCGGGCCTTCGCTTGGCGTGTTCGTCGGCCATCGCCGGTCGGCCCAGATGGTTGCGTGCGACGTGGCTCTGGGAGGTGAGGAGTTCGCCGGCGTCGCCGCTGACAAGGTCGTCCTGACGGCCGGGATCAGGTACCACGTCATGGTCGGTACCCCCGGCGGAATCGCCGATCCGACCCTTCCCGGCGGCAGCTTGTTCGTGCGCGCGGTGCGCTACGTCCCTGTCGCGGCGAACGTGCATCTCTCCTACGGAAGCGTCGATCGTGTGACGCGCGTGCTGACGCTGACGGGCACCGTCGCCTGCGCTGGTACCTACGCCTACGGCTCATTCGACGGCTTCCCAGATATATCGGCCACCGTCCGCGAGGAGCGGTCGACGCTGGTCGCACAGGGCTCGGGTGGCACCTGGCCGAGTTCAGGCTACACGCCCTCGGCGGCGTGGACGATGGAGATCCACAGCGAGACGGCGCATCCCTTCAGGCGTGGGTGGGCGACGGTCGCCGTGCGGGGATATGAGTGCAACCTGTGGGAGTGTGTGACTCGTACCAAGAAGGTCGACCTGTTCCTGCACTGGGGGTAGGCGCCAGCGGGCTCTATCCCGTTTTGGAGTGCGCGGCGGCGGGTAGTAGTGATCACCGTATGAGGTTCGCGACGCTCAGTGACGGAGGTCATGATGCCCAGTGAAGACCAGTTGGAGGTATTCCATAGCCGGTCGGATGGCTCCGAGGTGATCGTGTGCCACGGATGGGTCGGTGCCAACACGTGTCACGATCTCGAGCGGGCCCTGGATGCGGCTTTCGATTCGGGTGTCCAGCGTCTCCGGCTCGACCTTGGCCATGTGCTGGGAATCGACGACGCGGGGCTGCGCTGCCTCGTCGCGACCTCGATTCGCTGTAGGGAAGCTGGTGCGTTGCTCGAGTTCGTCCCCAGCCAGGTGATCCAGGACGCGATCGTCGCAAACGGGGTCTCCGAACAGTTCGCCGCAGCCTGAGTGGAGAGGGAGCTAACCGCTCGATCGCTGATTCCTGCGACGTCGGCAACGATCGTAGACCCCGATGGCTGACGGGTGCGACCGCCGAGCTCCGTGGCTGGTTTAGGCAGCTCCGCGGTTGGGCACATGCGCGGTATTAGGTGACCGTTTGGGGCGAATCAGCGCATCGTTTGTGGCGCTGGAGATGGGAGGCAATCGTGGAGCAGACCGAGGTATCGAACAGCCAGATCGCCGACGTGGTGGATTCTGCGAAGGAGAAGACGCAGGAGCAGGCGCACGTTGCGGTTGAGAAGGGTCGCGGCGCCGTTCGCGATCAGGTCGAGCAGCGCTCGACCCAGGCCGGGGTACAGGCACGCTCGTTGGCAGACTCGCTGCGCGAGACCGCGAGCCAGCTGCGGGCGGACGGTGATCCGCAGAAGGCGCGGATGGCGCGTGGCGCCGATGCTGGCGCCGATCGGCTGGAGCAGCTCGGTGGATACTTGACCACGGCCGATGCGGACGAGTTGCTGGGCAAGCTGGAGACGTTCGGTCGTCGCCAGCCCTACCTGCTCGCGGGCGGTGGGCTGCTGATCGGGATCGCGGCTGGTCGCTTTCTGAAGTCGTCGAGCCATGGCCGCTACTACCCGGCGCCTCAATCGCCGTCCCCGCTGCGGGTTTCGTCGCCGCTGGAACAGCGCCCTGTGTCGGCGGTGCCGGCGTCCATGTTCCGCGAGGAGGTCTAGAAACCATGTCGACGCGTGCTGATGCACCCGCCAAGCGCGATGAGTCCACGGCGGAGTTGGTGAAGGACCTGACGCGCGAGGTGAGCCAGCTCGTGCGCCAGGAGATGGCGCTGGCCAAGGCGGAGATGGCGGAGAAGGGCAAGAAGGCCGGCGTGGGAGCGGGATTGCTGTCTGGCGCGGCAGTGCTCGCGCTGGCGACGCTGGGCGGCTCGATGGCGTCGTTGATCCTGCTGCTTGACGTGGTGATGCCGAGTTGGCTGGCGGCGATCATCGTGACGGTCGCATATGGCATCGGCGCGGCTCTGCTGGGGCTGCGCGGCAAAGAGCGATTGGGCGAGGCGGCACCGCCGGCGCCCGAGCGAACGATCGAATCTGTGAAGGAGGACATTCAATGGGCCAAGACCCACGCGACATCGAACGACAGATAGAGGAGACCCGGGCACAGATGGGCGATACCGTCCAAGCGCTGACGGACAAGGCCGACGTGCCGGGGCGGGTGAAGGGGTACGTCGCCGAGAAGAAGGACGTGGTCGCGGCGAAGGTGCACGATGCTCGAGACGCGATCACGGGAACGGCGGCGAGTACCAGAGAGAGCGTGACGAGTGGCGCTGCTGATGCGGGCTCAAACGCCGCGGATACCGCGAAGCACGCCGTGGCGCGGGGTGCCGGCATTGCGAAGGACAACCCGATCGGGTTGGCTCTGGGCGCCGTGGCCACGGGATTCCTGATCGGGTCGGCGCTGCCGTCCACCAGGATCGAGGACGAGAACGTGGGACCACTCGCCGATCAGGTCAAAGATCAGGCGAGAGAGGTCGGCGGTGACGCCCTCGGTCATGGGAAGCAGCTCGTCCACGAGGTCGCGCAGCAGACCGCCGACACCACCAAGCAGGCGGCTCGCGAACATGCCAGTGACCTCCAGGAGGGGATCCCGCCGCTGACACCTCCCGACTCGGTGTAAGCAAACGTTCACCTCGCGACCGACCGACCAGGATTACACGAGGAATGGGGTTTCCGGGCGCATGCCCGGACACCCCATTGGCACGCGCTGTTCGAAATGTGTTGCCCGTCCCGGGCGCCACGCAGACCCGCAGCCCGAAGAACGCTGAAGTGTTGCTGCGATCGCTGAACAGCTGGATCGACCGGTTCCAGCGCCGTAATCGGCCTATTGCCTTCGCTCTGGCTGTCCGCCAGAAATATGCCGAGGATCAGGCCGGCTACCTGGCGGCGAGCATCGCCTGCTACGCCTTCCTATCGGTGTTCCCGCTGTTGCTGCTGCTGGCCACGGCCCTTGGATACGCGCTTGCCGGCAATCCGCAACTCCAGCAACGCGTCCTGCACTCGGTGGTCGTGGAGTTCCCCGTTATCGGTCCCCAGTTGCAGCACAACATCCACTCCCTCCGCGGCAACCTGCTCGCCCTGGTGGTCGGCATTGCTGGCACGATCTGGGCCGGCAGCCGGGTGTCTCTCGCGGCCGGGAATGCAATGAACCATCTCTGGGACGTGCCTTTCAAGAATCGGCCGAATCCGATTTTGGCCCTCGGCAGAGCGCTGATCATGATCCTCCTGTTTTGGGTTGCGAGCATCGCCGCCACCCTGCTTGCCGACGCCTCCGGGGTGTCGGGATCGCCCCTGGTCAAGCTGGGCAGCTTGGCACTCTCGTTGGTCGTCAACTTCGCGCTGTTTTGGTCGGCGTTTCGCGTGCTGACGGTTCGTGAGGTGCCGTGGCGGGATCTGTGGCTGGGCGCCCTGATAGCCGCGATCCTGTGGGTACTCCTGCAAGCGTTGGGCGGCTATTACATCGGTCACGAACTACGCGGCGCCAGCGAGACCTACGGCTTCTTTGGGATCGTGCTCGGCCTGATGACGTGGCTGTATCTGGGAGCTCACGTGACCTTGATCTCGGCAGAGATAAACGTGGTGGCGACGCGGCACCTGTGGCCACGCAGCTTCTCTCCGATCATCGAGGAGCCGCTGACGTCCGCCGATAGGCGTGCCCTGCAAAGCGAGGCATCAGTCGAGGAGCGCCGCCAGGACGAGGATGTCAGCACCACCTTCCGCGATCCATCCAACCCGTGAGAGCCACCGCCGAGCGCTTCGAACTCGTCCAGTGGGTCGGTTGACATCGCACAGATCCATTACCCCGGGACGGCTGATAGGAACCGTGGCGGACTGGCCCGCGGGAACAACGGGCGAGTGGCGTTTGCTGATCGGCGAGCCGGAGCCGGCCGTACGCCACTCGCCCATACGTGTTCGCCGCCGGCGGGCCAGCGGTTCATAGAGGATCGTACCGGTGCAGACAGAGGGTTTGCGCGCCCACGAGCCGCTGGTATACTCGTTATCGCTGATCGGCGGCCGAAACCAAAGGGGGGTTCGGATGTCCGACAACGTGGTTGAGTGGGTTGGTCGCGCGATTGATGGGGCGCATGCTGATCAGCCGGTTGCGACGCGGCGGCAGATGATTGCTGGTGCTGCTGCGACGCTTGGTGGGATGGGGTTGATGGGGGCGTTGCCGTCGGTTGCGTCTG
>JBBQUW010000030.1:0-34949 GCA_038212095.1 Gaiellales bacterium | reverse complement strand
GTGCAGGCGATCCGCACGCGCGCGGTGCGAGACGGCGACGACTACCTGGTCACGGGGCAGAAGATGTGGGTCACCAATGGGCTGCGCTCCGGGCTGGTGGCGACGCTGGTCAAGACCGACCCGGATGCCACGCCCGCCCATCGCGGCATGAGCTGCCTGCTGGTCGAGAAGACGCCGCTGGAGGCGCAGCAGGGCGGACTGACGATCCCGCCGCAGCTCGAGAAGCTGGGCTACAAGGGCGTCGAGACGACCGAGCTGGTGTTCGCCGATCACCGCGTCCCGGCGGCCGACCTGCTGGGCGGTGCGGAGGGCCACGGCTTCCAGCAGATGATGTCGGGCGTCGAGGTCGGCCGCGTCAACGTGGCCGCCCGCGGCGTGGGTGTCGCACAGCGCGCGTTCGAGCTGGCGATTCGCTATGCGCAGCAGCGCGAGGCGTTCGGGAAGCCGATCGCCAAGCACCAGGGGATCCAGTTCAAGCTGGCCGAGATGGCGACCAAGATCGAGGCGGCGCGGCTGCTGATGCTCTCAGCGGCGCGCAAGAAGGACGCCGGCGAGCGCTCGGACGTCGAGGCCGGGATGGCCAAGCTGTACGCGTCGGAGATCTGCCACGAGGTGGTCGAGGACAGCTTCCGCATCCACGGCGGCTACGGCTACAGCAAGGAGTACGAGATCGAGCGACTCTACCGGGACGCGCCGATGCTCCTGATCGGCGAGGGCACCAGTGAGATCCAGAAGCTGATCGTGGCCCGTGGGCTGCTGGCCAGGTACCCGCTGTGAGCGGCCGCGAGTTCGATGCGCGCGAGACGCGGTTCGGCCGCTACCTGGAGGACTTCGAGGTGGGCGACATCTACCGCCACTGGCCGGGCAAGACGATCACCGAGGCCGACGACCACCTGTTCTGCATGATCACGATGAACCATCACCCGCTGCACATCGACTCCCACTATGCAGAGACCGAGACGCAGTTTGGCAAGAACGTGGTGGTTGGCAATCTGGTCTACTCGCTGGTGCTGGGCATGAGCGTGCCAGACGTCTCCGGCAAGGCGATCGCCAACCTGGAGATCGAGTCGCTCAAGCACGCCAGACCGACCTTCCACGGCGACACGATCTACGCCCACACCACGGTGCTGGACAGGGCCGAGTCCCGCAGTAAGCCCGACCGCGGCATCGTCACGGTCGAGACGGTCGGCACCAACCAGCGCGGCGAGGTGGTGTGCGAGTTTCGCCGCAAGGTGCTGGTGCCCAGGCGCCCCGCCTGATCGCCGCCCGATGATCTAGAGTCGGGGCGCGAGGCGCCACCTGCCGCGCAGCCATCGAGACACGTCTGGAGCCCGCGCCATGTCAGAACCCGTCGCCGTCCACGCCGATCCCGTCAAGGCCGATTTTCAGGGCGGGCAGTACGCCGTCGAGGGCACGCTCGTGCCACAGCTGGTGTTCCACCTGACCGGCTCAGAGGCCGTCTTCTTCGAGCACCACACGCTGCTGTGGAAGGATGCCCAGACCGAGATCACGCTCAAGAAGCTGCCGGGCGGGCTGAAGCGCAAGATCGCCGGGCTCGACTTCTTCATGACCCGCGCCCACGGCCCGGGGCGGATCGCGTTCTCACACGACTCGCCCGGCAAGGTGGTCACGCTGCCAGTGCAGCAGGGCCACGAGCTGCACGTGCGCGAGCACCAGTTCCTGGCGGCGACCGACAATCTGGACTACACGTTCGAGCGGGTCAAGGGCGTTCGTAACATGCTGTTCGGCGGCAGCGGCCTGTTCGTGGACAAGTTCACCAGCAAGGGCGGCGAGGCGCTGGTGTGGCTGCACGGCTCGGGCGACCTGTTCGAGATCGTGCTGGCGGCCGGCGAGCAGCTGGACGTTGAGGCCGGCGCGTGGCTCTACAAGGACTCGACGGTGCAGATGGAGGCCGTCACGATGGGGCTGAAGACCGGGCTGATGGGAGGCGGCGGCAAGCTGACCTGGAACCGGTTCACCGGCCCGGGCAGGCTCTGCCTGCAGACCATGTTCCTGATGCCGATCGCGGCCGCCGAGGGGGCCGGCGGCAACGTCGTCCAGGGCGCCGAGATCGGTGGCGGGCTGGCGGCCGGAGCCAAGATCGTGGGCGGGCTGCTGCGCGGCGGCTGATCGCACGGCCCAGGTCGCTGCGCCGCCGGGGCGCGGTCGCTCACTATGATCGCCACCGGCATGAACGCCATCACCGTCGACGGGCTGACCAAGCGCTACGGCGAGCACGTGGCGGTTGACGGCATCTCGTTCCACGTCGAGCAGGGCGAGGCGTTCGGCATCCTCGGCCCAAACGGCGCCGGCAAGACGACGACGCTGGAGATGATCGAGGGCCTGCGCAAGCCCGACGCCGGCGAGGTGAGCGTGCTGGGGAAGCCGGTCTGGCCCGACCCGCGCTCGGTGCAGGGCCGGATCGGCGTGCAGCTGCAGTCGACCTCGCTGTTCGACAAGCTGACCGCCCGCGAGCTGCTGATGCTGTTCGCGCGGTTCTACGACCGAAAGGACGGGGCCGAGCGGGCGGCCACGGCGCTCGCGCTGGTCGGCTTGGAGGCGAAGGCCGATGCCTACGCAGACAGCATGTCAGGCGGGCAGCAGCAGCGGCTGGCGATCGCGCTGGCGCTGGTGCACGATCCGGACGTGGTGTTCCTGGATGAGCCCACCACCGGCCTCGATCCGCAGGCCCGCCACAACCTGTGGGACGTGATCCGGGCGATCAACGTCGACGCCGGCAAGACGGTGGTGCTGACCACGCACTACCTGGAGGAGGCCGAGCAGCTGTGCGACCGGGTGGCGATCATGGACGAGGCGCGCATCATCGCGCTGGACACGCCCGCCGGCCTGATCGCGTCGCTGGGCGCCGACGTACGCATTGCCTACACCGAGGATGGCCGGGAGCAGATCTCCTACGCCCATGATGCCCAGGCCGCCGTCCTGGAGGCGCTGGAGCAGGCGAAGGTGCGGGGCACGCGGGTGGAGGGGCTGTCGGTGCGAGGGCCCAGCCTGGAGGACGTCTTCCTGAAGCTGACGGGGCGGGAGTTTCGCGGATGAACGCCGGTCGCATCGGCGCCACCACGGTGGCCCAGCTGAAGATGATGTTCCGCCGCAGGATCACGCTGTTCTGGTCGCTGGTGTTCCCGATGATCCTGATGACCCTGCTCGGGCTGCTGTTCGGGCGCAGCATCGACGCCGGCACGATCACGGTGATCGACGCCGCCCATACGCCCGCCTCCACGGCCATGGTGCGGGCGCTCGGCCAGACCACGGGCGTCACGGTCAAGCACGACCAGACCGAGGTCACCAGCGCCCAAAGGCAGATCCGAAATGGTGACCGCGAGGCGCTGCTCGTGCTGCGCGCCGGACCCGGCGCGACGACGGCCGCCCAGCTCTACTACTCAAACGCATCCGCCACCCAGGCGGGCATCCTCAAGGGCATCGTCTCGGGGGTGGCCTCGCAGGTCTCGCTCGCCGCCACCGGCAGCCCGCCGGCGGTCACCTACCGGCCGACGTCGGTCGACTCCTCGGCGCTCAGCTACATCGACTTCCTGCTGCCCGGAATCCTCGCCCTCTCGATCATGATCTCGGCCGTGATCGGCCTCTCCACCGTGCTCGTCGCGTGGCGCAAGCGCGGCATCCTGCGGCGGCTGAAGCTGACGCCGATGCCGCTCTCGGAGTTCCTCGTGTCGCGGATCGCGGCCTCGCTGGCGCTGGCCCTGCTGCAGGTGGTGGTGCTGATCGCGTTCGGCCGGATCGTCTTTGGGATCCACATCTCCGGCACCGCCTGGGCCGCCATCCCGATCGCGCTGGCGGGCGCGCTCTGCTTCCTGGTAATGGGATTCACGGTTGGCTCGCTGGTCTCGGAGCCGGAGACGGCGGACGCCGTCACGAACGTGATCACGAACCCGATGATGTTCCTGTCTGGCACCTTCTTCCCGGTCTCGGCGATGCCCCACGTCGTGCAGCAGATCGCCCGCGTGCTGCCGCTGTACTACATGGCAAACGGGCTGCGCGACACGATCGTGCGCAACCAGGGGCTGACGCACGTGTTGCCAGACTTGGGGGTACTGTTGGCGGTGACCGGCGTGCTGGCGGTGGTATCGCTGCGCACGTTTCGCTGGGAGTGAGGAGACAGATATGACGCGCTATGACAACCTGATCGTCGGCGGAGGGCTGGCCGGCGGCATGATCGCCCAGGAGTTCCGCGAGGCTGGTGGCGAGGGCTCGATCGCGATCGTCGGCCTCGAGCCGCACGCGCCCTACCACCGGCCGCCACTGACCAAGGAGTTCCTGCGCGGCGAGAAGTCGGCGGACGAGGTCGCAATGCACTCGGCACAGGAGTGGCACCAGCTCGACGTCGCGCTGCACCTGTCCGCCACCGTCGAGCGGATCGACCGCGACGCGCACGCCATCGAGCTGCGCGGCGGCGATCGCATCGAGTACGGCCGGCTGGCGCTGGCCACCGGCGCCACGCCGCGCACGCTGCCCGCCACCGCGACCATCCGCACGATCGACGACTCCCGCACGGTGGGTGAGCTGCTGGCCCGTGGCAGCGGACACCTCGGCGTCGTGGGCGGAGGCTTCATCGGCGTCGAGGCGGCCGCCAGCGCGCGCATGAAGGGCCTCTCCGTGACCATGGTGGTGCCAGAAGCGGTGGTGTGGGAGCGCCTGTTCGGCGCCGAGGTGGGCGGCTACTTCCAGCGCCAGCTCGAGCAGCACGGCGTGCGGGTGCTGACCGGCGCCTCCACGCTGCCCGAGGACGAGCAGTACGACCTGGTGCTGGCGGGCATCGGCGTCACGCCCAACATCTCGCTGGCAGTCGATGCCGGCATCCCGACCGGCTCGGGCGTGCTCACCGATCAGCGGCTGCAGGCGGTCAAGGACGTCTGGGCGGTGGGCGACATCGCCGAGTATGACAGCGTCGTGCACGGCCGGCGGCTGCGGGTCGAGCACTGGGACGTCGCTCTGAACCACGGCTCGTACGTCGGGCGTGAGTGGGCCGGCGTCGAGCAGGGCCCCTACGACGTGGTGCCCTACTTCTTCTCTGACCTGGCCGACTGGACATGGATGGAGTACGTCGGCCCGGCCGGGCCGGACGACGCCGTGGATGTGCGCGGCTCGATGGAGGACGACGACTTCGTCGCCTACTACAGCGATCCCGACGGCCGCGTCACGGGCTGCCTGGGGGTCAACCGCAGCGACGAGGTGAACGAGGCAACGCTGATCGCGCGTGGCCAGGCGGCGCCGGCGTGATCTTGATGGAGGGACGTCCCGGCCCGTGACTCGCAGCTGACGGTGGCGGCTACCTGCCCGTCTCGAGCTCGGCGACGCGCTCCCCGGCGGCCTCGCAGCGCGTGCGGGCACGCTCGAGCCGCGTACGGGCACGCTCCTGCTGCCGGGTCGCCGTCACCACCACCCGGGTGGCGTCCGACAGCTCGCGTTCCGCCTCCTTCACCGCGCGCCGAGCATCCGCCACCCTCTCGCGCGCCTCGGCAAGCTGCGTTCTTCGCCGCGCGTCGCGCCGCTCTGCGGCGACCGCCCCCTTCGGCTCACCGGCGTTCGGAGTGGTGCGCCTGGGCGCAGCCCGCTCCGTTGCCGGCCGTTCGTGCGCCGGGGGCAACGCCAGCTCGGCGAGCCCGGCAAAACCCGCTGCGCGACCTTCGCGAAGCAGCGCCCCGCGTCTGACGTCGGCCGCGATGCCGGGGTCGAGCGCGGCAAGGTGGAGCGTCTCCTGCACGCGCTGCAACGTCAGGGGAGTTGCGAGCCGGGCGTGAGTGGCGATCTCCTCGGCGTTTCGCATCGCCCGGTCAAGGGCGGCTCGCTCGGCTCGCATCGCGTCGTGCAGCTTCGCCCCGTCGCCACCGAGCTGCGTCGTTCGCAGCAGCTCACCGGCCGAAAGCAGCTCGTCCACCACCGACGCATGCCTGCGGCGCAGCATGTTGACGATCCAGGCCGGATTCGACGGCTTGCGCAGCGCCTTGACGGCGGCGGCGTCCTGGCGGCGGCCCTCACCGCGCAGGCGGCGCGCGGTCTCGTCGCGGGCCAGGGTGAACTGATCCAGCGGAAGTCCGTAGAGGCGATCGACGTCCGGCGCGGCAGCCCCGCTCATCGACGAAGTATGCACCTGCGCGACGATCCCACGCGCGCCGGCGATTCGGCTCGCGCGACGAGCGCTACACGGCGCTGATCGCGGGAGCGATCGCGTTCAGATGGGCAGCGATCTCCTCAACCGTGACGATCGGCAGATCGTGCCTGTTGCAGAACGCCTGCAGCTGGACGCCGCTGGCCATGGTGCCGTCCGCATTCATGACCTCGCACAGCACTCCACCCGGAATCAGCCCGGCCAGCCGCGTGAGATCGACCGACGCCTCGGTCTGACCACGGCGCTCGAGCACCCCCTTGGGGCGGGCGCGCAACGGGAAGATGTGCCCCGGCCGTACGAGATCGGCGGGACGGCTGTCCGGATCGACCGCGACCCGGATCGTGCGCGCCCGATCGGCGGCCGAGATGCCGGTCGTGACGCCGGTGCGCGCCTCGATCGAGACCGTGAACCCGGTCGCCTCACAGCCGTTGTTGGAGGGAACCATCAGCGGCAGCTCGAGCTCGTCGCAGCGCTCCGGCGGCAGCGAGAGACAGATCAGTCCGCGAGCCTCCCGAGCCATGAACGCGATCTTGTCCGCGGTGGCAAACTGGGCGGCCATACAGAGGTCGCCCTCGTTCTCACGGTCGGGATCGTCACATACCACGATCATGCCACCGTCTCGAAGCTGCGCTAGCGCGGCCTCGAGCGAGCCGTTGATGTCGGGAACCGCGCTCACCGGCGCAGGACTATACCTGACATGTCCGCGCACGGACGCGGTTCAGGCGGGCGGCGATCCTGCCGATAGATTCTCGAGCCAGGAGGAGACCATCGCCATGCACCGCTTCAACGTCCGTTCACTCGTCGTCACGATGCTCGCCGGAGTCGCGCTTGCGACCGGCTGCGGTGGCAGCACCACGTCCGCGACGACGGCCAGCTCACCGGCAGCCGCGGTGTCGGCCGGAGCGCTGCTGTACGCCGACGTCAACCTCGATCACGGCTCCAGCGCCTGGCGCCAGTTCGTCGCCGTCACCAAACGCTTCCCCAGCTGGCAGCGGCTGGCCGACAAGATGACCGGCAGCTTCTGCGGCCGCAAGACGGCCGGCGGCGCCTACGCGAGCATCTCCTCATGGCTTGGCGACTCGGCGGGCGCGGCGATGACCTCGGTCGACGTCAGCAGCGGCGCGCCGCGCTGGATCCTGTTCGTCGCCTCAAAGAACGATGGCAAGGCAAAGAGCCTGCTCGACCAGGGGTGCAAGTCGCGTCCCGACGGCAGCTACGCCGGCTACACGCAGTACCGCTCGACTGGGAAGGGCGGCGAGATCGCGGTCGGCGACGGCGCGGTTATCGCGGCGAGTGATACGCAGACGCTGCACGACGCGATCGATGTGCGGGCCGGCAAAGCGTCCAGCCTGGCCGATGACAGCACCTTCCGCGCCACCATGGCGCGCCTGCCCGCCACCAGCCTGGTGCGCGGCTACGCCGACCCCGCCAAGCTGGCACAGCTGGCCGCCATCGCCCAGCTCTCCGGCCGGACCACAGCTCTGAGCGCGCAGAAGCTGAGCTCGATGGCCAGCTCGCTGCAGGCATTCGAGTCCGCCTCGTTCGCGATCTACGCCAGCGCCGGCGGATACAACGCGGTGTTCCACGCCCGGCTCAAGGACGGCGCCGACCCCGGCCTGCTCGGCTCGCAATCAGCCGGCCAGCCGCTGACGCTGACCTCGCTCGTACCGCGCGACGCCTTCCTGTTCCTCGGCTCCCGGCTGAGCGGCACGGCCTTCACGAAGGCCTTCACGCAGGGCTTCAACGGCAGCAACGGCATCCAGATGCAGCAGTTCGAGCAGATGACCGGTATCTCGGCCAGCCGCGACATCGCGCCGCTGTTCACCGGCGAACTAGTGCTGTACGGCGCGCCGGGAGTGCCGGCCCGCGGCGCGCTCCTGCTCAAGCCGAGCGACCCGGCCGCTGCCACCGCCGGACTCGAGCACATCATGGCCTTCATCAAGCGCTCGCAGCCGCAGCTGCACATCCGCCCGCTGGGTGGCGGCCGGGTGGGCGAGTCGCTGCAGGCCACCCCCGGGCTGATCCTGAGCTGGGAACGCAAGCCGGGCGGCCTGATCGCGATCGGCAACGATTCCGCGGCCGGATCGACCGCGCAGGGCTCGCTGCTCGACTCGCCCGACTACACGCGGCTGCTCTCCGAGGCCAACCTGCCCAGCGGCGCGAACGTGGTCGCCTACGTCAGCGTCCCGTCCATCCTGCGGATGGTGCCGGTCACGGTCGACCCCAACCTGCGGCCGCTGGGAGGCATGCTGGAGTGGGGATCGCGCAGCGGCAACGATCTCAGCTTCGGCCTGTTCGCCGAGATCAAATAGCGCTGCCGGCGGGGAGGTACTCGCCGAACACCGAGCGCAGCGTGGCGCAGATCTCGCCCAGGGTGGCCTCCGCCTCGACCGCGTCCACGATCGATGGCATCAGGTTGTCGGTGCCGGCGGCCGTGGCAGCCAGCGCGGCCAGGGCGGCATCGGCGGACGCACCATCGCGGCTCAACCGCAGCGCCGCCAGCCGCGACCGCTGCGCGGGCTCAAGCGACGGCGGAACGTCAAACCGCTCAGGCGCAGGCGCCGACTCGTCCTGAAACGCGTTGACGCCGACCACGACGTCCTCGCCGGAGGCGATCCTGCCCTGCACCGCGTACGCCTCGTCGGCGATCGTCTGTTGCATGTAGCCCTGTTCGATCGCGGCCACGGCGCCGCCGATTCGCTCCACCTCGTCCATCAGCATCCGCGCCTCAGCTTCGAGCCGGTCGGTCAGCTGCTCGACGTACCACGAACCGCCCAGCGGATCCGCGACGTCAGTGATGCCGAACTCGTTCTGGAGCATCTGCTGTGTGCGGACGGCGAGCGTCTGGGCACGCTGGGTGGGGATCGCGATCGCCTCGTCGAAGCAGGACAGGGCCATCGACTGCACCCCACCAAGCGCCGCCGCCAGCGCCTGCACGGCCGCTCGCACGATGTTGTTCTCGGGCTGCTGCAGCGTGAGCGTCGAGCCGGCGGTCTGGGTGTGGGTGCGTAGCATCATCGAGCGCGGGTCGCGGGCGCCGAAGCGGTCGCGCATCAGCGAGGCCCACAGCCGCCGAAGTGCGCGGTACTTCGCGATCTCCTCGAAGAAGTTCATGTGGGTGTTGAAGATCCAGCTCAGCCGAGGTGCGAACCCGTCGACGTCGATGCCGCGCTCGAGCACCGCCTCGACGTAGGCGATCGCGTTCGCGAGCGCGAATGCCATCTCCTGCGAAGCACTGCATCCGGCCTCGCGCATGTGATACCCCGACAGCGAGATGGCATTGAAGCGCGGCGCCTCGGTCGAGCACCACGTGATCAGGTCGGCCGCCAGCCGCAGCGATGGTCGCGGCGGGAAGATGTAGGTGCCGCGGGCGACATACTCCTTCAGCACGTCGTTCTGCGCAGTGCCGCGGATGCCAGCCGGATCGCGGCCCTGACGGCGGCAGGCGACGTGATACATCGCCACCAGCACGGCGGCCGGCGCGTTGATCGTCATCGAGGTCGAGACCTGGTCGAGTGGGATGCCCTCGAATAGCCGCTCGACGTCCCCCACCGAGTCGATCGCGACCCCGACCCGCCCCACCTCACCTGCCGCCATCGGATCATCGGAGTCAAGGCCCATCTGTGTGGGCAGGTCAAACGCGGTCGACAGCGCGGCCTGGCCTTGGTCGATCAGGAAGCGGAACCGGCGGTTGGTCTCCTCGGCGGTGCCGAACCCGGCGTACTGTCGGATCGACCACGGCCGCCCGCGGTACATGTCGCGGTGGATCCCGCGCGTATAGGGATAGCTGCCGGGATCGCCGATCGTCGCGTAGTCGCCGCCCCCGTCGCCCGGCGCCGCGAAGGGCGGGCGGGAGTCATCCATCCGACACGCCCTCGCCCTCCCGCTCGGCGCCCACCAGCACTACCATCTTGCCGACGTGGGCGTTGTCCTTCATCATCTGGTGGGGTGTCGGGCACTCGGCGAAGGGGAAGACGCGCGACAGCACCGGCGTGATCTTGCCCTCGATGATCAGCTGGTTCGCGCGGTTGCACTCGTACGCGTTGGCGAAGTGGCTGCCGATGATCCGCTTCTGGCGCATCCAGAGGTGACGAACGTCGAAGTCGAGGTTGAACCCCGAGGTGGCGCCGCAGATCACGATCGTGCCGAAGGACTTGCAGACGAACACGCTGGTGGCGAACGTGGCCGCGCCGACGTGCTCGAACACGATCTCGCAGTCGCTGCCGCCGGTCAGCTCGCGAATCGCCTTGCCGAACCGCTTCGTCTCATCGAAGATGCGCTCGCCGGTGTCGGGATCGGCCAGCGCGAACTCGCGCCGATCGATGATGGCCGCCGCCCCCAGGCTGCGGACGAGGTCGATCTTGTCGTCCGAGGAAACGACGGCGATCGCGTTGGCGCCATACAGCGCACACAACTGCACGGCGAAGGTGCCGAGGCCGCCACCGGCGCCCCACACCAGCACATTGTCGCCGGCCCGGATGCCGGCCTGGTCTACCAGCATGCGATAGGCCGTGAAGTAGGTCAGCCCATAGCTGGCGGCCTGCTCCCAGGTCAGCGCGGGCGGTTTGGGCAGCAACTGCTGTGACTGCACCTTGCAGAACTCGGCAAAGCTGCCCCAGTTCGACTCGTAGGCCCAGATCTTCTGACGACTGCAGGCCATCGGATCGAGGCCGTTGCACTCCGGGCACTCACCGCAGCTCTGGTTGCAGTGGATCACCACCTCGTCGCCCGGCTTCCACCGCGTCACGCCGGCGCCGACCCGCTCGACGATACCGGAGGCGTCAGATCCGGCGATGTGGAAGTCGTAGCCGGTGTAGCGGAAGATCGAGACCGGCAGGCCAAGCGACGCCCAGACGCCGTTGTAGTTGACACCGGCCGCCATCACGCGCACCAGCACCTCGCCAGGGCCCGGCTCGGGCACCTCGATCGTCTCCAGCTGCATCGCCTGCTCGGGGTTCCCGAGCCGCTCCGGCCGGATCACCCACGCCTGCATCGTGCCCCCGTCCGCCATGGCGGAATGCTACCGAGGCCGAACGGGCGGTGTCCCGGCAACCGACAGCTCAGCCGCGGTGCGGACCGCACGCCGCTCGGCGCGGCGCTTTCGGCGAAGCTCCTCGACGCCCTTCACAGCCAGCTGGCCGCAGGCCGCATCGATGTCCTGGCCGTGCGACCGCCGGTAGCTGTTGGACAGCCCGCGTTTGGTCAGCACCGCGGCGAATGCCGCCACGCGCGAAGGCGGCGAGGCGTGGTAGGGCGAGCCGGTCGGGTTGTAGGCGATCAGGTTGACGTGGAAGCCCTCGCTGCCCAGCAGCGATGCCAGCCGCCCGGCCTGCTCGATCGAGTCGTTGACGCCGTCCAGCATCAGGTACTCAACGAACACGCGACGGCCGGTGATGCGCCGATACTCGCGGCAGGCCGAGATCAGACGGGAGAGCGGAAACCGCTTGGTGATCGGCATCAGCTCCGTTCGCAGCGCATCGTCCGGCGCGTGCAGGGAGAGCGCCAAGCGAATCTGCAGCGGCTCTTGGGCCATCCTCTCGATGCCCGGGATCCAGCCCGCGGTCGAGATCGCGATCTGGCGGGCGCCGAGGCCAAAGCCGCGCGCGTCGTTCAGGGTGCGGCAGGCCGACAGCACGGCGTCGTAGTTCAGGAACGGCTCCCCCATCCCCATCATCACCACGTTGGTGACCCGCTCGCCGCTCTCGCGCAGGATGCCCGCCAGCACCAGCACTTGCTCGGTGATCTCGCCCGCCGAGAGGTTGCGGCCCAGCCCCATGCTGCCGGTGGCACAGAACGTGCACGCGAGCGGACAGCCGGACTGGGGCGAGACGCAGACCGTGCGGCGATCGCGGTGCTTCATCGCCACCGCCTCGACCGGGAAGCCGTCGCGGGTCGTGAACCGCAGCTTGATGGTGCCGTCACCCGAAAGCTGCCGCTCCGCCACCTCGAGCTGATGCAGCGGCTCGGCGTCCGCCAGCCGCCGGCGCAGCGCGACCGGCAGCGCCGTGATCTCGTCGTAGCCGCCCACCAGCTCGCGCGTCACGGCCTCGTAGACCTGCCGTCCCCGGTAGGCGGGCTGGCCCCAATCCGCCAGCATCGCGTTGACCCGTTCCAAATCCATGGGTGGTAGTGTGACTGAAATCCCAATCTACGGAGGTGTACCGGTGCCGGCCAAGCTTCGAACAGACAAAGTCGCCGAAGCGATCACTCCGATCGCGGCACGGGTGGCGAAGGATCCTGAGCTGCGCGAACACGCCCGCGCGGTGCTCGACTCGGCGAAGGCCGTGCTCGACAAGGTGCAGCACGAGGGCGCTCGCTCGGCCGCCGGACGCAAGGACGTGCAGGACGAGGTCGTGCGTGCCGCCAAAGAGCTCAAGCAGGGTGCCGCGCGGCTGACCGCCAAGCCGCACGTCTCCAAGAAGCGCCGCGCCGCCAAGGCCGCCGCCGCCGGCGCAGTCGCCGTGGGCGCTGTCGTCGCCGCCAAGCGGGCCATGTCGAAGGACGAGGACGAGTTCGAGTACACCCCGTGAGTGACGAGTCGATCGACGTCCTCCTCGAGGAGGGGAGGACGTTTCCGCCTTCGCCACAGTTCGTGGCCGAGGCGGTGATGGCGGATGCGTCGGTCTACGATGATGCCGAGCGCGACCTGGACGGGTTCTGGCTCAGCCGAACGGCCGAGGTGGTGGGCTGGTTCCAGCAACCGACGATCGGGCTGGAGTGGGATCCGCCGCACTGCACCTGGTTTCGCGACGGCACCCTGAACGCGTCGTACTCCTGCCTCGATCGCCACATCGAGGCCGGTCACGGCGATCGCATCGCGTACCACTTCGTGCCCGAGGACGCATCCCAGCCGGAGCGGTCGATCAGCTACCGCGAACTGCACGCGATGGTCTGCCGCACGGCGAACGCGCTGCGCGAGATGGGGGTCGGCGCGGGCGACACCGTCGGGATCTACATGGGCATGGTGCCCGAGCTGCCGGTCGCGATGCTGGCCTGCGCGCGGCTGGGCGCGCCGCACGTGGTGGTGTTCGGCGGCTTCTCGGCCGGCTCACTGGGCGAGCGGCTGGAGAGCACGGGCGCGCGGCTGCTGATCACCCAGGATGAGGCCTACCGCAAGGGCTCGGCGATCCCGTTGAAGCGGATCGCCGACGACGCGGCTGAGCTGGCGCCGAGCATCGAGCGGATGCTGGTGCTGCGGCGAGGCGGCGGCGACGTGCCGATGCAGCAGGGACGCGACCGCTGGTGGCACGACGCGGTCGACGGACAGTCCGACGTCTGTCCGGCCGAGCCGCTGCCGGCCGAGCACCCGCTGTTCTACCTTCACACCTCGGGTACCACGGCGAAGCCGAAGGGCGCCGTGCACACCACCGGCGGGTACCTGACGTACGCATCGCTGACCCACCGCTGGGTGTTCGACATCCGCGAGGGCGACGTGTGGTGGTGCGCGGCCGACGTCGGCTGGATCACGGGCCACAGCTACATCGTCTACGGACCGCTCAACAACGGCGCGACCAGCGTGCTGTACGAGGGCGACCCGATGTATCCGGCCGCCGATCGCCACTGGCAGATCATCGAGCGCCACCGAGTGACGCAGTACTACACCGCCCCGACGCTGATCCGGGCGTTCATCAAGGCCGGCGACCACCACCCCGGGTCGCATGACCTCAGCTCACTGCGGCTGCTGGGGACAGTCGGTGAGCCGATCAACCCCGAGGCGTGGGTGTGGTACTGGAAGACGATCGGCGGCGGGCGCTGCCCGGTGGTCGACACCTGGTGGCAGACCGAGACCGGCGGCATCGTGATCGCGCCGCTGCCGGGACTGACGACGCTGAAGCCGGGTTCGGCGACGCGCCCCTTCCCCGGCATCAGCGCGCAGGTGGTCGACGACCAGGGCAACCCGACACGGGACGGTCGGGGCGGCTATCTGGTGCTGAAGCGCCCCTGGCCAGGCATGTTCCGGACGCTGTACGCAGACGACGATCGCTACGTCGACAACTACTTCTCGCGCTTCGATCGCTCCACCTACTTCGCCGGCGATGGCGCGCGGGTGGACGGCGACGGCTGCTTCTGGCTGATGGGCCGTATCGATGACGTGATGAACGTCTCCGGTCACCGGCTCTCGACCACCGAGCTCGAATCGGCACTGGTGTCCCACCCAGCGGTGGCGGAGGCGGCCGCGACAGCCGCGCCGGACGAGCTGACCGGCCAGACGCCGCTCTGCTTCGTGCTGCTGCGCCAGGGCTACGAGCCAAGCGAGGCGCTGTCGGCCGAGCTGCGTGAGTGGATCGGTGAGAAGATCGGCAAGATCGCCCGGCCAAAGGCTGTGATCCTGGTCAGCGACCTGCCCAAGACTCGCTCCGGCAAGATCATGCGGCGGCTGCTGCGCGACATCGCCGAGGGCCACGAGCTGGGCGACACCACCACCCTGCGTGACCCGGCGGTGGTGGAGGAGATCAAGGAGAAGGCCGACCAGGTGCGCGCGGCCGGTCGGTGACGATCCTGCTGGTGCGCCATGCGCAGCCGGTCGAGTCGAGCAGGGCGGGCCACGAGGAGAACGATCGCCCGCTCAGCCAGATGGGGCGCCGGCAGGCCGAACGGCTGGCGGACGAGCTGGCGGACGCCGGCGTAGAGGCGATCTACTCGAGCCCCCACCGCCGGGCGGTGGAGACGCTTGCGCCCCTTGCCCAGCGGCTGTCGCTGGAGATCTCGATCGTTGATGACCTGCGCGAGCGGACGCTGTCACCTGATCCGCTGCCGGACTGGCGCGACCAGCTGCGCCGCGCGTGGCAGGACTTCAGCTTCCGGCTACCGGGCGGCGAGTCGTCGGCTCAGGCCCAGGAACGCGTGCGGCGCGTACTGGCAGAGCTGTCACACCGACACCCGGATCAGACGGTTGCTGTCGCCAGCCACGGCAACCTGATCGCGCTCGCCCTGCACGCGCTCGCCAGTGACGTGGTCGGCTTCGCCTTCTGGGCCCAGATCCCGATGCCCGCGGTCTACCGCGTTCCCCCCGATGGCGCCCCGCTGGGCCCGGGCTTCGACGCCTGAAATGTCTGGAGTCACTCCTCGGGCTCGGCCGGCGGACGCTCGGGCTCGGCCGGCTGGCGGAGCGTGCGCGCCGCCATCTGCACGGCAACGCCCATCAGCAGCAGGGCGAACCCGCGCTGCAGCGTCTTTGATGAGAGCGAGACGGCCACCAGCTCGCCCAGCTTCGCGGTGGGCACCGAGGCCAGCCCGATCACCACCGCGTCGCGCCAGCGCACGGTGCCGTACCGCGTCTGGCGCCAGGAGCCCATCAGGATCACCGGCACCATCGCGGCAAGCGAGGTGGCAACGGCGACGTGCGAGTCCTTCCCCAGGAAGATCAGCGTCGGCACGAAGATCAGGCCGCCGCCGACGCCGAACACCGCTGAGATGACGCCGGCCGCCAGGCCGAGCAGGGCTGCGATCACGTCGTGGCTCATAGCGCCAGCTTCACCGCCGCCGCGGCCAGGAACAGCGAGAACGCGAGCGTCACCCGACGGCTGTCCACCCGCTGGTGCAGGGCGGCGCCGAGGTAGGCGCCGACCACCGCCGGCAGGCCGATCAGCGCTCCCTCCTTCCAGGCGACGTTGCCTGCGAAGGCGTGCGAAGCGGCCGCCGCGACCGCCGTGAACAGGATCGCCGCCAGCGAGGTGGCCATTGCCGGCTTCACCCTGTAGGCCGCGAACCCGATCAGCAGCGGCACGATCAGAATGCCGCCACCGACGCCGAACAGGCCCGAGAAGAATCCCGCCACCAGGCCGATCGCGACCAGCACCAGGACTCGGGAGCTCACGGCCGGTAGTGTAGGGCGATGGCGCGATCCCTCGCCGACCTGGTGGCCACGCTGGCTGCCGATCCCCGACACGGCGCGATCGTCTGTGACATCGACGGCACGCTGGCGCCGATCGCACCCACGCCGGAGCAGGCCCGCGTGCTGCCCGAAGCGCTGGTCGAGCTGGAACGGCTGTGCGAGATCTACGCGCTGGTGGCCTGCGTGACCGGCCGCCCGGCGGGACAGGCGCGGGCGATGGTGCCGATCGAGGGGGTCGCGATCTCCGGCAACCACGGGCTGGAGGTGATGGTGGGTGACGAGGTGACCGTGGTGGCACAGGCGGCCAAGTACGCCGAGCCGATCCACCAGGCACGCCTGGCGGTCGAGAACGATGGGCTCCTGCCAGAGATGGGCTGCCGGATCGAGGACAAGGGCATCACGTTCTCGGTGCACTTCCGCGGCTCGCCCCGCCCCGACCACGCGCTGCGCTACCTGGAGGCGCAGATCACGCCCAAGCTCGACCGCGCCGGGCTGGCGTGGAGCTTCGGCCGCATGGTGCTTGAGGTGCGGCCGCCGGTGCCGATCGACAAAGGCTCCGCGCTGAAACGCCTACGCGGGCGGCGGCGCATCACCGAGCTGCTGTACGTCGGCGACGACCGCACCGACCTGGACGCCTTCCGCGAGGCCACGATCCGGATCGCCGTACGCTCCGCCGAGGCGCCGCGTGAGCTGATCGAGGCGGCAGACGCCTGTGTGGACGGGCCGGAACGGGTGGTCGGGCTGCTGGCCTCGCTCTGAGCATCGACTGACCCGCGGGCCGTTCCAGAACATGCCAGCTCGCGCTCGTCGCCCTGCTTCGTTCAACCCGCAGTATGTGGGCCGCCCTCACCGGCAAGCCGTGCATGAACGGCCCGCAGCGCCTCGGTCGCGTGCCGCCCCCAGTGAGCGTAGAAGCCAAAGCGCCACTCCCAAGCCACGGCGTCTGGTGATGCTCCTCCCGCGAGGGCCAACAGCCCCTCCTTCAGGTCGCGCCAGATGTCGGCCAGGTCATCGCCCAGCGGAAGCATGACCGCCACGCCCGCGCCGTCACCGTCGGTCGCCATCGTCGTCCAGTAGGAGCGCCATTCCGCCAAGACGCGGTCAACCGCCGAGGAATGCACGCTCCACTCCTCGGTGGAAGGCCGATCAGCCAGATCCCTGTCTGTTGGCGATACGTGCGGCAGCAGCGACGCGGCCGAAAGAAGACCGGCCAGCGACTCCGCCAGCGCCGCGGCGAAGGATCCCCGATCGAAAGCGCCGGCCCCTTCAATCAGTGCGCAGTACCGCTCGGCCTCGTCGCGCATGTTCATGGCACTATTGTCGCCGTATTCTCCGCCAGACCGGGGCAGCTACTTCAGCAGCTTCTTCAGCTGCGGCCAGCTGCGCGTGTTGACCACGTCGGCGGCCGAAGCCCAGCCCCGGCGGGCATTCATGACGCCAAAGCGCATGTAGTCGAGCGCCGCGATGCTGTGCGCGTCGGTGTCGATGCACAGCCTGGCGCCAGCCTCGACGGCCATCCGCACGTTGCCGTCGCGCAGGTCGAGGCGATCGGGCTGCGCGCTCACCTCGAGCACGGTGCCGGTCTCGACCGCCTTCGCGATCACAGCCTCCATGTCCATCGCGTAGGGCTCCCGGCGACCGATCAGACGGCCGGTTGGGTGTCCGATCAGGTCAACGTGGGGGTTCTCCATCGCGGCGCACAGCCGTTTGGTCTGATCTCCCTCGCTCAGCCGGTGGGAGGCGTGCAGGCTGGCCACCACCACGTCCAGCTCCTCCATCAGCTGATCCGAGTAGTCGAGCGAGCCGTCCTTGAGGATGTCCACCTCGGCGCCAACCAGCAGCGTGAATCCGCTCAGCGTCGCCGCCAGCTCGCGCACCCGCTCGATCTGGCGACGCAGCCGTCCCGCGTCCAGGCCCATGCCGAACCCGACCGCCGGCGAGTGGTCGGTCACGTTCAGGTACGCGTACCCCTTGGCGCGGGCCGCCGCCACCATCTCCTCCAGCGTCGCCTTGCCGTCGCTCCAGTCGGTGTGGGAGTGCAGGTCGCCGCGGATCTGCTCGAGCGTCACCAGGTCGGGTAGCCGATGCTCCCTGGCGGCCTCGATCTCACCGCGGTTCTCGCGCAGCTCCGGCGGCACCCAGTCCATCCCCAGCCGTCGGTACACCTCCGCCTCGTCTCGCGTGCGCAGCACCTCGCCGGTGGCCAGCTCCTCCACGCCGTACTCGCTGACCTTGAGGCCGGCCTTGACCGCCGCCTCGCGCAGCGCGACGTTGTGATCCTTTGATCCGGACAGGTGCTGGAGCAGGTTGCCGAACAGCGCCGGCTCGACCATCCGCAGCTCGACACGCGTCCCGTCATGGGCGACACAGGCCACCTTGGTCTCGCCGCGCGCCTCCACCTCAGCCACCCACTCGAGCGCCGAGAAGCAATCCGCCACCGACCGCGGGTCATCGGTGGCGACCACCAGGTCGACGTCCTTCGCGGTCTCGGCGTACCGGCGCAGGCTGCCGCCGATCTCGCACTCTGCGACCGCCGGAAGCGCGCGAAGTTCGGCCACGATGCGCTCGGCGAGTGGCCGCAGGCGCGCCACCGAGACGCGCTCTCGCTTCTCGGCGCGGGGCGACTCGAGGCCGACCAGGATCGCCTGCTCGGTCTTCTCGCCCATGCCGGCCAGGCCGCGGATCCGCCCGTCGCGAGCAGCATCCAGCACCTCGTCAACCGATTCGACGCCCAGCTCGGCGAACACGCGCTTGGCCGTCTTGGGGCCGACGCCCGGTACCCGCATCAGCGGCACGACGCCGGACGGCGTGGCGGCCACCAGCTTCTCCAGGGCGGCGATGCTGCCGCTCGAGATCAGCTCGCCGACCTTGTCGGAGATCGTGTCGCCGACGCCGGGCAGCTCGACCAGGCGGCCCTGCTGGGAGAGCTTGACCACCGACTCGGGCGTCTCGCGCAGCGTCTTGGCGGCGCGCCGGTAGGCGAGCACCCGATACGCGACCGCGCCCTCCAGTTCCAGCAGGTCGGCCATCAGCTCAAATCGTTCTGCAATCGAGGCATTCGTGAGAGGGGAGTGGCTCATCAACCCAATGATAGGGTCAGGCGATGGCACCGCAGCGCTACCTGATCGTCCTTCCCACGTACGACGAGCTCCAGAACCTCCCGCGCGTGATCGATGCGTTGTCGGAGCTGCGCGACCGCATGCCGTTCGAGGGCGACGTGCTGGTGGTCGATGACAACTCGCCCGACGGCACCGGTGAGCTCGCCGACAGGCTGGCCGAACGGTACGAGTGGTTGCACGTCCTGCACCGACCGGCAAAGCAGGGATTGGGCCGCGCGTACCTGGCCGGTTTCGCCTGGGCGCTGGAGGGTCCGTACAGCCACATCCTCGAGATGGACTGCGACCTCTCGCACCCGCCCGAATCCGTGCCCGGTATGCTGGAGGCGTCGGCCAACGCCGACCTCGTGCTGGGATCTCGCTACGTGCGCGGCGGTGGAGTCGAGGGCTGGCCGATCTCGCGCAAGCTGATCTCGCGCGGCGGCTGCACCTACGCTCGGCTGATGCTGGGCGTGCCGATCCGCGACCTGACCGGAGGCTTCAAGTGCTTCCGCCGATGGGTCTTAGAGGCGCTCAACCTGGAGAATGTTCGCGCCGGCGGCTACGCCTTCCAGATCGAGCTGACGTACCGCACGTTGCGGATGGGCGGGCGAGTGGTCGAGCTGCCGATCACCTTCACCGATCGCACGATGGGACACTCCAAGATGAGCCGCTCGATCGTGCTCGAGGCCGTCCGCGAGGTACCCGCCCTACGCCTCCAGGCGGTGCGTGGGCGGCTGGTCGAACATGCGCCGGTGGCCGATCCGGACGCGGTCGCGCAGTCGGAGTAACGGGCGCGCTCGCGATGGCGGTCTATACTTTCCTGATCAGTTATACAATCAAGGAGCCCGAGTGAGCGACAACATCGTCGACGTCAGCGACGCCACCTTCACCAGCGAGGTTGAGGCCTCCGATCAACCGGTGGTCGTGGATTTCTGGGCACCGTGGTGCGGGCCGTGCCGCGTGATGGAGCCGATTCTGGACGAGTTGGCGGAGCAGAATCTGGGCCGCGTCAAGTTCACGAAGCTGAACGTGGACGACAACCAGGACACGGCGGCCAAGTACGAGATCCTCTCGATCCCCACGCTGCTGGTGTTCCAGGGCGGAGAGGTGCAGAAGAAGCTGATCGGCGCGGTTCCCCGCCGTAGGCTGGAGGATGAACTCAGCACCTGGCTCACCCCCGCCTAGGGTCGCCGGCTGCAAACCTGCGCCTCGCGGTGTCACTTCGGTCGGGCCGTGCGGAGCACTGTCCCTCCCTCGTTCCGTGCGAGGCTTGGTTTTCGCCGGCTTCGCTAGGGGAGTACAGGACGGGTCAATTCGAAGCGCTGGCGGGCAGCCCGGGTCTACTACCCGCCCTCAGCCTTCGATCTCCACTCGCGTGGACATTACGGCTCCGGAGTCGCCCCTTACCGGCAGGTCGGCCAGTCGATTCATGATCCCACATTCCGAGCGCGCGGCCATCTCTCGGTAGCTACACCCGCAACGCGGCTACCGCGGCCACGCCGGCCGTGATCACCAGCGTGCCGGACAGCTGGACGCGCGTCAGCCGCTCGCCATAGGCGACGAACGAGACCAGCGCCGCCACAGCGGCAAACTGCGACGCCAGCACCGCGGGCACCGCCACGCCGTCTCGTGACCCGATGATGTACCCGGCGAATCCGGCCACCTCGGCAAATCCCGAGAACGCCACCAGCGGCAGCGCCCTGCCGGGCAACGGGAAGTCGCTGCGCAGCATCAGCGGCGCGACTACGAACCCCACACCCACCACCCGCGCCACCAGGATCGTCCACAGCGGACCGATCGCGTGCCCGGCCTGGGAGCTCGCTATCAGCCCCACGCCAAAGACGGCTGCGGCCGTAAAGGCATACAGCGACGGGCGCAGCTCGAGGTCATCGAGGCTGCCGTGAAACGTCACCACAACAACGCCGACCGCGACCACAAACAGCGCCGCCGCCACGGCCACGCTCAACCCCTGGCCCAGCAGCAGCACCGAGAACAGCGCCGCCAGGGCACCCTCGGTGGATGCGATCGGCGCGACCACGCCCACCTTGCCGATGCGAAGCGCGCGGTAGAGCATCGATAGCCCGAACACCGACGCGACCCCGCCCAGCAGCGCCCAGGCCGCTCCCCGCGGACCGACGTGCGGCACGCCCTCGAAGGCCGGCGCTGCCACCGCGGTCATCACGAACCCGGTCAGCATCACATAGCCCAGCGCCTGCTGTGACCCGATCATGCGGGTCGAGCGAGAGGCGACCACGGTCGAGGTACCCCACAGGATCGCGGCCAGCAGGCCGCCGATCACGCCCGTCATCGGAAGTGATCCCAGCCGTGCAGGTCGCGGGCCACGCCCGCACCGTCCAGTAGCTGCACGCCGTCTCCCTCCGTCAGCTCGCCGACCTCCGTCACCCAGTCCGGGGGCTCGACGCCGGGCGGCAGCGCCGCCAGCAGCTCGAAGTCCTCGCCGCCGGTCGCCGCCTGCTCGAGGCTGGCGCCGGGCGAGCGCGGCAGGCGTTCCAGCCACACGGTGGCACCACAGCCCGACGCCGACGCCAGCCGTCGCACGTCACTCGCGATCCCGTCCGACAGATCGATCATCGCGCTGGCGACCGCCGCCAGGCGAACGCCCTCATCCAGCCGCGGCGTGACCGGCTGCGTGTAGCCAGAGCGGGCCTGACCTCCCAGCCGCCCGGTCACGACCAGCCTGTCACCGGCGCTGCCTCCCGATCGCAGCACCGCACGCTCGGCCCGGCCCAGCGCGGTGATCGAGACGACCAGGAGCGGCGAGCTGGACAGGTCGCCGCCCACCAGCGGCACGCCGTACGAGGCGAGGCCGGCCGCCAGCTGCTCAGCGCCGGCGAACTCGAGGGGCAGGCCGAGCGCAGCCACCAGGCAGAGCGGGCGAGCGCCCATCGCGGCCATGTCGGAGAGGTTCGCGCCCGCCGCGCGGGCGCCGATCGCGTGGTCGTCCAGCCGCGCCCGATCGAAGTGGACGCCCTCGATCAGGATGTCCGTCGAGACGACCAGCCCGCCGCTCAGCACGGCGGCGTCGTCGCCGATGCCACACTCGATGTCGTTGCTTTTTCCGGCAACGGTGGCGATCAGCTCGATCAGCTCGTGCTCTGGTAGCATTGCAGCGCAATGTATCCGCTCGCATTCTTCGGCTTCGCGTTTACCACCCGGCAGGGAGGCATCTGAGCGCGCGCCGCGTCACCCGCAAGCTCGAGAGGCCTCCGTACCACGGGGGCCTTTTTCGTTGGAGGAACCGATGACCGACACCACAGTGGCATATCCCGGAGAAGAGGGCGCGTACGCTGCCGAAGCCGGCGCGCAGCTGTACCCGGATGCCGAGCTGCTGGCGGTGCGGTCGTTCGCCGAGGTGATGCGCGCCGTCACCCGCGGGGAGGCTGCCTACGGCGTGCTGCCGATCGAGAACTCGCTGGCGGGAGCGGTGCCGGAGACATATGACCTGCTGGCGCATGCGCCGCTGGCGATCGTTGCCGAGACGGTGCTGCCCGTGCCGCACGTGCTGGTGGGCATGGCGGGAGCCAACATCGACGCGCTGGCGCGGGTGCACTCGCATCCGATGGCACTGATCCAGTGCCGCCGCTTCCTCTCGTCGCTGCCCGACACGCTGCCCGAGGTCGCGCCCAGCACGTCCGGGGCGGCGCGACGCGTGGCGGAGTCGAAGGATCCGCGCCAAGCCGCCATCTCGTCACGCCGCGCGGGTGAGCGTTTCGGCCTCTCGGTGCTGCTCAACGACGTCTCCGACCACGCCCAGAACTACACCCGGTTCGTCGCCGTCGCGCCACACACCCGCATCGACAGGCGCGACGGCGAGCAGTGGCGATGCGCGATCCGGTTCGTCACCCACCACCATCCGGGCGCGCTGCACGACGCGATCGAGCCGCTGCGGCGGTTCGGCGTCAACATGTGCTCGCTGCAGTCCCGCCCGATCCCGGGGCGGCCATGGGAGTACCAGTTCTACGCCGATCTGGAGGGCCATCCGATCGACCGGCCAGTGGGAGAGGCGCTCGAGGCGATGCGTCTGAGCGTGGCGGAGCTGGCGCACCTGGGCTGCTATCCCGCCCATCCTCGGCCGTGAACGCGCCGTGGGAGGGCGTGATCGCCCTCGGCAGCCCGCCTGACGGCCACCAGCTGGTACACCGTGCAACGCTGCCCGGACGCGCAGCCGTGCAGGTGCCGCTGCCGGCGGCACTCGAACCCAACCTGGCCCGGGCGCTGGCCGCCGCCGGCATCGAGCAGCTCTACCGCCACCAGGCCGCCATGTGGGATGCGGCGGCGGCCGGGGACGCGATGGTGGTGACAGGGACGGCCAGCGGCAAGTCGCTCGCGTTCAACCTACCTGTGCTGGATGCGATCGCCCGCGATCCCACCGCGCGTGCGCTGTACCTCTATCCGACCAAGGCGCTGGCCCACGATCAGGCTCGCGCGCTCGGGCGGCTCTCGGCACCAAACGCGCGGCCCGCGCTGTACGACGGCGACACCCCCACCGGAGAGAGGCGGCAGGTGCGGAGCTGGGCGAACCTGGTGCTGACCAACCCCGACATGCTCCACGTCGGCATCCTGCCCGGCCACTCGGCGTGGGCGGAGGCGCTGTCCCACCTGCGCTACGTGGTGATCGATGAGGCACACGTCTACCGCGGCGTGTTCGGCTCGCAGGTCGCAAACGTGCTGGCACGGCTGCGCCGGGTGGCCGCGGCGTACGGCGCCGAGCCACGCTTCCTGCTGGCATCGGCCACCATCGCGAATCCGGCCGCTGCCGGCGTCACCCTGGCCGGCCGCGAGCTGGTCGTGGTCGAGTGCGACGGCTCGCCGGCCGCCGCGCGCGACGTCTGTGTCTGGAACCCGCCGCTGCTGGATGCCGAGCTCGGCATCCGTGCCAGCACCCTGGGCGAGGCGGCCACGTTGCTTGTGGGACTGGTGACGCGCGGTCAGCGCACGATCGTGTTCTGCAAGTCGCGGCGCGGCTGCGAGCTGGTGCACCGCCACGCCCGCCAGGCGCTCCAGCTGCACGCGCCGGAGCTGGCAACGAGAATCGCCCCGTACCGGGCCGGGTACACCCCCGAGCAGCGGCGGGCGACCGAACGCGCGCTGGCGTCCGGCGAGCTGCTCGGAGTGATCGCGACCAGCGCGCTCGAGCTGGGCGTCGACATCGGTCTGCTGGACTGCTCGATCAGCGTCGGCTTCCCCGGCGCGATCTCGTCCCTGCGCCAGCAGTGGGGCCGGTCCGGCCGCCGCGGACTGGGGCTGGGGGTGCTGGTGGCAGGCGAGGATCAGCTCGACCAGTATCTCGCCCAGCACCCCCAGCAGCTGCTCAAGCGACCGGCCGAGGCCGCGGTCTGCAACCCGGCCAACCCGGTCGTGCTGTCAGGGCAGCTGCGCTGCGCCGCCGCAGAGCTGCCGATCACGGCCGGCGATGCCGTCCACTTCGGTGCCGCGGGGCTCGAGCTCGCCGCGCGACTGCCCGAGCTGATCGCAACGCCGGCCGGCCTGGTCTACCGCGGATCCGACCACCCCGCAGCCCGCATCTCTCTGCGGTCGTCCTCCCCCGACACAGTGGCGGTGATCGAGCGCGAGACGGGCACGCTGCTCGGCACGGTGGACGGCGCACGCGCCGACTCCACCGTGCACGAGGGCGCCGTGTACCTGCACATGGGCGAGCAGTACCTGGTCGACGCGTTCGACACGATCAGCCGTGTGGCCCTCGTCTCGCCATTCCTGGGCGACTTTTACACGCAGGTGCAGCGCTGGTCAGCGACCGATGTGGTTGCGGAGCGAGATCACCGATCCACCGGCGGCGCGGAGCTGTGGTTTGGCGAGATCGAGGTCACCGAGCAGGTGGTCGCGTTCCAGCGCAAGCGGCTCAGCGACCATCGCCCGATCGACCTGGTGGCGCTCGACATGCCCGAGCGGCGGTTCGCCACGGAGGCGGTCTGGTTCGTGCCGGCCCACCCCCCTGCGGGGACCTCGCTGCTGGGCGCACTGCACGCGGCCGAGCACGCCATGATCGGCCTGCTGCCGCTGCTGGCGCTGTGCGATCGGGGCGACATCGGCGGACTCTCGACCGACCTGCACCCCCACACCGGCCGGCCGACCATCTTCGTCTACGACGGACACCCCGGCGGCGCCGGCATCGCCGCACGCGGCTTCGAGCTGTTCGAGTCCTGGGCCGGCCGCACCGCCGAGCTGCTGCGCGCCTGCCCGTGCGAGTCTGGCTGTCCCTCCTGCGTGCAGTCGCCCAAGTGCGGCAACCTCAACGAGCCACTGCACAAGGCCGGTGCCACCGCCCTGCTGGCCGCCGTCGTGGCCGCGCCGGCGTACCGCGGCGGCGGCGGTTGACCGCGAAGTGCTAAGGTAGGCGCCCCGCGAGTGGTCAAGGGAAACCGGTGTGAGTCCGGTGCGGTCCCGCCGCTGTATGGGCGTTCGTGCGGCGTGCCGAGAGGCAGCCACTGGCTCCGACGAGCCGGGAAGGCCAGCCGTACGACCCGGAGATCCTCCGGTAAGCGCGTCCGAGCCAGAAGACCTGCCTCCCGCGAAACGCAACCCACCTCTCGTGGAAGGAGGACGCGTTGGCAATCCATCGCCTTCGTCTCACGCTCGTCGCACTTGTCACAGCCATGCTGCTGGCACTGCTCGCAGCCACCCCGGCTCTGGCCACCAACCTGCGGGTCGAAGCTCCCAGGAGCACCCTGTTCCAGGGCAACGTGACGCCATTCGTCGGCACGCTGCAGGGGCACACCACCACCCAGGCG
The DNA here is from genome assembly GCA_038212095.1 of Gaiellales bacterium. Classification (GTDB taxonomy): domain Bacteria; phylum Actinomycetota; class Thermoleophilia; order Gaiellales; family JAICJC01; genus JAICYJ01. The sequence goes on along the minus strand of JBBQUW010000030.1, from coordinate 9,101 downwards.
ACCGCGCTGGGCGCGCTGGTGGCTGGCGCACGCCTCAAGCCGTTCAGCCTCGGGCTGGGCTGGTCGGACTCGTTCGGTGGCGCGTGGAACGGCTTCTACGTCACCTCGATCGACGCCATCACCCCACCGCCGACGGCCTTTTGGGCGCTGAAGATCAACCAGACGCTGGCCGCGGTCGGATTCGGCGCCGCGCCGGTCACCTCGTCCAGCCGCGTGCTGGTCTACTACACGACCTTCGACCCGGAGACGTTCGCAACCCAGCCGACGCTGGGGCTGAACGCGAGCGCCAGCCACATCACGGCCGGCGGCAGGATCACGTTCACCGTGCAGTCCTACGACGATGCCGGTACGCCGGCACCCGCCGCGAGCGCGTGGGTGTGGGTCAACGGCGTCGCCTCGCAGGCCGACGCCACCGGCCGAGTCACGGTACGCCTGGCGGCGGGCATCTATCAGGTGCGGGCGACGACGCATGGTGCGATCCGGTCGCGCACGCTGTGGGTGCGCGCCTCCTAGCGGCACTCCTGCTCGTGCTAGCCGCCGGTTGCGGTCACGGCGCCAACGCGTCCGCGACCGGGCCGGCGGCGGCGCGCGTGACCGTCAGCCGCGACTACGGCACGGTCGTGCTCGGCGTGCACACGACGCCGGCGGGCGAGAGCGCGCTGAACGGCCTGCGACGGGTGAGCCGGGTCGGCACCAGCTACGGCGGCCGCTTCGTGCAGTCGATCGACGGGCTGTCCGGCGACCGGTCTGCCGGCAGCGATTGGCTGTACTTCATCAACGGCATCGCACCAGACAGCGGCGCGGCCGACGTCCAGCTGCATCCGGGCGACCGCGAGTGGTGGGACCGGCGCTACTGGAACGACCTCGTGCAGACGCCGATCGCCATCGGCGCATGGCCGGAGCCGTTCGTGCACGGCTACAACGGCCACCGCCACCCGGTCTCGGTCTCCGGTCCCAGCTGCGCGGGCGCGGTCGCCTCGGCGCTGCGCGCGGCCGGTGCCGACGTGGTATCGGGAAAGGCCGAGTATCGCGTCGAGGTGGAGACGTTCGCTCGGGCCGCCGGCGAGTTGGCCGACTGGCAGGGCCGCGGCCTGACCGTCTCGCTGCAGGGCGGGGCGGTGATGCTCTACCGCGGAGTACGCGGCCGGGCCGCCGATCCGGCAGCGCACGCGCTGATCGCCGGGTATCAACCACCGGTGGCGCCGGGAGACGCGGTGGTCGTGGTGGTCGCAGGCGATACGGAGGCCAGCGCCTGTGCGGCCGCCGACACGCTGGCACACCGGCCGGCGGCGATCGCGAACACCTACGCCGTGGCGATGGACGCGCACGGCTCGGTGATCGCGGCCGGAGGCCGAGGATGAGCCCGCTACCGGTGGGGCTGCTGTGCGGCGCGCTGCTGGTCGGCTCGGTGGCGCTGTCCAACCCGCTCTCGGTGGCGGCCTGCGCGATCGCGGCCGCGGCACTCCTGTGGGCCGCTCCGCCGCCGCGCCGAACGTACGTCTGGTTCGCGGCTGCGACCGCAGCACTCGTGTTCGTGGCCAACCCGTTCGTCGGCGCCCAGGGATTGACGCCAATCTGGAGCGGACCGCACATCCCGCTACTGGACACCGAGATCACCCAGGAGGAGCTGGTGTTCGGGCTTGCGGCTGCGCTGCGAATCATCGGCTCCTCGTGCGCGATCGCGGCCTTCGTGCGGCTGGCGGACGGCGACCGGGTGCTCTCGGCGGTGGCCCGCGTGGCGCCCCGCTCGGCGATGATCGCGGCGCTCGGCTCGCGGCTGCTGCCGACGCTCGAGCGCGACGCCGAGGGCCTGGCGCTGGCGGCGCGGGCGCGGGCCGCCGGGCTGACGCGGCGTCGCCAGGCCGCGGCGCTGGCGACGCCGCTGGTGGCGCTCTCCCTGGAACGCTCAATCTCGCTGGCCGAGTCGATGGAGGCGCGCGGATACGGCAGCGGTACGCGGACGCGGGCGCCGCAGCAGCCGCTGGACGGCCGTGAGCGCACGCTGACGATGATCGCGGGCGCCTTGGCGGTGGCCGTGGCCGGGGCGACGCGAACGGACGGTTACCGCTACTACGACCTGCTCGACAACCCGTTCACCGGAGCCGGCATCGCCGCCAGCGCCGGACTTTTGCTGCTGGCCGTGGCCGCCATCTGGACGGTGCGATGGCCACGCTGAGCCTCCGGGACGTCCACTACAGCTACCCGGACGGCGGCGGCGCCGCGCTGGACGGCGTCACGCTGGAGGTTGAGCCAGGGCAGCTGGTACTGCTGTTGGGCGCGTCGGGCTGCGGCAAGTCGACGCTGCTGCGGGCGGCGCTCGGACTGGTGCCCCACTTCCACGGCGGCCGACTGTCGGGCCGCGTGGTGACAGCCGGCCTCGACACTCGAGAGCACCGGCCGGGCGCGATCGCCCACCGAGCTGGGCTGGTGTTTCAGGATCCAGAAGCTCAGCTGGTCATGCGACGGGGCGATCACGAGGTGGCGTTCGGGTTGCAGAACCTGGGTTGTCCACCGGCCGAGATCGCCCCGCGCGTCGCGCGGACGCTGGAGTCGGTGGCGGCCGCCCACCTCGCTTCGCGCGACACCGGCCGGCTGTCCGGGGGCGAGCAGCAGCGGATCGCGATCGCCTCGGTGCTGGCGATGGGCCAACGGCTGCTGCTGCTGGACGAGCCGACCAGCCAACTCGACCCGCAGGCCGCCGAGCGGCTGCTCGCGCTGGTGACGCAGATCAATCGTCGTCACGGCGTGACGGTGGTGATGGCCGAGCACCGTACCGGCCGCGTGTTCGCTCAGGCCGATCGGGTGCTGGTGATGGACGCCGGACGGCTGACGTTCGATGGGACGCCCGGCGAGGCCGCGCGGCATCTGGCCGGCAGCGCTCCCTGGCTGTTGCCTCCGGTCACACAGGCGTTCGCGGCCGCCGGCAGCAGCGACCTGCCGCTGACGGCATGCGATGCTCGCACGCTGGCCCCGGCCACGCCGCGCCGCGACGTGCCGGACGGGATGCCCGGCGCCCCGGCGGTCGCGATCGAGAACGTGCACAAGCGGTTCGCCGAGATCCGGGCACTGTGCGGTGTGAGCGCCGGCTTCGGCGCCGGCGAGATCACCGCCCTGCTGGGGGCAAACGGCGCCGGCAAGACGACGCTGGCACAGATCGCCTGCGGGCTGCTGAAGCCCGACAGCGGGCAGGTGCGCGGCGCCGGCGTACGCGGCTACGTCTGCCAGAATCCGGCCCATCACGCGCTGCGTGAGACGGTCGCTGACGAGGTCGCCTACGCACTCGAGAACCTCGGCGTGCCCGCCGGCCAGAGGACGACGCGTGTGCGGGCCGAGCTGGAGCGGTTCGGGCTGGAGCAGATGGCCGGCCGACATCCCCGCGACCTCTCCGGTGGAGAACGGCAGCGGCTCGCGGTCGCCTCGGTGACCGTGATGCGACCCTCGCTGCTGCTGCTGGACGAGCCGACCCGCGGGCTGGACGGCCTGCGCAAGCTGGAGCTCGCGGAGCTGCTGAGGCGCCTGGCCGGAGACGGCGCCGCCGTCGGCGTGATCACGAACGACGCCGACTTCGCCGGCGAGGTCGCCACGCGCGTGACGACGATGGACGGCGGGCGCGTGCTGGCCGATCAGGCGTCCCGCCATCTGCTGGCCGGCGGCGGCCCCTTCACCTGCCAGCTGGGCCTGGCCCTGGGCTGCGCATCGCTGGACGACGCGGTGTCGCTGCTGACCGCGGCGCGGGAGCCGAGCCATGTCTAGCCTGGTGCTGGTAATCGCGATCGCCTGCATCGCGCTGGCGGTGTCCGCGGTCGAGACCGGGCCCAATCGCAGCCGTGAGCTCTCACTGGTGGCGGCGCTGGCAGCCGCCGCGGCCGGCGGCCGCGTGCTGTTCGCGTTCATCCCCAACGTGCAGCCGGTCACGATCATCGTCGCGGTCACGGGGGCGACGCTGGGAGCGCGGGCCGGACTGGCCACCGGAGGCGTTGCCGCACTGCTCTCCAACGCGGTGCTCGGACAGGGACCGTGGACAGCCTGGCAGATGATCGGCTGGGGACTGGTCGGAGCCTCGGCCGCGCCGCTCGGGCGGCTGCTGCGAAACCGCTGGATGCTGGCGGCCTTCGGCATCGTCTGGGGTTTCCTGTTCGACTGGCTGATGGACGTCTGGGCGTGGAGCACGCTCGGGCCCAGCGCCGACCTGCATTCGTTCGTCGCGCTGGCGGCCACCGGGCTGCCGTTCGACATCGCCCACGCAACCGGAAACGCGGTGATCGCGGTGATCGCCGGCCCATCCCTGATCCGCATGCTCGACCGCTACGCGCGGCGCCTGCACGCAACCTTCGCACCCTTGGAGCAGACATGATGACGCGACGTACCCTGATCCTGGCACTGACGCTGACCGCCCTGATCGCAGTGCCGGCCAACGCCGCCACCGGCGCCGACTACCTGGCATCGCGGCAGACGCTCTCGGGCGGATTCTCCGAGCCGGGCGGTGCCGCCTCCGTCTCGCTCACCGAGTGGGCCGTGATGGGCCTGGCCGCAGCCGATCGCAGCCCCGCAACCATGCACCTCTCCGGCGGCAAGACCCCGGTGGCCTTCCTCGCCGCCCAGGCCGGCAACTGGCACGATGCCTACTCACTCGAGCGTGGCATCCTGGCGGTGGTCGCGATGGGAAAGAACCCGGCCAGCTTCGCCGGGCGCAACCTGGTGTCGGCGCTGCGATCGACGGTCACCGCCAGCGGCCGCATCGGTAGCTACTCCAACTCGACCTACTGGGGCGTGCTGGCCTTCCGGGCAGCGGCCGCCACCCTGCCGGCCGGTTCGCTCACCTACATTCGCAGCCAGCAGGGGACGGCGGGCGGCTACGGCTACGCACCTGGAACCGGCGCTGATTCCAACGACACCGCGGCCGCCGTGATGGCGCTCCGATCAGGCGGTATCCCGTGCAACTGGAACGCCGTCGCCCACGCCTACGACTACATGCACACCCTGCAGCGCAGCGACCTGGGATACGCGCTCAACGCGTCCGCCGGCTCGGACAGCCAGTCGACCTCCTGGGTGATCCAGTCCCGCATCAAGTGCGGCCTGGTCAACACCGGCGCGCTCGGTTACCTGGCTAACCGCAAGCTGGTCAGCGGCGCCTATGCGTACCGCTCGGGGCTGGTGCAGACGCCGGCCTGGGTCACGTCGCAGGTGCTTCCGGCGGTGAACGGGCGGGCGTATCCGATCCGGTGATGCCGGCACGCCAGCACCACGTCTAGAGCAGCCAGAACGCGACCGCGACCACGAAGTAGATCACCAGCAGCTGAAGCCCCTCCAGCCAGTTGGTCTCGCCCGCGCGCGCAATCAGCGTCGAGGCGATGGCGGCCGCACCCAGCGCTGCCAGCTGCAGCGGATCGAACACCAGCGCCACCTCGTTGCCGATCACCATGCTGGCGAACACGGCGATGCCGCTGGCCAACAGCGAGATCTGGATGCCGGAGCCGTAGGCGATGCCCATCGCGAAGTCGACCCGGTTGGCCAACGCCAGCTTGACGGCAGAGAAGTGCTCGGCCACGTTGCCGATGAACGGCACCACGATCAGGCCGATGAAGGCGCGCGGTATCCCCCAGGCATCGATGGTGGGCTGGATCGAGTGGACGAGCAGTTCGGACACCACCCCGGTCGCGAGTGCCGTCGCCGCCAGCAGCACGATCGCCTGCGTGCGCGACCAGGTCATCTCGCCGGACTCGTCAGCAAAATGCAGGCCGGGCGATGTGAACGAGAAGTACAGGTAGGCGAAATAGCACAGGAGCAGCGCGCCGGCAGTCCAGCGCGACAGCACCAGCTCCGAGCTGACGTCGGTCTCGAGGGCATGGAAGAGCGTCGGGATGCCAAGCCCGATTACACCCAACACCAGCATCGAGGAGTTGGTCGCCGCAACTCGCTCGTTGAACGTCTGGATGCCGTGCCGCCATCCTCCCAGCAGCAGGGCCAGGCCCAGGATCAGCAGCACGTTGCCCAGCACCGACCCGATGATCGAGGCGCGGGCGATGTCCGTCAGCCCGGCGTCGATCGCCAGCACCAGAATCACCACCTCGGGCAGGTTGCCGAAGCTCGCGTTGAGCAGCGCCGAGGCGCGCGGACCCGCCGACTCCCCAGCCTGCACCGTTGCCTCTCCAAGCGCCCAGGCCAGTCCCGCGACCGCGACCGCGGCAACCACGAACACCACCTGCCCGGGCACGTCGGCCACCCGCAGCGCCAGCGCCAGCCCCGACAGCGCGAACACCACCGCGAAGACGACCTTCTGAAACCGGGTCACAGGTACCACACCGCCGTCGCGATGATCGCGTACACCGCCACCAACTGCGCGCCCTCCAGCCAGTTCGACTCGCCGTCAGCGGCGATCAACGCGGTGATGAACACGGCCGCAACCAGAGCGATCACCTGGATTGCAGGGAACACGAGATCGAAGCTGTGCGGCGTCGCCAGCGAGATGAACACCAGCATCGGCGCGACGCCCAGGGCGATCTGCATCGACGAGCCGAGTGAAACCAACATCGAGAAGTCGATGTCGTTCTGAAGCGCGATCTTGATGCCGACGATGTTCTCCGCGATGTTGCCCACCAGAGGCACGATGATCAGCCCCAGGAACACAGCCGAGATGCCGAGGTCGGCGATCACCTGTGACAGCGTGCCGACGAACACGTCCGAGATCACCGCGACGGCGCCTGTCGACGCCAGCAGCAGCACCATCGCCAGCCGCGCCGACCAGTGCGGCTGCGGGTGATCCTCGCGCAGCTTGCTGCCGCCGGCCGGCGTGCGGAAGTAGTAGACCAGCATCAGCACGTACAGCAGCAGCAGGATGCCCGCGGTGACATCGCTTATCGCCTGGACATCGGCATGGCCGCCGACACGTTCGAACAGCGTCGGGATGCCGAGGCCGATCACCGCCAACGCAAGCATCGAGGCGTTCATCCCCGCCACCTGCTGGTTGAACGTCTGGATGCCGTTACGCAGCCCGCCGATGACGAACGAGAGCCCCAGCACGAGCAGGGTGTTGCCGAGGATCGAGCCGGTGATGCTCGCCTTGGCAACGTCGATCTCACCAGCCCGGATCGCGAAGATGGTGATGATCAGCTCAGCCGCGTTGCCGAAGGTGGCGTTCAGCACGCCGCCCACCTTTGGCCCCGCGCTCTCGCCGAGCTGCTCGGTGGCGACGCCGACGATCCAGGCCAGGGCGACCAGCGCCAGCGCCGATACCAGGAACACCAGGGTGTTTGCCGCGCCCACCAGCGCCAGTGCGGCGGCCGCCGCGGCGCCCGCCGCGGCAACCGCTACGGAGATGACTTCGAACCGGTTGAGGGAGCGTGTCACCGCGGGCAGACTACCCAAGCCGGGCATGGCGGCCGAGGGCGCTCATCGAACGACCAGCCCCAGAGAGCGAGAGACGGCGCTCATCCACTGTCCGGTGCGGCCGCCGCGGTAGCGCCAGCGAATCAGGTATCGCCCGGGCTGCGGCGCCGTCACCAGGCGCGCATACCGCCCCGCCACGTGCACGGTCGCGGCGCCCAGCCGACGCCAGACCCCGCCGGGTCGTAGCGGCCGGTACTCTGCGCTCACGGTTCGCTGATCGAGCACCCCCAGCGTCAGGCCGGAGAACCGGAACCGCTCGCCGGGTGCGGCGAGATACGCCCCGCCTTCGAAAGGCACGCCGGCGACAGCCGACAGCGGAGGGATCACGAACACCGTAAAGCCGCCTGCCACGGACGGCGCACGCGTCTGCGACCCGGGAAAGATGGCTCTCCACGTCATGCGGCGGACGATCTGGCGCGACAGGGTGAGTGACCACAGACCGGTCGCCGACGTCCTGCGGGGCCACTCGCGGATACCCAGTAGATCACCGCCCTGGACGTAGACCCGCTCACCTGCGACACCGCCGCCCGCGTCGGAAAGACGACCGTGAAACAGGACGGCAGCTCCGTAGTGGACGACGAGGTCGCGAGTGGGAGCAGCGGTGAGCGTGGTGAGCTGAGGATTCGGCGGCGTGGGAACGTAGGCGGCGAGGTCGGCGGCGAACAGCCCAGCGCGCACCGATCCGATGCCGGTGGCGAGGTCGTAGCCGGTGGTCGCCGGGTACGCACCGTTGCCTCCCAGGTGGTTGTCACCGACCGTCACATCCCGGTAGACGGCGCGGTGATGTCGCAGACGGTCGTACAGAAACGGGTTGGCGTATCCAAGCCGCTGCCCGCCGTGGGCCAGCGAGTACTGGTTGGCATCCGCGACGATCCCGGCCAGCAGCGGCGCCGCGGCGCTGGTTCCACCGAACGTCGTCCACCCGGCACCTCCGCAGGCGTCCGTGCTGCAGTAGACGATATGGCCGTGATCGATCGGCGAGGCGTGTAGCGCCACGTCGGGCACTTCGCGGTGCCCATCGCTGTAGCGGTTCGCGACGCCCACGCCCATCTGCCACGACGGCTGCGACCAGAATCGCGACAGGCCCCCGCCGCCGGCGCCGGACAGATCGTCCCACACCACCTCCCGGGCGCTGCCGGTGCGCAGGATATGTAAGGCCGTCCCGCCGACACCGGTCGCGAACGGCTGCGCGGCGGGATCGTCCACCGCCAGGGACGGGAAGCCGGAGCAGTCGAACGAGCCGCTGTCGCCCGAGGCAGCCAGCACGGTGATGCCCGACACCGCCGCCAACTGCAGCGCCGCGTTGGTAGCCGCAACCCGCCCCGGCGGGAGCAGCGGCTCGCAGATTCCCCAGCTGTCGGAGACGATCCGCACCCCGGTCGTCGGTGCATCCGCGACGATCGCGTTCAGCACGGCGGGCAGCGTGGCGCTCGGATCTGCCATGTAGACGAATCCCTGGTCGATCCCCGGCGCGGACGAGATCGCCGTCTCGACGTCCAGCTCGACCTCCGCCGAGCCCGCCATGTTGTTGTCAGCCCGGCCCACCGCCACATCGCTGATCGGGACCGACAGTCCGAAGCAGGACTGGTACGCGGCCACGTCCGAGCGCCGGTATCCCGAGAACTCCACGAACGCGATCCGCTCGCCATGCCCATCGAACCCGGCGTCGATCAGGCCCTCGTGGCCGTACCCGGCGCTCGAGCCGAGCTCGGCCG